>JBDTMI010000027.1:0-47808 GCA_039934355.1 Gemmatimonadales bacterium
CCGATGACATCGCGCAGTGCCCACAGCAGCGGCATCTCGGCGGGCACATCCACCGAACGGGGGGCGCCGTTGAGGGTGAAGGAGATGGCCATCAGCTGCTCCGGCATCGGGGAAGGTGGAACGGGGGGTGGCTACCAATGTAGAGCGGATCAGGAATTCGGCGAGATGGCCCCGGCGGCGAATCTGCGCTACGCCACCGGCTGGGCCGAATCGCGGGCGAGCAGTTCCCGCAGGCGCGCCGGCGGTTGGCCGTAGACCGCCCGGAACTGGCGGGTGAAATGACTGTGGCTGGAAAAGCCGAGCTCGAAGCCAAGCAGGCTCAGATTGGACTCCCCCTCCGCTATCCGGTCCAGCGCCAGTGCAAGACGAAGGCGGAGACGGTAGCGGTGGATGGGGAGGCCGGTCTCGCGCCGAAAAGTGCGGGCCAGGTGAAAGGGGGAGGCGCCCACCCGGGCCGCCAGCTCCGCAAGAGATGTCGACGCGGCCGGATGCTCGGCCAGCACCTGCCGGACCCGCTCAGCCAGCTCCCGGCGGGCAGGGCGAGGTTCCTCCCGCGGAGCGCGGAAGCGTCCCGCCACCCGGTAGCCGATCGCCACCACCCGTTCGGCCAGTCGCAGCGCCCGCTCATCGTGGTGCAGCACATCGGGCTCGGCGCGGCGCATACTTCGGCGCAGGCGCTGGAGGTCGAAGTGAATCTCCGGCGTCACCGGCAAGTGGGTCGTCGGGAACGGTGTGCGGACCCGGTCCTGAAGTGCGGGTTGGTACGCGGCGAGCAGTTCCCGCGCGAGGCCGGGGGAGAGTTCGATGCCGGTGTATCGGTCGCCATCGTCGGTCGGATGGCTGAAGCGGACCGCGCTTCCGCCATCCACCGCGAGCACCTGATTCGGATCGGCGACGATCGACCGGGAACCGAAGTGGGTCACGAAGAGCCCGCGCCGGACGAATACCAGTTCGGTGCGGGGCACCAGGCGCTCCGCCCCGGCCCGGGAGCGCCCGACCGTGCAATGGACGTCCACCGCCGTCAGGAGCGGTGCGGCTGGTGGGGCATACGACGAAGACATGCTGGCGCTCATCCGACACCCCTCCGGGAGACGGGATCCGGCCAATCTAGCGGAACAGGCCGGGCAAGAATGTGACAGCGCGGAAGCGCCACTCGGAGAAGATTGCGCCATCCTCTCTCCCGGGCCTCGCATGGCAAATCGATTTTCGGTCTCATTCCCGAGGTCATCGGTCTCAGTCCTCGTCCTGCTTCTCGGTTGCGCCGCCCCCGCCCCCGCGCCCTCGCCACGCCCGGAGCTCTATGGGGCGGGACTCTTCTCCACCGGGGCGTGGGATTTTTTTCTCGCGATGAGTCCCGACCAGCATCGGGTCCTTTTCTGCCGTGCCAACGACGAGTTCACGACCTACGAGATTTTCGAGAGCCGGCTGGACGCCGCCGGTCACTGGTCGCCGCCGGCGCGTCCCAGCTTTGCGACAGCGGGCAGCAACGCCGATCCGCACTTCTCGCCCGATGGCATGACGGTCTACTTCATCTCCGATCGCCCGATCCCCGGGGACACCGAGCCGCCGTCTCCCGACATCTATCGCGCCCGCCTCGGCGCGGATGGCAGCTGGGGCAGCGCTGAGCGGCTGCCAGCGCCGATCAACCTTCCAGGAACGGAGGAGTGGTCGCCCAGCGTCGCCGCCAATGGCGACCTCTACTTCGGTTCCAACCGTCCGGGCGGCCAGGGCGACGGCGATTTTGATCTCTATGTGGCGCGGTGGGTGAACGATCACTATGTCGCACCGCAAAACCTGGGACCGAGCCTCAACACGGCGGCGCAGGAGGTGGAGCCGTGGATCGCGCCGGACCAGAGTTACCTGATTTTCAGCGCCCGCGGCCGGCCCGACAGCACAGGGCGCTATGATCTCTACCTGAGCCGGCGGGGCACCGCCGGCTGGCAGCCGGCCGTTCCGCTCACGCTGGTCAATTCGCCGGCCATGGAGCTCAACCACAGCGTTTCTCCCGATGGCGCCTGGTTCTATTTCAGCAGCAATCGGTCCTACCAGGGACCGCTGGGGGACCGCCTCGACTGGCCGCTGCGGCCAGAGGCTGTCACAGGTATTGGCGACGGCAGGAAGGGCGACATCTATCGTCTGCCGATGTCCGCCATCCTCCAGCAGGTGACTCGTTGAGGCCATGGGGCTTTCGGCGCTCTTCGTGCAATGAGCCCTGAATACCGATCGCCCACAGCGAACCGCTATTGGCCATCGCGCTCGAAATTCCCCACCCATCCCTGCGGCAACACCGTTCCCGGCCGCTCATCATCCCACACCGCACCGGCAATCCACCAGCGCTTTCCGTCCCAGTAGAGCATCAGATAGTTCACCCCCCGGCCGCTCACCGGTCCGCCGGCGATGTCCCGCGTCTCATAGGCGCTCCGCACCTGGGCCACGTTTCCGAATCGCTCGATGCGCGACCCGATCTCGGTCTCGAAGAAGCCGTTCTTCACGAACGAGGCGTTGGTGCCCCGGCGGAATTCCTCCGGGGTCATGATCGACGCAACCGGAGTGCCGTTGCGGACATCCATGGCGACGAATGTTGCCGTGGGCATGTACAGTGTGCTGTCTCGTCGCCATTGCCGCGGCGCACCCGGCGGCCCGCTGATGACGTCGTAGTAGGCGCTGACGATCGCCTCAATCGAGCGCACGTCCGCTGAGTCGGCGGCAGGCATTTGCGCCGCAAGGGTGCGCGGGCCTGCCAGGGTGAAGGCGAGGCTGAGTGTCGCCAGGACACCGATTTGTCTGTGCATGAGCAAAGCCGTTTGGAGAGGGGCGAGGTTCCGGGATGCGACAATGTCCCGGCGTCAGGCACCAGACGAAAGTGCGGGACGCCGAGTTCCGAAACAGAGTTGCGCCCGCCAGCTGACGGCTGACGGCTGACGGCTGATCGCCTTTCGGCCCTACTCCGATCGGAGGGCCGTGTTGGGATTGACCCGGCTGGCCCGGAGGGCGGGGATCGCGCTGGCGAGGAGAGCGACTCCGAGCAGCACTCCCGTCACCGCGCCGAAGACCAACGGATCGCGCGGGGATTGTTCATAGAGCAGCGGCGCGATCCATCGCCCGGCCCAGAGCGCGATGATCCCACCGATCGCGACACCGAGCAGCGCAATCCGCAGCCCATCGCCGACCACGAGGCGCATCACGTCGCCCACCCGCGCACCCAGCGCGATCCGCACACCCAGCTCATGCGTCCGCTGGGCCACATCGTAGGCGATCACGCTGTAGAGCCCGATCGCGGCGAGCACCAGCGCCAGGCCGCCAAAGGCGAGGAACATCGTGGCCCCCAGCCGCCACGACTGGATCTGGCCACCGACGATTTCCTTCAGCGCCGTGACGGTGACATAGGCATCGCCCGGCATCAGCGGCTGCAGCTCCCGCCGCAGCTGCTCCTCCGCCCCGGTCGCCGACTGTCGCATGCGGACGAACAGGGCAGCACCCTCCGGGTGATACTGCACGATCGGCAGGTAGTAGTGTCCCCCGGACGAGGAAGTGAGACTCTCCTGCTTCGCGTCCTCCGAGATGCCGACCACCGTGGTGCAGGGCATCGTGTCGGCCCCGACCCGCATGCACTCCCCCACCGCATTCCGTCCGGGCCACAGCAGCTGCGCCATCGCCTGACTCACCACCGCCACCCGGGGTGCCGCGACCGCATCCTGCGCGGTGAACCCGCGGCCCTGGAGGATGCGGGTGCCCATGGTCGCGAAGTAGTCCGGTGAACCCGCCTGCAGCGTGAAGCTGCCCAGCCGCTCGACCGAATCGATGCCGGACACGAACAGATTGTCCACCCAGGTATCCCAGAACGGGACGGTGAGGCCGAGCGTCGCGCGCTCCACTCCCGGCACCACTCGCGCGGCATCCACCAGGCGCTCGCGGAGCTGCGCATCGCCCGTATCACCGAGGCGCACACCACGCATGTTGAGATTGATGTAGAGCACCGGGTCGACATCGAAACCCAGCCGCGTCGCCTGCACCTTCCGGAGACTCAGGACGAACAGGCCGGCACCGATCAGCAGCACCACCGACAGCGTCGCCTGCAGCAGCAGGAGCCCCGTGCGCAGCCGTGACCGGCGCTGCCCGCCGTCACGGATCCCGGCCTTGAGCTCACCCGCCAGGTTCGGGCGACGGGTCTGCAGCACTGGCGCCAGTCCGGTGAGGCCGCCGGCCAGCGCGGTCACCGCCAGCGCAAAAGCCAGCACGCGACCATCGGTCACCGACGTCGCGACCGATGCGCTCGGCAGGAACAGGCCCCGCAGGATCGCGCCCCCCCAGTAGGAGAGCAGCAGGCCGGTCACGCCGCCGCAGGCCGCAAGCAACAGGCTCTCGGTCAGCAGCTGCATCACCAGCCGGCGACGACTCACACCCAGTGCGAGCCGTACGGCGATTTCGCGACGGCGCCGGATCGAGCGGGCGAGCAGGAGATTGGCCACGTTGGCGCAGGCGATCAGCAGCACGATGACTGCCACCCCACTCACCCATCCCGCCACCTTGGTGACGGTGCTCTGCAGTGGCCCGCGTTCATGCTGGACCGGCCCGGCGATCGCCTCCGGTCGCGCCACGTCGACCGGTGCCAGTGAGGGACTCAGACTGGCTTCATTGTTCCAGCTCTGCTGGAAGGCGTGCGAGAGATCGGCATTGGCGGCGACCAGCGAGACCTCCGGCTTGCGCCGTACGACCATCTCCATCCAGTTCCAATTGTACCGGGTGTAGTAGTCGCTGGGTGAGCGATTGGTCCAGGTCATCGCGGCATACGCCGTGATGGGGATGAACGCCACCGGACCCCCTGCGTTCGCGTCCGCGTGGTCGTCACGACCAGGACCGGAAAAACCTCTTGGGGCGACACCGATGATCGTGAAGTCCCACGTCCCGATATGCAGCGGCTGACCCAGCACATCAGTGCGGCCACCGAACGCGGTCTGCCAGTAAGCGTATCCCAGCACCGCGACCCGAGTTCCGGCTGGCACCGTGTCTTCCTGCGTGGTGAAGACCCGTCCCAGCACAGGCGGTGCGTCGAAGAGGCGGAACACCGTGGCCGAGACAATCGAGACCGGCATCTCTCGGCTCTCGCCGCCGGTGCCTACCGCAAGGCTGCGGGAGGTGAAGGCCGCCAGCTCGGAAAAGGAGGTCGTGGCGTTGCGCAGGTCGAGATAGCGGGTGTAGCCGAGGTGGGACTCTGTCCTCGGTTCACCGCGATCCTGATACCGAAGGTAGACCCGGTGCACCTGGTCTGGATGGGGCAAATAGGCCGGGGTCCGGAAGAGCAACCGGTCCACGATGTCGAACATCGCCGCGTTCACGCCGATGCCGAGTCCGAGGGTCAGGACAACCCCTGTGGTAAAGAGGGGATTGCGGCGCAGCGAACGCACGGCGTAGCGCAGATCCTGCCCCACGCGCTCCAGCCAGCCGATGCCCCGGCTTTCCCGCGTCGACTCCTTCACCACCTCCACGCCGCCCAGCGCGATACGGGCCTGCCGCATCGCTTCATCAGGTGGCAGCCCCTCCCGCACCAGCTTGTCACGGGCCTGGTGCAGATGGAACTGCAGCTCGGCATCCAGCTCGTGCTCCATCGCATCACGACGAAACAGGGCACGGAGCCGGAATCGGATCTCGCTCAGCAAGGGGTTCAGCATGGGGGGCTCCGCGCTCAGGTCATGCCGAGCACCAGCTCCACCACCATGGTGAGGCGGCGCCACTCCTCCGCCTCCACCTTGAGCTGGGTGCGGCCGGTGCGGGTGAGTTCGTAGAACTTGGCCCGCCGATTGTTGTCGGACGAATCCCAGTGGGCCGAGATCCAGCCCCGGCGCTCCAGCCGGTGCAACGCCGGATACAGCGATCCCTGCGGGATCTGCAAACTGCTGCGGGAGACCTGCTGCAGCCGCTCGGAGATCGCCCAGCCGTGCTGCGGGCCGAGTGTGAGGGCCTTGAGGATTAGCAGATCGAGCGTGCCCTGGGGCAGCTCCAGTCGTTCATCGGACATCGGTCTCCCCTATGGCTTCTACAGGAGACAATACGGCGACTCTTGTAGAAGTGCAAGGGGAAGGCGGCACGGACTTTCGATTTCCTGCGCCTTGAGCCAACCCCATCGAGGTGATTAAATACGCCTCTATGAATCGCACTGCCGAGCGGCTCCGGACGCCCGCCGTTTCCCTCCGCGCCTTTGATCACCCCCACGGGGCCGAGCATCAGGACCCCGAGGAGGAAGTGACCCGCGCCGACTCGATCAGCTTCGTCGAGGGGGGCGGGTTCGGCGTGCGGCTGGGCCGGCAGGAGTGGCGGGTGTCCGCTGGAGCGCTCTTCGTGACCACGCGCGGGATGATCTTTTCCTGCCGACACGATTCGGCGGAGCCTTCCGATCGGTGCCTTTCGGTCATCTTCTCCGATCAGGCATCGGAGGATCTCCGCGGGGCGGGACTGCCGGCGCTCCGGCCACCCGTGGCACCGGTCGGACCGCGACAGCGCTATCTCCGTCACCGGCTGGAATCGGCCGGCCCCGGACAGGAACTCCACCTCGAGGTGCTGGCGGGAGCGCTCTTCGAGTCGCTGGCCGCGTCCGGCACGATGGCCAAGCCCCGCCCCGACTGGTACGTCAGCGACGTGATGCGGCGGCTCGACCGCGCGGTGGACCTGATCGAATCCGGTTACGCCCAGCCGCTCACACTCGCCGACTTGGCCGGTGCCGCAGGGCTGAGCCCCTGGCATTTTGTCCGAGTCTTCCGTACGACGGTGGGACTGCCGCCGCACCGCTACCTGACGGCAGTCCGGCTCCGGCGGGCTGCTCAACGCCTGGATCAGGGCGAATCCGTCACCCGCGCCTGCTACGACTGCGGCTTTGGATCGCTGAGCCATTTCATCACGGCCTTCCGGAAGCGGTACGGAGTGGTGCCATCAGCGGTCAAGCGCGGGGCGCGCTATCCCGCGCTCCGCTCGGCGCTGGGGTCGCCCCTCTGGCGTCAGCCATGAGTCCCCTCTTGCCTCGCGCCTGACACCCGACACCCGGCCTTCCGAATCCTCCCCGGCGTCCCGCCGTACAGCACTGTGCTCGACGCTCCTCGATCAACCCCGACTTCCACTCCGCCTAGAGGTTTCACCATGAAAGGCACCCTCATCGGGCTTGGCCTGGCCGTCCTGTCCACCGGCCTCGCCGCGCAGGCGCCGGGCAAGTTTCCACCGGATTCCCTCGTCAATACGAAGGTGATCCCCCACGATACGCCGGTGATGCAAGTGGTCGGAACCATGCGGAACTTCGCCGGCGGGCTGGGGGTGCGTTGTACCTTCTGCCATGTGGGGGAGGAGGGGAAGCCCCTGGACACGTACGATTTCGCGGTCGACAAGAAGCGCACCAAGCTCGTCGCCCGACAGATGATGCGAATGGTGGAGGAGATCAACCACCGGCTGGACACCATCCCCGAGCGGCCGACCGCGGGGGTGACAGTCACCTGCCGCACCTGTCACCGTGGTGTCAGCCGCCCCGTGCCACTCTCCACCCAACTGGTGGAAACGACTCTCGCGGCCGGTGCCGACTCCGCCGTTCGGCTCTACCAGGCGCTGCGCCAGCGCTATTACGGCCGGGATGCTTTCGACTTCGGTGAGGGCAGTCTCAGCACTGCGGCCTTCCAGGTGGGGCGGGAGAAGAAGTATGACGATGCCCTGGCGCTGCTCCGGCTCAATGAGACGCTCTTCCCCAACTCCTCCGGCATGTCGGTCTTCCGCGGCAACATCCTCCTGATGCGGGGCGATAGTGCCGGTGCGGGCATGGCCTATCGCGAAGCGCTGACCCGGGACTCCACCAACGGCGAGGCGCGGGGCCGGCTCAAGGAGATCGGACAGAAGCCGTAGGAGGGGGCGCAAGAAAGCGAAAGCAATGCGACGGCTCCGGTCGTAGGTTGGTCGCCCTGACACACCTCAACCGGAGCACCCGATGACCCGCGACATTCTCATGACTCGCTGGACCGAACTGGGGCAGAAGCTCGTCACCCTTGCTGAGGAGTACCCGGCCGGTCAGTACAACAGCCGGCCCACCGACGGGGTGCGCAACTTCGCCGAGCAACTTCGGCACATCGCGTTCTGGAACCAGTACGTGAAGCAGACCTTGCAGGGCAAACCGACCGATGGCGACGCCAATGAGTTGCCGGCAAGGGAGTATGCCACCAAGGCCAGGGTCGTCACCGCGCTGCGGGAGAGCTTCGATGAGGTATCCACGCTGCTGGCCCGCATGCCGGTGACGCCGGAGATCGCAACCGCCGATCTGCTGCTTTCATTCATCGAGCATAACGGCGAACACTACGGCCAGCTCGTGCTGTACTACCGGCTGAACAACCTGGTCCCGCCGGCCAGCCGCGCGGCGTAAACCCACAGGCGGTGGGGGCGGTGGTTGGCGGGGCGGATTGGCGGGGCGGTTGTCGGGGCGGTTGTCGGGGCGGTTGTCGGGGCGAATCTACGTAGGGGCGGATCTAAGATCCGCCCCTACGTAGATTCGCCCCGACGCCCCGCCCCTAGTCGGCCCCGTCCGGCGCCCCGCCGGCGCGCGCCACCTGGTCTGCCTTCACCTTGCCGGCATCGAACCGCTTCGCGCTGGCCAGCATCGTCGCGATGGTCTCGTCCCAGTCCGCCTTCTGTCCGCGCTTGAGGGTGAAGCGGAGCGGATTGATGCGCGCCAGCACGAACGCCTTGAGATAGGGACTGTCGAAGCCGCGGGCCTTGAGGCCTTGCACCGCAATCACCACGGCGGCGTCGAGCTCGAGCAGCTTCGCGGCCCGATCGCGACGGACCACGATGGCATTCGAGAGCTTCGCAGCCAGAAAGGTCTCGATCCTCTTGAGGACCGGGTGATACGCACCGCCGGAGAAGCGCCCATTTTCCTGATAGCACGCCCCGAGGGTCAACAGCGACGCTTCCTCGAATTCAGTCTCGTAATTCCGCTCCGCCCGATCATCCAGCGCAGCGAGCGCCTCGGCGAGTCGAATCACCTCCAGCGCGCGTTCCCGGACGTTGTGCGACTTCTCGGTGTTGAGCACAAGAATCCGGTGAGCGACTTCCGGCTCCGGGACCACCAGGGCGACCACCGCACGCGCGCCGAGTGTCTTGAGCGCGGCCAATCGGTGATTGCCGTTGGGCGTCCAGTACATCCCCTCGGCGGCGGGGACGGCAATCACCGGATCCATGAACCGGCCCAGCCGGTCCATCGCGCTCGCCAGCCGTGCGACATGCGGATCGGAGAGATCCCGCTGATAGGGCGTCGGTTCCACCCGATCGATCGGCAGCGCGGCCAGGATCTGCCACTGGCCACCGAGCGGTTCGCGGTAGCTGGCGAGGATGACGCCTCCATCATCCGCAATCCGTTCACTCAACCGCTCGAGCGCGGCGGGCGGGTCGCCGCTACCGACCTGCTTCGCGGTAAGGCCGCGCGGCTCGACGGCTTTCTTGGCGCGCTTCTTTCGGGCGGGCTTGGGCTCGGCCATAGGGTAGCTCCCCCTTCGACAGTCTGGCGGCAGGCGCTGGGCGATAGGCGGACTGCTGAACGCTGAACGCTGAATGCTGGACGCTGAACGTTGGACGCTTGAAGCCAACGGCCAACGGCTCGCTGTTCAGCCTTGTTCCGCAACCAGTCGCGCGATCCGCTGCTTGATATCCGTCACGCGCGGCTGCAGCGAGGGATCGGCGTCACGCCAGAGTTCCACGAAACGGCCGTAGTAGTCGAGCGCCTTGGCCCGATTTCCCTTCGCTTCATACACTTCACCGAGCCGCTGGTACGCGCGAGGCAGGCTGGTCACATCGTCCCAGAAGCGCTCCCACTCGGCCGGCACGGCCACGGCGCGCTCCCAGTAGATCACGGCCGAATCCGGCTGGCCCGCCAGATCGAAGGCCTCCGCCAGGAAGTACGACGAGCATTGCGGGCAGCTCGACGAATCCTGCGCCATCCGCAGCAGGGAGAGAGCCTCGGGAAACTTCTTTTCCGCGACCAGGAGCCAGGCACGGGCCACCATGTTGCCGCGAGTCGGCAGCCGGGCGGCTGAGTCATTGGCGGCGTATTCCTCCAGCAGGCGCCGCGCCTGATCCGGGGCTCCGCGGTAGCTGAAGAAGTTTGCCAGCGACAGGTAGGGACGATCGGCCACCGCGATTTTCTCCAGCGGGTGGGCCAGCAGGGCCTGCTCCAGGTTCCGCACCGCCACCCGTGAGCCCGCGCCGTATTCGGCTTCCAGATCGCCGCGGTAGACCGCATACTGAACCGCCGCCGCCGGGTTTTCCTCCTGCTCCGCCCGCTCCCCCCGTCCGATCTGGGTCCTGCCTTCCCCCACCCGGCCGCGAATGATGGCGAACGCCGCTTGCGCGTTGATGGACCACGGCAGCGAGCCGCCCCGGGTTGCCAGCCGCTCCAGCTCCCGCGCATAACCTTCCGCCGAGTCCCACGCGCCGGCCATGGCCGCAAGGTTCATCCGATAGCCGGCGGCAATATCATGGGCCCGGGGCAGCACCCGATCCATCCGTTCGTTGATCGCCGCGGCTTCCGCAGGCCTCCCCTGCCGAGCCATCACCTCCACCAGATTGACGTACGGGCTGGAGCGCAGGCTGTCCGCCATGAGGGCCCGGGTGAGCAGGGTCTCCGCCGCCGCCCAGCGTCGGCCCCGCATCAGAACCAGCGAGAGATTGTTGAGGCTGGTGATGTCGTCCGGCTTCCGCTCCAGCACCGCCCGGTAGGCCGTCTCGGCCCGTCCGTTGTCGTCCGTGACCGAGTAGTAGTAGTAGGCGTCGGTCAGGTGTCGTTCCAGCTCGGGGAGGCGGTCGCGGTGCTGGAACGCGCGCGTCGCCGCCTCCTGAATGGCGGAGCGGGCCGCGCTATTGTTGAAGCGGACGACCGCGAGCTTCCGCCAGGCCATGGCGAAACCGCTGTCGATCGCCACCGCCTCCTGGAGCTTGGTCAGCGCGAATTGATCCTGGCCCCGATCCATGTCGTGCTGCGCTTCGGTGTACAGGCGCAGCGCATCGAGCGAGGCCGTGGTCACCTGTTCGAGCGGTTCGGCGGCGCGCAGGCTCTTGAGCGGGTCGCCAATCTTTCCCCGGAGCTTCTTCGACAGCCGGTCGATGGCCGCAATGAGGTCGCCGCCGCCGCCAGCCGTCTCCCGGAGCGCCACGAGTTCGGCCCCGTCGGCGGCCGCGAGCAGCCGCGCCGTGAGTACATAGCCGCTGCCGACCGACGCCACGTCGCCCGCCACATAGGCCTTGGCCCCCTCGCGCTGCGCCAGTTCACGCGCCACCGCAGGATCCAGCGTCGTGCCCGGCGCGCGGCCCATGCGCTGCAACCCATCCTTCACCGCGGCCTGATCGAACACCCCGACCAGCCGCGATTGGCCCAGGTCGATCCGGAACGCTTCGGCAATCGATGCGCCGAGGGTGCTGTCGCTGGTGCGATTCACGAAATCCGCCACCACGATCCGGTCCCGCGCGCTGAGCGAGCCGGCCGCGAGCAGTGTCCCCACGGGACCGATGCCGAGCAGGCGCATCGCCATGTATGCGACGGTCGCTACCGTGAGACCGCTGAAGGCCAGGAGGCCGCCGCGGCGGAATCCGGCCCACGTCAGCAGGCGCTGGACCGCGGTTTCGTGACTCGGGTGATACGTCCCGGTCACCCGCGTCGCATGCCGCCGGCGTTCCATGGCGACTGTTCCGCCTCCGACCAGGAGCCCCGCCACCAGCAGCGCCGCCCCGCCCTGAAAGACCCAGTCGGGAAGTCCGACGAACAGCACCAGCGCGTAGATCGCGCCGAGCACCACGATGGCGCCTAACAGCAGCAGTCCAAGGGTGCGCAGCGGGCGCGGAGGCGGTGCCACCGGCAGGGAGAAGGGGACCGGAGTGTTGGCACCGGACGCCGGACCCAGCGTCTCCAGCTCGGCGACGAGCTGATCAGCGCCGTTGCCGCGCTGATCACGCTCCTTGGCGAGGCAGCGCATGACGAGGGCCGCGAGGACCGGTGGCAGGTCGGGGCGGACGCCGGTGATCGGTTCGGGCGGGTGGGCGATGTGCGCCGCGAGCATCTGCGCCGGTGTCGCCGCTGTGAACGGCATCCGGCCGGTGAGCACCTCGTAGGCCACGACGCCAAAGGCGTAGAGATCCGCCCGGGAATCGACGCTCGGGTCGGCGGCCGCCTGTTCCGGCGCCATGTACGCTGGCGTGCCTAACGCGAGTCCGACCGAGGTCAGGCCGGCGCCCTCCTCGACCCGGCCCTCGGCGATCGCCTTGGCGACCCCGAAATCCGCGACCAGCGCGTGGCGCTCGGCCAGCAGGATGTTTTCCGGCTTGATGTCGCGATGCACGATGCCGCGGCGGTGGGCATGGGCCAGCGCATCGGCGACTTCCCGCAGGATCCGGATGGCATCGCCGAGCGGGAGGCGTCCCTCGCGCGCGAGACGGTCGCGCAGCGACTCGCCCTGCACGTACGGCATGACATAGAACAGGAACCCGTCGCGGCCTGATCCCTCCGGCCCGGCCACGGCGCCCGAATCCAGCAGCGGCAGGATATGCGGGTGCTGAAGCTGAGCCGCAATCTCGATCTCCCGCTGGAAGCGCTCGGCGCCGAGCGCGGCGGCGAGTTCGGGACGAAGCACCTTGACCGCGACCTTCCGGCGGTGCTTCACGTCCGTGGCGAGATAGACCGTCGCCATCCCGCCCGCGCCAAGCACCCGCTCCAGGAGATAGCGGTCGGCGAGTGCGGCGGTCAGAAATGGGGGAAGAGACATCGATGGGTTAGATAAGTCTCGCTGCGCGGGTTGGGAAGGGGTGGGAGCGCTCAGCCATCAGCCGTCAGCTATCTGTTGCCAACTGCCAGCTGCGACCTGGCGCCGACCGACTACCGCCGATCGCCCGCCTTCGGCTAGGCTGCACGCAACGGAAACCCGCGCCCCACTTCCGCGTAGGTCCCCCAGCCTTTCACTGCCACCCCGGAGTTCCTGTGAGCCCCTCGTTCGTCCGCTGGCCCGCCCGGGCCGCTGCCCTGGTCCTGGCCCTGTGGCCCACCATCGCCACCGCGCAGACGCCGCGCATCGGTAACTACACGCCCCCGAAAGTCTGGCCGGTCCGCCAGCGCAGCTTCGATCTGCTGCATCAGCGGATCAAGATTCGCTACGACCTCGATGCCCGCAGCATGGCCGGCGAAGTACTCACCCGCCTGGTGGTCACGGCAGCGCCGACCGACACCATCCAGCTCGACGCCTCGCAGCTCACGATCGACGGCGCCACCTCTCCCCTCGGCAAGAAGCTCCGATTCACCAGCGATACCGGACGGGTCACCGTACGGCTGGCGAAGCAGGCCCAGGTGGGTGACACCATCAGCTTCAACCTGAAATATCACGCCAAGCCGGAGCGCGGGATGTATTTCGTCCCCCGGCGTCGCGTCATGTGGACGCAAGGCGAAACCACCGAGAACCACAGCTGGGTGCCGACCTACGACGCACCCAACGACAAGACGACCTGGGAGATCCTCGTCACCGCCGACACCGGCGTGAGCGTCCTCTCCAACGGCCGGCTGGTTGGGGTGACACCGGTCAGCGGTGGCAGGCAACAAGAGTGGCACTGGGCCCAGGAGCTCCCGGCGTCGACCTACCTCTACTCGATCGTCGCCGGACGCTTCACCATACTGCACGACAACTGGCGCGGCGTGCCGGTGGACTACTGGGCCGCCACCGATACGGTGAACGCTGGCTGGCGCGCCTTTGGCGAGACCCCCTCCATGATCGAGACCTACAGCCGGGTGCTGGGCGTGAACTATCCCTGGGCCAAGTACGACCAGTCGATCATCCCCGACTTCACCTACGGCGGCATGGAAAACGTCTCGGCGACGACCCAGACCGATCTCGTGCTGCACGGCGCCGGCGGCGAGCCTGAGAACAGCGGCCGCGGACTCAATGCGCATGAACTGGCGCACCAGTGGTTCGGCGACCTGACGACCACCGCGACGTGGGCCCATATCTGGCTCAACGAGGGGCTCACGACCTACATGGAGTCGGTGCACAACGAGAAGTCGCGCGGGTGGGCGGCGGGACAGTTGAGCTGGATCAATCAGCAGGAGCAGGCCATGAGCGCGGACCTGAACGGGGAGCGGCCGCTGGTCCTGGGCGAGGAGCCCGGCACCGACCCGATTACCCTCTTCTTCAGCGGCCACGTCTATCCGAAGGGCGCGCAGGTGGCGCACCAGCTCCGCCGCCTGCTGGGCGACTCGGTGTTCTGGGCCGGCATGCAGCGCTTCCTTACCGTCAACGCCTACAAGCCGGTGGAAACCGCCGACTATGCCGTCGCCATGGAGAAGGTCTCAGGAAAGGACCTCGACTGGTTCTTCGACCAGTGGGCCTATGGAATCGGGTACCCGAAAGTGCAGGTGACGCGCGCGTGGAACGGCGGCAATCGCACCCTCACACTCACCGTGTCCCAGACGCAGCTCATCGACTCGACCCATCCCTTCTTCCGCTTCCCCGCCACTGTGCGGATCGTCACCCGGGATTCCGTGGTGCGCCGGGAGATCATGGTGACGGAGCAGCATCAGCGCATTGTCCTCACCCTGCCGCAGGCACCACTCACCTTTCGCTTCGATGAGGGCGGCTGGCTCCTGGGCACGGTGAAGACCGATCAGAGCCCCGAAGAACTTGGTGAACTTGCGAAGCACGATCTCGACTTTGCCGCGCGGTACTGGGCGCTCGCCGCGCTTGACAGCTCGACCACTGATGCCGCGCGCGAAGCACGGCGGTTCATCGCGCTGAATGATCCGTCACCGGAACAGCGGCAGGAGGCGATCCGGCAGCTCGGTCGCTACGATGCCGACAACGGCCACGATCTGATCGTCGCCGCGCTCGGCGATCCCGACGGACTGGTGCGGGGTCGAGCCATTCGATCGCTGGCCCGCGGCGACACCGCCTCCGCGCAGGCCGAGGCGGTGCGAATGATCCTGACCGATCCCAGCTTCTACGTGCAGTCCCAGGCACTCTCCGTCTACGACCCGTCGCGCGCGCCAGAGGGAACGGCGCTCCTGATCGATCGTATCCGGCATGGGGGATCGCACAATGTGCGCACCAACGCGGCGTCACGGCTGAGCCTCAAGCCGGACGCGGCAGGCCTGGACGCACTCGAGTCGATGACGGCGGTCAGCGAACCTCGAAGTGTTCGTGAAACGGCGCTCGATTTGCTGACCGACTGGCCGGAGACCAGTCGAGCGGTGGCGGTCGCGACGCGCTACCTCGCGGATGGTGATCCGCTCTTTGCAAGCGGCGCCGTTCGCACCCTCGCGCGCATCGGTGGTGAGAGCGGGAAGGCCACACTGACAGCAGCGCTGGCGACCGAAGCGCGGGTGACGGTGAAGGCGGCGATCCGGCGGGCGCTCACACCCAGGCAGTAGCGCCTCACCCTCTACCCCCTCTCCGCTGTCGTGGAGAGGGGGAGCACAGGGGCTCTACTTCTTCCTTGACGCTGACGGCTGAACGCAGTTGTTGACGGCTGACGGCTAACAGCCGACGGCTGATTCCCTCCCCCTTGCGCTGCCCCCCCCCGCAGGTTTTGGTCTAACGGAACCCCCAAGCATATGTGTGTCCCGGCTCACACTCTCCGTCCCCCGGAGTACGCATGTTATCCTCTGGTATTATTCCTACCCTTCCCCGGAGCGGCCGCATGCTGACCGTCCTCGCCTTCACCCTCTGCGCCCTTCCCGGACTCGGCTCTTGCGCCGACGAGGAGCTGACGGCACCTCGGCAGGCGCAGCAGGAGGTTGCGGCCAACACGGTGATCGTCTCGGATACGCTCTGCGCCCGGGCCCAGTTCACCATCACCAGCCCGACAGCCGTCACCACGTTGTTCTCCAACCGGACCACGTGCACCACCAAGCTTGTGCTGATCCGGGGGCAGGCAGCCACCTGGGCCCAGAACCCCAGTCGCCGACTCATCCTCTATGTGCGGTTGCTCAACAAGAGCGGCCAGACGCTGCAACTGCCCGTCAGGCTCTATCTCCCGGCAACGGGCATCACGGTGGTGGCGCCCGCCGGCACCCCGGCCTCCAAGGTGGTGCCGCTGCTGCCGGATAGCACGGATGCCTCGGGAGGGAAGATCTGGTTTGTGGGCGGGACCGGGACACTCGCCGCCAACGACTCGACCGGGCAGGACACGATCAAGGTGAACGTGATGAGCCCGGTGATGCAGGCGCGGTTGCAGTTTCAGGCGAGTGCATTGGCTGGAAACACCTCGCGGCCGCCGATTCCGAACACCACTATTGTCCCGGACGACTCGACCTACACGGTAGCTGACGCTAACAATCTCGGACTGATCTACTACCGGAGATACGTCCACGTCCTGTTTCTCAATTCAGCGACCGGGCCCCAGGTACAGACATTCATCTCGAAATATTCAGGCACAATAGTCGGTGGGATTCCCACATTGGGCGAGTACACCCTGAGAATTGCCGACCCCGGCTCATCATGGAGCCAAGTCTCGGCTCTGATCTCGGCCATGCGTGCGGAGCCAGGAGTCGAAATGGTAGGCCCGGCACGCAGACTTGGCCCTTCAGGAGAGGTGGATGGGAGGTACCCGGATGACGGAATACAGCACCGCAGATCAAATTGGGTTACACCCAATGCCCAAGGTGTCTGGGGATTTCAGGCAATTCGTGCACCGCTTGCATGGGGTTGCGAAAACGGCCGATACACCTCCTCCTACCCAAGGGTCGGCGTTCTTGAGTTCACCTTTGACCCGCTTAGCCCAGACTTAAGCCCGCTGGCACCCTCCCAAGTGGTCGCCACCACTGACCCAACGTTGCCCACAATCCCGGCACCAACTCTTAACTCGCTCATCTGGCACGGTACGACTTCGTCGAGCCTGCTCACGGCGGTCGGAAACGACTCAACGGGCATCGCGGGGATGATGTGGAGGACAAACTTGCGAGTCTTTTCGCTCAACCCGACCAATGCCAATCAGCGCGCACAGTCGATGAGGGGACTTGCGAGCGAACTCATTCCTGCAATGGCGACATTCAAACCTGAGGTGGTGGCCAGTCAGCTTAGGATCGGGGAAATTGCTGACACCGCTCAAGTGGCCGATTTAACAAAAGCCCTGATTGCGCTATTCACCGCTAGCCCAAGGACTATTTGGGTCCAAACCATTGGCGATGACATGATCGACATGACGGAAGGCCAGTTGAAAAACTCCGGCCTACCTCGTCTCGGACTTCGTTCGGCCCTACTTGGGGCGTGGAATGCTGGCTTTTCGGCGAATATCCTTTTCGTTGCCGCGACGGATTCCGCAAATGGATTTTCCTCAGCTCCGCTCCCTACTCCTCCGAGCAATGTCGGAGGCGCTGGGTCGTCATTCATCCGCCAACGTACGGAGATTGCCGCGCCAGGCGCTGGCGTTGAGGTTGTTGCCCCTGTTGGTTTCTCGACGCCATTCGCTCTGGCCTTCGGCACTTCGGTCTCAGGGCCACTCGTAGCTGGTGTTGTTGCGCAGCTGCGAGCAATGGACTCGACCCTCACCGCTGCCCAGGTCAAGAGCTACATCCTTCGTGGCGCGCAGCAACCTCGACTGGACCCCTCAACCGGCAGTTACGTCGCACCCTCACCAGTCACGGGCGCTCCCGAGACCGTCTACCAGCTCGACGCCTACGGTGCGCTCTCGCTGCTGTCGAAAGAACGGCCGGGGACGCCCATCTGCGGCTATCCGGTCTGGTATGGGCCAAACGAAGAGGTTGCGCTGCTCCGCAACGGCCTGAATGCCCCCGAGGAGATCGGCCCGACGGGCCTCCTCTCCACCAACGTGTCGGTCGCCCAGGGCGGAAGGCAGATCGCCATCACAGCATACCCACTCACGCCTCCCACGATTGGCGAACTGTACTATGGCAGGCTGCAGAGCGGGCAGTGGCAGTGGTCCCTGATTCCCGGCCGTCAGTATCTCGAAACCTGGTCATTCCTCGAACTCGACACGATGATGCAGAAGGGCACGGCTCTCGCGAGCACCGCCCTGACGCTCATCGGTCCCGGACGACCGGGGGCGCGGGGGCCAGCACTCTCAAACGCAGACTTGTTCCAACTCCCTTCGGTGCTCGGACCCGGCGGGCAGTATGCGGGTGGTGACGTGGTGCTTCTTTCGCCGGATGGGCAGTGGGCGATGATCGCCCTGGTGAAGTTTGTCGGGTCGACACTGGTGCGGGGCACGTACCTGGTGAAGCTGTCCGACTTTTCGGCGATCCCCATAACGGAAGCTCCGGACGGTGCCCCCGCCGATATCATCATCCGGACATGGGCGTGGTCACATGACGGTACCAAGTTCCTCGGCACCTACGAGCCGAATGGTGTGCCTGACCATTCCGCGATTTATCGCCTCGTGGATGTATCGGCGAATTCTGCCGTAGTGCGCGTTCCTGATGTCGTCGCGGCCGGCAAACGGGTGGTGCCAATTTCGCTGTCATTCTCGATCGAGGATGCGGTGATCTACGGTGAAGAGGTGGATCTCGCCACGCCGTCGAACTGCACTCCGGTACAACGCAGGGTCAGCGATCTGGCAGTGACCCAGAGCCTCGGTCAATTCGGCAATTCCACCTGCATCGGCCCGGCGATCCCGCAAGCAAATCTGATCGCCGGGCGCACTTCGATTCGCCGCGATTCAGCAGGGCCCGGCCATCCGCACTCGCGACGCCGCACACCAACCGTGATGCCGCAGTCGGGCCGACACCGCAGAAACTGATCGATCGAGGTGTCCGAGCAACGGGGGCCAGCACTTCCCCAGGTACTGGCCCCGATTTCTTGTCCGAATCCAAGCACGCTTCGAATTCAGAGTGCAGCAATGAGGATCAGCTGCTCCGCGCGGGCAGGCGGGAACGCCTGCCCTACCCCATCTCCCCCTTCGCCGTCGCCGACCTACATCCCCGCACACGGGTCTTCCCGCACCGCCGGCGGCGTCACGACCGCCACATCGTACAACCGCCGCTCGGCCGCGGTGGGCATTGTGCCCAGCGTGTCCCGCTCCAGGAAGCCGACCACCAGCACCGATTTCGCTGGCGCGGCCCGCTTGAGCAGTCGCGGTACGCCCATGTCACTTCGTACGTGGCCGTTGCCCGCGATCAGCCACGCCGGGCCGGCGGCCCCGGCGGTCAGCAGCATCTGGGTCATCGACGCATCACGGGTCTGCTGCGCCGCGCGCATCCCCGGGTACATGCTCTCGGGCAGCTTCCCGCAGTGTCCATCCAGCAGCTCCTTGTCGATCGCGGCCTGCGCCACGCTATCCAGCGGCGACTGGTGCAGCAGCCCCTGCAGCCATGCCGGCGCGGCATCCAGGCCCTTCATCACCACCGGCCTGACGGAGTCCCGCGGCAGCCCGCTCCCCCAGAGACTCCGCCCATGGGCAATCGCCGCATCCACCACCGGCTGGTGCAGCGGCCACTTCCATCCCTTCCGGTCAAAGCCGTGCTGATCGAGCCACTCCTCCCGGCTAGTCCCGGCGGCCGGCAGCGGGATCGGGCTGTTGCTCTGGGTGAACTGTTCGAAGACAACGGCCGGCTGGCGCGTCGAGGCCGAGATCATCGCGCCGCGCAGCTGATGATCGATGCTGTTGTCGTGGTATTCGCCCAGTAGGACGAAATCGGCGGCCGCCACCCGGCGCATCAGCTCCGCCGTGCTCACGGACGCCCCTGTGGCGCCGTCCAGCACCACGACCGAATCGGGGAGGGCGATCGAAGCCGCGGCTGGAGCCGCCGCAGTCATCGTGTGGCCGCCGCAGGCGGCAAGGAGCAGGACAGGGAACAACAGTCGGAAGGAGTATGTCATACGCCAAGTTACTGAGGAAACGGGAAAAGGGAAAAGGGAAACGGCTCACTTCCCTTTCCCTTTTCCCCGTTCCCTGCATACTCTCTCCTCATGCCCCCCCCTGCAGCCAACCGCGTCCCGGCGACCGCCGCACTGCAACACCTGCTGCACCACGTCGGCGTCACGGTCAGGGAGTCGCTGCTCTTTCTCCAGGCGGGTGGGATCGGCGCCGGGGTCTTTGCCTTTCACTACGAGAGGGAAAACAGCGCCAGCCTCTTCCTCGCCGGACGGCACCTCTGGGCGGACGACCTCGCCTACCTCACCGCGGCCGCCAAACGACTCGGCGCCTCGACCACGGTCAGGGAAACGACCAGCGTCAGAACGGCCGAGCAGCAGTTGCGTGAGGCGCTCGCCGGGGGCCAACCGGTCATCGCGTGGGTCGACATGGCGCACCTGCCGCACCGCGCCATGCCGTCGCACTTCTCGGGCGGCGGCTATCATGTCGTCACGGTCGACTCGATCGACGGGGACACCGCCCTGATCCACGACCTCGCGCCCGCACCAATCGCAATTCCCCTGCGTGATCTCTCCAGCGCGCGCGGGCGGATCGCGAAGTTCCGAAACCGGCTGTTCTGGCTGTCGGGCGGCCTCAAGAAACGACCCGATGCCGCCGCCGTGACCCGTGACGCGCTGCGCACCTGTGTCACTGCACTTGCCAAGGCGAAGATGAGCAACTTCCGGCTCGACGCCTTTGCCGAGCTGGCCGAGCGGATGGCCGGTCACGGTGGCAAGGAAAGCTGGGAGGTGATGTTCCCCGCCGGAGCGCGACTCTGGACCGCGCTCACCTCGCTCCACCAGTACATCGAACACTACGGCACCGGCGGCGGACTCTGCCGGACCATCTTTGCCGAAGGTCTGAGGGAAGCGGGACGAGCGGATGATGCGGAACGCTACGCCGCGCTGGGGAGACGATGGAGTGCGCTCGCTGCTGCCGCACTGCCTGGCGACATTCCTGCCTGCCATGAGGCAACGGAGCTCTTCGCCCGGCGATCATCGCTGATCGGTACCAGCGCGCCGGTCGCGGAGCTGCGCGCGGTCTGGGAGCGGCTCGGGCGCCTGGCGCAGGAGTGTCAGAGGAAGTTCCCGCTTCCCGCCACCAGGGTAAAAGAGCTGTCCGCTGCCCTGAGTGCCCAGCTGCGGGTCATCCATGCCGAGGAGGTCGCGGCACTCGCTTCGCTCGCCGCGCTCAACCCCTGATGCAGAGCCCCTTCTTCGTCGCTGCTGCTCGCGCTCATCACCATGCTGCTCTTCTGCACCCTCGAGGTGTTCAGCGGATCGCGGGCGAGCTGACAGCGCAACGCGCGGTGGAGCGGGATCTAGGAACCGCTCTACATCCCGCTGTACGCCGTCATCCTGATCGGATGGGCGGTCCGGCTGATTCCATTCCTCCGCACCCGATCGTGACATCCTGCACCGGCTGGCGGAACGGTCGCGGGGACGCCGGTGCTGCTGATACTATTAGCGTCGTCCTACGGTAGACCGCTTCCATTCTCTCTCTCTTCGGCCGAGCACCTGATGTCCCGTCCCACCCTCGCTGCCGCTGTCGCCCTGGGTTCGCTGGCCTGCTACGGCCCGTACCGCGAACCCTCCCTTCCCTCGCCACCACTGGCTACCCTGCCGCCGGCGCGCATGTCACCCTCCGGCGTCACCCTCCAGGACCAGGTCTCCGGCACCAAGGCGCGGCTGCAGGCCGTCAGCGTGGTGAACGACAAGGTCGTGTGGGCGAGCGGCACCAACGGAACCTATGTCGTGACGACCAATGGTGGCCTGAGCTGGCGCTCGGGCACTGTCGCGGGCGCGGACAGCCTGGAGTTTCGCGACGTGCACGGTGTCGACGCGCGCAAGGCGTGGCTGCTTGCCTCTGGCCCGGGAACCAAGTCCCGGATCTACCGCACGATCGACGGTGGCCAGAACTGGCAGATACAGTTCATCAACCAGACGCCGGAGGCATTCTATGATTGCTTTGCCTTCTGGGACCAGAAGCACGGCTTGGCCTGGAGCGACAACGTCGGGGGACGCTTTCCCTATCTTGTCACCAGCGATTCGGGACAGACGTGGCAGCAGCGTTTTCTCGACGGCGCCACGGAGGGCGAGGGCGCGTTCGCGGCCAGTGGAACTTGCGTCATCACCGAGGGCAGCCAAACCGCCTGGGTGGCGACCGGCGCGGGGAAGGAAGCCCGGCTCTTCTCCACTCCCAATCGCGGCAGGACCTGGGTCCCCGTCTCGACGCCGATCGTGCAGGGCAGCAACACGACCGGCCACACCTCGATCGCGTTCCGTTCGCCGAATGATGGGATCGCGGTGGGTGGCGATATCGGCGTAGCCGACAGCTGGACCGACAACGTCGTCGTCACCCACGATGGCGGGCTAAGCTGGAAATCCGGAACCCGGCCGACCTTTCCCGGTGCGATCTACGGTGCGGTGCCGGTCCCGGGCACCCCGGCGCGCTACGTCGCCGTTGGTCCGAAGGGCGCCGCGGTCACCGGCGACGATGGCACCACGTGGCAGGCGCTCGATTCGCTGAGCTACTGGAGTGCCGGGTTCGCCACTCCGCAGGCGGGCTGGCTGGTCGGCCCGGAGGGGCGGATTACCCAGGTACGGTTCTGAACGATGGGGACTCGCAGGGGGCATGGCGGCGTCGGGCGACTTCTCGTGGGCGGACCCCTCACCCTCGCGCTGCTGGCGACTCTCCACGCCGGAGCTGCGCTCAAGGCACAAACACCTCTGAGTGGCGCCGCCGCGGATTCTGCCTCCCTCAGCGTGGTGCGTGCCTACTTCACCGCCTACAACGCCCATGACGTCGAGGCGGTGCTGCGTCTCGTCGCCCCCGACTTCGTCTGGCTGAGCCTGGCCGGCGATTCGGTTGTGGTGGAGGCGCGCGGGGCCGAAGCCATCCGCACCGGGCTGGTCGACTACCTCCGCCGGCTCCCTTCGGCGCGATCCGACATCGAGGCGATCAGCGCACTCGGGCCCTGGGTGTCGGTCCGGGAGCGGGCCCGGTGGGAGGGCGCCAATGGTCCCCGCTCCCAGGCCGGGTTGTCGGTGTATGAGATCCGCGATGGCTTGTTGCGCCGAGTCTGGTATTACCCCGTCGTCCGGGAGTGACCTCAACCCCGCATCTCATGGTCCCGCGACAGCCCTGGTTCGAGCGCCGCTTCTCCTTCGATTACCCCGTCAGCGCATCCGCCGGCGTGGTCGAACGGTTGCGCGGCACCCCGGCGCGCCTCGTCGAGCGCCTCAAGGGTCTGGCGCCCGCCCAGCTCACCCAGCGTCGGGGCGACCAGTGGTCCATCCAGGAGAATGTGGGTCACCTCTGGGATCTCGAGCCGCTCTGGCTCGCGCGCATTGAGGATATCGCGGTTGGCCGCCTGACACTCCAGGAAGCGGATCTCGAAAACCGGCGGACCTGGGAGGCGCACCACAACGATCGGCTGTTGAGTGATCTGCTCACCGGCTTCGAGACCGCGCGGCGCCTCCTCGTCCGGCAGCTCGATGACGCCGACGACGCCGACTGGCTCCGCTCCGCCCGCCATCCCCGGCTCCAGGTCAGCATGCGGCTGGTGGATCTGGCGATCTTCGTCGCGGAACATGACGACCATCATCTCGCGACGATCACCGAGAATCTGCGGGGCCGCCTGTGAGTGATGAATGCTGACGGCTGATGGCTGACGGCCGATGGCGCTCTGCATCGTCCCGTTCCGCGCTGACCTGGCCCCGGCCTTCACCCGCCTCAATCGCGAGTGGATTGAACGCCTGTTTCGCCTGGAACCCGCCGACCTGAAGACGCTGGAGGACCCCGCGACATCGATCATTGCACCCGGCGGTCAGATCTACTTTGCGCTGGATGGCATCAGGCCGGTGGGGACGGTCGCCGCGGTCCGGGAGTCGAGTGACCGCTTCGAGCTCGCCAAGATGGCCGTCAGCCCCTCGTACCAGGGACAGGGGGTTGGCGCGCTGCTCGGTGAAGCGGTGATTCAGTTCGCGCGCGCCGCCGACGCAGGTACCGTGTTCCTGCTGACCAACAGCAGCCTGTCCGGCGCGATTCGTTTGTACCAACGCCTGGGCTTCCAGCACCGTCCGCTGCCGCCGACCACCGGATATGCCCGGGCGGACGTGTACATGGAGTTGGTATTGGGGAGCAGGAAGTGGGGCCCGCGCGAGTCGCAGTCACCGTAACCGGAGTGCCGCCATGACGTGCCGCAATTTCCTCCGACTGATGGCAGCCGTGGCGGCGGTCGTGCGCGTCGCACCGCTGGCCGCCCAGGCATCCACCGTAATTCTCGTCCGTCACGCGGAGAAGGCCAGCAGCACCAGGGACGCGGAGCTCTCCGAGGCCGGCCGGGCACGGGCGCAGGCGCTGTCGGCTGTCCTCGCCAACTATCCCCTCAGTGCTGTGATCGTGTCGGAGTACCGACGCACGCAGGAGACCGCCGGGCCCGCGGCCACGAGCAATCACCTCGTTCCCACGGTGGTCCCGGTCAGCGGCGACCCGACGATCAGTGCCACCTCAGTGGCGCTTGTCCTTCGTCAATTGCCCGCGGGCAGCGCGGCGCTGGTCGTGGGCCACAGCAACACGCTCGCTCCCATCATTGCGGCGCTCGGTGGACCACGGCTGCCAGATCTCTGCGACACGGAATACGCAACGATCTACGTGCTTGAACTCTCGGGCGCGGGCCCGACGCCGCGCCTCCTCCGGGCAAGCTACGGCCTGGCGGATCCGCCTGAAGCCGGCTGCTGCGATCATGACAGGTAAACCGCGAATCGACCGCGGCCGAGGAGAACCGATGAGAACCCACCGTCCACAGCGCATCGCCGGCACCCTGCTCCTCCCCATCGCCCTGCTCGCGGGCTGCGACGGGATTGCCACGGTCTGCACCAGTGAATTTGCGGTGGTCACCGTCACGGTCGTGGACACACTCGGCGCACCCGTCACCGATGCCACGGTGACCTCGACGCTGCTTCGGACCGGAGCGATCCTTTCCCCGACCTCGCTGGCCCTGCTCACCGCCGGCACCTACATCATTGTGGACGACGGTGCCCGGGAGCCACTTCGGAATGCCGGTGACTCCGTTGGTGTCACGGCACGGCGCGGAACCGGACCCAGCCTGCCAGCGACCTATGTCATCGACGTGCCCGGTGGTTGCCACGTCCACAAGCTCTCCGGCCCGGATACCCTGAGCCTGCCATGAGGGGATGTCATGGACTTCGCACCTCTGCCCGAGCGGTCCGTCGGGGGGACGTGGCTCAGCTATACCTTGCTCGCCGGCGCCTTCACTTTGCTGGGGTTGCAGAGGTGGAGTGACCGAAAGACGCGAGGCGGGAGGCAAAGAAAAAAGGCAGGCAGATCGCGAACACCGCGACCGGCCTGCCTTTTTGCTCACGGGCGGATACCGCCTGTCGCCCGGCGACTGCTCTTCCTGCCTGCCGCTACTTGAAGTCCAGCAACTCCACCTCGAACACCAGCGTGGCATTCGGCGGAATGTTCGGCGGCGAGCCCTGCGGGCCGAAACCCAGCTGGCCCGAAATCCAGAACTGGTACTTCGCGCCCTTATTCATGAGCTGCAGGCCTTCGGTCCAGCCGGGGACGACCTCGTTCAGCCGGAAGGTCGCAGGCTGGCCGCGCTTCACCGAGCTGTCGAACTCCTTCCCGTCGAGCAGCGTGCCGACATAATTCACAGTGACGGTGTTGGTCGCCACGGGATGTGGTCCGGTGCCTTCCTTCAGCACCTTGTACTGCAGGCCGCTCGCCGTGGTCTTCACGCCGTCCTTGGACTTGTTGTCGGCGAGAAACTTGTCGCCCGCCTTGGTGTTCTCGAGTGACGACATGGAATCCTTCTGGTGCTGGATGCCCATCATTCTCACCTGAAAGCCCATCATCGTCGCCTGCATCACCGAGTCCGGCATCGTGGCCGCACTCCCCGCCATGGCTTGACGGAGGCCCTGGAAGATCAGGTCCGGCTTCACCGGGACCGACTGCTGCTTCAGGTTCTCGCCCATCTTGTAGCCCAGGATGTAGCTGACGCTGTCGTCCTGGGAGGCGAGCGCGGTGCTTCCACCGCCCGCGGCCTTGGGACCACAGCCGAGCACGGCGGCAGCCAGGGCCGCAATGGCCATCGTACGCATGAACACTCCGGAATTGGGGACCAGGGGACTGCTTTCTGACGGGCGGGAATATAGCAGAAGGACGACGGAGCGCAGCCTCGACTTGGGAGCGGGGGCAGGTTCGGCCGGCCGGCGGTGAGTCCCCCCTCCGGCGCCCCAGCCGGTCGCCGGCCACCCCAGAGGTGATTACGGCGTCCGGGGCTTCAACTCCCACAGCCTGCCTCCGTCCCCTTGATGAGTCGCGCGGCATCCATCTGTTCCAGGCGCGACCGCCCGGCACTGTCGGTATGGACGATTCGCTTGACTAGTTCCGGGTGCAGGGCCCGCGTCATCCGTTGAGCGTTTCCTTCGTACCAGCCCTCCACATAGTTGAGCGCCGTGACTCGGATCGCGGCGCTGTCCGCCGCCGACTGGGCGGCGGCGGGACCGGCGGGCAGGAGCAGAACTAACGTCGTGAGGAGCAGAGGGGTGACACGCATCAGCAGGCTCCGGAGGAGGATGCGGGTCCGACGCATACCGACAGGAGGCGGTTTCGACCGCCAGAAAGATTGGCGGCAAGGGGTCACCCTGCCGCCAATCCTCCGGGTCCCTCTCGACCCTCATCGGTCTGCCCGACAGGTGGGGTCAGACTGTTGCCGCAGTCCGGGTCACCGTGAAGGCGCCGCAGGCGGTAAACAGCACATCAATGTTGGTTACTTCGCCGTTGCGGGTCACCGTCAGTGCCAGCTCGCCGGCGTCGAGCTTCGGTTCCACCGTGCAGGCGGGGTTGTAGTGCATCGCGGTGACGGTGCTTGTCACTACCGACCAGGCGCGATTGCCGCGCGACCAGGTACCGGTGCCGTCGACGGTCCAGTCACCGGCGGGAAGCGGGAAGCCCAGCAGAATCGTGCCGGCCAGATCGGCGGTGAAGTGTCCGGTCCAGTTCCGGGTGTGGGTGGTCGACCTGCCGACCGGATGGGTCCTCACCGTCACGAAATTCGTGATGGTATGCCCCAGCGTGTCAGCGCTCGCACCCCATTCCCGGGTGCCATTGTCCACTGCGCTGAAGCTGCGCGCCGGGAACGGCACGTTGGTCCGGTTGCGGGCGAAATCGGTGAAGACATGGCGCACGCCGAGACTGGGAACGGTCGGCTGGGCATCGAGGAAGTCGATCGTGCCGCTCAGCGAGTCGATGATGTTGCCGTTGGCCCGGGTGAAGACGCACTGCGAATAGTCGAACCGCACCGAGTCGGGGACGATATCGCCATCGGTGCTGGTCGGCACCGTGGGGGTGATGGCGACGCAGGCGGGCGGGGGCGTGTTGACCGAAACGCCACCGACCGATGCGGCGCTGAGACTGAGGCCGGTGGACGCATCATAGGCCGATGCGTCGGCCAGGCCGGTGACGTCGTCGGCAACATCGTCGGCCAGCGACTGGGCCTCGACGGTGGTCATCAGGTTGCCGTTGGCGGATGGACTGTTGCTATCGCTGCAGCCGGCGAGCATGAAGGTCAGGGCGATGCCAGTGAAGGCGCCCACGGGGCGGAGACGGGTCAGCATGGGGGAACTCCTGCTTTGGGTTTGTCGCGAGGAAACGGCCAGCTTCACCGCGACAGACGGCACCTCCATTCGGTTGTTAAGGTGTGACGCATCTCACACATCGTTGGACGAGGGCGGGCGGGGAGTCCCGCCCCCACCCGCGCACTCGCCCTCCGGGATCTGCGAGGCCTCGCCTCTCTCCAGGAACTGATACAGCGCTTTCCTACCGCAGTCCCGCCATGGCCGTGCGGATGCGCGCCTTCTGGGCCTCGGGGGCGAGGTCCAGCGCCTTCTGGTATTGCGCCAGCGCTTCCTTCTTGTTGCCCTGCTTGGCCAGCGCCTCGCCCAGGCTGTCGTAGACGTTCCAGGACTTCGGGTAATCGTGGACGTTCTTGCGGAAGAGTACGATCGCCTCGTCGGTCTTGCCCTGCCCCATCAGCTGATAACCGACCGCGTTGACATCCGGCTCAGTGGCCAGGGCCATCGAGCGCTCCCGCAACGCCGCTGCGCCGGCAGCATTTCCCTGTCGCTCCATGATGGTCGCCTGCAGCCGCATGTTCGCGAACGTGGGCGCGATCTGCACCGCACTGTCGGCCCATGCCGCCGCCAGGTCCAGTCGGGTATTGTGCGTCAGTGCCCAGCGCGCGGACTCGGCCCAGACCTGGGGCCAGAACCGCGGCAGTCCGCGGAGCTGCTGCTGAATGCTGTCGATGACGACATCGTTGGTCGCGACGGTAACGGGAATAGTGACGGCGAGCTTTTCCCAGTGCAGGATCACGCTCACCGAGGTATCCGTCGGGTCCTCCATCGTGTACTGCAACCGGTCGATATAGTCCGCTGGCCGTGTAGTCACGGACACCCGCGCGGCATCCTCCGAGGGCCGGTACGAGAAGCTGCCCCACGCACTCGACTCGCGGCTCAGGATCAGGGTCCACGCCGAACTCGAAGGGATCATGTGCACGCCGTAGCGCCCGGCCGGCAGCGCGGTACCGCCGATCCGCGCAGGCGACGTCAGGGTGAGCACGGTGTTCTCATTGGCGCCGGCCCGCCAGACACTATCCATCGGGACCAGTTCGCCCCAGATTTTGCGACCCTTCACGCCGGGTCGGTCATACGAGAGACTGACCGTCGTCAGGCCGACGGTTTGCGACACCGTCGCACGCGGACTCTCCTTGGGGGTGATTAGGACGGGGGCCTGCTGGGCCTGCAGGCAGAGTGGGGCGCCAAGCATCAGCGCCTGTAGCGTGACCGAACGGCAGACGCCGAGTCGGGACATTGGGTAACTCCAGCGAACGGGGATGATGGCTTGTGAAGTGGGGGCTGTACGGCAGCCGCGCGGACGTGGTTCCAGTGCGCCAGCCTGCAACGTGGGAGTGGGGGCGGGGCTGAGGCGTCTATTGCTGCGGGGTGGTCCGCGGGCAGAGGGCTCCCCAGGTACAGCGGCATGCGCTCTGCGTACTCTACTGTTACACTAGACTAGACATCGACCGGACCACAGCAGCCAGCGCCTCGCGTCAGCGTATGGCCACTGACTTCAACCGTTTAGGTCTTACCCCCGACCCCCCCCGACCGTCGCGGGGGCACGACAGGGTGAGGCGGGGAGAACACCATGACCACACTCGCGCGATGTCAGACGATCGACGAACTGCTTCGCCGGCTCGACGGTGCGGTAGGGGTGTCGGACGAAGAGTCCCGCTGCCAGGAGGTCAAGCGGGTCCTTTCGGAGGCGGTGGGTTCGGGCGAGATCCGGCTGGACAGTCGGTGGCTGGCGCCGGCGGAGGGATCCTACGCCCGTCGCCTGCTGCATCGCGATCCGGCCGGTCGCTACAGCGTCCTCGTCATGGTCTGGGACCTGGGCCAGCGCACCGCACTGCATGATCATGGCGGCAACTGGTGCGTCGAGTGCGTCTACTCGGGCCAGATCGAAGTCACGTCGTACTCGATCTGCGGCGGCCGCGCGGAGCAGGGGATCGTGCATTTCAAGGAGGAGGAGGTTGTGCGGGCGGGCGTCGGCCAGGCGGGAGCGCTGATTCCTCCGTTCGAATATCACATCCTGCGCCAGTCAGGCGAGGCACCCGCGGTCACACTGCACGTCTACGGCGGAGAGCTCACCCGCTGCCACATCTACGAACCGGTCGAAGATGGCTGGCGGCGGCGGTCCAAGGATCTCTCCTACACCGACTAACCCCGGTCGCTGTACCGGCTCCTGGCATCGAGGACATCGACTCTGAGCGGACGTGCCGTGCCGCCAAAGACGGTCGCCGTCAGCCACTCGAGCTCGGCATCTTTCTCGCCAATCGGCAGTTCCCGGTACCAAGCTTTGGGCCGGCGATCCTCGCCGTTGTTCCAGCGGTAGCGACGGCTCTTGAGCGCGTCCTTGAAACTGATCGGCGCCTGCTCGGCCCAGATCCGGACCGACTTCTGTCGCGCAGACGCCAGCAGCAGTCGCATCGGCAACTCGCCTCCCTCCAGCGGCGTCGCCAGCAACTGGATCAGGGCCAGGCAGTCATTGTCCGCCTGATGGGCGCCGTAGAACATCCCGCACTGCTTCATCAGCAGGAACTCCAGCGCCCCGGAACGGCTTCCCGCCCCCCGCCAGGGGATTTCCTGCTGCGAGCACGCCCAGTGCTTCTCCCGGAAGAGTGGCAGGCGTCGCTCCATGAATCCCCGGTCGAAGCGCGCGTTGTGCGCAATGATCAGGGCGGCCGAGGCGACCGTCGCTTCGACCAGTGCGTCATCCATCCGCTTCCCCGCGACATCCGCATCGGTGATCCCCGTGAGTGCGGTGACCTCGGCCGGAATGGGCCGGCCGGGATCCTCGAGGAAGGTGAGCGGCGCGCTCACGCCGTAGATGGCGCCTGACTCGGGGGAAAATTCGAAGGGCACCAGCGCCAGCTGGATGATCGCGTCGCGGCCCGATTCCAGCCCGGTGGTCTCGACGTCGAGCGCGATCGCGGTCCTGGTCGGGGTGCCGTCGGCAGCGTGGTACTGGCTGACGGGCCGGAGTCGGCGCAGGACCCGGTAGTCGCCGGTGGCGGCGAGCGCGTCGGCGAGCTGTTCGGGATCCGAGGGAGGTGAGGGCGTCATCATCAGCCGGGGTGCGGAATTCGGCGCGGGAAATCGGAGTGGAAGGCCCTGATTCAGTGCGCCTCGAACCAGAGATCGATGTCGTAATGAATCGTAATCTCCTCGCCCTCCGCGATCGGGCGGAGCGCCGCGAGGACCATGCACTGATGTGGGTGGTCCGGCCAGACACCGGCGTTGGCATGCTCGGCGTGATTCACCAGGCTCATCAGCCCGAACGCTACGGCACCGCGCCATCCCGCGTGGTCCGCCTCGTCGCCATCCCAGTGGAAGTAGTGGTGCCCGAGCGGCGTCTCCTCCAGGAGGGCCGCCTGCGTCGCATTGATGATTGCGACAGGGGCGGCCTCGATCACCTCGTCCTCGGCGATGGCCCGGGCGGCGAAGAGGCCACGGCCCTTGACCGGGTCATTGCGGACGACCACTGCGGCGAGGTCTGGGGTCACGATCGAATCGAGAGACATGAGCCTGCGATGGTCCGGTCATGACGCGCCCGACGTCCCGGCGCGCGGTATCGTTGAACAGGGCGAGAAACTAATCCAGCCGGCGGCGGTTGTCATACTGTGGGCTGTGCGCGACAGGTCGAGCGGCCGTGGGGCGATGGTGGCTATTGCCGTTGTCGAGCTCGCGGCCGAAGCGGCGGCGACCGACCGCCAGTAGGGAGCGCGTCAGCGCGACCCGGGCGTGAGGGAGGACTTCAGAGCTCGGCCCAGGTCAGTAAAATGACCCGTTTCTGTGCACGGGAGGGATGGTCAGTGCGACGACGGCAGGGGAACACGCTGGTCTCGTGTCGCTTCAGCGACCGGGCCGAGCCGTCGCTTTAGCCACGAACTCGCGGGGGGCGAAGGGGTTCGCGCGGGGGCACACGCCGCCTCCCCACGTCAGGCGGCGCCCTGTCCCTGACTGAAGGCGGCGACGGGGTCGATCACAGTCGCGATCATCTCGATGCGGGTGACGGGGACTCCCGCGAGCGCCGCATGGCGCTGGATGAGCGATGCACTCTGGGCATCGTAGAGGCAGTAGAGCTTTCCGGCGGTCACGTAGCTGTGCATCCAGCGGATCGACGGTCCCAGGCTATTCAGCACCTTGCAGGTGCGGTGCGCCAGTTGCCGGAGCTCAAGGGGAGAAAGTCGCCCCGCTCCGGGTAAATCGCGTTCGACGAGAAACTGCGGCACGACCCCCTCCATCGCGGACGGCCCACCTGCGCTGCACCACCCTCTCACAGGAGCAACGCACAGCGGCCCGGAGCATTCTCAGGGGGTGGGAGGGTGGGAGGGTGGGAGGTTGTGAGGGGCACCGGGGTCGTCAGGTGGGCCGGGCCGGCTAGTGCACCCGCTCCAAATCGACCTCCATGAACTTGGCCCAGTTGGTCCCGTCAGCGCTGGCCTCGCCCACCTCGTGCCAACAATGCTCGTCAAACCAGATGGTGAACCGCACTGTGGCGCCGCTCGTGCCGGCGGGTATGGACCAGGCGAGCCCGCCTTCCAGCGGCGTGGCTTCCGCGTCGACCGTTCCCGACCCCAGCTCGTGGCCGTTCCAGCGGTAGCGAGCGGAGTGCTCGTCGTAATAGAGCAGAACGAGTCCGTCGTGGGTGCTCGGCGCGCTGTCGCCTTTCGCGGTGCCGTGTCCCTCGACCAGCAGCACGGTGCCGCCGACTTTCGACGCGACGGTTTCCTGCAGGTCGAACTCGGTGCGTCGGCCGGTGCGATCGAGCGACCACCCCGAGCCGCTCCAGCTCCCGATCCACGGCTGGAAGCGCTGCAGTGAGGCGCGCTGGACGGCGGCTGGCGATGGGCCCTGCCCCGACACCGGTGCGGTCGCCAGGAGGCAGAGGCCGGCGAGCAGGGTGGCCGTCGAGGGTGCTGTGGGGCGCGCCCGCGTCATGAGTTGCCGAGCAGGCTGTCGAGCGCGGCATAGGCGGCATCCATTCCCGCCTGCATGCCGGACTCGAGGAAGCCGTCCCGCTCCTCGGGCGTGTGCATCTGCATGAGGACGTTGATCCTGGTTCGGCCGTCGCCGAGGTCGGTGAGCGTCACCTGCTCGATGGCCACGTGTCCAGGCATCCCATCCCATTCAAAGGAACGTACAAAACGCTCCGACGGGGTGACCTCGCGGTAGCGGCCTTCGAAGCCGAACACACCGCGGGAGGTGTGCTCGACGTAGCGCCAATGGCCGCCGCGCTCGAACTCCATCCGCTCGATGTCGAGACGGTGGCCCCGCCCCCACCACTGGGCGACGAGGGCCGGATCAGCATACGCGCGCCAGACCCGGTCGCGCGGGGCATTGACGATGCGTTCGACCAGAATCTCCCGATCGGTGGGCTTGGTGATTCTGGTCTTCAGCGTGGTCACGGTCATGGAATCTCCTCCGGGGTGCGGGCGAGCAACTCCTCCATCCTGTTGAACCGCGCTTCCATCATGTGCTGATACCTCTCGATCCAGGCCGCTTCTTCGGCGAGGCGGCGCGGACCAATTCGGCAGGTGCGAACCCGACCCAATTTCCGCGTGGTCACCAGCCGCGACTTTTCCAGGACGCCCACATGCTTCTTCATGCCGGTGAGGGTCATGTCGAAGCTGGTGGCGAGCTGACTGATCGACTGGTCGCCTCGACCCAGCCGTTCCAGGATCCCGCGCCGAGTCGGATCCGACACCGCGGCAAAGGTGTCATCGAGTCCGGAACCTTTAAACTGAACCATATGGTTCAGTATACAGGACTCCCAGGTTGCTGTCAACTGGACTTCGCGGAGCCCTGAGGGCGAGGGGAGCGTGCAGCGCCGCAGGCGCGTCATCGGGGCCGCATACGTGGGGGCCCCACAAGAACCCTCCTCATCCGGGAGGGCCTCGCGCAACGGAGTGGCTGGGGAGGGAATTGACCCGAGCCGCGGGCGGCGAGGGGAGCGAGGCCGCATCGCGGCCGCAGCTCAACCCCACACACCAAAACCCTCCCCATCAGGGAGGGCCTCGCACAACGGAGTGGCTGGGGAGGGAATTGACCCGAGCCGCCTGCGGCGAGGGCGCACTTCAGAAACCACAGAACCTTCCCCACCGAGGAAGGCTCCGGACGACGAAGTGGCTGGGGAGGGAATTGAACCCCCGACACGCGGATTTTCAGTCCGCTGCTCTACCAACTGAGCTACCCAGCCGGGAAGGGGCGGGAATATAAGCCGAATCCGACACGGGGGGGAACTGCCGTCAGCCAAGCCATCAGTCATCAGCCGTCGGATACCACCAACCACCCAACCGCCCCTCCCTCGCGCCGAGTCGCGGCTCCGCCGCTCCCAAGGCGCTTCGGTCGCGCCCAATCGCCCTATCGCCCAACCCCCTCACCAATCCATCTCTCCCCCCACGTCGTTCTACCGGTGACCCGAGCGGAGCCTGTCTTGCCATGCTGAAGCCCTCATTCGCCCTGATCCTGGCCCTGGCCGGCAGTACCATCGCCCTGACCACACTGACCATCGTCGCCCAGGAAGGAGAAACCGCCCTCCTCCGACCCCGTTCCAACACCCGGCCCGCCGATCCCGGCCTCGGCATCGGCCAGTCCGCGCCGGCCTGGCGCAACAGCAGCTGGCTCAACACCCCGGACGGCAAGCCGCTCACCCTCGCCAGCCTCAAGGGGCGAGTCGTGCTGCTCAACTTCTGGACATTCACCTGCTACAACTGCCGCGGCGCGCTGCCGTCCATGGTTGCATTCGACCGGCAGTACCGCGACCAGGGCCTGACGGTCATTGGCATCCACAGCCCGGAGTTTCCCCCCTACGGCGGAGAGCACGATCGCAACAACCTGGCGGACGCCCTCACCCGGCACGAGATCAGCTACGCCAACGCGCAGGACAACGATCACGCCACCTGGAATCTCTACAATATCCAGTACTGGCCCAGCTACGTCCTGATCGATCGGACCGGGAAGATTCGCTGGGAAGGCTACGGCGAGTTTCATGTGGGCGACGGGAACCACCGTGAGGTCGACAGCCGAATTCGAGCGCTGCTGGGGGAGCGGGTTCAATGAGGGGAGCGCGCGAAGCGTTCAGCATTCAGCGAACCGCCTTACCGCCCAATCGCCCAACCGCCCCTCCCTCGCGCCGAGTCGCGGCTCCGCCGCTCCTAAGGCGCTTCGGTCGCGCCCAATCGCCTACCAGTGATTCCCGCCCGCCGCTCCCGGGGTACATTCCTCCAGCCCCTGTCGCTGGAGCAGTGCCCATGAGTGTGACCCCCACCTTCCGCACCTTTGCGCTCGAGCAACTCGGCCGCGTGGCGAGCGACATTCGCGCCCGCAGCATGTTCGGCGGTGTCGGCATCTATTCCGGTCAGCTCTTCTTTGCCCTGATCGACGACGACATCGTCTATCTCAAGGTCGATGACACCAACCGCGCCGACTTCGTGGCCCGCGGGCTGGGCCCGTTCCAGCCCTTCGGCGACGGCGGCGAGGTGATGCAGTACTACGCCCTCTCCGCCGACCTGCTGGAAGACGCCGAGGAGCTGGAGGAGTGGGTGGAAAAGGCGCTGGCGGTCGCGCAACGGAAGAAGAGCCGGAAACCCTCGGTACGCCGCGCCGTCGAGCCCGACGCCACCCCGAAAAAGAAGAAGCCGCGTCCATGAACATCGCGCGCTGTCTGGGAATGTTCGCCGCCCTGAGCCTGGCCTGTGGCGGAGGCAAGCCGCCAGGACGAGTGCTGGTGCGCGCGGAGCAGGTAGCCGAGGGAGGAAGGACCCGGCTCCGGTTGATCCCCGTGGCCGGTACGCGGATCAATGCGCAACTGCTGCCGGCGTTCGAACGGGATGACGGGATGGTCTTCCGGCTCGATTCACCGGATCGCGACGCCGACAGCAGCTACTTCACCTCCCCGCCGTCGGTCCTGCTGGATGCGCCGGCGCGGGGCACGATTCTGTCCAGCGTCTGCCCGGAGCGGGAAGCGGTCTGCCTGCCGGTGGAGGTCGCGGTCGAGTAGTAAGCCAATCGCCCTACCGCCCACCCGCCGCCGCTTGCATCTTCTCCCCCATGCCCCACCCCACCCTGCCCAACCTCACCGTCCTCGACCATCCGCTGATTCAGCACAAGCTGACCCTGCTCCGGCAGCGCGTCACCAGCACTCGCGACTTCAAGCAACTGGTGGGCGAGATCGCCATGCTCATGGCGTACGAACTCACCAAGGACCTGCCGACCGAGCCGGTCGAGATCGAGACGCCCTTGGAACGGATGACCGGCCGGATGGTCTCGGACAAGAAGCTCACCCTGGTGCCGATTCTCCGCGCCGGGCTCGGCATGGTCGATGGCGTCTCCCAATTGCTGCCCACCGCCCGCGTCGGGCATATCGGTGTGGCCCGGGATCACGACTCGCTCGAACCGGTGCGCTACTACGCCAAGCTGCCGGGCGACGAACGCGAGCGCGACTACTTCGTGCTCGACCCGATGCTCGCCACCGGTGGATCGGCGACCGCCGCGGTCACTACGCTCAAGACCGCCGGCGCCCGCCGGATCCGTTTCCTCTGCATCGTCGCGGCGCCGGAAGGTGTGCGCCGCATGCTGGATGGTCATCCCGATGTGCGGATTTTCACCGCCGCCCTGGACCGTCAGCTCAACGAACACGGCTACATCCTGCCGGGGCTGGGTGACGCCGGCGATCGGCTGTTCGGAACCCAATGACGTTCGCCGCCGCGCTGCTGCTCGCCATGCTGGTGACCCCGGCGAAGCCTGAACGCCTGATCGCGATCACCTTCGACGACCTGCCGATGGTCTCCGCCACGCAGGTGCCGGTCGAGGTCTTCGAAGCGCTCACGCGACAGCTGGTCGGAAGCATCGTCCTCCACCGGGTGCCGGCCATCGGATTCGTCAATGAGGGAAAACTGTACGACACCGACGGCGACGCCGATCCCCGGCGGGTGGGCCTGCTGGAGCAGTGGCTGGGGGCGGGGCTATCGTTGGGCAATCACACCTGGTCGCACCCCGACCTTCACCGCATGGCGCTGGTGGAATTTGAACGGGACCTCCTGCGCGGCGAAACCGTGACCCGCGCGCTCCTCCTGGCGCAAGGCAAGCCGCTCCGGTTCTTCCGCCACCCCTTTCTGCACACCGGCCAGCCGCTCGCCGTCCGCGATTCGCTCCTGGTGTTCCTCGACCAGCACGGCTACGAAGTCGCGCCCGTCACGATCGACAACTCGGACTACCTCTTTGCCCGCGCCTACGACCTTGCCCGGTCTCGCGGAGACAGCATCCTGGCCACCCGCCTCGCCACGACCTACCTCGACTACATGGAATCGGTGGTGGTGTTTTATGAAGGACAGGCAGACGCGATCATCGGACATGCGTTTCCGCAGGTGCTGCTGCTCCACGCGAGTGCGCTCAATGCCCATACCTTCGATGCCCTGGCAACGCGACTGACCACGCGCGGCTATCATTTCGTCAGCCTGGAACTGGCGCTGCGGGATCCCGCCTATCAGAACCAGGATCGCTACGCCGGAAACGCGGGAATCAGCTGGCTGCAGCGCTGGGCCATCACCCGCGGAATGCTCGGCTCGACCTTTCTCGGCGAACCCGAAGTGCCTGACTGGGTGGAAGCAGCGGCACGCTAGCGACGCTCGGCTGACCCCACTCGGAGGAGCGAGGGCGCGGGGGTCCCGAAGGGCGCGTGCGTAGCTGGCCCTTCGACGCTACCGTTCTGCACCCAAAGCCGAGCGCCCGGAGGGACCCCGCGGACGAGCCCCGACCTCAGCCCTGGACCGCACGATGACTCTCCGCCTCACCTTTCACGGCGCCGCCGGCCAGGTCACCGGCTCCATGCATCTGCTGGAAGCCGCTGGCGCGCGTGTGCTGCTCGATGCCGGCCTGTTTCAGGGCAAGCGCTCCACCGCGCGCGCGCTCAACGCCGCCCTTCCGGTGGATCCGCGCGTCATCGATGCCGTCATTCTCAGTCACGCCCACATCGACCACGCCGGCCGACTGCCCCTGCTGGTCAACCATGGCTTTCACGGACCGATCTTCGCCACCCCGGCTACCCGCGACCTCTGCGCCGTCATGCTGCCCGACGCCGCGCACATTCAGGAGAAGGACGCCGAATTTCTGCAGCGTCGAGGACGAGCGGGACCGGAGAGCGAGCCGCTCTACACCATGGCGGATGCAATCACGGTGCAGGAGCTCATGGTCGGGCTGCCATACCACCGGGTCCACAATCTTCGCAAACATCTGGGCTTCGAATTCACCGATGCCGGCCACATTCTCGGCTCGGCCTCAGTGGCGCTGCGGGTGACGGAAGATGGCGGCATGCACCGGCTGGTTTTTTCCGGCGACATCGGCCGGGCGGGGCTGCCCATCATCGCGGACCCCGATCCGCCGTCCGGACCGGTGGACACGCTCATCATCGAGTCCACCTACGCCAATCGCGATCACGAGACCATCGCTGACGGCGAAACCCGCCTCGGTGAGATCATCCGACGCGTCGCGGGACGCGGCGGCAAGATCCTGATTCCTTCCTTTGCCGTGGGTCGCACCCAGGAACTGGTCTACAGCCTGCACCAGCTCTTTCGCGCCGGGAAGATTCCCGGCGTCCCCATCTTTGTGGACAGTCCGCTCGCCATCGACGCGACGCAGGTCTTCCGGCTGCACCCCGAACTGTTTGATCGGGGCGAGAAGATGATCGAGACCACGACCCGCCTCTTCGATTTTCCGCTGGTGCGCTATACCCGCGATGTGCTCGAATCCAAGAAACTCAACAGCATGCCGGGTCCGGCGGTGATCATCGCGGCAAGCGGCATGGCGGAGTCAGGTCGGATCCTGCATCACCTGGCCAACGGACTCGGCAACCATCGCAATCTGGTGCTGATCGTCGGGTTTCAGGGTGAGAATACGCTGGGCCGGCGGCTCCAGGAGGGGGCGAAGACGGTGAAGGTCTTCGGTGAGAATGTCGACGTGCATGCCGAGATCGAGACCGTTGGTGGCTACTCGGCGCACGCCGACCGGACCGAACTGCGTGGTTGGGTCCGCAAGCTCGGTGGTCCCATCCGGCGGGCCTTTGTGGTGCACGGCGAGCCGGACGCGGCCCAGGCGATGGCGCGGATTCTTCGCGAGGAGGGTGTCCGCCAGGTCGAAGTGCCGAGGCAGGGGGAGGGGTTCGATCTGACTGGCTGACAGCTGGCAGCTGGCGGGTGATGGTTGATGGCTGGCGGCTGACGGCTGGCAACCGGGGCGTCCCGCACCCACCTCTCCTCCCTCCCGCAGGTTATTTTGTCGTTGTGCTCATTTCCCGCCGCCGCATTGCGCTCGCATCCCTGCTGCTCCTCGTTCTCGCGTACATCGCCTCCTTCGCCAGCGTCGTCATCGCGAGCCGGCAGGACCAGCGACGGCTCTGCGATGCGATCGTGGTGCTGGGTGCGGCGCAGTACAATGGCCGCCCCTCGCCGGTGCTGCGGGCCCGGCTGGACCATGCCCTGGCCCTTTATAATGAAGGGCTGGCGCCGCAGATCGTGGTCACGGGCGGGATCGGCGAGGGTGATCGGGTCAGCGAAGCAACGGTGGGGCAACAGTATCTCGTGGCACATCGGGTCCCACGCAGCGCGGTCATCGTGCGACCCGAGGGCCGCTCGACCCAGGCGTCCATTACCGCCGTCGCCGCCTGGGCCGCGGAGCATCGGGTCCGGCGCGTCCTGCTCGTGAGTGACCCCTTTCACATGCTGCGGCTGCGCTTTGAAGCGAGCCGGACCCGCCTCACCGCGTGGACCTCGCCCACCACGACCAGTCCCATCTCCCACAGCTGGAGACTGGAGTTGCCCTACTTCCTGGCGGAAGCGGCCAAGATTCCGATCGTGATGCTCCGGCTGTAGCGCACGTTTCTCTGGAGGAGATCGCCCCGATGTGGTCCCGTCTCGTACGCTGCTGGCCTGCCCTGGCCTGCATCGCCGCCGCACCGCTCGCCGCCCAGGCGCCCACGCTGACCGTGCCGGTCACCGTGGATACCCTGGCCAACGGCCTCACCGTCATCGTGCACGAGGACCAGTCGGTCCCGGTCGCTGCGGTGAACATCTGGTACCACGTCGGCTCGGGCGACGAAAAGCCCGGCCGCACCGGCTTTGCGCACCTGTTCGAGCACCTGATGTTCATGGGTTCGGAGCACGCCGAGTATCCTGCCTTCGATCGGCTGCTGGAGGCGGCCGGCGCCGACAACAACGGCTCCACCACTGAAGACCGCACCAACTACTACGAGTCGGGCCCGTCAAACGCGCTGGCCCTGATGCTGTGGCTGGAGGCGGATCGGATGGGCGGGCTGCTGCCGGTGATGACCGGAGAGAAGGTGGACCTGCAGCGCGACGTCGTGAAGAACGAGCGGCGGCAGAGCTACGAGAACGAGCCCTACGGCCTCGCCAGCGAGACGATCCTCGCCATGCTCTATCCCGCCACCCATCCCTACAGCTGGCCGGTCATCGGCTCCATGACCGATCTCTCCGCCGCCTCGCTGGAGGACGTCAAGGACTTCTTCCGCAGCCACTACGCGCCGAACAACGCCTCACTGGTGGTGGCGGGCGCGGTGAAGACGAGCGATGTGATGCGCCTGGCGCAGCTCTACTTCGGCAGCATCCCCCGCGGACCCGCCGTGCCCCGCTCCACCGCCGAAGCCGCCCATCTTGCGAGGGACACGAGCGCGGTCCTCGAGGATCGGGTCCAGGCCGCCCGGCTCTACTACGTCTGGCCCACCGTGAAGGGCCTGGCAGGAGATGATGCGGCGCTCAACATCCTCGCCTACCTGCTCACCGGCGAAAAGAACAGCCGATTGACTCAAGCGCTGGTATACCAGGAACAGTCCGCCACGGAGGTGGAATCCTTCCAGGATGGCAAGCGGCTCGCCGGCGATTTCTGGGTGCTCGCCACCGCCCATCCCGGGAAGGGACTGCCCGAACTGCAGGGGACGCTGGCCCGCGAGCTCACCCGCCTGACAAGCGATGGACCGACGACCCGCGAGCTGGACCAGGCCAAGAACGCCCTGGAAGCGCGCCTGCTGCGCCAGCTCGAGCGGGTTTCGCGGAAGGCCGACCGGCTCAACAGCTACTTTGTGCGCACCGGGACCGCCGACGGATTCGCCGCCGACGAGACCCGACTGCGTGCGGTGACGGTGGACGACATCCAGCGGGTCGCCCGGCACTATCTGCAGGCGCCGCGGGTGACGCTGAGCGTGGTCCCTCTGGGCCACCCCGAACTCGCCGCCACGCCGACGCAGGTGACCCCATGACCAGCCACGCGCCGATCGCCCATCGCCTCTCCGTCGCGATCATCCTGGCTCTGGCGCTCGCCCCGCCACTGTCAGCGCAGACCAGTCTCACCCGACCGCCCGCCCCCGGTGTACCCGCCGACCTGCGGCTGCCCGCCGTGCAACTGGCGAAGCTGCCGAACGGCGTCACCCTTCGGCTGGTGGAGATGCACGAGGTCCCGCTGGTGCAGGTCAGCCTTCGCATCACCGGCGGCGCACGCCTCGACGGCGACCAGTCCGGCCTGGCGACGTTCACCGCCAACATGCTGGACGAGGGCGCCGGTGATCGCGACGCCGTGGCCATCGCGGCCCAGGCCGCCTATCTCGGCGCCGATCTCTTCACCGCGGCCGACTGGGATCACATCTATCTGGATCTCAACACGCCGAAGCGGACGCTGGCCGGTGGCCTCGATCTTCTCGCCGACCTTGCACTGCGGCCGGCATTCCATGCCGCCGATGTCGCCCGCGAGCGGGATCTCCGCCTGTCGGCGATCATCCAGCAGCAGGATGAGCCGGGCGAGACGGCAACCCTGGCCTTCAATGCGATCACCTTTCCCCTCGGGCACCCGTATCATCGTCCCGCCGACGGTGATTCCAGCTCGACCACCCGCCTCGACTCCGTGGCGGTGCGCCGATTCTACCAGCAACTCTTCAAACCGGACCAGGCTGAGTTCATCATCACCGGCGATCTCACCCTGGCCGAAGCAACGGCGGAGATCGGCAAGCGCTTCGGGCGCTGGATCCCCGACCGGATGGCCCGCCTGAAGCCGCCCATTGTGCCAATCGCCCAGTCGCCCAATCGCCGGATGGTGTATCTCGTCGACAAGCCGGGCGCCGCGCAGTCGGTGATCATGATCGGTGCACCCGGCGTCGCGCGGGCCAATCCTGACTATGCCGCTATCGAGGTCATGAACACGATCCTCGGCGGGTCGTTCTCCTCCCGGCTCAATCAGAATCTGCGGGAAACCAGGGGATACACGTATGGCGCCGGCACCTCCTTCGCCTGGCGCCCCCTCCCCGGTCCGTTCCTGGCAGGCTCGTCGGTGCGGACCGACGTCACCGACAGTTCGCTGGTGGAATTCTTCAAGGAGCTGAACGCCATTCGCGATGCACCGGTGAGTGACGTCGAGCTGACCCGGGCCCGGAATTACATCACCCTCGCCCTTCCGGGTCAGTTCGAAACCACCCGACAAATGGCGGGACAGATCGGCGAGCTGCTTGACTTCGGCCTGCCGACGACCTGGTACACCGGATATCTGCGGCAGGTCCGGGCGGTGACGGCGGCCGATGTGCAGCGGGTCGCCCGTCGGTACATCGATCCCCAGCGCATGCGGGTCGTGGTGGTCGGCGATATCGAGAAGATCCGGCCCGGCATCGAGGCACTCGGGCTGGGCCCCATCAGTGTGCGCGGACCGGATGGGAATGCGCCCACACCGTAGCGCGGCGCTGCTCGTGCTGCTGGCCGCTGGGTGCAGCGGCGGTACGCAGCCGAGCTCCGGCACCGACTGGCTCGATGTCAGCGTCACCTTTCAGGATGCCGCGATCGTCGTCGAACGCGTGAGTTATCGCTCGGATGGACTCGTCGTGCAGGGCCAGGTCTGCCGCCCCGCTGACAGCGCCCGGCATCCCGTCCTCATCTTCGCCCATGGCGGGTGGGTGGGACTCGGGACGGAGCTCGATCCGGCGGTGAGCCTCTGCGCCGCCCTGGCCCGATTCGGTAGCGTGATGGTCGAGCCGTCCTATCGTGGGGAGGATGGCTCAGAGGGCGCCATCGAGCTCTGCCAGGGCGAGTCGCGCGACCTCGCCCGGATGCTGGCGGTCGTCCGGAGCCGCCCCTACACCGATACCACTTCCCTGCGCGCGCTTGGCGGATCGCATGGGGGATGCGTGCTGCTCCGTGCGCTCGCTGAGGGGTTGCCGGTGAGTCGAGCGGCGGTGGACTATCCCGCCGTCGTGTGGACCGAGATCTATGATTCGCTCATCGCGCGCTACGCTGGGGCCACGCCGACCCAGCAAGCCGCCTACCAGTATGTGCTCGATGGTGTCACGCTATACCTCGGTGGGACACCCGCCACCCAGCCCGCCGCCTACGCGGTCCGGGACCTCACTCCGCTCGTTGCGCTGCTCGCCAGTTATCCGGGAAAGCTTCTGCTGCAGCAGGGCGTCAACGATGACATCGTTCCTGCGGTGCAGTCCTGCCGACTCGCGGCGCAGATGACCGCTTTCTTTTCATATCATGTCGCCGTGGACAGCACGACCATCGCGACCGCGCCCGCGTCCTGCAGCGGCAATGGCCTCACCTGGCGCACCGATCTCATCCCGCTCGGCAGCTGGCCTGGCGCCCGCTACCTGATTCAATACGACTCGGTCGACCATAGCGGCGGGTTGCTGCGTCCGCTGCTCAATACCCACACACTCGACTTCCTCTACGCACCCTGAGCCCGGCTCGCGCGGTCGGGCGGTCCAAGATTCCCCGACCCTTCCTTGCCCGTACCCCCCGGCCGGCCTACTCTTGTCGGGTGAGGTCCCGGCCGCCATGTTAGCGTGATGACACTGCTTTCCTCCGAGCGCCACTACCGCGGGCGCGTCATCAGCCTCGACGTCGACACGGTCGAATTCCCCGATGGATCGCAGGGCCCGCTGGAGATGATCCGTCATCCTGGCGCGTCGGCCGTCGTCCCCTTCATCGATCCGCCTGCGTCGCCCGACCCGCGCGTGCTGCTGATCCACCAGTTCCGTCACGCGGCGAATGGCTATATCTGGGAGATTCCCGCGGGGCGGCTGGACCCGGGCGAGACGCCGGACGACTGTGCCCGACGCGAGCTGGTGGAGGAAACCGGCATGCGTGCCGATCGGCTGGAACGGCTCACGACGTTTTACACCACGCCAGGCTTTACCGACGAAAAGATCCATCTGTACCTGGCCGACGGATTGGTGGAGGGGGTGCATCACCGCGAGGTGGACGAGTTCCTCGAACTGCGGCCCACGCGGTGGTCGAAGGTCCAGGCGATGATCGAGACCGGAGAGATCGCCGACGGCAAGACGCTGGTGGCACTACTGTTTCTGCAGGCATTCCGCGCCATCGGGCACGGTTAGGAGGGCCAAGTGGCATTTTTCCGCTTTCTGAAATCCGCCCTGACCGGAACGCCGCAGGTGGCGGGTCCGCTCCCGGGGCCCCAGCCGGACATCAATACGCTCATCGAAGCGCACCTAATGGGCAATCCCCGCGCATTCGGGGAAATTGTGTCGCGCTACCAGGTGCGCCTCCTGAATTTCGTCTACCGCATGATCGGCGACCGGGAACGCGCCGAGGATCTGGTGCAGGAGGCGTTTCTCCGGGTGCACCGGCACCTCAACCGCTTCGACCGCACCCGGAAGTTCTCGACCTGGATCTATACGATCGCCTCGAATCTGGCCAAGAACGAACTGCGCAACCGGGGTCGTTCACCGCTGGTCGCCTTCGAGCAGGCCCGGCCGCGGGACGACGACGACGTTCGGCCGGTCGACTTCGAGGACCTCGCCAATCGTCCCGATGACTTGTACGAGCATCGTCAGCTCAAGACGCTGGTCGACCAGACCGTCGCCATGCTCTCCTCCCATCACCGCGAGGTGTTCGTCCTGCGGGAACTGGAAGGCAAGAGCTACGAGGAGATCGCCGAGATCATGCACTGCAACCTCGGCACGGTGAAGAGCCGGCTGAACCGTGCCCGGCAAAGCTTCGCCGAGCTGATCGGCCCGAAACTCGACTGATTCGAGGCCGTTGCCGGAACCTTATACAGCGCTGATGGTATAGGTAGTAGAGACGTCATGGTGGTTCAGACAGCCCCGACCCTCGCCACCCAAAGATTCATGGATTGCCGGGAATTCCGTCGCCAATATTCCGCCTACCGGGACGCACATGAGCCCGAACTGGCGGCCAATATGGACGATCACATGGAGACGTGCCTTGCGTGCGCCAGCTACGATCGGGCGCTGCGCGAGGGGGTCGATCTCCTCCGTGGCCGGCAGGTGTTCCCGATGGCGGACTTCCAGGCTCGGCTCGAAGCGCGTCTGGCCAGCGGGGAGCTGGTCCCCGAGGCACACCCACCTCGTGTTTCAACCTGGGCTGCCACCGCGACCGCGGTGCTCTTCGCCGCCCTGGTGCTGCTGACCCTCAAGGAAGTCGTGGTCCTGCCGCCCCCGGTTGCGGCGGAGCAGTGGTTGATCATCGCCCGGCCCCGGCTGGCGCCGGGCCTGCCATTTGTGGTGTTCGAGCGGATCCCGCCGCCGCCGCGATAACCGGCCACCACCCAGACCCAACACGAGTAGCCGAGGGTCTCAGACCCGCCGCCACGGGTCCTGATCCACCTCTCACCATCCCGCCGTTCCGTCCGCCCCGTCGTACCGGTACAATTCCCCCATGCCGCGCCACTCCTACGACGACCTCCGCCGGGCCTTGAAGCGGAGTGACTTCGCTCCGGTCTACTACCTCTGCGGCACCGAGGACATCCTCAAGGACGAGGCGATTCACGAGATCCTCGACGCCGTCCTTGAGCCGCAGGACCGGGACTTCAACCTCGACCAGTGTGGCGCCGCTGGCATGGACGCCGAAACACTGCACAGCCTGGTCAATACGCTGCCGATGCTCGCCGCCCGCCGAGTCGTGGTCATTCGCGACGTCGAACTGTGGAAGAAGAAAGCGGCGATCCGCGACGTGCTGCTCCGCTACCTCGCCAATCCGGCGGACGACACGATCCTGATCCTGGTCGAGGGCGCCCCCGGTGACGACAAGGCCAGTCGCTGGGAGCCGGACCCGGATCTCGCCGCCCCCAGCTACACCGTCAACCTCGAGGAACTTCCGCCGGAACGCGTGATCCGCTGGACCACCTGGCATGCCGGCAAGATGGGGATCACCTTCGGGGATGGGGCCGTCGAACATCTGGCCCGATGCGCGCTGAATCAACTCGGCACGATTCGCTCGGAACTGGAGAAGTTATCCGGACTGGAGCATGACGGGCCGATCAGCGTCGAGTGCGTGGGCGAGATCGTGGGTGTCCGTCACGGCGAGACCCTGGACGACTGGGTCGAAGCGGTGCTGCTCGACCGGACCGCGCACGCGATATCGCTGATCGACCGGCTGCTGGAGCAGAGCGGCATGAGCGGTGTAAAAATGGCAACGGCGCTGGGTTCCGCCCTGATCGGTGTGCAGCTGGCCCGCTCGAAGTTCGATCGCGGCCGTCAGGGCGGGAGTCTCGAGTCCGACCTGATGAATTCCCTCCGCACCCTGCGCCCCTTCGGGATCGGCGACTGGAAGACGGCCACGAAGTTGTGGAGTCGTGGCGCGGCGCGCTGGTCCTCAGCGCGACTCCGCCGTGCGATTCGCGCGCTGGTGCAGGCGGATATGGCCCTCAAGGGGACCCGGATTGCCGATGACGTCGGCACGATGACCGATTTGGTGCTACGGCTCGGCGACGCCGACCGGCGGGCCGACGGGCCGGCGGATCGTCCGTCCGGCGCCGTGCGGTCTCAACCTCACTCCGTGAATTCATGACGGCCTTCACCCGCTTCGCCGTGCCGCAGTCACCAGCCCGCACGGCGATGCTCGCGGTACTGTGTGCCCTCGCGACTCCGCTCGCCGCCCAGACCGATGCCCGGCTGGTCGACGCGCTCCGCATGGCGCAGGAGGGAGCCAGCGATTCTGCGCGCGTCAGCGTCGATCGGCTGTTGCAGGCGACCCCACCGACCGATACGCTCTATCCCGAGGTGCTCTACACCGCGGGACTAGTCTCCCGCAGCGTCGAGGAGATGCGGCGCAACTACACCCGCATCGCGGTGGAGTACACCAACTCCTCCTGGGCCGACGACGCGATCATGCGCCTGGGCCTGCTCGACTACGCCTCGGGCAATTCGGCCGGTGCGCTGCGCCAGTTCGAGCGGGTGCGCAACGACTATCCCGATTCACCCCTGCTCGCGAGTACATCGGAATGGGCCGCCCGCGTGCTCTTCGACCAGAAGAAGCCGGCCGAAGCCTGCGCCTGGCTCACGCTGGGCCGCCAGAGCGCAGGGGAGGATATCGAACTCGGCAATCGGCTCGCCTTTCTGAGCGGGCGCTGCAGCAGCGTGCCGGCGACGGATACGACAACCCCAACAACGGCACCGACCCCGCCTACGCCGCCCACCCCGGGAGCGGCCGCGAAGACCGGATTCGGCGTGCAGATCGGTGCGGTCGTTACCGAGGCGGGGGCGCAGACACTTGTCGCCAGCCTCACGGCCGCCGGCTTCACCGGGTATGTCGTGCACGAGAAGACGCTCTTCAAGGTCCGCGCGGGTCCCTGGCCCGATCGCGCCCAGGCCCTGCTCGCCCTGCCCCGGGTGAAGCAGAAGCTCGGCGGCACGCCGTTCGTGGTGAAGGAGCCGTGAGCAGCAAGGCCGACGCGGCCGGCTCACCGCTCATGCAGCAGTACCGCGAGATCAAGTCCCGGCACCGGGACGCGATCCTCTTTTTCCGCATGGGCGATTTCTACGAGATGTTCTTCGAGGACGCCCAGCTCGGTGCCCGTGTCCTCGGCATCACGCTCACCTCGCGCGGCGATGGGGTCCCGCTCGCCGGCGTCCCGGTAAAGGCCGCCGCCGATTATCTCCGCCAGCTGATCAGCGCGGGGCACCGCGTCGCCATCTGCGAGCAGGTGGAAGATCCCCGGCTGGCGCGTGGCATCGTGAAGCGGGAAGTCGTCGAGACCCTCACGCCCGGCGCGGTGCTGGACGAATCGTTCCTGTCCGGCGCGCGGAACAATTTTCTAGTGGCCATCAACACTGGTCCGGGTGAGGGCGCTGTAGGGGCGGGTCTTAGACCCGCCCCTACAGCGCCCCAGCGAGCCGCTGGTCTCGCCGCCATCGATCTCTCCACCGGCGAATTCCTGCTGGAAACTGTCGACGGCGCCGAGCTCGCCGAAGCCGTCGACCGGCTCGGCCCCGCGGAGCTGGTGCATCCGGCCGACGAGACGATTCGTCTCGGGGAAAACGTCCTCGCCACTCCGCGCG
>JBDTMI010000028.1:0-45739 GCA_039934355.1 Gemmatimonadales bacterium
ACGGCTGACGGCTGACGGCTGACGGCTGACGGCTGACGGCTGACGGCTGACGGCCACCATACGTCTACATCCCCAGCCCGACTCGTCAAGAGGGCGCGGGGTTCTCTTTCCTGCCTCCCATCTGGAAACAGAGCCAGGCGCCAAACAACAGCGAGGCCAGCAGGACCAGCACGCCGGTCCCCCGCGTGACCGCCGCGATGCGATGGTCGTACCCCAGCAGGTGGAGGTGTCCGAGGAGCCAGGCCCAGTCGTGCACCGCGTTTTCCCCGAAACTCACCAGATCCAGATCGAAACTGCGGGCATCACCGATGTATACGGCAAGGTCGAACAGGCTGGAAGCAAGCCAGGCGCCGGCGACCGCAATCCCGAAGTAGTCGCGATGGCGATACAGGAGCAACGCCGTGGCGAGAGGAATCAGGAGTTGTGTGAGGCTGCCGCCGGCCACCGTCATGAACTCGCCGAAAAACGCGAACAGCAGGTGGCCGAACTCGTGCACCCCGAAGGTGATGCCACCGAACAGTCCACGGGCATCGGCGTCCCGCAGGTGGACCCGGGCATCCCAGGCGAGGTACCCCAGGAGGGGAACCCGCCATTGCCACCAGCGGTCGCGGGCCCAGGCAGCCGCGCCGACGAAAAAGCCTGCCTTCACATCTTCATTCAGCTGCACTAGCGCCTCCAAAGTGGCACCGATAGGTTGGATCGTTCCACCGCTTCACGCCAGTCTCCCCGGGCTCGCCGCACATCCCGAAACGTCGTGTGGTACCCCGCGGCCCGCAACACGCCATGATCGAGATCCACGACGATTTCATTGCCACCGAACCAGGACGGTGCGAGAGGCCGCGGCGGTTGTCCGTCCCGCGCTTTCGCGCCGCCAGGACCTAGACACCGGGAGCCATGATGGCCATCGGAATGCTGACGCTCGACGAACTGAAGCGGGAAATCGCCGCGGGCACGATTGACACGGTTGTCGCGGCCATGGTGGACCTCCAGGGCCGGCTCATCGGCAAGCGATTCCACGCGCAGTTCTTCGCCGACGGCGCGTACGAAGAAACCCACGGCTGCAACTACCTGCTCGGCGTCGACATCGAGATGGAGCCGGTCCCTGGCTACAAGGCAACAGGCTGGGAGAAGGGCTACGGCGACTTCGTGCTGAAGCCCGACATGGCGACGCTCAGGCGAATCCCGTGGCTCCCCGGCACCGCCCTCGTCATCTGCGATGTCCTCGATCACCACACCCATGCGGACGTGCCACACTCGCCGCGCGCCATGCTGAAGAAACAGCTGAGGCGCCTGGACACCTTGAAGCTCAAGGCCTACATGGCCTCCGAACTCGAGTTCTTCCTGTTTGACGACAGCTACGACGTTGCCAACCAGAAGGGCTATCGCAATCTCAAGACCAGCGGCTACTACATCGAGGACTACCACATCCTGCAGACGACCAAGGAAGAAGGCGTCATGCGGGCCATCCGCAACGGCCTCCACGGCGCCGGCATTCCGGTGGAAAATTCCAAGGGGGAATGGGGTCCCGGCCAGGAGGAGATCAACGTCCAGTACGCCGAGGCGCTGGACATGGCGGACCGCCACGCCATCATCAAGAACGGCTGCAAGGAAATTGCCTACGGCCTCGGCAAAGCCATCACCTTCATGGCCAAGTGGGACTACGGCATGGCCGGAAGCTCCTCGCACATCCACCAGTCGCTCTGGTCGGCGGACGGCAAGTCGCCGCTGTTCTTCGACAAGACGGGCGAGCATGGCATGTCGGAGACGATGCGATGGTTTCTGGCCGGCCAGCTCGAGCACGCCAGCGAGATCACCTATTTCCTCGCGCCGTACATCAACTCCTACAAGCGCTTCATGGCGGGCACCTTCGCGCCGACCCGCGCGATCTGGAGTTTCGACAACCGGACGGCGGGCTATCGGCTGTGCGGCGCGGACAGCAAGGCGATTCGGGTGGAATGCCGCGTCGGCGGCGCCGACCTGAACCCATACCTGGCCTTCGCGGCCCTGCTCGTCGCGGGCCTCGACGGCATCGAGCGGAAGCTGCCGCTCGAGCCGGCGTTTGCGGGCGACGCCTACGACGCCTCGAAGAAGCTCCGCGAGATTCCCAGGACCCTGCGGGACGCGACCAGCCTGCTCGATGGCTCACGCCTGCTGCGCGCGGCGATGGGCGATGACGTGATCGACCATTACGTGCACACGGCACGATGGGAGCAGCTCGAGTTTGACCGACGCATCACCGATCTCGAACTGAAGCGCGGCTTCGAGCGCTATTGAGGCGAGTTATGGCTGAATCGATCAAATGCTTCTCCCCGGTGGACGGCCGCCTCTACGCCAGCCGGCCCGTCGCCACGAAGAAACAGATCGCTGCCACCTTCGCCGCCGCCCGCACGGCGCAGGCCAAATGGAAGCGCCTGCCGATCGCCGAGCGCGCCGCGCATTGCTCGGCCGCCGTCGACGCGATGCTCGCCATGAAGGACGCGATCGTGCCGGAGCTGGCCTGGCAGATGGGGCGACCGGTCCGCTACGGCGCCGGCGAATTGCGGGGATTCGAGGAACGGGCCCGCTACATGATCGGCATCGCCGGCACCGCACTGGCAGACATCGATCCCGGTCCGAAAGAAGGATTCCTGCGCTACATCAGGCGCGAGCCGCTCGGTGTCGTCTTTACCATCGCGCCGTGGAATTACCCCTACCTGACCGCGGTCAATTCGATCATTCCGGCGCTGATGGCCGGCAATACCGTCGTGCTGAAGCATGCCGCCTCGACCCTGCTCGTGGCCGAGCGCTTTCAGCAGGCTTTCGACAACGCCAGACTGCCGAAGGGGGTCTTCCAGCATCTCGTGGTCAGTCACCAGCAGGCCGCCGATATCATCGCCGGTGGTCTGGTCGACATGGTGTGCTTCACCGGTTCTGTTCCCGGTGGCCGGGCGATGGAGCACGCGTCCGTCGGCCGTTTCCTGACTGTGGGGCTGGAACTCGGCGGCAAGGACCCGGCCTACGTCAGGCCCGACGCCAACCTGGCGCATGCCATCGAGAACCTGGTGGATGGGGCCTTCTTCAATTCCGGGCAGAGCTGCTGCGGCATCGAGCGCATCTATGTCCACCGGAAAGTGTGGGCCGATTTCCTCGAGGGCTTCGTCGATCTCACAAAAAAGTATGTGCTGGGCTCACCGCTCGATGCGGCGACCACGCTCGGCCCGATGGTGAAGGCGGAGGCCGCGGCGCTGGTCCGCCGCCAGATCACCTCCGCGGTCCGCGCCGGCGCAAAGGCGCACCTCGACCCGAGGTCCTTCGCGATGGACCAGCCGGGCACGCCCTACATGGCGCCGCAAGTGCTCACCAGTGTCACCCACAGGATGCGCGTGATGACCGAGGAGAGCTTCGGCCCCGTGGTCGGAATCATGAAAGTGTCGGATGACGACGAGGCGATCGATCTCATGAACGACTCGGCCTTCGGACTTACCGCCGCGATCTGGACGACAGACGCCGACGCCGCCCGGCGGATCGGTGACGAAATTGCCACCGGCACCGTGTTTATGAATCGCTGTGACTATCTTGATCCGGCGCTCACCTGGACCGGCGTCAAGGACAGCGGCCGCGGCGCCACGCTGTCGCTGCTGGGATACGACGCCGTGACGCGACCCAAGAGCTACCACTTCCGGACCCGCACATGACGCTGCCGAATCGCAACTTCAGTTATCCCACCGCGATCAAGTTCGGCGCGGGACGCATCGCGGAACTCGCGGACCACTGCCGGGCCAGCGGAATCACGCGGCCGCTTTTCGTCACCGATCCGGGGCTGGCGGCGATGCCGATGACCCAGGCGATTCTTGAAGCTGTACGTCGCGACGGCCTCGACGTCGGAGTCTTTTCCGACGTCCGGCCCAATCCGGTCGAGGCCAACGTCATCGAGGGTGTGAAGGCCTTTGCCACCGGCGCGCACGACGGGGTGGTCGCCTTTGGCGGTGGTTCGGCGCTCGACATCGGCAAGATGGTGGCGCTGATGCAGGGCCAGCACATCTCTCTCTTCGATCTCGAGGATGTGGACGACTGGTGGACCCGAGCGGACCCCTCGAAGATCTCGCCCGTGATTGCCGTGCCGACCACGGCGGGCACCGGCTCGGAAGTGGGTCGCGCCGGCGTGGTCACCCATCCAGTCACCCACGAGAAAAAGATCATCTTCCATCCGGCCATCATGCCCAGGGTGGCCATCCTCGATCCCGAGCTCACCGTGGGTCTGCCGCCGAATTTGACAGCGGCGACCGGCATGGACGCGATGGCCCACAACCTCGAGGCCTATTGTGCGCCCGCCTACCATCCCCTGTCAGCGGGTGTGGCCCTTGAAGGCCTGCGACTGATCAAGGACAACCTCCCACCGGCCGTCCTGCATGGTGCCGATCTCGATGCCCGCGGGAACATGCAGGTCGCCTCCGCCATGGGCGCCGTGGCCTTCCAGCGCGGGCTCGGTGCCATCCATGCCCTGTCGCACCCCTTCGGCGGATTGTACGACGCGCATCATGGCCTGCTCAACGGGATCATCATGCCCTACGTGCTGAAGGCCAACCGGCGGGTCATCGAGCCGGACATCAAGCGCGCCGCCGCCTATCTCGGCATCAAGGGCGGCTTCACCGGTTTCCTCAAGTGGATCCTGGCACTGCGTCAGGAGATCGGTATCCCCCATTCCCTCTCGGAGATCGGCATCGACACCGGACGGCTGAAAGAAGTAGCCACCATGGCGATGAAGGACCCGACGGCCGGCAGCAACCCCATCGCCTTCACCAGGAAGCAGTACTTGGCGCTGGCCAAGAAGTGCGTGATCGGCAACCTCTGATGCGGAGGGCGGCAGTCATCGCCTTGGCCCTCGCTGCTCAGGCGGGCGCGCTGCCGGCTCAGGGGAACACGGCGCTGATGCCGCGTCCGGCGCACATGACCTTCGGGGAGGGCCGGCTCCGCCTCGACACTACCTTCACCGCGCGCCTGACGAGTTTCGGAGATGAGCGTCTCTCCGCCGCCGTGCTCCGCGCTACACGCCGACTGGAAGCCCGGCTCGGTATGCCACTGTCGCGCAGTGTGCCGCAGGGTGCGGGCATCGCGACCCTGCGCATCACGGTGGCCGGACCGGGCGAAGCGATCCAGACGCCGGAGGACGACGAGTCATACGTGCTCGCGGTCACGGGCGACGGGACCACGCTGACGGCACCGACGCCGGTGGGCGCCCTCCACGGTCTCGAAACCCTCCTGCAGCTGGTGACATTCGACAGCGCCGGCTTCTATCTCCCCGTCGTCCGGATTGACGATGCGCCGCGTTTCCGCTGGCGCGGCCTGTCCCTGGACGTGGGACGCCATTTCATGCCACTCGACGCCGTCCGTCGGACGCTGGACGGCATGGCGGTGGTGAAGCTCAATGTGCTGCACTGGCACTTGTCCGATGACCAGGGCTTCCGGATCGAGAGCCGCCGCTACCCGAAGCTGCATCAGCTCGGCTCCGACGGGCTCTACTACACGCAGGCCGAGGTCCGTGAGATCGTGGCGTATGCCCACGACCGCGGGATCCGGGTGGTGCCGGAATTCGACATGCCGGGCCACGCGACGAGTTGGTTCGTCGGCTATCCGGAGTACGCCAGCGCGCCAGGTCCGTATACGATCGAACGCAACTACGGCGTCTTCGATCCCGCCTTCGATCCGACCCGCGAGGAGACCTACCAGTTCATCGACGGCTTCATCGGCGAAATGGTCCAGCTCTTTCCCGACCCGTACTGGCACATCGGTGGCGACGAAGTCACGCCGACGCAGTGGAATCGCAATCCGCGCATCCTGCGCTTCAAGCGGGAGCACCAGCTGAAGGACAACGAGGCGCTGCAGGCGTACTTCAACCAGCGCCTTTCACGCATCATCACGAAATACAACCGTCGCATGGTGGGGTGGGACGAGATCCTCCACGAGAATCTCCCTTCGACGGCGATCATCCAGTCGTGGCGAGGCACCGAATACATGGGTCAGGCGGCGCGCCACGGCCATCGCAGCATCCTCTCGGCGCCGTATTACCTCGACCACATGAAGCCGACCGAGGAGTACTACCTCGCCGATCCACTGCCCGCGGCAACGACCCTGAGCAGTGAGGAACAGCGCAGCATTCTCGGCGGAGAGGCAACGCTGTGGGCCGAGCATGTCGGGCCCGGCACGATCGACTCCCGGCTCTGGCCCCGGCTGGGCGCGATCGCCGAGCGGTTCTGGTCACCACAAGATGTGCAGGACGTGGACGACATGTTCCGCCGGCTCAGCATCCTCAGCATCGAGTTGGAGTCCGTCGGGCTGGGTCACGAGGCTCACACCGAACGCATGCTCCGCCTCCTCACCGGCCAACGCGCGATGGGACCGCTGCAGAACCTGCTGGCGCTCACCCGGCCGGTGACGTTGGGAGAACGGGGCCGGGTCAGTGGACTGAGCCTGCTCCCGCCGCTCACCCACCTGGTCGACGCCGCCAATCCCGATCCCTGGAGCCGGAGCAGCCTGGTCCGTCAGGCCCGTGTCGCGACCGGCGATGGTCCGCAGGCCGTCGCTGCTCGTGCCGAGTTGCGTGAGTCGTTCAGGAGATGGAGCTTCCTCAGTGCCATGATCCAGACATTGGCAGACACAGTACCGATCGCCCGTGAAGGCATCCCCGCCGCTACGGCCCTCGGCAAACTCGGGACGATCGGGCTGTCGGCGCTGGATTTCCTGGGTGGGAGCGCGGCGCCTGCAGGCTGGAAAGCGAACAGCGTCGCCGCCCTCGACGAACTCGGGCAGCCACAGGGTCTGCTGCGCCTGGCAGGCATCGACGGGGTGCGGGTGTTGATCACGGCGGTGAAGTAAGGTGAGGAGTGAGGGGTGCGGCTGCACCGCTGTTCCTCCTCACACCTCCTCCCTACTCCCCGACGATCCCCCACGGCTTCCAGCTCCTCCATCGCCCCCGGGTGAAGTCCGGCACCTCCTGCGGCTTCCCCCCTGATGCCACCGAGCGGCTGCTCAGTTCCACCATGCTCGAGATCGCCGCCGCATCGTAGACGGTCATGTCGGTCGGTTCACCCCGCTTCAGGCATTCGATCAACCGGTAATCCTCCAGGAAGTCCATTCCGCCGTGGCCCCGATCCATCTTCTGGATCTTCTCCGACTGCCACAGCGGGTGCTCGTGTTCGGCATGGAACTTCTCGGCATCCTCCCACCGATCTGCCGGGCTGCTGCCCTCGAGATGCACCCGGTAGGGCCAGCCCGAGACGATGCCCCGGGTCCCCTGCAGGAGCTGGAGGCGGCTGTAGGGCCGCGGGTTGTTGGTATTGTGGACCAGGTAGATGGTCCGGCCACGCGCCGTCTGAATCAGACTGAGGTTCACGTCGCCAAGGATGTATTTCTCCCTTCGCCGCGGATCGTCCGCCGCAAGATGTTCCGCCTGCCAGAGCTGCAGACCGCGCGACGGTGAGCTGAAGGAGACCACCCGGGAGAACCGATCGCCCCGATTGATGTCCATGCAGTTGGCGATCGGCCCCAGTCCGTGGGTGGGATAGAGGTTGCCATTGTGATTCGTCGCCCAGGCCCGGCGCCACAGCCCCTCGCCATCAGCGCTGAATTTCACGCTGCGCAGATCGTGCTGGTACGACCCTTCGCCGTGCAGGATCTCGCCGAGCAGTCCCTTCCGCACCAGGTTGAGCGTCATCAGTTCGAACCGGTCGTAATTGCAGTTCTCCATCATCACGCAGTGCCGCTGATACTTCTCCGACGCTTCGACCAGCGCCCAGCAGTCGTCCAGTGTCATGGCGGCGGGCACCTCCGTCGCCGCGTGCTTCCCGTGCCGCATCGCACAGAGCAGTATAGGCACGTGCCATTCCCAGGGCGTCGCGGTGAAGATCAGATCCAGATCCTCCTCCGCGCACATCCGCTCAAAATCGCGCGGACCGTCGGTGAACAGCCTCGGAGCCGGCTGGCCGGCCGCCACGACCTTGGCACTGGCCACCTCCGCCTTGGCCCGGACGATGTCGCCGATGGCATGCAGTTCAACCCCCTCCAGGCTCAGCAGGTTTTCGACATGGGTCGAGCCCTGCCCGCCGACGCCCACAAAGCCGATCCGGACCCGCGCCAGGGGCCGGGCGCGAAATGGCTCGGTCGGCCCCGCCACCGAAGGGGGTGGCGCCGGAAGGGCCGCGCCGAGTGTGAGGGCGGCACCCGCCCGGATGAAGTCGCGACGGGAGGGATCCGAGGGGAGCGGGGTCATCGGCATGACGGGTCCGGGGAATGGTGGCGTGAAATCGGGGTGCGGGGGACACAACCCTTCCGCGTCTCCCGTCGACCCGGTAACTCTAAGGCCTGAATCGCCCGGCGCGATACCGCCCCGGCCCGGAGGCAGCTAGAATCCGGCCAAGGGCCCGGCGGCGGGGTCATCCTGATCCCGTCGCCCGCACCTCTGTACCCTTGACCCGCGGTCCACCCTGCCCCTGATGTCCGTGACCACCTCCGCCTGCTTCCGCTGCCAGACACCGCTCGACCCCGGCGCCCGCTTCTGCCAGGTCTGCGGCTTGAGCGCATCCGGCGAGCAGACGGCTCCCCTGCCCACCCTGCTGCAGATCCTGCGGCAGGCGACGCTCGGCGAGTACGAGATCCTGCGCGAGATCGGGCAAGGCGGCATGGCGACGGTCTACCTGGCGCATGAGATCGCGCTGGACCGGAAGGTCGCGATCAAGGTCATGTCCCCCCAGTTCCTGCACGGGGTGGAGATGATCGAGCGCTTCAAGCGCGAAGCGCGGTTCGCCGCGTCGCTCAACCACCCCCACATCATCCCGATCTACGCCGTCAAGGAGTCCCAGCACCTGCTGTACTTCATCATGAAGTACATCGGCGGCCGGTCCCTCGACGCGATCCTCCGGGACGCCGGACCGTTGCCCTTCCCGATGGTCCGTTCCATCCTCGCCGATGTCGGTTCCGCGCTGGACTACGCCCACCGACAGGGCGTCATTCACCGCGACGTGAAGCCGGGCAACGTCATGATCGACGAGGAGGGCTTCGCGGTCATCACCGACTTCGGCATCGCAAAGGCGGCGGAGGGGGAGACCCTCACCCGCAGCGGCACCACGGTGGGCACACCCAGCTATCTCAGCCCGGAGGCCTGCTCCGGGGAGGTCGTCGGGGTGGCGGCGGATCAGTACTCCCTGGGCATCGTCGGCTATGAGATGATCACCGGGCAGTTGCCGTTCTCCGCGGACTCGAGCCTCGGGATGATGTACGCCCAGGTCCACAGTCCACCACGGCCGAGTCAGCAGCTCCGTCCCGATTGCCCCCCCGATCTCCGCGACGCAATCATGCGCATGCTGGAAAAAATGCCGGGTGATCGCTTCCCCACCATGAAGGAAGCATCCCAGGCGGTCATGGGAGGACGGATCAGCGGCGGGCAGGTCGAGAGCGGCGATGATCATGTGCGCAGTCATATCGGTCTGCTCGCCGTGCCCCGGCCTGGCCGCCCGGTCGGCGAAATGCGCCGGACCCCGGCGAGCCCCGCAGGCCTGGTCCGGGTTCCCGGCACCACGACGGTGCGGCGGCAGAAGCGAGTCAAGTTCACCCGTGTCCTCGTCGGCCTCATGCTGGCAGGGCTTGGCGCGGCAGCGACGTGGGGTGCCTTCCAGGCGCGGGAGGAGGCCAAGCTCGCCGCCGACAGTCTCCTGGCTGGTCCCCCAGTCGATCCCCGCGCGGACAGCATTCTGCAGTCGGCACGCGGCGCGGCGACCTACGCCCGCCAGCGTGTGATGGCGACCGGCACGCCCGCGATCGCGCTCGCGAGCGGCGATTCGCTTCTGGCGCGGGGTGAATCGCTCGCGGCGCTCGGGCTCAAGACCGAGGCGGCGGTGCTCCTCACCCAGGCCACCAGCCTCTGGACCGCGGCGGAGCGGCCGACTGTGATCCAGGCGCCGGCCACCTCGACGAAGCCCACGACACCCCGCGAGAATCTCCCGACGACCACTCCGCCTCTGGTGGACCCGCTGCCGTCCGGGAGCGGCGAACCCCGCTCGGCACCGGTCGTCTCCGATTCCGTGGCGGTCACCCAGTTCTTCGCTGAACTCGAGCGCGCGGTCGAATCCCGACAACTCGGCGAGGTCCGGCGCCTGCTGCCCAACATGAACGAGACGGACGAGCGCAGTTGGCGCGGCCTGTTCGAGGATGAGAACATCAAGTCGCTCGAGGCGAGCTACAACATCGGACTCGTGTCCCGTCGGGACGACCTGGTCTACGCGCGAGTCAAGAGCGAAGTGATCGCGCTCAAGACGAATGGCAAGCTGGAAACGAAACGCAAGACCGATGATTTTATCACGCTGAGTCTCGGGCCCCAGGGCTGGCGCCAGATCCGCGCGCAGAAGGCCCGCTGATGTCTGCGCCGATGCCGCCATTCCACCTCGCCTTTCCGGTGCACGACCTCGCCCTGGCGCGCCAGTTCTACGGCGGACTGCTCGGCTGCGCTGAAGGGCGCAGCAGCGACGCGTGGGTCGACTTCGACTTCCATGGCCACCAGGTCGTCGCCCATCTTTCCCCGGACGAGGCCGGCCCCACCGCGGCCAATCCGGTCGATGGACACGACGTCCCGGTCCGGCATTTTGGTGTGGTCCTCGAGTGGGACGCGTGGCATGCCCTCTCCCGACGACTCGCGGCCGCCGGAGTCCGGTTCATCATCGAGCCCGGGATCCGTTTCGCCGGCCAGGTCGGCGAGCAGGCAACGATGTTTCTGCTGGACCCCTCCGGGAACGCGCTCGAGTTCAAGTCGTTCCGCGACCCGAGCCGGATGTTCGCGAAGTAGACAGCGACCCACGGCCCGGCGACGAACCGCCATGCGCCGAGTCGCTCTCTGTGTTCGCCGTCCCCGCCATGACCTCCGAACTGCACCCTGCCACCCTCCAGGCCGCGATCACCCTGGGAATCGCCGGCCTCGTCGCGCTCCTCTACCGCCGTTACCGCAAGCCGTACTTCCTCTGGTGGTCGATCGCGTGGACCCTCTATCTCGGCCGGTTGCTCGCCATCGGGGTGTACGTTCTCACGCGAAAGCCGGTCTGGCTCTTTGTGCACCAGGTCGTGACCGGCTGGACCGCGCTCGCGTTGCTGTGGAGCGCGCTGGTCTTCTCCCGCGGCGCGAAGCTTCGGCCGGCCTACCTCCTGTTTGCCCTCTTCCCGCCCATCTGGTCGGCTTTCGCCATCTACCACTTTGGTGTGGCGGATCAGTTCCTCTACGCCGCCGTACCGGCGGTCGCGTTTCTGAGCGGGGCCACCCTCTGGACCGCCTGGGTTTTTTTTCGCTTCCGGCGCCAGACCGGATCCAACGGTGCGCTGCTGCTGGGGTTCTCGTTCCTGCTGTGGGGCATTCATCACCTCGACTACCCGCTGCTGAGGGCCCGGGGAGCGTGGAATCCCTGGGGCTACTACCTGGACATCATCTTCGCGCTGGCGGTCGGAACCGGTATCCTGCTGCTCGTCCTCGAAGACATCGATCGTGGACTGGGCGCGATGGCGGCCCTCTCCGGCGATCTACAGCGGGGCAGTGCCCCCGATGCCACCGTCGCGCTGCTCGGCCGCGCCCTGATGCTGCCCGGTGTGCGCGGCAGCGCACTGTATGACCGCGCCACGGGCCGCTTCCTCCGCGGCGTCGGCGCCTGTGCCGGTTGGGAAGGTCAGTCTCCACCGACGAGCGCCCTGCCGTGGATGCAGGAGGCGGTCGAGGAGCGGCGAGCCATCTCCGCGACAGGATGGGAGGCGCCGGAGACGGTCGGGAACCGACCGCCCTTCCCCTTCGCGGCGGTGCTGCCAGTGGAACGAGCCAAGCGCGTCGCAGGAGCCCTGGTCATCGTGGGCGATGCGCGTGATCCCTTCACCGCGCTGGATGATTCCTTTCTCATCGCACTGGGCCAGCAGGTCGGCGCGGCACTGGAGCATGCCGACCTCACTGACCGGTTGCGCGCCCGTTCGGAAGATCTCGAGCGGCTCTCCGCCCGCATGCTGGATCAGCACGAAGACGAACGGCGCCGCCTTTCCCGCGAGCTGCATGACGAAACGGCGCAGGTCTTCGCCATGGTCAAGTTGCAACTGGGGCTGCTGGCCGAGGAGGTCGCCGCACCCCAGGCCCGGCAACTGGCGCAGGTCGTGGCCCTGGTCGACGACGGCATCACCTCCATCCGGAGCGTCACCGATCAGCTCCGCCCATCGCTGCTCGACGACCTCGGCCTGCTCCCCGCCGTGCGCGCCCTGGTGGGCGACAGCGAGACCCGCACCGGGATCGCCGCGACGCTCACCGCACCCGATGCGCTCCCGCCGGTGTCTTCCGATGGCGAACTCGCCATCTTTCGTGCGGTGCAGGAAGGACTCGCCAATGTCGCCCGTCACTCCGATGCCCGACAGGCTGATGTGACCATCCTCGCGTCAGGGGGCGACCTGATCGTTACTGTTGATGACGACGGCCGCGGTCCGGGTGCGGCAGTGGCGCGGGCGGGCTTGGCGGGGATGCGTGAGCGACTCGCCGCACTGGGTGGTCGCGTGGAGCTGACGACGCGTGCCGAAGGCGGGGGCAGGCTGATGATCGCCCTACCGCTGGCAGGCACGGCGATGGAGGAGTGAACCGGCAATGACCGCAGCGAAAACCACAGTCAGGATCATGCTGGTGGACGATCACGCAATCGTGCGCGAGGGCGTCCGCCACGTGCTTGCCGCCACCCCGGGACTCGAAGTCGTGGCGGAAGCGGGGGACGGCGACACCGCCCTGGCGCTGGCCCAGCAGTGTACCCCCGATGTCGTCGTACTTGATCTCTCCCTGCCCGGTGTGAGTGGCCTCGAGGTGACCCGCCAGCTGCGGCTTCTGCTCCCGACGGTGCGGATCCTCATCCTCAGCGTGCACGATCATGCCGAGTACGTCGTCGGTGCGGTCCGCGCGGGGGCTCAGGGCTACCTGCGGAAGGACAGTTCTCCGGCGGAGCTGCGCGAGGCGCTGCGCGCGCTCGCCGCGGGCGAGTCCTACTTCAGTCCACCGGTGGCACGGCAACTCTCCGCCGCCGTGCGCGGGGAGGCAGCGGGTGATGACGCGACCAGCCGCCTTGCGCGCCTCACACCGCGAGAGCGTGAAGTGCTGAGCGGCGTCGCTGGCGGAGAGACCAGTCGCGAGATGGCCGCCCGACTCGGACTCTCACCCCGGACCGTGGAGGCCTATCGCGACAGCCTCGCGAGAAAGCTCGATATCCGCACTGTGGCCGGCCTGACTCGCTTTGCCGTTGAAGCAGGGCTGGTGAGTCGGGCGGGATAGAGGTTGTTGGGCGTTAGCCGTTGGCGTTCAGCATTCAGCGTTCAGCATTCAGCATTCAGCGTTCAGCCCATGGCCTGGCGCCTGCCGCCTACCGTACTTCTACGCCGCACCCGCCACGCACTTTCCCGAATGCCGCACGGCGGCCCCATCCGGTAGCCTCCTTCCCGTCCACACCACCCACCCGAGAGATCACCGTTCCCGCCGAGCGCTCCATGCGAACTCTCCTGATGGCGTCGGCCGGCCTGGGTCTGCTGGTCGCTCCGCTGACCCTGCCGGCGCAGGATTCCCTGCGAATCAGGAGCCACCGTGACAGCATTGTCGAAATGACGCCGGTGACAGTGACCGCCACTCGCACTCCGCATCGGGTCTTCACGACGCCGGCGCCAGTGAGCGTCGTGGATTCGGTGCAGCTCGCGCGCCGCGCGCCGGGGAATGTTGCCGATCTCTTCCTCGATCTTCCTGGATTGGATCTCAGCGGTGTGGGGCCTAGTCAGGCACGGCCGATAATCCGCGGCCAGCTTGGCCAGCGCATCCTGCTGCTCGAGGATGGCATCCGGATGAATAACACCCGCCGGCAGCAGGACTTCGGCGAGATCCCGGCCATTGTGGCGCTGGAAACGGTTGGGCAGGTCGAAGTGGTACGAGGTCCGGCCTCGGTGCTCTACGGCACCGATGCGATCGGCGGCGCGGTCAATCTGATCACCCGCCAGCCGCCTCCGGCAGGCGGCGTTTCGCAGCTGCATGGCACCGTCGGGTACCGGTATCAGGGTGCCGGCGGCCAGCAGCGCCCGTGGGCATTGTTGAGCGGCGCGAGCGGTCGGTTCAACTTTCTCGCCTTCGGCAGCTATCGCGATGCCGGGGCGTATATCGCACCACCCGGCACGTTTGGCGGACAGCCGCTCGCGTCTGGCACCAGGGTCCGCGACACCGGCGTCCGGGACCAGAACTACGCGGCCCAACTGGGGGTTGCGCTGAGCGAGAGCCAGAATCTGCGGGTGCGCTACGAGCGGTACACCGCCAGAGATGCCGGCTTCGGGTTTGTGGACAACACCGCGCTCGGCACACTCGGTGCCCCTACCATCAAGATCACGTATCCCGACCAGGGCGTTGACAAACTCACGCTCGGGTATCGCGCCTCCGCGTTGCACTCCGTGCTGGCGGATCGGCTTGACGTGACGACCTACTACCAGCGCAACGCCCGGCACCTGGACTTCGACATCTTCGTGCCGTTCGGCCCGGGGACGCCACCCGGCGCCGGACTGGTCGCCACGACGCGGAATTTCACCGACCTGGGGACCTGGGGCTTCCGGGTCGAGGCGGCCAAGGCCGTCGCCATCAGGCACGTGCTCACGTACGGTATCGACGGGTTTCGTGACGGCTCGACCAATACCGACAGCATCACCCAGACTATCGTCGGCTTCGGACCGCCCTCGTCCACGACCAGCACCACGCCGCAACTGCCCAACGCGAATCTGCGCAGCGTCGGCGCCTTTGCCCAGATGGAACTTGGCGTCACGCCTCGTCTGACGGTCATTGCAGGCGTGCGTGGGCAGGACACCCGTTCCGCCACCCGCACAACGCCGGGGATCACGGCGCCGAACGTCACATCCACCGACCGCACCATCGTCGGCAGTCTGAACGCGAGTTATGCGCTGGATGCGAACGTGACGCTGGTGGGGACGATGGGACGGGGCTTCCGCTCACCCAACCTGGTGGAGCGATTCTTTACCGGACCGATACCGGAAGTTGGCGGCTACCAGAAGCAGACTCCGAACCTGCATCCGGAAACCAGCCTTAATACCGACATCGGCGTCCGGGTGCGCGCGCGCGGGGTCACACTCGAAATCTTCGGCTTTCGCAACCAGATCTCCGGCGGCATCGCCATCGAGGCGACCGGCGACACGGTGCAGGGGCTGGCCGAATTCCAGAACGTGAACGTGAACCGGCTCCGCACCCTCGGCCTGGAGGCGGCGGGAGAGTTGGCCTTCGGTGCCGGCTTTTCCACCGCGGCGAACTTCACGGTCTTCGACACGAAGGATGTCCTGAACCCGCGCAATCCGGTGGGCCAGAGCTACGCCACCCGTGTCGGCGGCTCCCTGCGATACGAGCAGCGCACCGGTCGCTTCTGGCTGGCGTATGATGTCCGGCATTACGGCGAGCAGAAGGACGTCGTGATCGCCTCCCGGGTCGGTTCGCCCACTCCGTCTTTTACGATTCAGGATGCGCGCGCCGGCGCCCGGCTCTTCGAAGCCGCGGGCACTCGGCACTCCGTCAGCTTCACCGTCGCCAACCTGGCCAACAAGCTCTACAGCGAGGCGGCAAACACCAGCTTTTTCCGGCCGGCACCGGGACGGAATGTGATGCTGAGTTATCGGATGGACTTTTAGAGGGCATTCAGAAGTCAGCAGAATGGGTTGCGTCCGTTACTGTCTGCTGAACGCTCGCCCCTACGGCTCTCCAGTCTGTTCAAACCCGAGCGCTGCCAACTCCTCCGCCGTCAGCGGCGTCTCGCTCTCCGCGGTCCGGAAGACCGGGACTTCGAAGGTCGCGCTGTAGTCGATTCCCGGCACCTCCGCTGTCACGATCAGTCGCCAGAGCACCCGGTCGCTCGAATCGCGTTCATCGGTCTCGCGCGCGTCCGCAGGAATCGGGAGCGCGATCGGAATGCTGATTCCGCCCGCGTCCTGCAACGCACCGGGCATGGTACGCGTCAGTTCCCACAGCACCGATTCGTGGGTCGAGCGGTTTTTTCCCGAGCCGGTCACCGTGATCCGCACGCTGCGGAGGACGATCGTGAAGCCGTCCGGGGGATCGATCGATGTCGTCAGGTGCACCCGTCCTGCCAGGAGGCGTCCCGGCGGCGCAGGCAGCGTCGCGAGTTCGAACGTCGACGTGCCGTAGCGACGCAAACGCAGCAATGCGAGGGCCGACAGCCAGATCAGACCAAGGCCGATGAGGGGAAACACCAGGAAGAGCAGCTGCGGCCCGACCAGTCCGGACGTGGAGAAGATGCCGTAGCCGACCCCGCCCGAGACCGCATTCCAGAAGACGGTCACCACGACGAGCAGCAACGCCTCGCGCCAGTTGCCATCCCGGATCCGGCGCGCCTTCCAGTCGGGCCGGGCACCCCACGGTTCCACCGACAGCTCCGTGGTGGGACGGGACCTGGCTTTCCACGCGACGAACCAGACCAGCAAGGCCGCACCACCGAAAACGCCGGCAAAGGCCAGCCGCGGCACCGCGTTGGCGTAGTCCTTTGCCTCAAGCGCCTCGAAGCCGGTCAATGCGACGCCGAGTGCGATGAGCACGAACGGAACGAGGAGAAGGAGCAGGCAGCCGCGACCGCGCGGAGCGGCGGGCATCAACCAGCATCCCCAGTTGCGATGGGCATGCCGTGCGTCACCCACTCCGTCCATGAGCCGTCATAGAGCATCGCATCCGGCACGCCCAGCCGCACGAGGCCAAGCAGCAGGTTGCACGCGCTCGTGCCGGAACCGCAGGTGGCGATGACGGGCCGGTTGAGATCAACACCGGCCGCTGCCAGTCGACCCCGCAGCACCTTGTCAGGCAACACCATGCCATCGCCATCGACCAGGTCCGTGAATGGCAGGTTGAGCGCGCCGTCCATGTGGCCGCTGAGCAGACCGGGACGCGGTTCGGGGTCACGTCCGGTGAATCGTCCCTTGGAACGCAGATCGACCACTTGCGCGCTGCCTGTCGCCAGCGCCGTCCGCACGGCGGCGAGATTCATCACGCCAGCCAGGGCCCTCGTCGCCGTGTAGTCCCCTGCCGGTCGATCCACCTCTCCCGATTCCAGCGGCAGGCCGGCGCGGCGCCACGCGGCCAGACCGCCATCGAGAAGTGCCACCGAGGTGTGTCCGAATCCCCGGAACATCCACCACACCCGTGCCGCACTGAGGTTGTTGCCCGACCCGTCGTAGATTACCAGCCTGTCCGCGTTGCTGATGCCGAGCCCACCCACAACGCGGCTGAAATGCATCGCGTTGGGTAGCGTGTGCGGCAGATCGCTCGTGGGATCACTGATGGCGTCGAGGTCAATGTAGACGGCGCCAGGCAGGTGTCCCGCCCGGTACTCCGACCAGGCATCACGTCCAGCGACGGGGAGGTACCAGGACGCGTCGAGGATCACCAGGCTGGACTCGGCGAGGCGCCCGGCCAGCCAGGTGGGGCTGATGACTTGAGGAAGTGAGAGCAGGCTCATAGGCAGGGCGTATGTTACCGCAACCCTGCTCAACTGGCGAGAGGAGTCATCCCGATGTTCAGCACCCGCGTGACCGCCACCATCCTGCTGTCGCTGCTCGCCAGTGGCAGCCTGGCGGCGCAGGCAACGCGATCAATCACCGTCAACCGTGTACGCCTGACGGACGCGCAGATTACCGGCTTTGAGACGCGTTGGCAGGTCAAGCTCCAGAGCGGTACCTACTGGTATGATCGCGCCTCGGGTGCCTGGGGCAATGAAGGTGGTCCGACCGCCGGCTGGATCCTTCCCGGCCAGGAACTCGGCGGGCCGTTGCCGGCGGACATTTCCCGCGGCAACACTGGCGTGTTCATCAACGGGCGGGAATTGCCAGCACAGGACGTGACGGCGCTAATGCAGATCGTGGCGGTGCAGCGGGGACGCTGGTGGGTGGATGGTCAGGCCAACTTTGGGGCCGAGGGCGGCCCGGTCCTCGGCAACCTCTGGCAACTCGCCCGGCAGCGTGGGGCCAGGCCGGGCCAGTCATGGTCGCTCTACGCCAACAAGGGCAACAACTTCATCGCCGGCGATGAAAATGGCTGTACCTATTTCAACAGCCGTGACATGGGCAACGGTACCAGCACCAGCTGGGCATCACCAGGCTGCTGACCAGCCACTCAGTCGTCTTTCCGGTCGCCCAGCCCCTCCGCCGCCATCCGCCGTACCTCGGCATCCAGATCCCGCATGGCGAGCACGAGATGAGGCGTCACCGCCGGATCTTCGATGGAACAGAGTGCCTCCACCGCCGCCCGGCGGACCTCGACCGGAGCATCCTTGAGCAGGGCGCCAAGCGGCGCGATCGCAGCCGGGTCACCAATCTGGCCCAGGGCCTGAATCGCATTCTGTCGCAGCTCGGCGTCGGGATCGCGCAGTGCCGTCAGCAGCTGGGGCGGCGCCCGATGCAGGTCGTCCAGCTGCCCGAGGGCGGACGCGGCTGCACGTCGCACCGTCAGCACTGGATCGGTGAGCGCTCGACCGAGCGCCTCCCCGGCAGCCGGATCCTCGATCTGCCCCAGCGCCGAGGCCGCCGCGGACCGAACCCCCGGCGCCTGATCCTGCAGTGCCCGTATCAGACCCGGCACCGCCTCACGACTCTCGATGCCTCCGAGTGCGTGGGCTGCCGCCTCCCGCAAGTCGGCCGACGGATCCCGCAACACCTCGATCAACGGTCGCGCGGTCTTGGGATCCTCGATCTGGCCGAGCGCGTTCACCACCGCGATCCGCACCCCGCCATCCTTGTCGTCCAGCGCATCGACCAGCGACGACGAAGCGATGGGATCCTCGATCTGCCCGAGTGCGTCCGCCGCGGCCTCACGCACGGCGGCCTCGCGATCGCGGAGGATCGGCAGGAGCGGCTTTACCGCCGCCGGGTCCTCGATCTCGCCGAGCGCCCCTGCTGCCGCGCGCCGGATGCCAGCTTCGGATCGATCGAGCAGGCGCACCAGCGCTGGGACCGCGCGCTGGTCCTCATACTCGCCCAACGCCCACGCCGCCATCCGCACGACCTCGGGGTCACGATCCCCGAGCGCGTGCATTAGCGGCTGGTAGCCGGCGGGATCCTCCAGCATCCCCAGGCCGAGCGCGGCAGCCTCGCGCACCTTGCCATCGCCGGAAGTGAGACCATCTCGCAGCGCCACTGCCGCCTCCATCAGCCCACTCTGCCCCAACAGCCGGGCCGCCGCCCGGCGTACACACGGCTCCGGGCGAGCCAGCGCGCTGCTCAACAGCGGGATCGCACGCCGATCGATGACCCCTGATTGAAATGCCGCACGATCGACGGATACGCTCACCGGTTGATCCCGCAAGGCGCTGACATCCCCGTGACTACCGGACCAGCCCCAGCCGTTCCCCAGCATGTCCACCGCAAGGTCACAAACTGCCGGCGGTGTGGCGGCCAGGGCCATCAGCAATCCGGCGACCTGGGTGGAATCTGACCCCGAGCCGGATCCGCGGCGAAACGTGTTGAAGTGCATTCGCGGCATCCGCATCGGTCCCAGGTGCAAGCGCACCGGACTCAGTGCGACAGGCGCACGCGCCGGCCCTGCGGGTGGATGCGGTGGTCGGGGAGCGCTGGGCGCCGCCTGCAGCAGGCCGCTGCCCAGCGCCAGGATCAGGAAGAGTGACATGTGGACTCAGTCCTCCCGCTGGCCGAGGGCCTCGGCGGCGGCGCGCCGAACGGTGGGATCGGCAGATTTGAGCGCACCGACCAGCGCCTCGAGCGCCGACCGATCGCGAATGTCCGACAGCCCACTGACCGCCGACTCGCGCACATCCTTGTTCTCATCGCTTAGCAGATCGCGCAGCGTCGGAACACCATTGGGAGCCCCGATCCTGCCCAGCGTCGAGGCCACCTGCTGCCGAACATCCGGATTCCGGTCCTTGGCCATGGCGATGACCGCCGCCGGCGCCTCCTTGAGTCCCAGCTCTGCCACGGCGCTCAGCGCTTCCTGCCTGATGTCGGCGGACGGGTCGCCCAGCAACTTGAGGATCGCACTTGTGAGGCGGGAATCCTTGATCCCCTCGTCACCCTCCATCCGCGAGGTCGCCAGCCCGATCGCCGACTGACGGACCTCGGTGTCGCCATCGTTCAGCGCCGTGAGGATCGCCTCGACAGGAACCTGGCCGGGCAGGCTCTGCAGAGCGGAAAGTGCCGCGCGCCGAACATCCTTGTTCTTGTCGCTCAGCGACGCCACCAGCCCCGGCGTCGCCCGGGCGTCTTCCAATCGCCCGAGGCCATCCGCCGCGCTGGTACGGACCTCCGCATCGTCGTCCTTCAACGCGGCAATCAGCGCGGGGACGGCACGGGGATCGTCAAGGTTGGCGAGCGACTGCGCCGCCGCCCGCCGCACCTGGACGTCCTGATCCTTGAGCGCACTGATCAGGGCCGGCACGGCAATGCTGGTCGTGTCGCGTGGCCGGTCCCGATCCACGTCCCAACTCCGTGCGCCGGTGAGTCCCACCAAGCCACGCCACGAGTGGGCCCGCATGTTGGCACCCATCGCCACGGCACTCGGCGCAAGCGCGGGCATCGGCGGGCTCATGGGAGTTGGAGGGATGGGAGCCATGCCGGCAACCGAGAACGCGCGACGCGCATCTACCATGGCTCGGCGCGCGTCGCGCCGCATGCGACTGATCCTCGTCTCGGATAGCGCGCGGGTCCCGCTCGACTCGACCGCGCTGTCGCCGGTGTCCGCGACGAACTCGTCGAGTGCGCCATCAAGGGCGATCGCCCCGCCCTGCGCATCGGGCGGGGTTTCCAGCGCATTGGCCGACTCGATCACAGTTGGCCGGGCATGGCTCGTGACTGCGGGAGCGGCCATGGCCGTGACACCGATCAGGGCGACGGCGCCGGCGGACAGCCAGAGTGTGCGGGGTGCGTGCGGCATGGGTCGGCCCTCGATGAGACGGTGAATTCGGGAGACCAGCTGGGAACGGCGTTCGGCCATTCCCGCGAGCGGAACGGGGTGAGGTGTGCCCTGCACCCACTCGGCGACCCGGACCAGGCAGGTGGCGAGTGGAACGCCAGATCCGGTGCGACGAACCGCCCAGTCATCACAGAGAAACTCGGCGGCATCCTGCAGGCGGGTCCGCGCCAGTCGATTGAGCGGCTGGAGGAAGAGCGCCCGTTCGATCAGGCAGGCGAGTGCCAGCCAGGCGGGGTCGCGGCGCACCAGGTGGGCGAGTTCATGGGCCAGCATGCTGCGCTGCTGCTCCGGTTCCAGGTCGGTGAGCGCCGCCTCTGGCAGCACGATCTCGTCCGCCCCGAGCGCCACCGGACTGGTGAGGCCACGCGCCGTCGTCAGGCGGATCAGCCGATCCACCGCCGCCACCGCGCGGAGCGAGTCGAGCATCTGGAGCAGTCCTGGATGATTCACCGCGACACGCGGCCCGATCCGCCGGAAGGCGCGCGCTCGTTGGGCCAGGTAGAGAAGGCACAACATCCCCGCGACGATCGCCCACACCGATAACAGAACGATGAGTGGGTCGAGCGAGGCGCGATTCGGCGCCGTGACAGGTGCTGCAGCCAGAGGAGCGGCCGGTGTCAGGGCGACCGGTGCCGGCCGGGCCGTCGGCCCCGCCAGCATCAATCCACTCACATCGATCCCTCCGGATGTCGGCGACCGTCGAGCTGGCAACTCGGCTGACCGGAGCGCAGCAGGCTGGTCCAGCCCACGTGATGTCGGCTGGGTGAGACTGATCGCCCCGCCCAGCGGCTGCACTTCCAGGCCGGTCTGCAGCGTGGCCGTGGCGAGACCACCGACCAGAGCCACCTTCCAGATCATTTCCCGGAGCGCCGGTGGTCGGGCCCCGCCACGCAGGCGGCTGGTTGCCAGCCAGGCGAGCGTGAGCAGCAGGCTGCTGTGGATCAGATAGGTCAGCAGCCAGCTTCCTGCCAGGAGTGCGAAGTCGTTGCGCATGATCATGCCTCCTTGGGTCCGGCCTGGTGCTCGGCCACCATCGCCTTGATGCGGTCAAGGTCGCCCGGGGACATTTCCCGCGCCGTAAGCAGGTGGGACATCAGTGCGGCGACATCGCCGTCGAAGAGTTGCTCGGTGAGGTCGTGCACCATGGAGCGACGGACGTCCGCCTCCGTCACCTCCGCCTGATAAACGAACTGCCGAGTTCGGGTCTCATGACTGACGATCCCCCGCTTCTCCAGCCGGGAAAGCAACGTCGCCACCGTGGTGAGTGCGAGGCCGCGCTCCGTTCGTACCGCATCACAGATTTCGGCGACGGTGGCTTGGCCCCGGTCCCACAGGACCCGCATGAGCGAGATCTGCAGATCGGTCAGTTGATGCGTTTCTGGCATGGAGGCAACCCTCAGCTCGGGTGCGAGACACTGGACACCGGCAACGTGTCCTGCAACTACAGTCGTAATATTACACAAGTAGTGGAGAAGTCAAGACGGGCAACTCCTCACCGGGGTTTCGACCTGCCCACCCCGATCCACGAGCCGACAGCCACGAGCGCTATATTCCCGCCCCATGGCCCATGATCCCGCTGCTCCCGGCGCCAGACTCCTTCACCTCTGGCGGCGCCTCGCGCCGCTGCCGGGGGGCGCCTGGCTGTTCAGCCGGATCCTTGGCTTCATGGTGCCCTACACCGGATCGATCGGGGCGACCGTTCGGCTTCTCGAGCCGGGACATGTCCGGGTGGAACTCCGCGATCGCCGCGCCGTGCGGAACCATCTTCGATCGGTCCATGCGGTCGCCCTGGTGAACCTGGCGGAGGTGAGCAGCGGTCTGGCCATGCTCACCGCGCTTCCCCCAGGGGTTCGCGGGATCGTCACCGGGTTGTCGATCGAGTATTTCAAGAAGGCACGCGGCACCCTCGTCGCGGAGAGCCAGCCGACCCTGCCAGCCATGCACGGCGCCTGCGAGCTGGACGTCACCGCGGACATCCGTGACACCGCCAGCGAGGTCGTGGCCCGGGCCACCGTGCGGTGGCGCCTGTCCCCGGGATGAGCGGACGCACGCTGGATACTCCGCTTGCCCGACAGGCCGGCATCGAGATCCCCCTCATTTGCGGTGCGATGTATCCGTGCAGCAATCCCGAGCTGGTCGCCGCAGTGTCGGACGCCGGCGCCATCGGGATCGTCCAGCCGATCTCGCTCACCTACGTCCATGGCCACGAATTTCGCGCGGGGCTGCAGCTGATCCGGCGGCTCACCCCCCGGCCGATCGGGATGAATGCGCTGATCGAACAGTCGTCGCGAACCTATCATGAGCGGATGACGCGCTGGATCGACATCGCGCTGGAGGAGGGCATCCGGTTTTTCGTGACGTCGCTGGGAAATCCGCGGTGGGTGGTCGACCGGGTCGGCGCCGTCGGCGGGGTGGTCTACCACGATGTGACCGAGCGACGCTGGGCCGACAAGGCCATCGCCGGCGGGGTCCACGGACTCATCGCTGTAAACCGCCGCGCGGGAGGGCATGCCGGTACCCGGTCGGCCGAGGAGCTGATCGACGAGGTCGGCGGACTGGGGTTGCCCGTGGTGGCGGCCGGAGGAATCGGGGACGCCGCGGGATTCGTCCACGCACTCCGCCTGGGATATGCCGGCGCACAGCTCGGAACCCGATTTATTGCCACCGATGAATGTCGCGCGAGCATGGCCTACAAGAACGCCATTGTGGCGGCGAACGAAGCCGATGTCGTGTTGAGCGAAAGGATTACCGGAGTTCCAGTCGCCGTCATCCGCACACCCTACATTGATCGCATGGGGCTCACCGCCGGCCCCGTCGCCCGCTGGATGTTGCGGCACCGCCGGACCAAGCACCTGATGCGCACGGCGTACGCTCTCCGCTCGCTCTGGCAGCTCAAGCGTGCCTCGTTCGATGAAACCGGGGCCCAGGACTATTGGCAGGCGGGCAAGAGCGTCGCGACCATCACCGCGGTAGAACCGGCCGGAGAGATCGTGCGGCGCTTCGGTGAAGCGGCCCGCGCAGCCGACTGAGGCCCGAGCGCAACCGGAGCAACGAGCCTCGCGGAACGCAGCAGCCCCCGCCGTTGAATCCCTCCCACAATCGATGGTCAAACCCCTGTAACAGAAGGCCTTAGCAAACGGGCCTGAGTGTTGCACTCCAATACACGGAAGACGTGGGACTTCGTCACGCTCTGGTGAGGGGAGGGAGAGACATGTACAAGATCCGGTCGGCTTCAGGGACTGAGGCGGTCTACAACTCGCTCGAAGAGTTTTCGGCCGCCGTGCATCGGGGCGAGGTGCATCCCGAAGACGAGATTTTTCACACCCGGGCTAATCGCTGGCTCGATGTGAAGAGTCACCCGCACTATCGCAGCGCCCTGGACTGGTCTGGTCCAACGGCCACTCCAAGTGCACCGGCCCCTTCACCCGGTCCAATTCGTTCAACCCCGGTCCCTTCGCCCGCCGCGGCACCACAGGCCAGGGCACAGCTTCTTCAGCGGCCGCAGACGACCGCTGCCTCCCAGCAGACGACGGTGCGCCCCCAACTGCACGCCAGCCCCGGTCCCAGGCTGCAAGCGCCGACGGCGGCAGCTTCTCCTGTACCGTCGCCCGCACCATCACAGCCGAGTGGGCCAATTGCGAAGAGCCGCGAGCTGAGCTTCGTGGATCTGGGCGATGCGAGCCCGGCCCGTGCCAGGGTCGCCGTGGCGGAACCACCGAAGAAGGCACCGTCACCATCGGCGGCTCCCACTCAAAGTCCGACCGAACTCGAGTTCCTGGTGATGGATGGCGGCATCGAATCGCCAGTCCGCTCCTCCAACGGCTATCGGACGATCGCCCCGGACGACCTTGATCTGCTGTTTGACGCGCCAATCGAAGGCATCGAGCCTCCGGCGCGCGGCGGAGTTAACCCAGGGAATACGCCCAAGGTCACAGCGCCCCCTGCCCCTCCAGCTCCGAAAGTGGCAGCGGTGGTTGTCCCGCCCGCCGCGAAACCGGTCGCCCCCGCGCCCGCACCCAAGGCTCCCTCGAGCCAGGATGTACCGTCCCAGCCCGCGCCGATGCACCCACCAGCTCCACGCGTGATCACGGCGGAAAACCTGGCCATTCCTGGTGGACCACTGGCGGCGTCTGCGGATGACTTCCCGGCGGAATCGTCGGTGCCCTCCGCACCGGGCGCGCCGAAGTCGCACAATTTGATGATTGTCGGCATCGTCGCTTCGCTGGCGGTGAGCGGCGGCCTGCTCGCATGGCATCCGTGGAGTGGCGCCGGTGCGACGGCGGCCGTCGCTGCCGAAAGTGCTCCTCCGGTAGCCGGCGCCCCCACCCAGATCGCGTCGACGGGTCCGGCGGAGCCGGGGAAGGCCGTATCCGGCACCACCGCCCCTCTGGCGAGTGGGCCAGGCACGCCGGCCTCCCCGGTCGTTGCAGCTCCGCTGGGGATCAAGGTCGACTCCAGTCTGATCAAGCCGAAGGAAGAGACCGTGATCGCGGCGGTCAAGCCAAACTTTTCCGGCGCGGTGAATGTGCAAGCCGCTGACCTCGGCCTTGGCGGGGACCTCGGCGCGGCCTCCACTGTCGCGGTGGCTTCGCCGGCGGAGTTCACTCGTCGCCTCGAGTCCGGTGAACGGCAGGCGGAGCAGGAGCTCCAGGCCCAGCTGGCGGCGGCTGACTTTCGTGGCGTCTTCGCGGGCAATCGACTGGCAACCAGCAAGGGTGTGACCGCCGCGCAGGCCGCCTGGAGCGCCGGCGCAGAAGCAATTCATCAGTTTCGCGCGCGGGTGTCGCGACTCGAACAGGCGTATGAAGACAGCGTGTTGAGCTCACAGCGGGCCCAGAAGTGGTCCACCGCGGAAATGCGGAGTTTCGCCTCACACCAGAGTCCGGCCGAGCCGGCGGAAGTCGCCCAGCTCTCCGACCTCATGATGAGCCAAGTCAGCGAGGCACTGGATATCCTGGCCGCGCTCGACGGACAGTACGAACTGCGTTCCGGGACGATCACGTTCCGCACGCCGGCGTCTGCGACGCGCTTCACCGGGATTCGCGGTTGGGTGGAGCAGCGGATGCAAACCTGGCAGGGGATCCCGGAAGGCGCGCGTCCCCGCTCGATCTCCGCCATTCTCCGCGCCCTTGGCGACGGGCTGCCCAGCGTGCGGTAGGCCGCATCTCGCGGGGCAGCGGGCGGGGGCGTGATCATTCGCGCTTCCCGCCCGTATTGCGTTTCCTGGTGCATCATCGCAACCTCTCAGGAACTTCCTGCGTACGAGGGCCATTTCCCGCCCCACGGATGACGCTCCATGCATCGCTCCTGGCTCTGCACCCTTCTGGCTCTGCCGTTCCTCTCGTCCACGGCAACCGTACGGGAATACGAGATCCCGCGCGGCGGCAGCTTCCCCCATGATCCTGCGGTCGATCGTTCCGGGATCGTCTGGTATACCGACCAGGCCAACAGCACGATCGGGCGTCTCGATCCCGAGTCGGGGGAGATTGTCGACTTTCCGACGCCCACCGACGGTTCCGGTCCGCACGGCCTCGATGTCGCCGAGGATGGCAGCATCTGGTACACCGCGCAGCGCATCGGGAAGCTGGGACGCCTCGATCCCGCCACCGGCGTGATCACCGAATTCGCGCTTCCGTCCTCCGCCCGAAATCCTCATACTCCGCTGGCGCATCGCGGCATGATCTGGTTCACCGACGCAAACAACAACAGCTACGGCCGGCTGGATCCCGCCACCGGGAAGGCGGAGGTGTGGCTCGCCCCGACCGAACGGTCCATCCCCTATGGTCTGACCGCCGCGCCCGATGGAATGCTATGGATCGCACTGTTGGGGACCAACAAGCTCGGGCGGGTTGATCCGGGGACCGGCGTGATGCGGGAGTACCTGCTGCCACACCCCGACGCGCGACCGCGAAGGCTGGTCGTGGCCGCGAACGGTGTCGTCTGGTACACCGACAATGCCCGCAGCTTTCTCGGCGCCCTCGATCCGCACACCGGCACGGTGCGGGAATGGCCTTCGCCGACGCGGGCTAGCGGTCCGTATGGCATCGCAATCGGCACCGACGGCCGCATCTGGTACAACGAGGCACGGAGCAACCTGCTGGTAGCGTTCGACCCCGCGACTGCCGAGATGGAGTCGGTGATCATCCCGACCCCCGGGTGTGTCGTGCGCCACATGGTGACGGATCGCAGCCGGAAACGGCTCTGGCTCGCGCTCAGCGGCACCGGCCGCATCGGACGGCTCGATCTCTGATTCGCCACGCACATGCCGTTTTCCACAGCCATCAACAGTGTCCACAGCATTCACTCGTCAAGAGGCGCAACTCGCGGCTTGACGGTCGGACTGGCAAGACGGATCTTCTGCCCTCCCGGATGAGACTCCACTGAGCGCAGGCTCTTCGATGCCTTCCGCCTTCATCGATCTCGCGAATGCATTCCACTGCACCTTCTACCCGGTGCAGGTTCTCGTCGTGGACGACGACGTCACCGCGCGCGCTGCGATGCGCCGGGTCCTGGAGCGCCAGGGCTACAGCGTGATTGTAGCCGAAGACGCACTCGACGCCCTGCGCGTGCTGCAGAGCACCCATGTGCCGGTCGACCTGCTGGTGACGGACGTGCAGATGCCCGGGATGAGAGGCGACACACTCGCGCGCCGGGTGCGCGAGTCATGGCCCGACCTGCCGGTGTTGTTCGTGTCGGGCGAACCGGGCTTCGCGACGCTGCCGGAGCAAATCGCCGGGCTGGCGCGCTTTCTCGAGAAGCCCTTTCTCCCCACGGAGCTGATCGCGCTGGTGCAGACCTTGCTGGGCCTCCCGCCGGCAGACCAGCCGGACACGATGCAACCGGTGGTCGGCTTCGGCGCCTGATCCAGGGCGGCTGCACCAGTGAAAGCGGCGGGGCGCCATCCGGGCGCCCCGCCGCTCTGTTTCGCGCCCCGGTCCTGGCGCCTAGGGTCGCACGAACAGCGCGGCCCAGTCGCGCCCGGCCATCACGACGAACTTGAGGTGGAGCGTGCTGGTGCCGACATCATAGAAGTATTTGTCACCGGCGGTGCTGACATCGAGTGCGGCCTGGCTGGCCACGGCGCTCATCGGGTTGCCGCCGTAGTAGTCCCGAATGACCTGTGACGGCGCGGAGGCATAGGGCACGGCGATAGACACGACATCACCGGCGTTGGCGCTGTTCAGGTAGAAGTTCGGGCTTGCGGGAGAAGCGGCGGTCCACTGGACGCTGTAGCCGCGGCCAGGGATCGCCGTGAGGGACCCGTGCGTCGTCCCACCGCCGGTCCCGGTGATCTGGAGCACGACGCCATCGTCGCGCTGGACCGCGGCGGGCGTCACCACCTCCGCGGCGCTCGAGTTGAAGGAAAGCTTGACGAAGCGGTTGCTGCAGATGTGGGCGTTCCAGCTGCTGTGGAAGGTGCACGCCGGAGTCAGCAGAATCGGGCTGTTGGCCACGACCGAGCGTCCGGCCGTGCCGGTGATGTCGCCCGACTGGTCGAGGAAGACGGCGGCCTTGTCGCCATCCTTGTCCGCCACCGGATCTTCGATATACGCCTGAGTGGCGTTCACGAAGGTCATCCGCCCGCCGAAGTTGAGCGGGTCGATCGGGAAGGCGTTGGTGCGGTTGTATCCCAGCGCGCTCGCTGGCACCGTGGTCGTAGCGGTGTAGTTGACGAATGCGACCTGGTCGGCCCAGACCCGGCCGTCGTAGAACTCGTAGCCCCGCAGGATGCTGCTCGACGGGAGCGTCGCGATCGATCCGGACTGGCCGATAAACACGGTGTTGATGACGCGGGTATTGGACGCGGCGAAGGTGGCACCGATCGCGTTGTCGGCCAGAATCGAGTTGGAGAGCGTGAGCGAATCTCCCCGCAGCCAGACCGCACGACCGTAGTGCTTGTACGCCAGGAAGCCGGTGAAGTTCGCCTCGACGGCGGGTGAGCTGTTGGCCGGGTCGACCCGCGGGTCGTACGAGGTCACCTCGGTTGTGCCGTCCAGCTTGGGGCCGTCATCGACGTTCAGTCCGCCGCTGTGATTCGAGTGGGCGACATTGCCGGAGAATTCCCGCAGCGGGGTGGTGCGCGGCAGATCCGGCTGGCCGACGGAGAGACCGCTGGGTGTGGCCGGAAAGGCATACCAGAACCCGAAGCCGCGCGAGCCGGCGGCGTGATTGCCGCGCACGGTGTTGTCGGGATTGGTCAGCCAGAACGTGGCGGGCCGACTGTCCGAGGCGAGCAACCGGTCCGCGCCCTGCGGGACCCGGCAGAAGAACCCGAGATTGTGCTCGATCAGGTTGCCACTCTCCGCGCCATCCTCCAGGAAGTATCCGTGGCCGGTGTGATCGTAACAGACGTTGTCTTGCACCGTCGCGTTGTCGCTGCCGTGAATGGTGACGCAGCGGTTAAAGGTGCGCCAGACGGCGTTGTTGCGGAAATACTGCCCGCTGACATCCCCGGCGACATGCCAATGCATCGGATAGCGCGCGAGCAGGCCACGCTGCCCCATCTGGAACAACTCAATGCCCTCGACATGGGCTCTGGCGCCACTCATCACCATGATGTGACCGCCATACCCCGGCGTCGTACCGGTGTCGCCCCGAATCGTGATGTTGCGGGTCAGCAGACCCACCTCCGCCCGCTCATCCACCGGCGTCCCGTTGATCGTGAGCACCTGTCCGTAGTGACTGTAGCGCAGGGGGGCCGCGAGGGTGAGATGGACCCCGCTCACGGCGACGATCACCGCCTCGTCGACCTTGTCCTGGTTGTAGTCGCCCGAGGCCAGCACGATCCGATCCCCAACCCGCCACTTGAGGTTCTGGGCCAGATCGATGGTCGTCGCGCCGACCGCCGCGGTCTGACTGAGCTGGGTCCAGCCGCTGCGCGACTCGCCATGCAACTCCAGGGTGCCATTGACGCCGAGCACCTTGTTGCCCATGCCCATGACGCTGGGATTCCCCGTCGTCCCGGTGAGCGTGATGAGCGCCCGACGGGTGTAGCGCGCCTGCTCGGTCCCCGCCTGCAGCCTGCCGTCCACCAGAATCCACCCCGTGGTCAGGGTGATATCGTTGTTCCCGAAGTACAGCTCGCCGGCGATCGTGAGGCTGTGGAGCGGAGGCGGACTGGTGTCGAGCATGACCTGGAGGCCCGCCGGGATGACGACCGAATCACCCGCGACCGGCACTTGGCCAGAGGGCCACGTGGCGGGGTCGGACCAGCGCTGCAGCGTGCCGGGAGGAGGGCCACCGGGACCGGTGGGCGACTTTTCCCCGGCACTGCAAGCGGCGATCAACAGGATCAGGCCGGCGAGGCCACGGTGACCGGAGCGATGACGCATGGGATTCCCTCGAGTTGTTCGTGGAGGCCGGGGCGATGCCTCCGGAGATGCCCCAGAATCGCCGGAGGCCCGTAGCCGCACAACTCGCAAGAACTGGAGGTGTCGTGATGTGTGACGGCAGGTGAGGTGGTGCGGTGAGCCCGCATCACTGCCGCGTGATCCCGCTCACCAGCGCCACGTTCCGAGGCATTTCGGCGCCCCGCAGGCTGGCCCGCAGGTTGCTTTTCCGCAGGGAGAATTGTCGGGGAATGTTTCGGCCGCGACGCCATCTTGTGATTCAGCTGGGGGTTCGCGTGCGCGCACTGGACGTGCTTCCTGTTTCACCTGCCGCGGTTTGCGGCGTGATGGCGTATCGAGCCATGGGTTCACATGCCTAATCTCTCAACCCGCGTGCGTGATCTGGGGCCCCTTCCTCCGGAGGAAGTGGCGCAAATCGGTCGCGCGATCGCGCTCGCGCTGTCCGCGGCCCACCGGCGCGGCATGCTGCACCGGGATGTACAACCCGTCAATATCCTGCTCGATGCCGACGGCCGGGCTCAGCTCGGCGCGTTCAACGCGACCCGGATCCCCGGCGCGGCGCCGGGAATCGGGCACGCCGGTCACGCTGGGGGTGGGGACTTCATTGCCCCGGAGGTGCTGGCCGGTCAGCGGGGTGACGCGCGGGCCGACCTGTACGCCCTGGGCATGTCACTCTATTACGCCCTGACCGGCCGCCTGCCCCACCGATCATCGGCCCATCTGCCTCCTTCCGTCCTGACCGATGGTCAGCGACCTTCGCTGGTGCGATCCGGAATTCCGGGGTGGCTGGACGATGCGATCGCACGCGCCACAGCGGTCCTTCCGGCCGACCGGTACGCCTCTGCCGCCCGCCTCGCGGATGCACTCACCCGCGGAGAGCGCACCGCGCTGGCGGGAAATGGGGGTATCGGCGTAGAGTAGGATCGTCCCGCCACCTCCCTCTTCCGGTCCCCGCCCGTGCCCACCACGCGACTGTACTACTCCGACAGCTATCTGACCGCCTTCGATGCGATTGTTACGGAGCGAAGCGACGACGGGCGACGGATCTACCTCGACCGGACCGCGTTCTACCCCACCTCCGGCGGACAGCCGCACGACACTGGCAGGCTCAATGGGATCCAGGTCACGGAGGTCGTGGATGAGGACGACCGCATTGCTCACCTGCTCGCCGGACCCCTCGACGCCAGCCATGTGGAGGGGCGCATTGACTGGGCGCGTCGCCACGATCACATGCAGCAGCATACCGGCCAGCATCTCCTCTCCGCGGTGCTCGCGGAGCGTCTGGGCCACTCCACTGTGAGCGTGCATTTCGGCGAGACATCCTCGACGCTCGACCTGGCGGCCGCGGGGATCACCCTGGACGAGGTCCGGCAGGTGGAAGCGTGGGCCAACCTGGCCATCATGGAAAACCATCTGGTGACCACCGGCACTGAGGACTCCGCGACCGCCACGGGGCTGCGCAAGCCCTCAGAGCGAAGCGGGCTGCTCCGCATCGTGATGATCGGGCAACTGGATCGAAGCGCCTGCGGGGGGACCCACGTGCGCTCGACCGGGGAGATCGGGCCGGTACTCATAAGGAAAGCGGAGCGGATGAAACAGCAGGTGCGGCTGGAATTTCTCTGCGGCGTGCGGGCGGTGCGACGGGCACGAGCCGACTTCGATCTGCTCACCGGGATGGCCACCGAGGCTTCAGCCGGTCTCGATGACCTGCCGACCGCGGTGACGAAACTGCGCGCGGAGCTGAAGGCCAGTCAGGGGGAGCGGCGCGAGTTGCAGGCGCAGCTGCATGCACACCGGGCGCGGGAGCTGCATCAGTCCACCGTTCCCGATGCCCGCGGAAGGCGTCACCTCGTCATCAGCGGCAGCGTGGGCGGCCTGGAAGACCTCCGCGGTCTGGCACTGGCGGCGATCGGCTTGCCGTCCACGATCGTCACCGGCACCGCCTCCAATCCGCCGACCCTCCTGCTCGCCACCGCCGCCGATACCGGGCTGGATGCCGGCACCATGCTCAAGGGCGTACTTTCGGCGCTTGGCGGCCGAGGTGGTGGCAATGCCCGCCTGGCCCAGGGCAGCATCCCGGAGGGCACCGACGAGGCGGTCGCACTCGCTGCGGTGGCGGACGCGCTCGCGAGGGGCTGAGCCGCGGCCATTCGACACTCCGACGAGAACGATTCGTCATCCATTCCGCGGGTCCCTGCCATCATCGCGCGTTAGACTCGTATCACCCTCACATCGAACGATGTGAGGGTGATGCAGGTCACCCTTTGAGAAAGTGAGTAGCACCATGCGTGTCACACACGGCCCGTCCACGGGCGGCGCGTGGGTCCTGACCGTCGTTCTGGTCGCCACCGCCTGTTCCACCCCCGGTTCCCACCCGCGCTCCCCGGGGCTCGAGCACCAGTTGCAGGAACTGGCGCTCGTCGCTGAACGCGACAGCCTGCAGATGGAGGTGGCCGCGACGGGCAAGCTGCTCGGTGATATCGAAGGCGAACTCGCCCGCGCCCTTCCCGTGCCGCCGGCGACCGGCACGCCGGAGTCGCCCACGCTGGAGATCACGAAGGACCGGCGCAGCTTCACGCTCGACCGGGTCCGGGAGGTCGCCAGTCGACTGAAGAGCACGGAAGCGCGACTGGCCACGAGTGAGCGCCGGGTCCGGAAGCTCACCCAGTCAGTCGATACCCTCACCGAAGGAATGGCGATGGCCCGCATCGCCGCGGCACAACTGGCGGAAGAGGTCGGCACCCAGCGGCTGACGATCGACGGCCTTACCGCACGGGTGGAGGGCCTCCTCACGGAGAACATGGCGCTGGCCGACAGCGTCTACCACCTGACTGACCGGCAGAGCACCGCGTACTACGTCGTCGGCACTCGCCAGGAACTGCTCAGCCGTGGGGTCCTGGTCGCGGATGGCCACCGCGCGATTCCGCTGGTCGGCCGGCGGAGCGTGACGCCGGCGCGGGAGCTGCCGCTCCAGGAATTCACTTCGATCAACTGGAGCGAGACAAGGGAAATCCCGCTGCCGCATCCCAATCGGCATTACCGCATCGTGAGCCGGCAGAACCTGGCCTCCCTGGCCAGTTGGGTGGGTAACCAGGGCGCCGTGAAAGGCACGATTGCCATCACAGCTCCGGAATCGTTTTGGGAGCCCTCCAAGTACCTGATTGTCGTCGAGCAGTAGGGAGTGAGGAGTGAGGAGTGAGGAGTGAGGAGTGAGGTGGAAGGGCGGTTCCTCCTTACTCCTCTCTCCTCACGCTTTTTTCGGTTTCGTCGTCTTTCGGCTCGCCTCCGCCTCCAGCGGATTGTCAGGCCAGCGGTGGCGAGGGTAGCGGCCCTTCATTTCCTTCTGCACATCGAAGTAGCTGGTGCGCCAGAAGCCGGCGAGATCCTGCGTCACCTGGACGGGCCGCTGGGCAGGCGAGAGCAGGTGCATCGTGACCGGCACCCGGCCGCCGGCGACTCGTGGAGTCTCGGTCAGGCCAAACACCTCCTGCAACTTGACCGCGAGGACCGGCGACGAGGCATCGGCATAGTCCACCGGGATCCGGGAGCCGCTCGGGACCGACAGGTGGGTCGGCGCGAGTTGGTCGAGCTGACCCCGCTGTTCCCAGGTCAGCCGATCCAGCAGGAGCTGATCGAGCGCGAGTCGCTCGAGGTCGGTGGCCCGCCGCAACCCGGCGAGGTGGGGGTGCAGCCACGATTCGAGTGTACCCTCGAGACCCTCGTTCGACATGTCGAGCCACGGGTCACCGAGTGCCATATAGAGGAAAGCGAGCCGCTGGCGGAGCCGGCGGCTCTCCGCACGCCACGGCAGGACATCGACACCCTCCCGACGGATCCACTCTTCCAGCACCGCCGCGACCTGACTGGGGTCGGGGGTGCGCATCGGGGCCTCCGCCAGAACGAGCGCGCCGAGTCGCTCGCGACGGACTGCGAGTACCGCTCGGGTCGTATCATCCCATCTCACCAGTTCCTCCACCTCGATTTGTTCATCGAAGTGGGCTTCCAGTTCCCCGAGGGTGACCGGCGCCGCCAGCCAGATCCGGCTCTCGCGCCGGTCGCCATCGAGCGCGGCCGCGACGAGGTAATCGGCCCGGATCAGCGCCGCGGTGTCGGTAGAAGCGCCGATTCCGTTTCGCAGCAGAAAGCGTCCAGCCTGGCCCGGCCGCCGCTGTCCGATCCGATCGGGGTACGCCAGCGCCAGCAACAGCCCCGTCGATGGCGGGTCGTTCTGGGCCGCTTCGCTGGGACCAAACCCGCGCAGCTGTCCCCGCCAGGCGCGTGCTTCCTGCCTGACCCGGCGGAGCGCGGCCTGATCCACGGTCCAGCCGTGCCAGACCGGTGGCGATTCTTCGTTGGCGATCAGGTCCACGCGGAGCTGCAGGTCGGCGTCCGGCGGACCCGATTCACCCCGCAGGATGTCGCGATCCTCGAGCCCGGCGACGAGATACGCTACCGCAGCTCCCCCACCCAGTTCATGGCCACGAATCAGCAGGTGGGCCAGTCGCGGGTGGGTGCCGGTGTCGGCCATCCGCTTCCCGTGCCGGGTGATGCGACCCGCGGCGTCGAGCGCACCGAGTTGATGGAGCAGGGCACGCGCCTCGGCCAGCGCCGCCGCCGGTGGCCGGTCGAGCCAGGCGAGTTCGCCCGGGTCATCCACGCCTGACGCGGCGAGCTCCAGGGCCAGCGGCGTGAGATCCGCCTCCAGGATCTCCGGGGTCGAGCGCGCCAGGAGATGATGCTCCTCGGCGGCGGCCCACAACCGGTAGCAGACGCCGGGCGCAGTCCGGCCGGCGCGGCCGCGCCGCTGGTCCGCCGAGGCGCGCGACACCCGCACCGTCGCCAGCGCGGTCATCCCGCTGCGGGGTGAGAAGCGCGGCACCCGGGAGTAGCCGCCGTCGACCACGATGCGGATGCCGTCGATCGTCAGGCTCGTCTCGGCGATCGACGTGGCCAGCACGACCTTTCGCTGCCCGGTGGGAACCGGCCGGAGCGCCGCGTCCTGCTGGCCCTGCGGCAACTGCCCGTGGAGCTGAAGCACGGCGATTGATCGGTCCAGGTCGTCGAGCAGCGCCGCGGTGCGCCGGATCTCGCCCGCCCCCGGGAGAAAGGCGAGGACGTCGCCCGATTCCTCCGTCAGCGCCTGTCGCACCGCGCCCGCGACAGCCGCCTCGAGACGCTGTCCGCTCCGCGCCGGAAGGTGCCGGGTGACGACCGGGTGACTCCGGCCTTCGCTGGTGATGAGGGGAGCGCCGCCGAGGAGGCGGCCGACGGCGGCGCCATCGAGGGTGGCGGACATGACCAGGATCCGGAGATCGGGGCGGAACAGCGCCCGGGTCTGCAGCGTCAATGCCAGCCCGAGATCGGCATGCAGGCTGCGCTCGTGAAACTCATCGAAGATCACCAGGCCGGCGCGCTCAAGGGCGGGATCGTGCTGCAGCATTCGGGTGAGGATGCCCTCGGTCACCACCTCGATTCTCGTGGCGCGACTAACGACGGACTCGCGACGAATGCGAAAGCCGACGGTGTCGCCCGGGACCTGCCCCAGTGTGGCGGCCATGCGCCGGGCGGCGGCGCGGGCGGCGAGACGGCGGGGCTCGAGCAGCAGGATCGTTCGCCGCTCGAGCCACGGCTCGGCGAGAAGCGCCAGCGGGACCCGAGTCGTCTTGCCGGCGCCGGGCGGGGCCTGGAGCACCGCGACACCGACGCGACCAAGGGCCTCGGACAGCTCGGGAAGAACCGGCTCGATCGGCAGGGGCTGAGACACGGGGACAACATAGCCGTCTGCCGGCGTGGAGGGCCTGCGCTTGAAGCCCGGCGCCCACGGGTCAATCTTCCCTCCAGGCCCGCGCCGTACCGTCCGAGACCGGAGGCTGCCATGCTGGAGGGAAGTGTCGAAGTGCCACCGCGCCCCACGAAGGACCACATCGACGTCTTCGGGATCAGCCACCAGGGTCTGGTACGCACCGACAACCAGGACCACTTCCTGGTCGCAAGTCTGCACAAGGCCATGCAGGTCCACCACTCGAGCCTGCCCGAAGCGGCCATCGGCGAACTGCTCAGTCCCTCCCGTGGCTATGTCTTCCTCGTGGCGGACGGGGTCGGCGGGCTGCCCGCGGGGCGCGATGCGAGCCGGACTGCGCTGTCATCGATCATTGACTACGTGGTCCAGACGATGGACCTGTACGTCCAGCTTGATCCGGATGCGGAACCGGCCTTTCTGGCCGAGCTCCAGCGGTCAGTCGAGCGGAGTCATGAGCAGGTCCGGGAGGCCGGCGAGGCGGATGACGACCATGTCGGCATGGCGACGACGCTCACCATGGTCTGCATCCGGTGGCCGCGGGGCTACCTGGTGCATGTGGGCGACAGCCGCTGCTACCGGCTGCGGGACGGTGAGCTGGAGCAGCTCACCAAGGACCAGACGATGGCCCAGGCGATGGTCGATGCCGGCGCACTCTCGCCCGATCAGGCGGAACATTCTGGGCTCAAGCATGTGCTCTACAGCGCCATCGGCGCGACCCGGGCCGAGCCCTATACCCGCACGACCGATGTCCGCTGGGATGACGTGATGATGCTCTGCAGCGATGGCATCACCAAGCATGTGACCGATGATGAGATCCGCGACGCGCTGCGTCGCAGCACGTCGGCGGAAGTCACCTGCCGGGAGCTGGTGGATCTCACGCTCGCGCGCGGTGGATCGGACAACACCACAATCATTGTGGGCCGGTTGAAGAAGGACGGCGGGTGAGGAGAAAAGAGAGGAGTGAGGTGTGAAGAGTAAGGAATGCAGTTCCTCCTCACTCCTCACTTCCTACTCCTGCCCCTCAGCTGCGCTCGACCGCCGGACCGTCGTGCATGGGACGGGGGGTCTTCCACCGCATCTCGTGGCGCCGCTCCGCCGGCACCTTCCAGGTCAGGGTCATCTTCTTCTGTTTCCGCATCACCTCGACCTTGACCGACTCACCAGACTCGTAGGAGCCGAGGATCTTGCGGGCATGGTCGACCGACTGCGGCTTCCGGCCGTCGATCGTCGCGATCACATCGCCCGCCTTGAGCGGGAGGGTGGAATCCGTCGGCGTGCGCAGGACGAGGATGCCTTCCCGGGTGCCGAAGTAGTCGCCCAGCTCGGGGTTCAGTTCCATCAGGCTCAGCCCGTCGTCGTCGCGATCGCGAAAGGTGAAGCGGAAGCCGTCACCCATGCCCTCCATGCCGGGCACCCGAAGATTCGGGCCAGGCATGCCCGGTCCGACCATCCCCATGCCGCCCGGCATACGGGGAAGTTCAAGCTCGCGCATGCGCATGCCGCTCATCTCCGAGAGGTCCTTCGCGACGATCGTGGCGGTCCGGGTGTCGTTGTCGCGCCGGTATTCGACCTTCACGGTATCGCCGGCGTCGAGCTTCCCTGCCAGCTCGACCAGTCGCTCACTCGGCCCCGAGCTCTCCTCGTCCCCTGACGCGACACCACCGAGCGCGATGCCGTTGAACTTGGTGATGATGTCACCGGCCTTGATCCCGGCCTTGTCGGCGGGGCCATCCGGCACCACCTCGCGCACCAGCGCGCCGAGCTTGTTGGTCTCGGGGCTGCCACGGAGATCGAGTGAGACGCCGATCCGCGGTCGGCCGAGGGCAAAGACCCGGACGTTGGCATCCTGGGCGGCAAGCGGGCGGGGAGCGACGGAGGCGACGGTCGCGGCGAGGAGCAGGCCGGACAGGGCGCCAGCAGTCAAACGGTGGGACATGGTACGACTCCGTGGGGAAGGTGGTGCAGGGAGTGATGCGGCGGAGGGAGTGAGGGTCGCAGCGCCCGAGCGTATCCTGCGGGCCTTTCGGTACTAGTCGGGCACGGAGGCCCGACCTACCTTACCCTCACCCTCCCACCCCCGCTCCCCATGCTCAACTACATCTGGGCCGGGCTCATCGTCGTGAGCCTCGTCTTCGCGCTGGTCCTCGATGTCGGCGACCTGCGACGCGACACCTACCGCAACGAGCGCGGCGTGCCGCTCACGGTCGCCTTCCCCAGCGGCTATGATCCGACGGCGCGACTGCAATCCGTCACGATCCGCGACGACAGTGCGACGCTCACGGCACACTACGGCCAGATGGTCGTGGTGGGCGGGCCGCTCGCCGGCACGCTGCTGCAGAACCAGGACGGGCAAGAGCTGCGGTTCGGGAAGGATGTGGCGCTGCCAGAGCCGCTCCAGACGCTCCGGAGCATGACCTCGGAACGGGACAACGACCTCCGCGGCCGGGCGGCGCTCGGCGTCGCCCCGGGCGACACGCTGGGGAGCGTGACCGTCACCTTCGCCCCGGTGCGGTTCGTGAAGCTGACGGCCATCACCCGCGCGGCGATCGAGACGGCGAAGACCGCGGTGACGCTGGCGCTGGGGCTGGTGGGGGTGATCGCGCTGTGGCTGGGCATGCTGCGGATCGCGGACCGTTCAGGGCTGATCCAGATCATCGTTCGGGTGACCGAGCCGATCATCCGACCGCTCTTCCCCGAGATCCCGAAGGGGCATCCGGCCCTCGGCCTCATCGTGCTGAATCTCTCGGCCAATGTCCTCGGACTGGGGAATGCGGCCACGCCGATGGGGATCAAGGCGATGGAAGCGCTGCAGGAGCTGAATCCGCGGAAAGACACCGCCACCAACTCGATGGTGATGCTGCTGGCGATCAACACCGCCAGCGTCCAGCTCGTGCCACCGGTGTTGCTGGTCGCGATCATGGGTCTGCAGGTCAATCAGCTCTTCTTCTCGATCCTGATCTGCACTGGCCTCTCGCTGATCGTCGGTATCGTGTCGGCCAAGCTGCTCGGCCGGATGCGGATCTACCGGGAGAGCGATCCGATGCGGGACGCCACCTCACCTTCCCCCCTCACCTGAGGAGCGCCGACCATGCACGCGCTGCGCTCCACGCTCGACCTGCTCTCGGTCTTCATCATCCCGCTGATCATCATCGGCTTCCCGCTGTACGGCCTGTACAAGCGGGTGCCGGTGTACGAGGAGTTCGTCGTCGGCGCGAAAGAGGGATTCCAGGTCGCCGTCAACATCATCCCCTACCTCGTCGCGATTCTCTTCGCCGTGGCCATGTTCCGTGCCTCGGGCGCCATGGACTTCTTCGTCGAGGCGCTGCGCCCCCTGCTGGCGCCGCTCGGATGGCCACCGGAAGTGCTGCCGATGGTGATCACCCGGCCCCTGACCGGCTCGGGATCCGCCGGGATCATGCTCGACCTGATCGGCCGCTATGGCGAAGACTCGATCATTGTGAAGACCGCCGCGACGATGTTCGGGTCCACCGAGACGACGTTCTACGTGATCGCGGTGTATTTCGGGGCGGTGAACATCCGGAAGACCCGTCACGCCATTCCCGCCGGACTGATCGCGGATATCTCGGCGATGATTTTCGCGGTGTACGTGGTCCGGTGGCTGTTCGCGTAACCACGAATGTCGCTACGCCGGTACCGGCGGGTCGGAGACCCGCCGGCCCATGGATTCAGGAGGTGCCTCCGGAGCGGCGACTTGCGGGGTTCCCTGCCGGCCCGGCCATGGCAGCCCGAAGATCCACCCCTCCAGCCGGCGAATGACCGGATCGTTGGGCTCGGCGGGACCACCGGCGAGTAGGGTATCGAGGACTCCGCACAAGCCGACGACCGCATCGAAGCGGTCCTCGCCATTGCGGTCGGCACCGAAGCCGTCCTGCAGCTGGGCGCCGAGTTCCTCGGAGAAGATGACGCCACGTCCTGTGGACCAATCCCGCAGGGCGGCGGCATTGCGCTGGCGTGCCGGCTGGCTCCCCTTCCCACTTCCCGCATCGGGGTCGCCCTCGCGGTCGGCGGCGGCGCGCGGCCAGGCCACCCCCAACCTGGCGTAGGCGTCGGCAGGATAGGTCTCGGTGAGGACGGTCCCCCCCGACTTGGTGAGCGCCACAAAGGTGCCATCGAACGGCCAGAGCCGGATGCGCTCCTGCAGCGGCACGATCAGCTCCCGCCACCCGGAGATCGCAGCCTTGCCGACCTGCTTCGCCCCGATGGTCCAGAAAAGCGGCGCGGCATCGGGCCGGGTGGCGGTGGCACGCTCGCAGCCGCGCAGCAGCGGCGCGATGGTGTCGCCGGGAAGCGCGAGCCCCGTCAGCAGGTGGGAAAGTTTTCTCGCGCCCTTCTCTCCGCCTGTCGCCGGATAGAAGGGGCGAGCCAGCCCGATCTCGCTCGGCTTCACCGCTGGCTCATACCACCGGCTCCACCGCCCCTGCCCCAGCACCCCGAGCGCCTCGCGAAATTCACGAAACCCGGCGCGGTCGCCATACGCGACTGGCAGCCCGATGGGAAAATCGACGCCGAGCAGCAGGACCTCTGTCGACGGGATGCCTTCCCGCAGCCGGGGAATCAGCTCCCGGGGTTCTCCCACGAGTGTGGGTGCGCCGGCAGTCCACCGGCCGCCGGCATCGCTGGATGCCGTGGCGACCCACCGCTTCGCGGGCTGGACACTCCAATCAGCATGGGCGCAACGAGTAGGCAGGGGCATGAGGTGGCAGAAGATACCACCCTGTACCCGTCGCACTAAGTCGTGATGCCTCAACGGGCTGAACGATGGGAACGGAAGTTGATCGACAGGTGATGAGGAGTTGCCGGGCACCCGTAAGTTCGTCCCCGTCCACTCAACCCTGGGGGCTGTCATGCCCCGTCGCGTTGCCTCGCTGTTGCTATTGGTCACAATGCTGGTCCTGCCGAGCGCTGCCCACGCCCAACTCGGCGGCTTGACCGGGCGGGTCACGTTGCCCCGCGTAGCCGTCGACCAACCCGAGAAACCCGCCGCCGTCACCCATCGAGACGCCCGGCCGGTGCTGGGTCAACTGGCCGACGGGCGCTGCTCATCGTGCTGACCCGCCTCGAGGTCAGCAGCGGATCGATCACCTTCCGTCTCACCCTCGCCGAAACCGCAACGCTGATTCAGGCGTTGGGGGGCCGCCGCGCGGCGGCGCTGGACGGCGGAATTTCCGCCCAGCTCATGGTCCGCAGCACCACCGGGCGGCGCGGCTGGCGACTGGTGCCGGTCGGATTGGTGGTCGAGGAGCGACCAGACCGCTGGCCAACTCCCTGTTGCGGCGTTTACTTACCCGCTTCCCGCCGCCAATTGGCGGCCCTTCCCTTTCCAAGCCGACGTGGCCGACACTCTCACCAGACTCCAGGCGGCCCTTGCCGATCGCTACGGCATCCAGCGCGAGCTGGGCCGCGGCGGCATGGCCACCGTCTATCTCGCCACCGATCTGAAGCATGATCGCGAAGTCGCCATCAAGGTGCTGCATCCCGAGCTCTCCGCGACGCTGGGTCCGGAGCGATTCGACCGCGAGATCAAGTTCGCCGCCAAGCTGCAGCACCCCAACATCCTCGCGCTGTATGACTCGGGTGACGCCGACGGCCTCCTCTACTATGTCATGCCGTTCGTCTACGGCGAATCGCTGCGGGACCGGCTCAACCGTGATGGCCTGCTGCCGGTGGACTTCGCGCTCAAGGTGGCGCTCGAGGTCGCGGACGCCCTGGGCTACGCCCACATGCTCGGCATCATTCACCGCGACATCAAGCCGGAGAACATCATGCTCTCCGGCGGGCACGCGCTGGTGGCCGACTTCGGCATCGCGCGCGCGCTGTCCGAGGCGGGGAGCAACGCCAAGCTGACCGAGACCGGCATGGCCATCGGTACACCGCTCTACATGAGCCCGGAGCAGGCCGTCGGCGATACCGTGGGCCCCACCAGCGATCTCTACAGCCTCGCCTGTGTGCTGTACGAGATGCTTGCGGGCCAGCCCCCCTTCGGCGGCAGCAACGCGCGTCAGATCATGGCCCGCCACGCCATGGAGCAGGTGCCGAGCCTGCAGGTGGTGCGCGACACCGTGGCGGATGAGGTGGAGGACGCCATCTTCGCGGCGCTGAGCAAGGTGGCGGCCGACCGGCCACAGACGGCGGCGCAGTTCGCCGAGATGCTTGGGGCGCCTCCCGGCATGACCGCCAGCCGGTACACCGCGTCGCGGATGACGGCGACGCGGCGCACCGCGGCGCGGACGAAGGTGAACACGCCGCCGAATGCCGTCACGGTCACGGTCGGAAAGCGTTCGCTCTTCACCGCGGGGGTGGTGGGGTCGCTGGTGCTGGTGGCGATGATCGCCGCAGCGGTGTGGTACGGGCGACGGAACGGCACAGCGCTTGATGCGACCGGGTCGGAGACCGGTCTCAAGACCAGCACGGTGGCGGTGCGCTATATCCAGGACCTGAGCTCCGACCACAAGCTCGCCGACGTGGCCGACGGTCTCACCGACGCGCTGATCACGGGGCTGAGCCAGGTGCAGGGACTCAACGTCATCTCGCAGAATGGTGTCGAGCCATTCCGGGATCCAAGCATCAGCAACGACAGCGTCGGCAGGGCGCTGCAGGCCGGCACGATCGTGGTGGGATCGATCGAGCCGGATGGCGACAAGGTGCGGCTCAACCTCAAGCTGGTGGAGGGCGCCAGCGGTGCCGAATTCGGGCAGCGGTCCAGCATCGAGGCGAAGGCCACTGACCTCCTGGTGCTGCGCGACTCGGTCCCGGTCCGTGCTGTCGAACTGATCCGCAAGCTGCTGGGTGGCGAGTTGCAGCTGCGCAACCAGCGGCAGGGGACGAAGGTGCTCGCCGCGTGGTCGCTGCTGCAGCGGGCGCAACTGCTGCACCGCGAGGGAGAGGATGCGGCGGATGCGGGCGACAGTCTGACGCTGGCGCGGACCTTCCAGACCGCCGATTCATTGCTGGCGGTGGCCGAGCCGCTCGACCCGAGGTGGCCCGACCCGATCGTGCTGCGGGCGCTGCTGGATTACCGGCGGTCCCGGCTCGTGAACGACGAGCCGAGCCTGGCGAAGCCGTGGATCACCCTCGGGCTGGGGCACATCGAGCGGGCGCTGGTGGTGCAGCCCAACAATCCTGACGCGCTCGAGCTGCGGGGCAACCTCCGCTACTACAGTTACCTGCTCGAGCTCGGAACTGGCGAGGCGGGACAGCAGGCGCTGATCAGCTCGGCGGAATCCGATTTCGTCAAGGCGACCGACCTGAACAAGTCCCAGGCCGGCGCCTACGCATCGCTCTCCCACCTGTACACCCGGAAGACCAGCGGCGGGAGTGCCTCGAACGCCTACGATGTGATCACGGCCGCCAACCGGGCGCTCGAAGCCGACGCCTTCCTCTCCAACGCCGACCTCATCATCTACCGGCTGTTCAGCTCGCTGTATGATGTCAGTGATTTTCCCAAGGCGGACCAGTGGTGCAGGGAGGGATTTCGGCGCTTCCCCACCAATCCGCGGTTCACCCAGTGCCAGCTCTATCTGATGAGCATCAAGGGGGCGTTCCCCGACCCGGCAGTGGCCCGGCGGCTGGCCGACACACTGGTGGCACTCACCCCCGAAGACGGGAGAGCTTTCCAGCGACTGCAGGCGAATCTGCTGGTTGCGGCGGTGCTGGCGCGCGCGAGCATCGTCGAGAGTTCCCCTCAGCTCGCCGACAGCGCTCGCCATCTGGTCGCCAGCTCGGCGGGAAATGTCGAGGTCGATCCGCCGCGGGACCTGCCCCTCGATGCCGCCTTCGTCTACACCATGCTGGGCGACAAGGCGCTGGCACTGCAACAGCTCAAGATCTTCGTGGCGGCCCATCCGACCGCCAGTGCCACCCTCGCCGACCCCAACGGCTGGTGGTTCAAGGACCTGCAGAACGACCCCGAATTTCGCCGGCTGGTCGGCTCCGGGGGGTGAGCCCCGAGCGAAATTGTGGCCGGAACTCCACAACGATTGCCTTGCCCTGGTGAGTAACGAATCGATATCGCTTTAGCTGACAACAAGTTAGCTGGCAACGCCTGCTCGCACTGAATCTGCAGCGGAATTGAGTCTCCGCATTCACGGCCCCTCAGGGCCATCCGTCACACCCCAGGCCCCTTGGAGGGCCCCCCCATGCGTCGTAACTTGTCCGCCCTCATACTGGGCGCCCTGCTCCTCGTTTCCTGCGATCAGCCGGCGTCCAACGGCAGTCTCCCCACGGCTCCGTACACCGGCGGCGGTGCCAATGCCACCTGTCCCGGCCGGTCGGACGCGGAGACTGTCATCAAGGCTCTTTATCCGGCTGGACCGGGACTGACAAACGCGCTCGCGGCGTACTTTCAGGTGTGGGACCAGACGCGGCCGAAGGGCAACATCACCAAGGCGCAGAACTCCGCGATCCTGCTGCTGCAGACCACGCTGAATCTGTACTACGCCGGCGGCACGATCGGAGGGAAGACCACCGCCTCCGCCACCAAGGTCGTGCTCCTGGCGAATATCCTCTACTGTCAGGTCGGACTACCGGCGCCGAGCATAACGGTGCCGTCCCTGGGTGATGATGGCGCGGTGGCGATTGTAGGACCCACCTCTCCGGAAACGGTCATCCAGACCGGCACCAAGTTCGCCGGCCTGAAGGTCCCGGGAGCTGCGGCACCGACCCTGACGATGATCACGGTACAGCGCCTGCCGGATACACCCGGCCCGCTGTTCACGCCGCTGGATCAGTACCCGGCCTTCTACGAGTTCACAGCGTCGCCTGCGGTAACGTTTACCCAGGACCTCCTCGTGGGCGCCTGCCAGGTCCAGGACTTCACGCCGCCGGATTTCGGGCGGCTGGTCCTGGCGCACAACGTCGGTACCGCGGCGGTGCTGCTGTCGCGGACCACCGCACCATTCCTCAATTGCACGGGGCTGATCGGCATGGGGCCGGACTTCACCGGGCTGCGCGGCTTCGCCCAGCGCGGCTGGCACTGGGCTGGACCGCTGGTCCGGGACCTGTTCCTGCCCCGACCTGCCTATGCCACGATGCTGGCCACCTGCTGCCTCGGGGGCAAGACCAAGAGCTTCAGCCCCTTCGGCGCAGTCGACACTCTGACGATCCTCGATCTCGGCTCGCCCAGGACCATCGTCGGGACACCCGGCAGCGCGGTGGCCTCCTCGAGCCTGCCCAGCGTCTTGTTCCTCACGCCGACCTTGAGGCCGATCTCCGGCATCACCGTCACTTTCAGCGTGCCGTCCGGCAGCGAAGGCACGATCACCGGCGCGGTCCAGGTGACCGGGGCGGACGGACGCGCCACGGTTGGCAGCTGGACCCTTGGGCCGAACCTGGGCAACGATACGGTGATTGCGACCGTCACACCGATCGCTGGCACCGCAGTGCAGAGCAACGGGCAGGGGTTCACGGCAGCGGTGCAGTAGCGAGGTGGCAGGTGGCGGCTAGAAGCTGACAGCTGGCAGCTACCAGGTGATTGGCGATAAGGGAAGCACGAAATGAGCGGCTCCGGCGCAAGTCGGGGCCGTTCTTTTCTTATGGCATCGGTGTAGCGCCGAGCTAAACGCTAAACGCTAAACGCTAAACGCTAAACGCTAA
>JBDTMI010000029.1:0-45439 GCA_039934355.1 Gemmatimonadales bacterium
GCAAGGCGATCCGGATTCATCCGCTGGTCTGCGCCGCGTTCAACGCCGACTTCGACGGCGACCAGATGGCGGTGCACGTGCCGCTGTCCTTCGAGGCACAGCTCGAGGCGCGGGTGCTGATGATTTCGTCGAACAACATCCTCAAGCCCTCCGACGGCCGCCCCGTGGCGGAGCCGTCGCAGGACATGGTGCTGGGTTCGTACTGGCTGACCAAGCTGCCGCCGGCCGTCGAGGAACTGAGGGTCGGCAAGCCGGCCCCGGCGTGGGACAAGGCGAAGTACTACGGCTCGCTGGCCGAAATCGAGATGGCGCTGCTGCACCGCTCCATCCGGTTCCACTCGGCGATCCACTTCTGGTATCAGCCGCCGCGTGAAGCGACGGAGAACAAGCCGCAGTGGGTCAAGACGACGGCGGGCCGGGTGCTGTTCAACAGCATCCTGCCACGGCAGGTCGTGGTCAATCACGGCTTCCGCAACGCCTTGATGAAGAAGAAGGCGCTGTCGGAGCTGGTGCTGCAGAGCTACCGCGAGGCGGGGCTGTCGGATACCGTCGTGTTCCTGGACCGGCTCAAGGAATTCGGCTTCCGCTACGCGACCCAGGGTGGCGTCTCGATCGGCGTCGAGGACCTGGAGATCCCCAAGGAGAAGGTCCGGTTGCTGGAAGAGGCGGACAAGCGCGTCGCCCGGTTCCAGCGCGCCTACAACACTGGTCAGATCACCTTCGGGGAGCGCTACAACAAGGTGATCGACGCCTGGACCCACGCGAACAACGACGTGGCTGAGGAGATGGTGCGGGGCATGGCCGCCAGCCGCGGCGGATTCAATCCGGTGTTCATGATGTTCGACTCCGGTTCCCGCGGCTCGCGCGACCAGATCCGGCAGCTGGCCGGCATGCGCGGCCTGATGGCGAAGCCGCAGAAGAAGCTCACCGGCGGCATCGGCGAGATCATCGAGAGCCCGATCAAGTCCAACTTCCGCGAGGGCCTGACTGGCCTCGAGTACTTCATTTCAACCCACGGCGCGCGCAAGGGTCTGGCGGACACGGCGCTCAAGACGGCCGACGCCGGCTATCTGACCCGCCGTCTCGTGGACGTGGCGCAGGATGTCACGATTACTGAGGAGGATTGCGGGACGATCCAGGGCCTGGAAATGTCGGCGCTGAAGGAGGGTGAGGACATCATCGAGTCGCTGCGCGAGCGGGTGATCGGGAGCGTGGCATCGGAGGACGTCTTTGATCCGCACGCGCTGGATGATGATGGCGACCAGAAGCTGCTGGTGCAGGCGGGTGCGCTGATCGACGAGGAAATCGCCAGTCAGATCGAGGAGTCGGGCATCGAGAAGGTCAAGATCCGCTCGGTGCTCACCTGCGAGTGCCGACGTGGCTGCTGCCGGATGTGCTACGGCCGCAACCTGGCCACCATGGACATGGTGGACATGGGCGAGGCGATCGGCATTCTGGCGGCGCAGTCGATCGGTGAGCCGGGCACGCAGCTCACGCTGCGGACCTTCCATATCGGCGGCACGTCGTCGCGTATCGCGGAAGAAGCCGAACGCCGGGCCCGCGCGAGCGGGCTGGTGAAGTACACCGCCGGCCTCGAGTTCGCCGACGTGGCGGTCGAGTACGAGGATGGCACCAAGGCGGTCACGCGTATCGCGCTCACCCGCGAGGACGAGTCGGCGGATGAGGAGAACAAGGAAGGCATCCTCGTCGTTGACGCCGGCGACCCGAAGAAGGTGCTCAACCGGTACCCGGTGCCGGAGGGCGCCGTGATCCAGGTCAAGGAGGGCGAACAGGTCCACAAGAACGATCCCCGGTTCGCCGGGGCGCCGCCCAACCAGCAGGGGACGGTCCTGTACACCTGGGACCCATACAACGATCCGAGCATTCTCAAGCTCGACGGCGAGCTGCGCTGGAAGGACCTCGTGCCCGGCTCGACGCTGCGTGAGGAGCTGGATGAGTCGACCGGTCTGCGCTCGCTCGTCGTCATGCAGGACCAGGACAAGGAGCTGCACCCCTCGGTGCTGGTGTACGCGCCGAACCGCAAGGATCCGCAGGAGTACATCCTCGCGGAGGGATCGCGGATCATCCTGGGATCCGACACCGACCAGATCACCCGCGCGATGGACCTGCCGTCCGAGGCGAATCCGTGGTCGTCCAAGTTCAAGGTGGACGAGTATCCGGTGAATGTGGCGTGGCCCAGCAAGAGCAAGAAGGAAGCGAAGGACAAGACGGTGTATCTCTCGCCGCCGGTCAAGGTGACCCGCGGTGTGACCGTGACCAAGATGCCTCGGCAGGCGTACAAGACCCGCGACATCACCGGCGGCCTTCCGCGCGTGGCGGAGCTGTTCGAGGCGCGTCGCCCGAAGGATCCGGCGACGATTTCGGAGATCGATGGCAGCGTGAAGTTTGGCGAGATCAAGCGGGGCAAGCGCGAGATCTACGTCTACCCGGTGGTCGATCCCAAGGCCAAGGGCGAGCCGGAGCCGCCGCAGCTCTATGAAGTGGCGGCGGGCAAGCACCTGCGCGTGCACGAGGGCGACCGGGTCCGTGCCGGCGACCGCCTCACCGAGGGACCGGTGAATCCGCACGACATCCTGCGGATCAAGGGCCCGCGTGCGGTGCAGGAGTACCTGCTCAACGAAGTGCAGGAGGTGTATCGCCTGCAGGGCGTGCGGATCGCGGACAAGCATATCGGCTCGATCGTCCGCCAGATGCTCCAGAAGGTGCGGGTCACCGATCCGGGCGACACCGACTTCCTCGAGGGCGAGACTGTCGACAAGGTGGTCTTCCGCGACGAGAACGACCGGGTGCTCAAGAAGAAACAGCATGCGGCCCAGTCCGAGCCCGTCCTGCTCGGCATCACCAAGGCGTCGCTGACCACGCAGTCGTTCATCTCGGCGGCGTCGTTCCAGGAGACCACCCGCGTCCTCACCGATGCCGCGATCCGTGGCGCCAAGGACGATCTCCTCGGCCTCAAGGAGAACATCATCATCGGCCATCTGATCCCGGCCGGCTCAGGCATCTTCCGCTACGCTGAGATCGACATTCAGCCGCCGGAAGGGTACGAGGCCCCGCCGCCGGCGCCGGTGGTTGCAGTACCGGAGCCCAGCCCGATTGCCGCCGTGCTGGCCGCGATCACGGGAGATGATGATCTGTAGGACCTGATCAAATTCGGGAAGGTGCCGACCAGCGGTCGACACCCACCGGGTCATCAGCAGGATCAAAGTTCGACGCCGGGCGGTCCCGAAAGGGATTGCCCGGCTTTTTCATGTCCGTCGGAGGGCGATCGATCCCGTCAACAAACTGACAGGTGGCCAGTTTCTGCGTGACCCGCATCGCGATCCGGCGTCCTGTGCATGCCACAGACACGCGCGCCACACCCCCAGCGTGAGTTTCGTTACGCTGGAGCGCACGATTCGCCCGCATCCTGTGACCTGAAACACCTCTCCAGCCGGTGCCGGTCCGTACTATACCTGTCCCCCCCCATCCGATCCCCGTTACCCCGACGCTTCGCGCGCCGAGGAGAGTGAGTCATGGCGACCTTCCTCCGCAACTTGCGCAAGAGCGGCTCGACCGACGAACTGGCCGAACTGCAGCAGCTGGCAACTCGCCTCGAGTCCCGATTTGCCGCTCTCACCGAACTGGTTTCGCACGCCGACCGGTCGATCGGGCAGCTCCAGCGATTGAGCGGACTGGGCGAGCGGGTGAATACACTGGAACGCCAGCTCACAGCGGTCGAGCAGGTGATGGGGCGGCTGACCGCGGCGGAAAGCCAGCTCGAGAAACTCGGCGGCGGCTACGTGCGCCTGGAGGGCCAGCTCGCGGAGTCGGTCGCTGGGGTCGCCCGCACCCGCGGCGAGATCGCCGATCTGCAGGGCTCGCTGGCCGAGGCGAACCGGATCAAGGAAGATGCAGCCGAGGTGCTCACGTTGCAGGAACCGCTCCGCCAGCTCCGCGGCGACTTCGACGCGCTGCAGGGACTGGGTGAAACCCACCGCGCCGAGCTGGCGCGCCTGCGCGAGCAGCACGAGGCGACCATCAGCCAGTATCGCACGGCGGCCACCCGGATCCAGCAGTTCGATGAGGAGTGGCAGCGGGTCACGCGAACACTGAATGAAACCGGGCACCGGATCGCCGGGCTGGAACAGCTGCTGGTCGACTTCTCTCCCGCCGCCGAGACCATCGCCACAGTGCGCCGCGAACTCGCCACCACGCGCGCCACCGCCGACCAGCTGGTGCAGAAGGTGGCGTTGCTCGATCAGCAGCGGGAAATGATCGACCGGGCTTCGGCCAAGCTCGAACACCTGACCACGCTGATGCAGCGCGCCGATGCGGGGCTCGAGAGGCATGCCGAGCTGGAGCGGATGCTCACCGAGGTGCGGCGGCAGGTCGAGGCCGCGAGCGCGGGGCAGGGCGGACTCCAGGAGCGCACCCGTTCCCTGGCCGAGCAGCTGCTCCAACTCGAGAGCGCGCAGGTCCAGGCGGAGCGCGGGCTCATGCTGGTGCGGGACGCGCTGGAGCAGAACGCGGAACGGATCGCCACCGATGGGCGCAGCGCGGATGGGATCAACCAGCGGGTGGGCGAGCTGCGGCAGAGCCTGGCGGAGTCGGAAGCGAGGCTGGTCACCCTCACCACCAACACCCAGGCAATCAGCGGTGCCGCCGCCAAGGCGGAGGTGCTGGTCACCCAGGTGCACCAGCTCACAATCGGACTGCAACAGATTACCGACCTCGGCGGCCGGGTCGGGGCTGGTCTGTCCGACCTCGAACACATGGAAGAGGTCCTGGTCGGTCTGACCGAGCGCACCTGCCGGCTGGAGGAGTCCCGTCCGCTGCTCACCGAAACGGTCCGGGACCTCGGCAGCCTGAGCGCCACGCGTGAGGCAATCAGGGAGTCCCTGGAGCAGTTGCGGGTGGCGCGGCAGGAGCTGTCGACCGCGCATGGCACGGTGGAGAACACCCGCGGCTGGCTGAATGAGACGGAACGAAGCGTCGCCGGGCTGCGGGGCGATGTGGCCTCACTCGACCGGATGCGCACCACGCTCGATGCCGTGCGCCAGGAAGTGGACCAGATCAATGCCTCGATGGTCGTGGTGGAGAGTCGCCGTACGATGGTCGAGGAGGTGCAGCACCGACTTTCCGATGCGGCGACCCTGGGTGCCTCGATCGAATCTCGCGCGACCGGCCTCCAGCAGCGGCTCGAGGCGGCGGAGGATCATCTCGGCACACTGGTCCCGCGGCTGGACGAAGTCGGGCGGGCGGGTGGCCAGCTCCTGCAACTCGGTGCCGACCTGCGGGACATGGAGAGCCGGATCACCCAGGTCCAGGGATCGCTGGGTGGCATGGAGACGCGGGCCCAGGGCCTCGAGGAGCTGACGGAACGGATGCGTGGTCTCTCGCGCGAGATCGACCAGCGCCAGAATGCGCTGCAGCGAGCGACGGAACACCTCGAACGGGCCACGACGCTGCGGGAGGAGGCTGCCGCCGCTGCAGCAATGCTGGCGGACCAGGCGCGGGCTATGGACGCGACGCTGGTGCGCTCGGGCGACCGGATGGCTTCCCTGGATGAACTGGCCCAGCAGCTCGATGGCCGCGCCGCGGCGCTCGCCACCGTGCTGGACCGGGTGACCGGATTCGAGGCGAAGCTCGCCGAGTGGCACGGCGTTGAGCAGCAGCTCGCCATGGCACTGGATCAGGCGGCGGGTCGGCAGGTTGCCATGAGTGCGCTGACCGGCGAGATCCGGGCGCTGCACCAGGTGGCCGAGCGGGCCCAGGACGATGCGCGCGCGGTGGTGGAGGCGCAGCCACAACTGGCGCGGGCGCGCGCGGAGCTGGAAGGGGTGCTGACGCGGCTCCGGGACACCGATGGGCTGGCGCGGTCGCTCGAGGAGCGTCGCCGACAGGTCGATCGGGTCGAGGAGCGGCTCAGCCAGGCCACCGTGCTGGAGGCCGACGTGCGCGCCTCGCTTGAAACGCTGCTGGCGCAGAAGGCTCAGGTGGACCACTTCCTCGAGAAGGCGATGTCGCTGGGTCTCGAGGCGCGTCAGGCGGAAGGCGTCCTGCAGGCGCTGCGGGATGAGCGCCGGGTCTCCGACCGGGTGCGGTCCGCGCTGGCCGGGCTGCATGCGCGGACCGAGGAGGAATAGTCGGCCGAATGATCCGGTGGTGATCGCGCCCCGCTAGCATGGGCGCGTGACCATTTTCGTACTGGTGCACGGGCTCTGTCATGGTGGTTGGATCTGGGGCCCGGTCGCGCGCCTTCTGCGCTCGGCGGGCCACGGTGTCTACGCCCCATCGCTCACCGGCATGGGCGATCGGGCCCACCTGCTCACCGCCTCCTGCGGCCTTCACCTCCACACACGCGAAATCGCCAACTTGCTCGACTACGAGGACCTCCGCGATGTGGTCCTCGTCGGGGCCGGGTACGGCGGCATGGTGGGCAGCGGCGTCGCTTCGCTCAAGGCGACGCGCGTCGCACACCGGGTGTATCTGGATGCTCCGGTACCGGATCCTGGGGAATCGCTCCTCGACGCGCTGCCGGCCGCGGGGAGTCTGCTTGCGACCCAGCGGATCGAGGAGGGGTGGCGGGTCATGCCGCCCGAGCCAGGATACTGGGGTATCGAAGATCCGACCCTTGCCACGTGGGTGCGGGCGCGAGTCTCGGCGTTCGCGCTGGCCACATGCACCGAGTCCGTGGGTGCGCCCTCCGCGACGGTGCGACAGGAGAGGACTTTTCTGTATGGCGAGGCAGGCGGAGGGTACGCGGAGTTGGCACTCCGACTGATGGCGCGGGGCGGATGGCGGGTACGGGAGCTGGTGGGGAAGGGCGATGCGCTGCTGCTGCGGCCGGAGTGGGTCGCCGGGGAGCTGATTGCACTCACCGAGGAATGACTGGCGGTTCCGGCCGTCCCGCGCGACGCGGCGACCCTGCCCGGCGGCAAGCACCGAGACGCCAGCCAATGACACCCAAATGACGCTGGTTCTTTAGTGTGGGAGGGTTCCAATCCATTGGGCCGTCCCCACCAGACCAGGGAGTGCCAGCGTGGCCGCTGCCGAGGATCCGGCGCCGTCGTTTGATCTCGACCGGCTGGCACACGCCGCGAAGCGCCTGCTCGCCGGGGTTTCGATAGAGGAGGTGGCCACCGAGACGGGGCTCGACCCGAAGGAACTGGTGCGCCTCCGGGAACAGCTGGTCAGGGTTGGTGTCGCTCGCTCGGCTCAGGACTCGACCGGCCTGGAACGGACGCCGACCCTCCTCGCCTGGCTCGGCCGGATGCTGGGCTACCGGAAGTAAGGCCGCTCCGTCAATCGCTGATAACTGTCCGCTACCGGCTTCACAACCTCGACGCCCCGAACGTATCGCACCGATTCGGGTCTCCGTCCTTGAGCCCCTCATTGAACCAGCGGGACCGCTGTTCAGCCGTACCATGGGTAAAGCCATCCGGATTCACGTGGCCGGTTGCCATCTTCTGGAGCCGGTCGTCGCCAACGGCGGCCGCGGCCCGCAACCCCTCCTCGACATCCCCCGTTTCAAGCACGCCGTTCTGACCCATCTGGTGTCCCCACACACCGGCAAAGCAATCCGCCTGCAGCTCGAGGCGCACCGAGAGCTCGTTGGCCTGGTCGGGATGGCGCTGTTGTGCTTCGCGCATCTGTTGTTCGATCCCCAGCAGGTTCTGCACGTGATGCCCGATCTCGTGCGCCAGCACGTAGGCCTGGGCGAAGTCGCCCGGGGCGCCGAAACGCTGTCGCAGCTCATCGTAGAAGCCGAGGTCGATGTACACCTTTTCATCGCCGGGGCAGTAGAACGGCCCGACCGCCGATTCGGCCTGGCCGCATGCCGACGGATACCCGTCGCGGAACAGGACCAGTCTGGCATCGTGATACTTGGATCCGAGCAGCTCGTGCCACGTAGCCTGGGTGGTGTCGAGGACGAACGTGACGAAGAGGGCAAGGGAGTCCTCACGGGCCTGTGCGGCAGGGGAGAGCGGTTCTCCGGCCGGGGCTCCGGCGGCGACGCCGCCATCCGCGCCGACCAGCTGGAAGAAGTCCCGCTTGAAGATGATGCTCAGCACCAGGAGTACCAGCATGCCACCGATGCCAAGGCGGGCACCGCCGCCACCCAAGCGTGGCCCACCCGACTGCCCGCGAACGTCGTCGACGTTGCCCTTGCTCTGCCCAGGACTCCAGCGCATGCTGCCTCCATTTCGTGCGATTCTGCTCCGACCGCCGACCCGCCAGCTTGACAATATCCCCTTCCCCCGGCCTGCGGCTAGACCGTGACATTTGGCGCTAGCCCGCATGCGGGACTCGGCGGATACTTGAGCATCGCCTGACCCCCTGTCCGCCTGACCGCCACGGGAGCACACATGCTGCTCGGTCTTCGACTATCCCTCCGTCTCGGCGCGACCCTGCTGCTCGCTTCGTCGGTCGCCACCTGCGGGGAGAGTGATCCCGACGGCACACCGGAGGCACTGACGCTGGTGTCGGGCGACGCGCAAATTGGTGGGGCCGGGGAGCCGCTGACGCTGCCACTGGTCGTCCGGGTGACGGACCGCTCCGGCGATCCCGTCACCAATGTCGTGGTCCGTTTCACGATCGCGTCCGGGAACGGCAGCCTCACTGCGTCCTCGGCGACGACCGGCACCACGGGAAACGCGAGCGTCACTTGGACGCTGGGTGGGGTGCCCGGCGAGGTGAGCGCGGTCCGGGTGCTGACCGCGACGCTGCCGCGGGATTCGGTAGAGTTCACCGCTACGGTGGTGGCGGGTCCCGCGAGTCAGATCGTGACGCTCCAGGGCGATGCACAGTCGGCGGAGGTGGGAACTCCAGTGCCCCAGCCGGTGCTGGTGGAAGCGCGCGATCGCTTCGGCAACCTGATCATGGGGCGGCTCCTGTCATGGATCCCCGACTCGGGGGGTGGCCAGGTGCCGACCCCGACCATGCTCACCGATGGGCAGGGAAGGGCGACCAGTTCCTGGACTCTGGGTCACGTCTACGGACCGGGGTCGCAGCGATTGCGGGCGACGCTGGATGGCTTCGATCACTTCATTACCGCATCGACCGCGCTTCCGGCCGGCACGATGCGAATCGTCAGTGGGAACGACCAGCTTGGTCTGCCCGGTACGACGCTGGCGGCCACCCTCGTCGTCGAGGTGCTTGCCGCCGACGGCATCGGGGTCGAGCTGGCGCCACTCCAGTGGCAGACACAGGGTGGCAGCCTGAGTGCGGTCTCGCCGACCGATCAGTCAGGTCGCGCGACCGCCGCCTGGCACCTCGACACACTGGCGGGGGCACAGACGGCCCAGGTCGACGCCCCGGCCCTGACCCCGACATCCCTCACCTTCTCGGCGACTGCCGTCGTGCCTGCGGGCGGCACGATCATCGGAAATATCCTGACACCGGCGGCTTCGTTGCGGTGGTCCAGACGCACGCGGCGCACGTTGCAGTCTTTCGGTGAAATTATCGCGCCCGACGGCGCGGGAGGCGGCGCGCAGGTCCGCGACTACCGCTCGGCCGCGACTGTCCCCGGCGAACTGCTCGTCTCGTTCAAGCCGAGCGTGCTGGGAGCGCTGGTGCGTAGTTCGCCTGCGGTGCTGTCGGTGGCGCGCTCGCAGGCGAGCCTGATTCGTTCCCGACTCGCCGCCCATCTGGCGACGGGCCAGGTCGTCGTGCGCGGCGTCTCGCCGGTCATCCGTACCGCCCGCCTCCAGGTGACCGATCCCGCACGTACCGACAGTGTGATGCGGGCGCTGGCGCAGGACCCGATGGTGCTTGCGGTGCAGCGCTCTTCGCGGATTTACCTCGACGATGTGCCGCTGCGGGCGACCCGTCTGGCCGTCACGGTGCCCAACGACCCGAATTACCCCAATCAGTCGTGGCACTACAGCATGGTGGATCTGCCGAGGGCCTGGTCGATAACAACCGGATCAGCCGGAGTGATCGTCGCGGTCCTCGACAATGGGGTCCGGTTCGACCATCCGGCCATCGGTGTCGCGGGCGGAACCTATCTCACCGGTGGCGGCAATCTGCGCAATGACGGCTACGACTTCGTCTCTACCTTCACGATCCCGCTGTGTGGCGGCGGGAGTGTCGACAACGCCGGCGATGCTGGCGACGGCATTGGCGATGGCTACGATCCCGATCCCTCGATTCCCGACGATCGTCTCCAGGGGGGTGGTTGCCTCGGCGCCCGCGATTCGCTCGGCGGCCATGGGCTTCATGTCGCCGGAACGATCGGTGCAACGGGCAACGATGGCTATTCGGTCGTGGGCGTGAACTGGAATGTCAGCATACGGCCGGTGCGGGTGATCGGGCTGGAGAGCGGGACCTTCTATGATATCGCGCAGGGGATGCTCTACGCGGCGGGGCTTCCGGCGGACGATGGGCAGGGTGGCGTGCTGACGCCGCCAGCTCAACCGGCGCGGATCATCAATCTCAGCCTTGGCGGCTCCTGCCTCGCGGGGCCCAATCCCGCCCCGGGACTGGATCCGATGCACGATGCTGTCGTCGCCGTGACCGACCCGACCCGCCCCGGTGGTGGCACGCTAGTCGTCGTGTCTGCGGGCAACAACCAGACGAGCGTGCCGCCCTGTCCGGCAGGCTACCCTGAAGTCATGGCGGTCGCGGCGGTCGGACCCGCGGGCACCCGTGCCGACTACTCGAACTTTGGTCCCTGGATCTCGCTGGCCGCGCCGGGAGGTGAGACGGCCGCGCCGGATGCGACCTACTGGGTCTTCTCCTCCGTCTGCAACTTTGCCGTCTATCCGGCGCCCTGTGTGCCGCGTCAGGCGCGGCTGCCGGGGACCTCGATGGCGGCGCCGCATGTCACGGGCATCGCCGCACTCCTTCTGGCACAGAACCCGGGGCTGACCGCGGCGCAACTCCGCAGTCGTCTTGAGAATTTCGCCACGCCGACCGATCCGTCGCAGCAACTTGGCGCGGGCATCGTGAACGCCCGGAACGCACTCACCCAGACGCTGACACCAGCGCGACAGGTATACGCCCGCGCCATCGATGCCTCCACGGGGGCGGTCGTGGCGACGGTGCCCGCTACGACCGGGGGAGGCTACACGATCAGCGGCCTGCCACCGGGGAATTATTACGTGGCGGGAGGTGAGGATGAATCAGGCGACGGCGTGATCGGCGTCCCCGATCGCCGGTATGCGCTGTACGGCGGGAGCGCGGCGCCGGCTGCGGTGGCGGTCTCGGCAGGGAGCGGTGGCTTCGCCGCGCTCACCCTGGCGGATCCCGCTGAAGTCGAGCCCAACGACGTCGCCGCGACGGCAACGTCCCTGTTGCTGGGTGGGTCGGTCCGGGGCGCGCTCACCGGCGCCGATCAGGTCGACTGGTACCGGGTCCTGATTCCGTCTGGCGGGCTGTACACCTTCGAGACCGCCGGCTGGTTTGGCGACCGTTGTTCGTTCGCGCTTGATCTCAATACCACACTGGAACTGCTCGACAGCGGGCAGAGCAGCATCGCCACCTCGGTCGACATCGATGTCGCCAACAACGACTTCTGTTCCCGGATCAGCACCACACTCTCCGCCGGCGTCCATTACCTCCGCGTCACCCGGGGCGATTTCTTCGGGTTCGGCCCGCATAGCGGCCGGTATGCGCTGTGGGCGAGATCGGGACCGTAGCCGGCGCGCGGCGCCAGGCGGGGTCTGGGCACACCCGCGCATCGGCCTGACCATTCCCTTGACCCAACCCCTTTCGGTCTTTACCTTTGCCGTCTTCCCCGAAACCGGGGTTTTGATCGCGTTCCACACTGTGGGGCTATGCCGACAATTAATCAGCTCGTCCGGCACGGACGTACCGCGCCGGTCTACAAGGACAAGTCGCCGGCGCTGCGGAGCAATCCGTTTCGTCGCGGAGTCTGCACCCGCGTCTACACCACGACCCCGAAGAAGCCGAACTCGGCCCTCCGGAAAGTCGCCAAGGTGCGCCTGACAAACGGGTTCGAGATCATCGCCTACATCCCCGGCGAGGGCCACAATCTGCAGGAGCACTCGATCGTGCTCGTGCGCGGCGGTCGGGTAAAGGATCTGCCGGGCGTGCGGTACCATATCGTGCGCGGGGCGCTGGACTCCGCCGGCGTCAATGATCGCCGGCGCAGCCGGTCCAAGTACGGCGCCAAGCGTCCGAAGGCCGCGGCGGCCGCGGGCAAGGCTGCGCCGAAGGCGGGAGGTAAGAAGTGAGCCGTCGGAACAAGTCCGTTCGCCGTCCGGTGCCCCCGGATCCGCGCTACGACAGCCAGACCGTGTCGAAGTTCATCAACAGCCTCATGTACCAGGGCAAGAAGAGCAACGCCGAACGCATTTTTTACTCGGCGATGGACATGATCGAAGAGCGGACCGGCCAGCCGGGCGTGACCGTCTTCAAGGCCGCCGTGAACAACGTGAAGCCCGCGCTGGAAGTGAAGAGCCGCCGGGTCGGTGGTGCGTCGCTGCAGGTCCCGGTGGAAGTGCGCCCCGATCGTCGCGCCGCGCTCGCCATGCGCTGGCTGATCGAATTCGCCCGGGCCCGCTCCGAGAAGACGATGCAGGAACGCCTGGCCGCCGAGCTCATTCTCGCCTCCAAGGGCGAGGGCAACGCGCTCAAGAAGAAGGAAGACACCCATCGCATGGCCGAGGCGAACCGCGCCTTCGCGCACTATCGCTGGTAGGGATTAGGTCGTTGGGCGGTTCGCAGGATTGGCGGCTCACTGGACTTTACGGTGAGCCGTTTTTTTGTGGGTCCGCCCAATCGCCTACTTCCCTCGGAGCCTCACGATCGCCGCCTGGACCTCCGGCTCGACCGGCAGTTCCAGCTCGGTTTCGAGCCGGGTCTGATAGGCGACGGCCTGCTGGAGCGCGCTGGCACGGTCGCCCATGGCTTCCCGGGCCGCGACGACGCCCAGCACGAATTGCGCACGGTACGGGTCGGCGCGCGAGGCGGCCTGCCACCACTCGGCGGCGGCAGCGTGGTCGGCCCGCGCGCTCGCCTGTTGTGCCAGGGTGGTAGCCGCGGCGGCGGCGAGGCCGGTTAGACGGGTCCGCTGGTCCTCGAGCCAGTGGTCGAAGGCGGGGGTGTCGGGGAGATGGAAGCCGTCGAGGAATCGACCTTCATACAGCCGGAGCGCGTCGGCGGGCTGGTTGGTGGCGAGGGCCGACGTGAAGTCACTCACGTCACTGGTCATGACCGCAGGATTGAGCCGTAGCGTTTTGTTGCCCAGGAACAGCTCCTCGGTCTCGAGCTCCCGGCGCTGGGCGTAGAGCAACTGGGCCAGGGCATGCCGGGCCCGTTCGTCATCGCTCTCCGGCCACAGGATCGACAGCAGCTTGTCCCGACTCATGCCCCGCTCCCCGGCGGCGGCGAGGGCGGCAAACAGCGCCACCCGACGGCGCTGGGTCGCGACCCCCGTGATGATCTTGCTACGGACCTGGAGGGTGAGGCCGCCAAAGGTCAGGAGTCGGAGCATGGGGGATGGCCGGGGAAGGGTCGGGGGCGGTGGCGTTGGATGACCGTCGGGCGGATATGGTAGCCTTTCGGGGTGACATGGCAACCGTCGAGGGAGGCAGGGGTGTGGTGGATGGGGGCCGGTCTCCAACCGGCATCATCGGCCGGTTGACACGAAGCCACACGGGGTTATCTTCTCCGGGCTCTGGCGAAACGGGTTCTTTTCGCGCCACCGGAACAACGGGTGGGCGGGTCAGAAAACCAGCGCGAGTCGAAACATCCGGGTCGTGTGACCGGCCGGTCCCAGTACAACGGGGCTCCGCCCGCCACCTCCGATCCTCCAACAGAACGCGTGGGGCCGCAGGGTCCTCGTCCTCGGGTGCTGCACCCGGACGTGCGCGGAGCGACACCGCCGGGAATTCCCGGGTCTGGTCGCCCCGCTTTTTGATTGATGAACGCTGTGGTCGCGCCTGCAGGCGACGGACCACTTACAGGATTTCCGAGAGAGAGCATGGCGCGTCACACTCCGCTCGACCGGTACCGGAACATCGGCATCATGGCCCACATCGATGCCGGGAAGACCACGACCACCGAGCGCATCCTGTACTACACCGGGAAGAACTACAAAATCGGTGAAGTGCACGAAGGTGCCGCCACCATGGACTGGATGGAGCAGGAGCAGGAGCGGGGCATCACCATCACCTCCGCGGCGACGACGTGCTTCTGGACCCGGGACGATATCGAGTACCGGATCAACATCATCGACACGCCCGGCCACGTGGACTTCACCGCCGAAGTCGAGCGGTCGCTGCGGGTGCTGGACGGCACGGTGACGCTGCTGGACTCGGTGGCGGGCGTCGAGCCGCAGACCGAGACGGTCTGGCGCCAGGCCGACCGCTACATGGTGCCGCGCCTGATCTTCGCGAACAAGATGGACCGGATCGGGGCCAATTTTTATCGCTGCCTCGACATGGTCCGGGATCGCCTGACGAAGAACGCCTATCCGCTGCAACTGCCGGTCGGCTCGTCGGATACGTTCACCGGGCACATCGACCTGATCCGGAAGACCGAGATCATTTTCGACGACGACACGCTCGGCAAGAAGTTCTCCGAGGGCCCGATTCCGGAGGACATGCGCGAGCTGGCGGCCAAGTACCGGCATGAGCTGATCGAAGCTGCGATCGGGCATGAGGACGAGCTGCTGGAGAAGTACCTCGGCGGTCAGGAACTGACCGACCTCGAGATCCGTGGCGCGATCCGGCGGGCGACGATCAAGCATGGATTCGTGCCGGTGCTGTGCGGCGCCGCCTTCAAGAACAAGGGCGTGCAGGCGCTGCTGGACTCGGTGATCGATTTTCTGCCGGACCCGACCGACGTGAAGGCGATCGAGGGTCACGTCCCGGACCACGACGACGAAAAGGTGCAGCGCATCCCGAACGACAATGCGCCCTTCGCGGCGCTGGCGTTCAAGATCGCCACCGACCCGTTCGTCGGCCGGCTGACGTTCTTCCGGGTGTACTCGGGCAAGCTCACGGCGGGCAGCTACGTGTACAACGCCACGAAGAACAAGAAGGAGCGGGTCGCGCGGCTGCTGCAGATGCACGCCAACAAGCGCGAGGAGATCGACGAAGTGCTGGCCGGCGACATCGGCGCGGCGATCGGCCTCAAGGACACCCGCACCGGCGACACGCTGTGCGACGAGGACATGCCGATCATCCTCGAGGCGATGAAGTTTCCCAACCCGGTCATCGACGTCGCCATCGAGCCGAAGACCAAGGCGGACCAGGACAAGCTGGCGATCGCGCTGCAGAAGCTGCAGGAGGAGGATCCCACCTTCCGGGTGCGGACCGACGTCGAGACGTCGCAGACGATCATCGCCGGCATGGGCGAGCTGCATCTCGAGATTCTGGTCGACCGGATGAAGCGGGAGTTCAAGGTCGAGGCGAACGTCGGCCAGCCGCAGGTGGCCTTCCGCGAGACGATCACCAAGCGGGTGGAGAATGTCGAGGGCAAGTTCGTGCGGCAGTCGGGGGGCAAGGGCCAGTACGGTCACGCCGTCATCCACCTCGAGCCGTCGAAGACCGGCGAAGGCTTCATCTTCGTCGACAAGATCGTGGGTGGCACGATCCCGCGCGAGTTCATCAAGCCGGTCGAGGCCGGTATCCGGGAAGCGCTGGAGAATGGCATCCAGGCCGGCTACCCGATCGTGGACGTCAAGGTGACGCTGGTCTACGGCAGCTACCACGACGTCGACAGCTCGGAAATGGCCTTCAAGATCGCCGGCTCGATGGCGTTCAAGGCGGCTGCGGCGATGGCCAAGCCGGTGATTCTCGAGCCGGTGATGGCGGTCGAGGTGGTGACGCCGTCGGACTTCCTCGGCAACGTCGTGGGCGACCTGTCGGGCCGCCGGGGCAAGGTGGGCGGCATGACGCAGCGGGGCGAGGCGCAGGTGGTCGTGGCCGACGTGCCGCTCAAGGAAATGTTCGGGTACTCCACGACGCTGCGGAGCATGACGCAGGGCCGGGCGGTCTACTCGATGGAGTTCGCCCACTACGAGGAAGTCCCGAAGTCGATCGCTGAAGCGATCATCGCGAAGAAGAAGTCGTAGGGAATGCAGTTCATCGACAGCTGAGAGCTGCGGGTTGTTAGCCACCAGCAAGGAACCCCGAGGACGATATGGCCAAGGCGAAATTCGATCGGACCAAGCCCCACGTGAACGTCGGCACCATCGGCCACGTGGACCATGGCAAGACCACCACGACCGCGGCGCTGACAAAGGTCACAGCGGACAAGGGCCTGTCGGCCTACGTGCCGTATGACACCGTGGCCAAGGCCTCCGAGTCGCAGGGCCGCCGGGATCCGACCAAGATCCTGACGATCGCGACCAGCCACGTCGAGTACAACACGACCAAGCGGCATTACGCCCACGTGGACTGCCCGGGCCACGCCGACTACGTGAAGAACATGATCACCGGCGCCGCGCAGATGGACGGCGCGATTCTGGTGGTCAGCGCGGTCGACGGCCCGATGCCCCAGACCCGCGAGCACATTCTCCTGGCCCGCCAGGTGAACGTGCCCTACGTGGTCGTGTTCCTCAACAAGTGCGACCTCGTCGACGACGCCGAGCTGCTCGACCTGGTCGAGCTCGAGGTGCGCGAGCTGCTCAGCAAGTACGAGTTCCCCGGTGACGACCTGCCGGTCATCCGCGGCTCCGCGATGGGCGCCATCAAGGGCGAGGAGCAGTGGGTCAAGGCGATGTGGGACTTGCTCGACGCGCTCGACAACTCGGTGCCCCAGCCCAAGCGCGACGTCGACAAGCCGTTCCTGATGCCGGTCGAGGACGTCTTCTCGATCACCGGCCGCGGCACGGTGGCCACCGGTCGTATCGAGCGCGGGAAGATCAAGGTGGGCGAGGAAGTCTCCCTGATCGGTTTCAACTCCGACAAGAAGACGACCGTCACCGGCGTCGAGATGTTCCGCAAGCTGCTGGATGACGGCCAGGCGGGCGACAACGTCGGCCTGCTGCTGCGCGGCGTGGAAAAGAACGACATCGAGCGCGGGATGTGTCTCGCGAAGACCGGCAGCATCACGCCGCACACGGAGTTCAACTCCGAGGTGTACGTGCTGAACAAGGAAGAGGGTGGACGTCACACCCCGTTCTTCAAGGGGTACCGGCCGCAGTTCTACTTCCGCACCACCGACGTCACGGGCTCGGTCGAGCTGCCCGAGGGCGTCGAGATGGTGATGCCGGGCGACAACATTCAGATGCACATCACGCTGATCACGCCGATCGCGATGGAGGAAGGTCTCCGTTTCGCCATCCGCGAGGGTGGCCGGACGGTCGGCGCCGGCGTGGTGACGAAGATTCTGAAGTAGGCATTCAGCATTCAGCATTCAGCGTTCAGCCACACTCGCAGGGCTGAATGCTGAACGCTGATCGCTGATCGCTGAATGCGGCAGGCCCAGACTCAGAGGCACACATGGCACAGCGCATCCGCATCCGACTCAAGGCATTCGATCACGGCGTCCTGGACCAGGCCGCCGCGGACATCGTGCGTACCGCGGAAAAGACCGGGGCCCAGGTCTCGGGTCCGATCCCGCTGCCGGTGAAGATCGAGCGCTGGACCGTGCTGCGCAGCCCGCACGTGGACAAGAAGAGCCGGGAGCAGTTCGAGCTGCGGACCCACAAGCGGCTGCTCGACATCAATGACTCGCGGCCCCAGACCATGGATGCGCTGACCAAGCTGGATCTGCCAGCCGGCGTTGACGTGGAAATCAAGGTCGAATAGCCATGGCGAACGGATTGATCGGGCGCAAGCTCGGCATGACCCGCCTGTTCACGGAGGATGGCAGCTCGGTCCCGGTGACGGTGATCGAAGCGGGCCCCTGCCGGGTGCTGCTGGTCAAGGAGAACGCGGTGCAGCTCGGGTACGGCAACCGGGTGCCCCAGCGGACCTCGAAGGCGCAGCTGGGCCACGCCAAGGCGGCGTCGGTCGACATTGCCCCGCAGATCCTGAAGGAGTTCGGCACCGCGGGCGCGACCCACACCCCGGGTGAGACGATCACGGTCGGCATCTTCGCGCCCGGCGAAATCGTCAAGGTGACCGGGACCAGCAAGGGCCGCGGATTCCAGGGCGTGGTCCACCGGTACGGCATCGGTGGTGGCCCGGGTAGTCACGGCAACACCCGGCACCGCAAGCCGGGCTCCGTGGGCGCCGGTACCGACCCCTCGCGGGTGATCAAGGGCAAGCGGATGCCGGGGCACATGGGGGCCGAGCGGCACACCGAGCTGGGCCTCCGGGTGGTGAAGATCGACGCGGAGCGCAACCTGCTGTTCGTGCGCGGCGCGGTGCCGGGTGCCAAGCACGGCATCCTGCTGGTGAACAAGCAGCAGGGGAAGAGCCGCCATGATTGAGGCCCCGCATTTCTCGTCCGCCGGCGCGCGGAACTCCGCCGACTTCGGTCTGCCGGAGGCGTTGTTCGATGGCACCGTGAATGAGCCGGTGCTGCACGAGGCGGTGACGGCCTACATGGCCAACCAGCGCCAGGGCACCGCCATGACCAAGACCCGTGGTCTGGTCTCCGGCGGCAACCAGAAGCCGTGGAAGCAGAAGGGCACCGGCCGCGCGCGGCAGGGCTCGACCCGCTCCCCCAACTGGCCCGGCGGCGGCAAGGTGTTCGGCCCGGTCCCGCGCGACTATCGCATCGATCTGCCCAAGAAGGTGCGGCAGCTGGCCCGCAAGAGCGCGCTCAACGCGCGCGCGGCGGATGGCGGCCTCATGGTCATCGAGCGGTTCGAACTGCAGTCGCCCCGCACCCGCGAGATCGTCGCCCTGCTCACGCAGTGCGGCGTAATGGACAAGAAAGTTCTGCTGCTCACGCATGGCGTGTCGGAAGCGGTGTACCTCAGCGCGCGCAACCTGCCCCGCGTCCGGGTCCAGCCCTACAGCGATGTGACGAGCTACGACATCCTCTGGTCGGACGTCGTCCTGGTGGAAGAGGGCGCATTCTCCGGCGTGATGGCCGAGCCGTACGTGCGGGCCTTCGTACCGCTGCCGAAGGCGGCACGGGATGACGCGCCGCGCACACCGAAGGTGAAGAAGGCCGCCGCGCCGGCCAAGCCGAAGGCCGAGAAACCCAAGACGGCGAAGCCCGCGGCCAAGAAGGCGGCGAAGTCTGCCGCGAAGAAGCCGGCGGCCAAGGCAGCCAAGCGGGCGCCGAAGGCCAAGAGTGCGGCTCCGAAGAAGTCCCCGGCGAGCAAGAAGCCCGCGCCCAAGAAGAAGGGGGGCAAGTAATGGCCTCGCTCCATGACCTGATCGTCCGGCCGGTGGTGACCGAGAAGACCTCGGCCGCCTACCAGCTCCGGAAGGAGTACGCCTTCGAGGTGCATCCGGAGGCGAACAAGCACCAGATCCGTGAGGCGCTCAAGCAGCTCTTCGGGGTGACCGCGGTGGCGGTGCGCACGATGCAGATGCGCCGGAACGCGGTGGTGCGGGGCAAGACTCGGGGAGTGACCGCGCGGTGGAAGAAGGCGATCGTCGTCCTGAAGGATGGGGAGACACTCCCAGTGTTCGAGGGCTGATATGGGCATCCGCAAATTCAAGCCGGTTACGGCCGGGACGCGCTTCCGCTCGGTGTCGGATTTCGCCGAGATCACGCGCGCGACGCCGGAAAAGTCGCTGCTCGAGCCGATCAAGCGCAGTGGTGGCCGCAACAATCAGGGCCACGTCACGATGCGCTACATCAGCGGCGGCCACAAGAAGATGTATCGCATCATCGACTGGAAGCGGAACAAGTTCGGGATTCCGGGCCGGATCGATTCGGTGGAATACGATCCCAACCGCAGCGCCCGCATCGCGCTGGTGATCTACGCCGACGGCGAGAAGCGCTACATCGTCCACCCCAAGGGACTGAACGTGGGGGACACGATCCTCTCCGGTTCCGGCGTGGATCCGCGGGTGGGCAATTCGATTCCGCTCGGCGAAGTGCCCCTGGGCGAGACGGTGCACTGCGTGGAGCTCAAGATCGGCAAGGGCGCCCAGATGATCCGGTCGGCGGGCACCAGTGCGCAGGTCGTGGCGAAGGAGGGTGATTACGTCACCCTGCGGCTCCGCTCGACTGAAACGCGCCGGGTGCACATGAAATGCATCGCGACCATCGGTGAAGTCGGCAATGGGGAGCACGAGCTGCTCTCGCGGGGCAAGGCGGGCAAGACCCGCTGGCTGGGCCGCAAGGGCCGGGTGCGCGGTGTGGCGAAGAACCCGGTCGACCACCCACATGGTGGTGGCGAGGGCAAGACTTCGGGCGGGCGTCCGCCGGTGAGTCCGTGGGGCAAGGTCGAGGGCAAGAAGACCCGCGACGCGAAGAAGAAGTCCAACCAGTTCGTAGTCCGCGGTCGGCGCCGGGGCAAGGCCACCGGGGGGGGTAACTGATGTCGCGCAGTATCAAGAAGGGCCCGTTCGTCCTGGCATCGCTCCTGGGCAAGGTCCAGCAGCTCAATGCCAAGAACGACAAGAAGGTGGTCAAGACCTGGAGCCGGGCGAGTACCATCCTGCCCGAGTTCGTCGGCCATACCTTCGCGGTCCACAATGGCAACAAGTTCGTGCCGGTCTATGTGACCGAAAACATGGTCGGGCACAAGCTCGGTGAATTCTCCCCGACCCGGCTGTTCCGCGGGCACAGCGGCAAGATCGTGGCTGACAAGAAGGCCAAGGCGGAATGACCATGGAAGCCCGTGCGATCCAGCGGGGGGTGCGCCAGTCGCCGCGAAAGATGCGGCTCGTGGTGGACCTGATCCGCGGCAAGAATGTGAATGAGGCGTACGCGATCCTGCGCTTCAGCAAGAAGCTGGCGGCGCGCCAGATCGCCAAGACGCTGCGCTCGGCGGTCGCCAACGCGGAACAGGCGGCGCTGAAGGACAACACCAACCTCGATGTCGATGAGCTGGTGGTGACCTGGGCGACGGTGGACATGGGCACGCCGCTGAAGCGGCACCATGCGGCGGCCCAGGGGCGCGGCGTCCCGATCCGGAAGCCCACGAGCCACGTGGAAATTCACGTCGGCACGAAGGAGAGCGAGTAATGGGACAGAAGACCCATCCAATCGGCCTGCGGCTTGGCATCGTCAAGCAGTGGTCGTCGCGCTGGTACGCCACGAAGGAGATGCCGGCCCTGCTCAAGGAAGACGAGCTGGTCCGCAAGTATCTCAAGGCGCGCCTGGGGCATGCGGCGATCGCGCGGATCGACATTGAGCGGAAGCCCGGCAAGGTCACCGTGACGATTCACACCGGTCGGCCCGGCGTGGTGATCGGCAAGCGGGGCGCCGAGGTGGATAAGCTGCGGGATGAACTGGCGCAGCTCACCGGCAAGGACGCTGCGGTGAATGTCGAGGAGATCAAGCGGCCGGAGCTGTCGGCCCAGCTGGTGGCGGACAACATCGCGCACCAGTTGCAGCAGCGGATTTCGTTCCGCCGCGCCATGAAGCGCGCGGTGCAAAGCTCCATGCGTATGGGCGCGCTGGGCATCCGGGTGCGGGCCGGCGGACGGCTGGGCGGGGCGGAAATCGCGCGGGTCGAGGGGTATCGCGAGGGTCGGGTGCCGCTCCATACGCTGCGGGCCGATGTCGACTACGCCACCAGCACCGCCAAGACGACGTACGGCACGATCGGCATCAAGGTCTGGGTCTTCCTCCGCGAAGTCGTCGAGGATGTCTCGGGCCGGACCTACAGCACGGGGAGCTGAACCATGCTGTCTCCGAAGCGGGTCAAGTTCCGCAAGACGTTCAAGGGCCGGACCCGGGGTCTGGCCACCCGGGGCAACACAGTGGCGTTCGGCGAATACGGCCTGATGTCGCTGGAGCCGGGCTGGCTGAGCAATCGACAGATCGAAGCGGCGCGTATCGCGCTGACCCGCGAGATGAAGCGCGGCGGCAAGGTCTGGATCCGGATCTTCCCGGACAAGCCGATCACGAAGAAGCCGGCCGAAACCCGCATGGGCAAAGGCAAGGGCAATCCGGAGGGCTGGGTGGCGGTGGTCAAGCCGGGACGGATGCTGTTCGAAATCGAAGGGGTGACACTCGCGCTGGCGCAGGAGGCCCTGGGACTGGCGGCCTCGAAGCTGCCGGTGCGCACGCGCCTCGTGAAGCGGCTGGAGGACTGAGGTCATGAAAATCGAAGAGCTGCTCGAAATGTCGGTGGATGACTTGAAGGCCAAGCTCGTCGAGCTGAACGAAGCGCAGTTCCGGCTCCGCTTCCGCTCCGCGACCGAGTCGATCCCGAACGGGATGGAGTTTCGGAGCCTGCGGCGGGATATCGCGCGGATCAAGACGGTGCTGCGCGCACGGGAGCTGGCGCACTAGCACGCGTGGGAAGGGCGGACCCATGGGTCCGCCTCCAAGACGACAGAGTGAGGATTGATATGGCCGACGAAACGACCGCTCCCGCCCGCCCCGTGAATCGCCGGAAGACCCGGCTAGGCACCGTCGCGAGCGACAAGATGACCAAGACCGTCGTGGTGACGCTGACTCGTCGCTTCGCGCACCCGGTCTATAGCAAGCAGATGACGCGCACCAAGGGCGTCAAGGCGCGCAACGATCTGGGGGCCAAGCTGGGCGACACCGTGAAGATCATGGAGACCCGGCCCATCGCGAAGACGGTCTCGTGGCGGGTGGTCGAGATCATCGAGCGGGCGAAGTAGACCCCAGGTTTCGGCGGGAGGGGCGGGTCTGAGACCCGCCCCATCAGGGTGGAAGACACAGCAGGATCCAGGGTAGATGCCCGTGAAATTCGCGGGCAGGCAATCGGTGGGTTAAGCCGGCAGCGCCGGAGGATCGGACAATGATCCAGCAAGAATCGATCGTGAAGGTGGCCGACAATTCCGGCGCCCGGAAGGCGCTCGTGATCCGCGTCCTCGGCGGCAGCATGCGCCGGTACGGCGGGTTGGGTGACAAAGTGGTCGTCGCCATCAAAGACGCCATCCCGACCGGCCAGGTGAAGAAGGGCGAGGTGGCCAAGGCCGTCATCGTCCGAACGGTGAAGGAGACCCGGCGCAAGGATGGCTCCTACATCCGGTTCGACGAGAACGCCGTGGTGCTGATCAACGACCAGGGTGAGCCGCGCGCGACCCGCATCTTCGGGCCGGTGGCGCGTGAGCTGCGCGAGAAGAAGTACATGAAGATCGTATCGCTGGCGCCAGAGGTGATCTGACATGAAGCCGCTCGTCCACAAGAAGGCCAAGCGCATCCGGCACCTGCCGCCGGTCCGCCAGTCCCTGCACATCACCTCCGGCGACACGGTCCACGTGATCTCCGGCGATGACAAGGGGAAGCGCGGGAAGGTCCTGCGGGTCTATCCGAAGACTGGCCGGGTGACGGTGGAGGGCGTGAACGTGGTGAAGAAGCATCGCCGCGCCACGCAGAACGCGCCGGGGGGCATCATCGAGTTCCCCGCGCCGATTCACCACTCGAAGATGATGCTCATCGACCCGAAGACCGGGGAACCGACCCGCATCCGCCGCCACAAGAACGCGGATGGCACGCTGGAGCGGATCGCCGTCAAGTCGGGCCAGCCGATCCCGAGGAATCGCTGACCATGGCCGAGACCAAGGACAAGGAACCCGCCGCGCCGAAGGAACGGGCCGCGAAGCCCCCGAAGACCGAGGGCAAGGGGAAGAACAAGGACAAGTCCGCCGCCTTCGTCGTGGATGCCGCGCCGAAGTCGGTCGAGGGCACGCCGCGCCTCAAGACCTATTTCGACAAGGTCATCCGGGCGAACATGGCGAAGCAGTTTGGCTTCACCAATCCGCACCAGGTGCCGCGGATCGTGAAGATCGTACTGAATGTCGGCATGGGCGAAGCGGCAAAGAACCCCAAGCTGATCGAGATGGTGGTCGATGAACTGGCGATTATCACCGGCCAGAAGGCCGTGGTCCGCCGGGCCCGCAAGGCGATTGCGAACTTCGGCCTGCGTGAGGGTCTGCCGGTGGGGGCGTCGGTGACGCTCCGTAATGCCCGGATGTACGAATTCCTGGACCGGATGATCGCGGTGGCGATCCCCCGCATCCGCGACTTCAAGGGCATGCCGAACAAGAGTTTCGACGGGCGGGGCAACTACACGATCGGCGTCAAGGAGCAGATGATCTTTCCGGAGATCGAGTTCGACAAGGTCGAGCGGATCCACGGCATGGACATCACGATCGTGACCGACGCCGGCCGGGATGACCTGGCCATGGCGCTGCTGCGCGAGTTTGGCTGGCCGTTCCGTGGCGAGACGCCGCCGGCGGTTGCGGCGTAACCTGGTCGGATCAATGGGGACGTGGACCGGGCCGAGAGGCATTTGAGGAGACACTGATGGCGAAAACCTGCTGGATCGAGCGCGCCAAGCGCACGCCGAAGTTCAAGGTTCGCGGGGTGCGGCGCTGCAATCGCTGCGGCCGTAGCCGCGCCGTGCTGCGGAAGTTCGGTCTCTGCCGAATCTGCTTCCGTGAACAGGCGCTCCGGGGCGAGATCCCCGGTGTCCGCAAGGCCAGCTGGTAGGAGAGCATACTATGAGCATGACTGATCCCGTCGCGGATATGCTGACCCGCATCCGGAACGCCTGCGCGGCCGGCCACAAGCGTGTCGACATTCCGGTGAGCCGCCTCAAGGGCGAGCTGGCCAAGCTGCTGCACGAGAACCATTACATCGCGGATTTCAAGATCCTCGATGATGGTGCGCGCGGCGTGCTGCGTCTCTACCTGAAGTATCACAATGACCAGTCGGTCATCCGCGAGCTGCGCCGGATGTCGACGCCGGGGCTGCGCAAGTATGTGAAGTCGCGCGAGATCCCGCGGGTCAAGAATGGCCTCGGCATGGCGATCGTCTCGACGCCCAAGGGGCTCATGAGCGACCGCGATGCGCGGACCGCAAACCTTGGCGGCGAGTTGCTCGCCGTCATCTGGTAAGGCCTGACCATGTCGCGAATCGGCAGAAAGCCGGTGACGGTGCCGAAAGCCGTCTCCGTGACGCTCCAGGGACACACGTTGTCCGTGAAGGGGCCCAAGGGGGAGCTGTCGCGCACCCTGCACCCGGAAATGAAGCTGGCGCATGCCGGTGACCAGATCACCGTCGAGCGGCCCACGGAGGAGACCCGGCACAAGGCGCTGCATGGCCTGACACGCACTCTGGTTCAGAACATGATCGACGGGGTGGCCACCGGATTCCGCAAGGTGCTCGAGATCCAGGGCGTCGGCTACAAGGCGGAGCTCAAGCCCGCCGGCCTGCAGCTGGCGCTGGGGTTTTCCCACGGCGTGACCTATCCCGCGCCCAAGGGGATCAAGTTTACGGTGGAAGGCAACACGATCGTCAAGATCGAGGGGCCGGACAAGGAACTCGTCGGCCAGGTGGCGGCGGAGATCCGCAGTCTGCGCAAGCCCGAGCCGTACAAGGGCAAGGGTGTGCGCTACCAGGGTGAAGTTGTGCGCCGCAAGGCTGGCAAGACAGGAGCGAAGTAACCATGCGTGCAGTCAAGTCTCCGAGTACCCGGCACGAACTGCGGGCCCGGCGCCACCTGCGGGTCCGCAAGAAGGTGGCGGGCACGATCGGCCGGCCGCGCCTCGTGGTGTTCCGCTCGCTGAAGCACATTTACGCGCAGCTGGTCGACGACGACCGTGGCGTGTGCCTGCTCGGCGTGAGCGATGGGTCCGAGGGCGTCGCGATCGATGGCAAGGGCAAGATCGGCAAGGCCATGGGCGTCGGCCGGCAGCTGGCGGTCAAGGCGAAGGCCGCAGGGATCAGCAAGGTCGTCTTCGATCGCGGTGGCTACGCGTACCACGGGCGGGTGAAGGCCGTGGCCGACGGGGCCCGTGATGGGGGGCTGGAGTTCTGACATGGCAGACCAGGAGCGTAGCATGACGGGTCCGAGCGTAGGCGGTCCGCCTGATGCACCCGGCGGTGGGCGCGGTCGGGGCGGGCAGGGCGGCGGCCGTGGCGGTCAGGGCGGTGGACCCGGTGGCCGTGGGGGGCCCGGCGGCGGTCCGGGCGGCGGCCGTGGTGGTCGAGGGGGCCGCGGTGGTCCCCGGGGCGAGCGCGAGCCGAGCGAGTTCATCGAGAACGTCGTCGCGATCAACCGTGTCGCCAAGGTCGTCAAGGGCGGCCGGCGGTTCTCGTTCAACGCGCTGGTGGCGGTGGGCGACGGCAAGGGTCGCGTCGGGATCGCGACCGGCAAGGCGAACGAAGTCTCCGAGGCCGTACGCAAGGCCGTAGAAGCCGCCAAGCGCAACCTGGTGGAGTTTCCCCGGGTGGGCGCCACGATCCCGCACGAGGTGATCGGACATCACGGCGCTGGCCGGGTGCTGCTCAAGCCCGCCGCGAGTGGTACCGGCGTCATCGCCGGCGGGCCGGTGCGCGCGGTCCTCGAGTGCGCCGGCATCACCGACATCCTGACCAAGAGTCTCGGGTCCAACAACCCGCACAACATGGTACGGGCGACGGTGGACGGGCTGAGCCAGCTGGTCACGGTGCGCCAGATCGCCCGCGAGCGCGGAGTCGATGTCGACAATATCCGCTATCGCGCTCCCCAGGAGGCCTGAGTCATGGGTCGCAATCCAGTTGTCGGTCGGCAGGGCCCGGCCTATCACGCGTCGGTCATCCCCAGCGAGGAAGCGTCACCGCGTCTCCGGGTGAAGCAGATCCGCTCCGGGATCGGTCATGCCGCCACCATGCGCCGCACCCTGATCGCGCTCGGCCTGAATCATCACCAGTCGGTCTCTGAGCTGCCCAATACGGCCTCGATACGGGGCATGCTCATCAAGGTGCGCCACCTCGTGGACGTGGCGCCGGCCCAGGAGAAGTAAATGGCGGACAAGAGCACGCCGATCACCCTGTCGACCATCAAGCCTGCCCGCGGCGCCCGACACACCAGTAAGCGGCTGGGGCGCGGACCGGGTTCGGGCAAGGGCAAGACCTCGGGCAAGGGTCACAAGGGTCATAAGGCACGGCAGTCGGGCCAGAGCAATCCTGGTTTCGAAGGCGGCCAGATGCCGATGTATCGGCGTCTGCCCAAGCGTGGCTTCACCAATCCGTTCAAGGTCACGGCCCAGCCGGTGAACCTGAAGGATCTGACCCGCCTCAGTGGCACAGAGGTCTCGCCGGAGACGCTGCACGCCGCCGGGATCATCTCCAAGCGGGATGTGACCGTGAAGATCCTCGGCACCGGCACCGCCGATCGGGCTTACACGGTGAGCGGCGTGAAGACGTCCACGGCCGCCCGGACCCGGATCGAGCAGGCGGGCGGGAAGATCGCCGAATGACCGCGCCAGCCCGGCCCAGCCTTGGCATGGACCCCGAGCTCCAGCGCAAGATCGGGTTCACCCTCCTTGCCCTGGTCATCTATCGTGTCGGCGCGCACATTTTCGCGCCGGGCGTCAACGTGCAGGCGGTCACCGACTTCATCAAGAACTCGGCGGCCGCCGGCTTTTTCGGGCTGTATGACACCCTGGGCGGCGGGCTGTCCCGCGCCACGGTGTTCGCGCTTGGCATCATGCCCTACATCTCCGCCTCCATCATCTTCCAGCTCGGCGGCGGAATCGTGCCGTCCATCGGCAAGATGCAGAAGGACGAGGAGGGCAAGAAGAAGCTGACCCAGTGGACCCGGTACATGACGGTCATGATCGCGCTGGCGCAGGCCTACACCTTCGCGATCTTCACTGAGAGCATCCCGGGCGCGGTACCGGTTCCCACGTTCTGGACCCGACTCGCGATGGTCGTGGTCCTGACTACTGGCGCGATTTTCGTGATGTGGCTGGGCGAACAGATCACCGAGCGCGGGATCGGCAACGGGATGAGCCTGCTCATCACCTTCTCGATTCTCGACCGGCTCTGGCCGGGCCTGGTCAACATGGCCGGCTTCTGGAAGAGCGGCGCCCTCTCCTTCGGGCAGGTGATCCTCTTCGGACTGATCCTTGTCGGCGTGGTGGCGGCTGTCACGGCCATGCACCTGGCGGCTCGGCGCATTCCAGTACAAATCCCCCGCAAGGTCATGGGTCGCGGCCGGATGACGCAGGGCCAGAAGACATTTATCCCGATCCGCCTGATCACCGCCGGAGTCATGCCGATCGTCTTCGCCCAGACCATCATCATCGTCCCCGGCACGATTGCCAGCTTCACCCAGAGCCCGATTCTCCGGGGGTTCTCCGACTTCTTCACCCCCGGCGAACTCCCCTACGACCTGACCTTCGGCATCCTGATCCTGCTGTTCAGCTACTTCTACACCTCCATCATCTTCAATTCGGTGGACCTGGCGGAAAACCTGAAGAAGCAGGGCGGGTTCATTCCGGGCGTGAAGCCAGGGGCAAGCACGGCGGACTACATCGATAACGTGCTGTCGCGTGTGACGCTGCCCGGTGCGCTGTTTCTGGCGCTGATCGCCATCATCCCCGTCACGATGACCAAGCAACTCGGCTTCCAGCAGCAGTTCGGCGGAACCTCGGTGCTGATCGTCGTCGGCGTGTTGCTCGACACGATTGCGCAGATCCAGCAGCACCTGACGCTCCGCAAGTACGACAGCTTCATGAAAACGGGGCGCATCAAGTTCCGCGGCCGGCAACAGCGGTTCATGTAGGGATGGATATCCTCCTGCTCGGCCCCCCTGGCGCCGGCAAAGGCACACAGGGCGCGCTCCTGGCTGAGCGGCTCGGAGTACCGAAGTTCGCCACCGGCGATCTCCTGCGCGACGCGGTGAAGCGCGGCACCCCCGTCGGGCTGCGGGCCAAGGCGGTGATGGAGGCGGGACAGCTGGTGAGCGACGATATCATCATGGGTGTCGTGCGCGACGAGCTGGCGAAGGTGGAAGCCAGGAACGGCGTCATCTTCGACGGCGTCGTGCGGACGGTGCCCCAGGCAGAATCCGTGACGACAGTGCTCCATGAGTTGGGCCGGCAGATGGATCACGTCTTCTTTTTTGACGTGCCGGACATCGAGATCATCGCCCGAATCGAGAAGCGGCTGATGATCGAGGGCCGCGCCGATGACGATCCCAAGGCGGTCGCGACGCGCCTCAAGGCCTATCGGACCCAGACCGCCCCGGTGCTGGAGTGGTATCGGCAGCGCGGGAAGGTGCACCTCATCCCGGCCGTCGGGGCGATCCACGAAATCTCCGGCCGGGTGCGGGAAATCCTCGGCAGGTAAGACGGGTCCGCCGCAGTCGCCGTCAGCACCTCATGCTGATGACCAGCGGCCGACGGCAGAAGGCCTCCATGATCACCCTCAAGTCTCCTCGCGAAGTCGAAACGATGGCCCGCGCCGGTCACATCGTGGCTGATACCCTGGTGTTGCTCACCCGGAGCGTCCGCCCCGGCATGAGCACCAACGACCTCGACCTTATTGCCGAAGAGTTCATCCGCAGCCACCACGGCGCACGGCCCTCGTTCAAGGGCCTGTACGGCTTCCCGAAGACGCTCTGCACCTCGATCAACGAGGAAATCGTCCACGGCATCCCGAGCCCCCGGCGCATCCTGGTCGAGGGCAGCATCGTGAGCATCGATGTCGGGGTCCAGCTCGAGGGACTCCACGCCGATGGCGCCACCACCGCCTCCGTCGGTGAGATCTCGCCGGCTGCCGAGCGGCTGCTCGCCATCACCCGGGAATGCCTGGTGGTGGGGATCGCCGCCGCACGAGTGGGGAATCATGTCGGCGATATCGGTCACGCGGTGCAGACGCTGGCGGAGGCTGCGGGGTACGGGGTGGTCCGCGAGCTGGTGGGGCATGGCATCGGGACCCAGTTCCACGAGGAGCCGCAGGTGCCCAATCATGGCCAGCCCAAGCGGGGGGCGCGGCTGCTGGAAGGGATGACGATCGCCATCGAACCGATGATCACCGCGGGTCATTACGCGACCCGGACCTTGCCTGACAAGTGGACGGTGGTCACTGCCGATGGAACCCTCGCCGCTCATTTCGAGCATACCGTCGCCATCACCGCCGCCGGCCCGCGCATCCTGACCCTGCCCACGGAAGGCTGAGTCCCGGTCACCTGACTGTGATTCCGGATCCACCCTGCTCGTCACCTCCCGCGGTAGCCTCCTCCACTGAACCGCGAGCCATGCGTCTCTTCCTTTCTGTTTGCCAGATCGCCCTCGGATTCGCCACCGGGTGCCAGTCCCCGGGCGCGACGGACCTGTCCTCGGATTCGATGCGCCTGCTGTTCATCGGAAACAGCCTGACCTACACCAATGATCTTCCGGCGATGGTCGATTCGATCGCAAGGCGCGGTCCCGGTGGTTCGGTCGAGGTGCGCATCATCGCGCATCCCAACTTCGGTCTGACCGAGCACCGGCTCAGCGGAGAAGCGGAGGCGGCCATCCGGCAGGGCGGGTGGACGCTGGTCATCCTGCAGCAGGGGCCGTCTTCATTGCCGGAAAGTCGGGTGCAGCTTGTCGCCGAGGCGCGCTGGTTTGCGGGCGTCGCCGGTGAGGCCGGCGTGCCGGTAGCGCTGCTGATGGTGTGGCCCGACCGCTCGCGCCTGGGGTTTTTCGACGATGTGTCCACATCGTACCGGCTGGCGGCCGACAGCGCCGGTACAACTCTGCTGCCTGCGGGCGAGGCCTGGCGCGCGGCCTGGCGCATGGATTCCACCCTTCAGCTCCTCGGGCCGGATGGCTTTCATCCCGCGCCGTTGGGCACCTACCTCGCGGCCCTTGTCATCGTGGATCGGGTACGGCCGGCCGCGCTGAGTCATCTGGCCGAGACGGTCACAAATCCTGCGGCCACGCTCATCACCACCTCGAGGCAGCGGCAGATCCTCGTCGCGGCCGCACGGGAGTCGAACCGGGCGGTGGGGCAATAGAAAGGCCCGCGCACGTACTGGTTGAACCGTGACTTCTCCTCCCGCCTTCAGGTGGGCGGGCGGGGACGCTCGACGCTACCCCTGCAGCCGCTGCTCCAGCAGCATCCGGCTGTCCGCCGTGGCGCGTTGGGTTTCCCGCAACAGCAGCTCTGCCTCCTGCACCAGCAATCGAAGCTGCGCCGGATGTCCCGCCGCCTGCGTGTTGAGTCGCAGGTTGATCATGGACCCTGCAGCAGCGGCGGCGGCGAGGAGCGCGGCCATCACGGCATCGCCAAGTGCGGCGGGAGGCCCCGCGTGAGCCGCCCGGCGGGCCAGCAACGCCACATCGCGGGCGGCGCGGAGCACGTCGGCGGGAACGCGGGCCGCGCCCTCCCATGCCTGGGCCAGATCGGCGGCGCCCTCCGCCCCGCGGCGGCGAGCTGCGATCACCTTTCCGTACGCCGCGGCGTCCGCCTCGCCGAGATCGAGCAACATCAGGCGTAGCCGCTCCCCCTGCTCGATGAGCTGGTCGATCCCGGCTTCGGCGGCGCCCTCGTGGGTGAGGCGGCCGACCATTGTCACGAGGGCGGCCGCCAGGGCGGTGACCGTTGCGGCGACGGCTCCACCCCCCGGTGCCGGCGTCTTTGCGCTCACCCGCTCGGAGAACTGCGCCACCGACGGGGCAGGGGCCGCCGACCGTGCCCCCACCTGGCTCAGCAGCCAGGGGTGAAGCGCCGCGTTGCCGGCGACCAGTTCCGCGTGTTCCACCCCAAGGTCGCGACCGGCGAAATCAGTGACTCGTCCCCCCGCCTCCCGGACCAGCAACGTCCCCGCCGCGATGTCCCAGGCGGAGAGGCGCTGCTCCCAGAAACCCTCGAATCGTCCCGCCGCCACGTCGGCGAGATCCAATGCCGCCGATCCCGGACGCCGGACGCCGGTCACCGCGGCGCTGATACGCCGGAACTGCTGGAGGTATTCCTCGAGGCGGGAGAGGTCCTTGAACGGGAATCCGGTGCCGATCAGCGCATGCGCCGGGTCGGTGATGGTCGAGACGTGCACCCGCTGATCCGTCTCCCAGGTCCCGCCGCCCCGAGTCGCAGTTGTCAGGCGGTTGAGGGGCACGTGCAAGACTACGGCGGCTTCCAGCACCCCATCGACGGCGGCCGCGATCGATACCGCGAACGCGGGGAAGCCGTGCAGGAAGTTGGTGGTGCCATCGAGGGGATCGACCACCCAGACCAGCCCGCCGCGGACCACCTCCGGTGTGAGCTCCTCGCCGATGATGTGCGCCCCGGGTGTCGCCTCGCGGATGGTGCCGGCGATCATGGCCTCCGCGGTCCGATCCACCTCCGTGGCCCAGTCGGCCTTTCCCTTGGAGGCCCAGGCTTCGGGGGCGGGACGATGCACCGTCCGCAGGTAGTCGCCGGCCTGGGTCGCCGCCCGCACCGCGATATTCAGTAAGTCGTTGGCCGACGGCATCTTGCAATGTCCTTCCAGGCTGGATACCTTGCCGCATGCCCCGCATCTTTTCCGGCGTTCAGCCCTCCGGCGAGCTCCATATCGGCAACTGGCTCGGCGCGGTCCAGAACTGGGTCCGGCTGCAGCAATCGTATGACTGTCTCTTCTGCGTCGTCGATCTTCACGCGATCACCCAAAAGTACGATGCGGCGTCGCTGGCCCGCCGGACCTGGGAGATGGCGCTGGGGCTGCTGGCGTCGGGCATCGATCCGAACCGGGTAACGCTCTTCGTCCAGTCGCACGTTCCCGAACATTCCGAGCTGCAGTGGCTCTTCAATACGGTGACCCCGATTGGCGAGCTCGAGCGGATGACGCAGTTCAAAGATAAGTCGGCCCGGCTGGACAGCATCCCCGCCGGCCTGCTCACCTATCCGATTCTGATGGCGGCGGACATTCTCCTCTATCGTGCCGACCTCGTGCCGGTAGGCGAAGACCAGGTCCAGCATCTTGAACTCACCCGCGAGATCTGTCGCAAGTGGAACGCGGAATTCGGTGGCGGCACCGACTACTTCCCCGAGCCGAAGCCGATGCTGACGGAGGCGAAGCGGATCATCGGTCTCGACGGCCAGGCCAAGATGTCGAAGAGCCTGGGCAACACGATCGGGATCCTCGATACCCCCGCCGAGGTGTGGAACAAGCTGCGGCCGGCCAAGACCGATCCCGCACGGGTGCGTCGGCAGGATCCCGGCAATCCCGATCTCTGCAACATCTACTCGCTGCACAAGTATTTCTCTCCTCCGGAGACGGTGACGCTGGTCGCGACGAACTGTCGCAGCGCCGGCTGGGGCTGCCTCGACTGCAAGAAAGTCCTGGCCGAGCAGATCGACCAGGCCCTCGCCCCGGTCCGGGCGCGCGCCGCGGAGTTGCAGGCGCGGCCCGAGACGGTCATCGAGATTCTGGGCGACGGGGCCCAGCGCGCCCGGCGTATCGCGGGCGAGACGATCCGTGAAGTGCGCGACCGGATGGGCTTCCTTCCCGCGGATGCCACCACCATTCCATCGCGCTCCCCGACACCGGCGACGGCCTGAGCCCTATGGAAAAGATCATCAAGGCGGCAGTCGAGCGTGGTGCCTCCGACCTGCACATCAAGGCCGGGGATGTGTTCCGGGCACGCATCAACGGCAAGCTGGTGCCGCTGACCAAGCAGCGACTGACGCCGGACCAGACCCGGGCCATTGCCCTCAAGCTGCTGCCGAACGAGGAGGAGCGGGCCCGGATCGATCAGCTGAAGGATTTCGACTGCTCCTGGGGCATGGCGGGGGTCGGCCGGTTCCGGGTCAACCTGCTGCGGCAGCGTTCTTCCTTCATGGTCGTCATGCGGGTGATTCCCTTCACCGTTCCCAGTATCGCGGACCTGGTGCTGCCAGCCATCGTCGGCCAGCTGGCGGAACTGGAGCAGGGGCTGGTGCTGGTGGCCGGTGTGTCAGGCTCCGGCAAGAGCTCGACGGTCGCGGCGATGCTCAATCACATCAATCAGAATCTGCAGCGGCATATCGTGACGGTGGAGAACCCGATCGAATTCCTGCACCGCGACGTGAAATGTTCGGTAACCCAGCGCGAGGTCGGGGTGGACACGGTGAGCTTTGCCGTTGGTCTGCAGGCGGCGCTGCGGCAGGATCCGGATGTGATCGTGATCGGCGAAATCGCGGACAGCGAAACGCTGGATACCGCCATCAAGGCTGCCGAGCGTGGCCACCTGGTGATCTCCACCCTGACAACGCCGGATGTGGTGACCTCGATCGCGCGGCTGCATGCGATGTTTCCGGGCCCGGAGCGCGAGATCGGGCGGATCCGTCTCTCCGAGGTCCTGCGCGGGCTGGTGGCCCAGCGCCTGCTGCCGAGGCCGGACGACGGCTCCCGGATCGCCCTGGTCGAAGTCCTGACCGCGCCTCCGCACGTCCGGGCCATTCTGCGGGATGCGGACCGCCGGGAGGATCTGCGCAGCGCCATAGCCGCCGGCCGGGAGCACGGCATGCAGACCTTCGAACAGCATGCCCGCGAACTGCTTGGGGAAGACCTGATCAGCGCCGAAACGGCTGCCGCCGTCATCGATGCCGGCGCGGGCGCACCGGGTGGCAGCTGACCGCAGCGGCCTGGCTGGCCGAGCTATGCGGCCTGCCGCGTGAGGCGGGGACTCCCGGTGCCGCCGCTGCCCGTGCCCGCCTGAATACGTATCTCCAGTCCCTCGGATATACCGTCCGCGAACAGCGCTTCACCTTCCAGCCGGCGGTCCTCAACGCCTTGCCGCTGCTCGGCGCGGGGCTTGGCTGGCTCACCCTGCTGCTGCTCCCACTATTGGCGTTTCCCTCGCTTCCACGCCTCACCGCACTCCTGGTGTGGCTGGGTGGGGCGACGGCGTTGTCGCTCCTGGCCTGGGGCATCGGTACCGGGGTCACGGTGCCGGGCGCCGAGCGGCGCGAGGATGCCAACCTCATCGCCACCCGGGGTGCCGCACCGGTTCGTCGGTGGATCGTGGCCCATCTGGACACCAAGGCGCAGGGGCACTCGATGGCCGGCCGACTGATCGCCATCTGGGTGCTGGTGCTTGCCGCACTGGTCATGAGTGGGGCGGTCGTGTGGCGGGCGGTGAGCGGCCCCATCCCGGGCATGCTGCTCGCGACCCTCGGTGGCCTGAGCGTGGCGGTCGGGGCGATGGCCTCACGCGGTCGCCTGCGTGGACTGTCGCCCGGCGCGAGTGACAACACCAGCGGTGTCGTCGCCGTTCTGCTTGCCGCGGAGTCAGGGCTCGATGCGCAGACTGGCATTCTGCTGACCGGGGCGGAGGAGTTCGGCATGGTCGGGGCACGAGCCTTCGCGGTGGAGTATGGAGAGCTCGCTGGGACGGAGATCATCAATCTGGATACCCTGACCGACGAGGGGGCGCTGTATGTCGTCGCGCACGATGCGGCGGGGTTGTCGTTCGCCCGGACCCTGGTGCCGGCCCTCGCGGGGATCGCCCCCCGGCTCGTTGTCAGGCATCTCCCGCTCGGAATTCTTACGGACAGCCTTCCGCTGGCGCTGGCGGGGGCCAGGGCGGTGACGCTCAGCCGGCTCGACTGGGGAGTGCTGCGAAGGCTCCATACGACTCGGGACGCGGTGGCGGCGCTCTCCCCTCAGACCATCGAAGCAGTGGGGCGCTGGTTGACCGTTCTGCGTTGACATTGGCTCGGCCGCGCCTACTTTTCACCAGAGGATGCGCCGGAGCCCCACGGGGTCTCCGGTCTTTTTTTGGGTGAGGATGTCCTGAAAGCGGAGTGCCATGTTCAATCCGAAAACCCATTGTGTCGTCGTCGTTGGCGCTCAATGGGGCGACGAGGGCAAGGGCAAGCTCGTGGATGTGCTGGCTGAGCGCGCCGATTTCGTGGTCCGCTACCAGGGGGGGGCCAACGCCGGTCACACAGTGTGTATCGGTGAGGCGCAGTTCATCCTCCACCAGATTCCGTCCGGCATTCTCCATGAGCGGTGCACCTGTATCGTGGGGAACGGCGTCGTCCTCGACCCGGAGACGTTCTTCGAGGAACTCGACGGGCTGACCGCCCGCGGTATTGCCACGACGGGTCGGATTTTTCTTTCCGACCGGGCCCATCTGGTCCTGCCGTACCACAAGCTGCTGGACCAGGCCCACGAACGCAGTCAGAAGATCGGCACGACCGGTCGGGGGATTGGTCCGACATACGAGGACAAGTATGGCCGGCGCGGCGTGCGGGTCGGTGACCTCCGGCATCTCGACACCGCTCGTGCCATCCTGAGTGAACGGGTGGCCCGGGCCAACCAGCTGCTCTCGATGATGGGCAGCCCGGAGCTGGCCTCGGAGGCGCAGCACCACGAATTGCTGGAACGAATCGCGCCGCGGCTGCTGCCGCTGGCGGCGGACACCGGCCTGCTGGTCCACCGGGCACTGCAGGAGGGCAAGCGTGTGCTGCTCGAGGGGGCGCAGGGTGCGCTGCTCGACGTCGATCACGGGACCTACCCGTTCGTCACGTCGTCCAACACCACTGCCGGCGGAGCAGCCGTCGGTGCCGGCATCGGTCCGACTGCCATCGATGAGGTGCTCGGTGTGGTGAAGGCCTATACCACCCGAGTGGGAAATGGCCCGCTGCCGACGCAGGCCGAGGCTGGTGTCGAGGAAAATCTTCGCAAACTCGGAGGGGAGTTCGGGGCGACCACCGGGCGCCCACGGCGCTGCGGCTGGTTCGACGCCACGGTGGTGCGGTACTCGGTGCGGGTGAATGGTCTCACCGGTCTGGCGGTTACGAAACTGGATGTGCTCGACACATTCGCCGAGATCCCGGTGGGCACCGACTACCTGCTGGACGGCGAACCGTGCCTCGAAATGCCGGCCGACGTCCGGACCCTGGAGCGCGTGGTTCCGCACTACGAAACCCTGCCGGGCTGGCGCAGACCAATCACCGGTGCGCGCCGGCTTGCCGATCTGCCCCCCGAGGCGCGAGCCTACCTCGATCGGTTGCAAGATCTCTCCGGTGCCCCGATCCGCTACGTCAGCGTCGGGACTCGGCGGGACCAGATTATCGAGGTCTAGCGGGTAGGCGGTAAGGCGGTGTGGCAGCAAACCAGTAGATCGCTACTGCCCTACCTGCTTACCGCCCAACCGCCCAACCGCCCAACCGCCCAACAATCGCCCAATCGCCCAACCGACATGGCACTCATCGATATCCTCGTCATCGGCGCTGGTCCCTGCGGACTCGCGGTCGGCGTGGCCGCCACACAGGCCGGCCTTTCCTGCATTCTGCTCGACCGCCGCACCGTGGTCTCCACCATCGAGCGCTACCCCCTCAACATGACCTTCTTCTCGACGCCGGAGCGGATCGAGATCGGCGGGGTGCCCTTCATCTCCAGCAACGAGAAGCCGACTCGGCGCGATGGCCTGCTGTACTACCGACGAGTCGCCGAGCATTTCAGGCTCGATGCACGCCCGGGGGAGGAGGTCACGAGCATTCACCGGATGGAAGGCGGCTTTCGCATCGAGGTGCGGCGGAGGCACGATACCACGACCTACCAGGCCGCCAACGTCGTTGTCGCCACCGGATACTACGACTGGCCCAACCTCCTCGGTATTCCGGGCGAGGAGCTGCCCCATGTGGCGCACTACTTCTCGGAGGGCCACCGGCACTGGCACCAGGATGTGGTCGTGATCGGTGGGGGCAACAGCGCAGTGGACGCGGCCCTCGAGTGCTGGCGCGCCGGTGCCCGGGTGCGCCTGGTGCATCTTGGCGAGGGCTTCGACCGGACCGTGAAGCCCTGGGTGCTGCCTGACATCACTAATCGGGTCAAGGAGGAGAGTATCCTGGTGTTCTGGCAGTCGCGCGTCACCGGCATCACACCGGAAACTGTCGAGGTGCGCTCCGAGGTGACGGGAAAGACCGAGCGTGTTCCGGCCGACCATATTCTGGCCATGACCGGCTATCACGCCGACACTGGACTATTGGAGCGGCTGGGGGTGCCGGTTGATCAGCAGACCGGCATTGCGGCGCATGACGAGGGGACCATGATGACGCCGGTGACCGGATGCTATCTGGCCGGCGTCATGGCGAGCGGGAAGGACGCCAACCGGCTGTTCATTGAAAATGCGAGAGGGCACGGGGAGCTGATTGTGCGGGATATCGTGAGGCGAGGAAGGGGCGGGTAAGCGGTTGGGCGGTTGGGCGCGAGGGAGGGGCGATGGGCGATGGGCCCAAGTCTGCCGGAAACAAAACAAGTCCGGGAAAGTTCCTCAAGGAACCTTCCCGGCTATGTTGACGTTTCCTGCTCCCCACACCGAACCGCTTCCGCGATTGCCGCTTGCAGTTACTGCGACTGCAGCCGCGCGAACAGGGTGTCCATCGGCATCGTATTGAGCCACACCGGATCGAGTTCGTAATAGCGGTTCTTGTTGTACCGGCCGGTGGTCGGGAAGTACGGCGGCGGCGCCGAGGCACCACAGACATCGTAGGTGTGGGACTCCTGCCAGCCAGCGCTGCCTCCGTACGTCGCGATGCGCACGAAGCCCTGAATGAGACCACCCGAGACCTTGACAAAGCCTCCGGAAGCCGACGGTGACGCTTCACCGGCAAGGAGCGGCTCGGCAGGGGTCCAGTTCTCTCCGCCCCAGTCTTTGAGCGCAAAGATGAAGGCATGGTAGTTCTCGCTGGACTTTGAATCGAGGTCGCCAGAGACCACCCAGGGCTGCGCGCCGCCAATCGTGGCGACGGTGCTCCGGAAGGGCCGCTGTATGCTGTTGTCTTCGATCAGGACCGAGTCCGCCGAGAGCAGTCCCAGGATGTCGCCCTGGTCGTTGCACTGCGTACCGGGCGTGGTCACATAGGTCAGGTCGTCCGCGAGCATGATGGTGCCTTGGGACACGATGCTGACTCGGCCCCGGAGACGACCACTCACCGCGACGCTGCCGTTGACGTAGATGACGCCCTTGAAGTTCGGGTTCCTCGTGAGCGGAATGAGACGCTGCCAGTCCCCGGGCCGCTTGGCGATGACTGCGGCAGACTGGGCCGTGCGTTTGCTCTTCCACCACCCCGCACCGTATACACGGGGGGTGAGCACCGCTGGGTCGGTTGCCGCGCTGTCCGGAGTCAGGGTGTCGATCGCCACGGTGCCGACGCCGCCAAACAGCGCGGGATCGCCCCCCAGATAGCAGCGCTTGGTGGGAGAGCGGAGCGAATCCCTGACGATCTGGGACGCGAGCGCGACGCTGGCGCCCGCGGCGCGAACCGAGTCGTAGATGGCGCGGGTCGAGCGGAAATGCAAGTTGCCGGCCAGCCCGACGGGCAGGCCGCAGTTTTCCGAGTAGGCGTTCGGGTCGTTCGCGAGGGTGAATCCTGCGCCCGCCGGGTTGAACCCGACCCGCCGGGCGCTGACGTAGGCCCGGTTGTTGGCGGGGAGCGGCGCCAAACCGGTGGTCCGGGCCTGCCACACCCGCATGAACCCTTCATCCCAATCGATGATACCGTTGCCATTCACATCGACGGTCACGAACTCGATCCGCATGCTCGGATCCCGCACCCGGGCCGTGCCCATCGAAGGGGTGAGATCGTAGTCGCCTCCGACCGCATCCGACTGCTGCGCGAAGGTCTGCATGGTGCCAAATGCGGCGGAGGTGGGCCACGGCATGGACGGTCCGGGATTGATGAATCCCTGCTGGAAATTGCCGGAGCCCGGGTTGGTGATCGTACCCACCACCGACACCTTGCCGCTGAACAGGACCTTACCGGCGCCACTGCAGCCACCCTGGAGGATCAGATTGGTGTTGGAAAAGAACGGCCCCTGGACCTGCTCAAAGCAGCCGTACATGACGCCGCCCGGCCAGGTGTTGACCGCCACCGCGAACTTGGACCACGATTCCTGGGTCATCAGCAACCGCCGGGCGGCCACGGCGCCTCGGGTATCGGAGATGACCGAGACGATCGATGCCAGGTTGAGCCCGTACTGGCCGGCACTTCCCAGCCCTCCGGTGCGGCCGCCGGAGCGGCCCATGTACACCGAACGGGTGAAGCCGGGAATGACGTTGCCCTGAGCGTCGCGGACTGCGGCGTTGAGCGTAATCACGGTGTCGCCGCTGGCCGGCAGCATGCCGGGGTTGCGATTGAGCGAGTCGCGCCCGATCTCCAGCCCCGCGTCGGCCGACTCCTGCAGCGCGACCTCACGGCTGTGGTAGCGGCTGACCAGCGACAGGTTGCCGGACATCATGATCGCGCCAATGGCAAGGGCGGCGACCAGGAACGCCAGCAGCAGCGTCATGATCAGGGCGATGCCGCGCTCATCGCGCAGCCGGGACGACAGGGAAACGGTCGGCATGCCAACCTCCAGCCAGGGACGGACAGGTAACCGAAAAGGTGTTCAGCGTTCAGCAGTCAGCGTTCAGCATTCAGCGTTTGGCCGAATGTTTACGGTCGTCAGAGATTTTCCTATGGTGCCACGGCAGAGCCGGTGCTCATGGACGAGAGCAACGGGGTGCAGTCTTGTGCCGCAACGGCGAACTGGTAGGTCGAGTCCGGCGTGTACCCGCCTGCGGTGTATTTCCAGGAGGTGGCCGTATCGGCCCGCACAAAGCTGACCAGGTCCCATGCGAGTGCCGGGAACTCGACGTGCCTGCTGTAGAGCAGGTACTGCTGAATGTCAAATTCGCCGCCGCCTTGATCCGGGGATCGGGTCCAGCGAAGGTCGACGTTGCCGCTGCCGACAATCGTATCCGGTGTCACGGTAAAGGTTGCGGGGCCGAGCGGCGTGCGGCCGCAGACGATCGGCTGGGGCAGGCCGTTGTTCGGCACCTGGATCATGGTGGACATCGTGAGCAGCTTTTCTGCCGCGCCGGTCTGTCCATTGGTGATCCGGTAACTGAGCCGGATGGCATGCACGCTGTCTGGCCGCTGAGCCGAGAGCGATTCCGCGGCCGTCATGGCCGGAGTCAGCGCCAGGCGCGTGAGTGGCAGGTTGATGCCCGTCGCCTGGACCAGGTTGCCGGCGGAAACCATGTGGTACTCGATGAACGGCCGGACCAGGTCGGGCAGAATGTTCCGAGCCACGACGTCGGCCGGCCGGTCGTTAAACCGCAGATTCAGGACGTAGTCGTCGGTGCGGGCGGTGGTGGCGTCCAGCGTGAAGTAGAGAATCACGGTCTCCGCGGAGCCAGTGGCGCCGTTCGCCAGCCGGTAGTTCAGCGTCGGGTAGGTGTAGCTGGAGTTGGGGATCACCGTCGCATTGGCGGAATCCCAGGCCACCGCGGCGAGGGTATCCTGGTCCGGATTGAAGTACACCGCCCACCGCATGGAGCTGGTGTCGGTTTCGGCGTAGTCGGCGTTGAAGGCCAGTACGGTGTTGTCGCCATAAACGATCATCGGCTGGGCTCCGGCCACGCCGGCGCCGAGGGTGCGCACCATGCGCTCCACCGTAGACACGACGTAGCGGCCATTCTGGAACATGTCCGCCTTGGCGCCACCCAGCGCGAAGGTGCGCGTCTGGGAACGGAGTAGTGCGACCGCGCTGCCCATGACGAGGGAGAGCACGACCAGGGAGATCATGACTTCGATCAGCGAGAAGCCGCGCCGGTCGGGGGTCTTGCGCATGGGGATCATGGAGCCGCCACCGTGGTTGTGAGGCTGATGGTATCGCCCTTCAGCGTGTTGGGATCCGTCACCTTCACCGTGATGGTCGTGATGTCACGCGCCGGTGTGCCGGTCTGATCCCGCGACACGAATGTCCGGCGGCGCATCTGCAGGAATCCGGGAAAGCTGGTGGTGTCCGCGCCGGCGCCCGTTCCGAAGAGGGAAGTCAGCGTGGTATAGCGCGGATCGGACTTGATCCGCTCGATCCGGGACCGGGCGACTTCCGCAGCCGTGGTGCGGGCAGTCGAGGTCGTCACACCATGGACGAATGTTCCGACGAACCGGCCGAGGCCGCTCAGCACGATGGTCAGAATGACCAGAGCGACGAGCACCTCGATCAGCGAAAAGCCCATCCGCTTGCGGGTCACGCCTACCTCCCCTGTACCCAGGTGCCGTTGCCGTAAGTCCACCAGGTCGGGCGCCCGGTGGACTGCGTGATGGTCACTGCACGTGTCTTCAGCGAATCGTTCTTCGCCGTCGCCTTCGTTGTCGACAGAAAAAGGCCCGTCGTTTCGTTGGAGGACCCGTCGCGATGAAACACGATCGCCGGAAGCCCGCCCTGCAGCCGGGTGAACGCGACCCCGGCAACCCCGAAGCCAACGCTCGGCACCGTGCCGCTGGCCCCGAACCTGGTCCCCTCGTCAAGCGGGACGGTGACCACGCGCTCACTCCCCTGGATGGTGCCATCGTTGTTGGCGTCCTCGTGGATCCGGACGCTTTCGTTGGTCGTGTCGACCGCGACCCAGACGTCGATCTGGAGGCTGACGGCTTCCCGCTGCGCGTGGGAAAAGGTCAGCGAGAGCGCCCGGGCCTGCGCGGTCGCCTTCTGGCCTTCGAAGTCGATGCGCGGCAGGCCGAACGATGCCACGATCCCGATGATCAGGATCGCGATCATGATCTCGATCAGTGTCATGCCGCGCCGCGCATGGTGGAGCGTGCGCTGCGCAGGGGCGGCCGGGGGCCGCTTGATTCCTTGCCTCATGTGCTTCACTCCAGACCACGAAACCAACGACGGACTGCTGGAAATTTCCGGGCGGACTCATGTCATCGGGCGACGGGCCGCCGGAACGGGGGCGGGACACCGTGTGAAGCCTCGGCACAAATCCATGCATGGTCAAGAGCCCCAACTGTCGCGCTCGACCGGAATAGCTAGGCAAGACCGCTGCCCTATACATAACCGATTGCGACACATCACTTTAACAAATTGTTGCGCGGGCCACGCCACAGTCTCGGAATGGCGAATTGCCTCGGCTCTCGCCGTATGGTCGGTGGACGGACCGACGGGTCCGCCGTGGATCTGAAGCGCCCTCAGCGGCTGCTCGGCAAAGGAACGCGCCGAGTGCATAGTGGTTCTCGCGGCCCGGCTGGTCAATCGTACGTTTCAGTACTGTCAAACTTCCGGCCGCTGCGGGATGCGGCCCAAGCCAGTCACTGTCGTCTAACCTGTGATCCAGTCGGTGGATAGAGGTGGTGGTACCGGCTGGACCGGCGAAGGCCAGGATTGGAGCGCAACCGCTTGCCCGCAGTCCGGCCCGGGCCTAGACTTACCCCCTTCCCGCAGGACTGGCGCTCTTTTCTTCATTTCGTAAAACATGGCAGACACCTCGGTGATGGAAAAAATCGTGTCGCTCTGCAAGCGACGCGGCTTCGTCTTTCAGTCCTCGGAGATCTACGGCGGCCTGGGGTCGGTCTGGGATTACGGCCCCCTGGGAGTCGAGCTCAAGAAGAATGTGAAAGATCGTTGGTGGCGGGCCATGGTCCACGCCCGGGACGACATCGAGGGACTCGATGCCGCGATCCTGATGCACCCGCGGGTCTGGGAGGCGTCGGGGCATGTCGCCGGATTCACCGACCCGCTGGTCGACTGCAAGACCTGCAAGTCCCGCTTTCGCGCCGACAAGCTGGAGGATGCCCGCTGTCCTCAGAAGCCCAGCAAGAAACCCGGTGAGCATACCACCTGCGAGCTCACCGAGCCGCGGATGTTCAACCTGATGTTCAAGACGTTCATGGGTCCGGTGGAAGAACAGGCCGCGACGATCTATCTGCGGCCGGAGACCGCGCAGGGGATCTATATCAATTACCAGAACGTGCTGAACGCCTCACGGCAACGGGTGCCGTTCGGGATCGCGCAGATCGGCAAGGCATTCCGCAACGAGATCACTCCGGGCAATTTCATCTTCCGGACCCGCGAGTTCGAACAGATGGAGATGCAGTTCTTTGTGAAGCCGGGCACCGACGCGGAATGGTTCGAGCGCTGGCGCGAATGGCGGATGGAGTGGCATCACAGCATCGGCCTGGCGCCCGCGAAGCTCCGCTGGCATGTCCACGGCCCGGGTGAGCTGGCCCACTACGCCAGGGCGGCATACGACATTGAGTACGAGTTCCCCTTCGGCTGGAACGAGATCGAGGGGATCCACAACCGCGGCGACTTCGATCTGGGCCGGCACCAGGAATATTCCGGGAAGAAGCTGGAATATTTCGACCAGGCAGCCAACGAGCGGTATCTGCCCAACATCGTCGAAACGTCGGCGGGGGCGGACCGCGTCACCCTGACATTGCTGGTGGATGCCTACCGTGAGGAAGTGGTCGAGGGCGAGACCCGGGTCGTACTTGGGTTCCATCCCGGCATCGCGCCGATCAAGGCCGCCGTGCTGCCACTGGTCAAGAAGGACGGCATGCCGGAACTTGCCGAACGGATCTACCGGGATCTGAAGCGTCAGTTCCCCACGTTCTACGATGACTCCGGCGCGATCGGGCGGCGGTACCGGCGCATGGACGAGGCGGGCACGCCCTTCTGCTGCACGGTGGACGGACAGACCGCCGAGGATGGTTCGGTGACCGTCCGAGTCCGAGATGCGATGACGCAGGTGCGGGTGCATCAGGATCAGCTTGCCGGGTGGATCACGGAGCGGCTGGTATAGTTCGACATTCCCTCGGCGTACCAGCCCGGAGTTCCCGATACTCCCAAGGACATCGCTCATGCGTACCACCCTCCTGACGGCCGGGTTCTGCTTCCTCGCCGGCTCGCTGGCGGGGCAGCAGCCAGCCAGCGTCGATACCACCGCCATGACAGCGGTGCAGCGCGCCTCGTTCCGGGTCGAGCAGGTCAAGCTCTCGGTCGACACGCTCACTCTTCGCGTCGGCGACACCATCCCGTTGCAGGCGGTCGCGCTGGATGCCGCAGGCCAGCCGGTGCCGGCGGCCAGGATTCTCTTCATTGTTCCCGGCCGACAGGCCGTCCTGGTGGGCAGCGACCATCTGACGGGGACCAAGCCAGGCCGGGGTGACATTCGGGCCTTTGTCCTGCGGCCGGCTACGCCCGGCGATCGTGCCCGGATGATCGCGTCCTCGGCCGTGCTGGTCGTGCAGGATCTGCCGGTCATCCGGATCGAGATTGAGCCGGCGCCGGGCACGCTCTACGCCGGCACCACGCTGGGCTACGGGGCTCGCGCTTTCGTGGAGGAGGGCCGGGAGAGCGAGGACGCCGAGCTCGGCTGGGCCACCGGTCGCGCCGGGGTCGCCACGGTCGACCGCTACGGTCACGTGACCGCCGTCGCTCCTGGCACCACGACGCTGACGGCGAGGGCAGGCGCGATCACGGCGACCGAGCAGCTCACCGTGCTGGCCAATCCGATTGCGCAGCTGCGGATCAGCGGCGGTGCGGAGAAGGCCAGAACGGGCGACGTGGTCCATTTCGCGGTCAGTCCGCTCAACGCCGCCGGCCGCCCGGTGACCGGGGTGGTGCCGGTGTGGTCAGTCAGCGGCCAGCAGCTCAACGACGATGTCGGCGCGCGAGTCTGGCCCGACGGCGGGTTCGTGGCGGACGCGCCGGGGCTGTACACCGTTCTCGCGACGGTGGGGCAGCGCTCCGCGCGGGTGACTATCAGGGTCGATCCCCGCAATAGTGGCCGTGGGGTCAAGCTGATTGGCCGGGGCCTGCAGACCGATCATTCGACGTCAGAGCTGCACGTCTGGACTGGCGGCGATGGTCGGGACTATGCCTATGTCGGCACCCACGCAGCCGGGGTCCGCCCGAACGTCACCGGCAATGTGGTGCTGGTCTACGATGTGACCG
>JBDTMI010000030.1:0-43904 GCA_039934355.1 Gemmatimonadales bacterium
GCCCGCCTCATCGTCAGCGAGTGCGCCGTGTTGACGGTGCTGGGAGGCGGCCTCGCGCTCCTGCTGTCCGGAGTGGGCCTGCGCCTCGTCGGCGCGCTCGCGCCCAACCTGCCCCGGCTGTCGGAGGTGGCGTTCAACGCGCGCGTCATGGGCTTCGGCGTGGTGGTCACGCTGCTCAGCGGGCTGCTCGTCAGTATCTCGCCGGTGTCAGCCGCGCTCGCCGGCCGGAAGGCGACCGCCAAGCCCGAAGACCGGCGGAGCGGCACCAGCCGTCACGCCAATCGGACCCGTGGCGTGCTGGTAACGACCGAATTCGCGCTCGCGTTGCCGCTCCTGCTGGGCGCTGGCCTGCTGCTCAACAGCTTCCTGCGGCTGCAGCAGGTCGATCCCGGATTCGATCCTCGTGGCGCGGTCGCGGTGAAGCTCTCGCTGCCAGTCGTCCGCTATCCCGACAATGTCACCCTCCAGGCATTCTGGCGTCAGACGCTGCAGCGCGCGGTCCTGTTGCCGGGCGTCACTGCCGTGGGGCTGACGAACGCGCTGCCACCCGACAACGGGGGTGATGTCAACAACTTCAACCTGGTGGATCATCCCGTGCCGGAAGGCAGCGCCGAGCCGGTCGCGCCGTGGATGACCGCGACGGCAGGGGCCTTTCCGGCACTCGGCGTCCCGCTGTTGGCCGGCCGGCTGTTTACCGATGCTGACACTGGCGATGCGTCGCCAGTGGTGGTCGTGAGTCACGCCTGGGCCGAACACTATTTCCCGCGGGAGAACCCGGTCGGCAGACAGCTGATCTCGGGTGGGTGCTACACCTGCCCGCGCACCACCATCGTCGGCGTAGTGGGCGACGTGAAATACCTCGGGATCGCCGGGACCGGAGAGGCGGCCTACGATCCGCTGGCGGTGACCTCCTTCCGGAGAATGCACCTCGTCGTCCGGACAACCGCATCAGCGGCGGCGACGCTGGCTGCGCTGCGCGAGATGATCAACGCGCTCGATTCGGACCTGCCCGTCATCGAGTCGACGCTGCAGGAGCAGATCGATAACTCGCTGGCCGATCCGCTTCGCTGGACCACGGTGGTTGGCGGCTTCGCGGTGGCGGCGGCACTGCTCGCCGCGCTGGGCATCTTCGGATTGATGTCGTACGTGGTCCGGCAGCGGCGGCGGGAATTGGGGGTGCGGCTTGCGCTGGGCGCGGAGCCGGCTTCGCTGACCCGACTGATCGTGGGGCGGGGGATGCGCCACGCGCTGGTGGGAACGGCGATCGGGCTCGGTCTTGCGGCGCTGGAAGCCCGCTGGCTGGGGGCGTTGCTGTTCGATGTCCGTCCGATGGATCCCCTGACGATCACCCTCGCCGCGCTGGTTCTCCTGGCCATCGCCCTGCTGGCCTGCTGGGTACCGGGGCTTCGCGCGGCACGGATCCGTCCCGCCGAAGCGCTGCTGTCGACGGACTGATGGGTGTGTGCCCTTCCGCACCGACCAAGCCGCGGGTATCGTAGCCTCTCCCTATTCGTGGAGCTGGTGTGTCCCGTCTGATCGCCCCCGTCGCCCTGCTGCTGCTGTTGCCGCCCGCCCTCCTGCAGGCCCAATCCGACGCCGATATCGCCGCCGCCACCGCGCGGATTGCGCCGAAGATGGTCGAGATCCGGCATGACATCCACCGTAATCCGGAGCTGGGCAATCACGAGACCCGGACCGCCGGCATCATCGCCGCCGAACTCACCCGGCTGGGGCTCGAAGTGCGGACCGGTGTGGCGCACACCGGTGTCATCGGGATTCTGCGCGGCGGCAAGCCGGGGCCGGTCGTCGCGATCCGTGCCGACATGGATGCCCTCCCGGTCACCGAATTGACCGACGTGCCGTTCAAGTCGGTGCTCACCACCACCTATCTCGGTCGCGAAGTCGGTGTCTCCCACGCCTGCGGGCATGACACCCACGTTGCCGCGCAGCTCGGCGTCGCCAACCTGCTCGCGGGGATGAAGGCGAAGCTCACTGGCACGGTAGTTTTCCTTTTCCAGCCGGCGGAGGAGGGCTTGCCCGCCGGCGAGTCCGGTGGTGCGAAGCTGATGGTGGCCGAAGGGGCGCTCACCAATCCGCGACCCGACCTGATCCTGGCCTTCCATGCCGATGGTGATCCGCCGGAGGGGGGGCATGACATGGAGCTGGGACGGGTGTCCTACACGCCTGGCCCGGCCATGGCGTCGGCGACGAGATTCACCGCGAAGGTCATCGGCCGGCAGGCGCATGGCAGCACGCCGCACCTGGGGATCGATGCCATCGTGACGTCCTCCCAGATCGTGCTGGCGCTGCAGACCATCCGTTCCCGCAGCATGTCGCCGTTTACTCCCAGCGTGGTGACGGTCGGCGTGATGCGGGGCGGCGACCGCAACAACATCGTCGCCGGCGAGATGCTGCTGGAGGGGACGATCCGTACCTTCAGCGCTGCCGCGCAGGATTCGATCGAGCAGCGGATGCGGGAAATTTTCGACGGCCTCACCCGTTCAGCCGGGGCGACCTTCACGCTGGAATTCGACCGCTCCCACCCCGTGACGGTGAACGATACACTGCTGGCCGCGCGCTTCGACCCGGTGCTCCGGCGCGTGATCGGGAGTGACAAGGTCGACGTACGGCCACCAATCACCGGCGCCGAAGACTTTTCCTACTTCGCGCAGCAGGTGCCGGGCTTCTACATCTTCGTCGGGGCCGTTCCCCCGGGAAAGGTGTCCGGCGGACATCACACGCCGACCTTCTATGCCGACGATGGCACCGTGCCGGTCGCGATGCGGGTGATGACGGCGCTGGTGCTGGAGGGATTGGGAAGTCGCGGGAGATAGCATTCAGCAGTCAGCGGTCAGCCGCTGAACGCTGAATGCCCAATGCCGAACGCTGACCGCTCATCATTCACGACCATGCCTCCCACCGACCTCTCCCCCGCGCAGCTGCTCGAGCTGCACTACTTCATGCGTCTTACCCGCTCCCTCGAGGAGCGGCTGGTCGTGCTCCACCGTCAGGGAAAGTTGGTGGGCGGTTTGTTCCGTTCGCTGGGTCAGGAGGCCGATTCGGTCGGCAGCGCCTACGCGCTGGACCGTGGCAGGGGCGACATCCTCTCGCCGCTCATCCGGAATCTCGGTTCCATGCTGGTCCAGGGGGCCCGTCCCGTCGAGGTCCTGCGGCAGTACATGGCCAAGGCTGAAAGCCCGACACGCGGGCGCGAGCTCAACATCCATTTCAATGACCTCGAACGCGGCTTCCTCGGTCAGATTTCCCATCTGGGCGACATGGTCCCGGTGATGGCCGGCATTGCGCTCTCATTCAAGCTCACCCGCCAGCCGCGGGTCGGGCTGGTGTACGTGGGCGACGGGGCAATGAGCACTGGCGCCTTTCACGAAGGGCTCAACTTTGCCGCGGTGCAGCGCCTGCCGTTGGTGGTGGTGTGCGAAAACAACGGCTACGCCTACAGCACGCCGACCCGGCTGCAGACCGCCGTCGCCCATCTAAAGGACAAGGCGGCGGGATACGGGATCCCCGGCGTCGAGGCCGATGGCAACGATGTGATCGCCACCTATGCGGTCACGAAGATGGCTGTCGACCGCGCCCGGGCCGGTGAAGGGCCCACGCTGGTCGAGTTGGTGACCTATCGCCGCAAGGGTCACGCGGAACATGATGCACAACCCTACGTCCCCGCCGGGGAAATCGAGGTGTGGGCGGAAAAGGATCCGCTCGACCGGCATCGGCGCCGTCTGCTCGCCGAGGGATGGGCGGCGGAGGCGGAGATCGCCGCGGTAGAAGCGCGGGTGGAAAAGGAGCTGGACGAGGCCGTCGCTGGCTGCATCAACGAACCGTTCCCCGAGCCGGGTACCGCGCTCGACGGGGTTTACGCCGATCCGCCCCGGGCCGAGGACGAGTGGTACCGTAGACTTCCAATCGCCCAATCGCCCCATGACTGAGGTCACCTACCTCGAGGCTATCCGGCAGGGGCTGTGGGAAGAGATGGAACGAGACCCCCGCGTCTTTCTCCTCGGCGAGGATATCGGCACCCTCGGCGGGGCCTTCCGGGTGACGGAGGGATTTCTCGACCATTTCGGGGCGGAGCGGGTCATCGACACGCCGGTAAGCGAAGTGGCCATCGTGGGTGCGGCGGCCGGCGCGGCGCACATGGGTCTGCGGCCAGTGTGTGAGATGCAGTTCATCGACTTCATTTCGTGCGCCTACAGCATCCTCACCAACTATGTGGCGACGGCGCGCTATCGGGCCGACCTCTCCGTACCCATGGTGGTGCGCGGACCCTGTGGTGGATATGTCCGCGGCGGGCCGTTCCACAGCCAGAATCCGGAGGCCGCGTTCGTGCATACGCCCGGGCTCAAGATCGTCTGCCCGGCCACGGTCCGGGACGCCAAGGGGTTGATCAAGGCCGCCATCCGGGACGAAGATCCGGTACTCTTCTTCGAGCACAAGTATCTTTACCGGCGGCTCAAGGACGACCTGCCGGCCGGGGAGGAAATCCTGACCCCGATCGGCCGGGCGCGGGTGGCCCGGGAAGGGACCGACCTCGCCATCATTACGTACGGGGCGATGGTCTGGAAGGCGCTGGAAGCTGCGGAGCAGTTGCGGCAGACTGACGGCGTTGAGACCGAAGTGATCGACCTGCGGAGCCTGGCCCCGCTGGACGACGACGCGATCGTCGCCGCGGTCCGGAAGACCCACCGGGTGCTGGTGGCGCACGAGGATACCAGGACCGGAGGGCTCGCCGGCGAGATCACCGCCCGCATTTCAGAGCTCTGCTTTGAATGGCTGGATGCTCCGGTGAAGCGGGTCTGCGCGCACGATGTGCCGCTGCCCTATGCACCGACCGTGGAGGACTTCGTGCTGCCACAGACGGAGGACCTGGTGAACGCGGCGCGGTGGGTGGTGCGATACTAGCGTTCAGCGTTCAGCGTGTAGCATTCAGCCGCGGGGCGGAGATGTTCATTGACCGCCGAGTTGAGTCGATGCACCTGTTTTCCTCTGAGCGCTGAATGCTGAACGCTGAATGCCTGGCAAGTACTCACCTGGAGCTCTTTCATGGCCCGCATTGACATCATCATGCCCCAGATGGGCGAGTCGATTACCGAGGGGACGCTGTCGAAGTGGATGAAGCAGGTCGGTGACGACGTGAAGCGCGACGAGCCGATTTTTGAAATTTCCACCGACAAGGTCGACGCCGAAATTCCGTCGCCCGAAGCCGGGGTCCTGGCCGAGGTGCTGGTGCAGCAGGGCCAGACGGTGGCGGTCAATACGGTCGTCGCCCGGATCGAGACGGAAAAGGGGGCGTCGATCAGCGCCGCACCGGTCGCGCCCGCACCGCCCGCGCCGTCGCCCGCGCCGTCGCCCGCGCCCACACCGGCTCCCGTCGCCGCCACCCCGAGTCGCCCGCTGCCTCCGGCGCCGAGCCGCGGACCCGCTGCAGCTCCCGTCCGGATGGCCGATCCCGCCGAGACAACCGAGGAGCGGCTGCGCCGCCGCTCGACGCCGCTGGTGCGGAAGATTGCCGCCGAGCATGGCATCGACATCACGGGTCTCCCCGGCAGCGGTCTGGCGGGTCGGGTCACCAAGAGTGACATCATCGGAGTGATTGAAGGTGGGGCCGTGGTCGCCCCCGCGCCCGAGTCGATCACGGCGGCCCCCAGCCGTCCGGCGGCGGATCCTGGGGCGCGTCCAGCCGGTGCACCCTCATCGCACCCCGTCGCCGAACCGTGGGAAGGCGACAAGGTCGAACCGTGGTCCCGCATCCGCCGCCTCACCGCCGACCATATGGTGATGTCGCGCCGGGTGTCGGCGCATGTGCAGACGCTGTTCGAGATCGATTACAGCCGCGTGGCCCAGGTGCGGGCCAAGAAGAAAAAGGAATACGCTGATCGTGGCGTGAACCTGACCTACCTGGCGTTCATCGCCAAGGCGATCGCGCAGGGACTGCGGAAGCACCCGTCGCTCAACGCCGCCGTCGCCAACGATGCCACGATCTATCGGCGGGATATCAACCTCGGCATCGCCGTCGCCCTGGAGTGGGGCCTGATCGTCCCGGTGGTCAAGCAGGCGGATGAGTTGTCGCTGCTCGGGCTGGCTCGCGCCATCAACGATCTCGGGGAGCGCGCTCGCAACAAGAAACTGAGCCCGGACGAAGTGCAGCGCGGCACGTTCACGATCACCAATCCCGGCACCTTCGGCTCGCTGGCCGGGCTGCCGATCATCAACCAGCCCCAGGTGGCGATCCTCGGCGTTGGTTCGATCGAGAAGCGGCCCGCCGTCGTCACTCTGCCCGACGGTACCGACACGATTGCCCCACGTCTCACGGGACTGTTGACGATGTCCTTCGACCACCGGGTGGTCGACGGTGCCAACGCCGACCGGTTCCTGGCCGACGTGAAGCAGATGCTGGAGAACTTCCCGGAAGACGCCGCCTGAGATGGGTCGCATCCTCACGATTTCGCGGGTGACGGTGACGCCCGACCGGGAAGACGAATACCTTCGGCTCATCCACCAGCTCTCGGATCTTGGCGCGGGCCGCGGGCAGCAGCTCTGGCTGTTCCGCGACCCGGAATCGGAGGGGCAGTTCATTGAGTTCAGCGAGAGCCGCACCCCGCTGTCGCATCGGGCCCGCGCCTCCCGCACCGATCTGGAGATGAAGCTGGAACGGCGGCTCAAGGATATCGCCCGGTACGCCCCGGATGCCTGGCGGCTGTGGGAAGAGGTACCGGCACCCGAGGTCATTGACTCCGATCCGGCCGCTTCCGACGAGTGACGCAGTGGCGGCCTTCCCGTGACGAGGACGTATGGCACGACGCGCAATTGATGTCGCAGGCAGCAGCTGGGAAGTGTCCTCGACCGGACGGGTCACGCAGTATGCGCGCGACGAGTTCGGCATCACCTTTCGCCGCATCGGTGGGACGACACCGGAGGTGCGGGTCGCACGCTTTGCACCGCTCACGACGCGACGGTCGGAGGATGCGCTCGCCCGCCTGACCGACCGGCAGCTGCACGAGTTGTGGCAGCGCTCGCAGCCGTCGTGGACCGCGCCGGATCTCGGGTACCAGCGCTGAACCCGCCCCCTGAGCGGTTCGTCGATCTGCATATGCACTCGACGGCCTCCGACGGTGCCCATCCACCGGCGGAAGTCGTCGAGCGTGCCGTGGCCGCGGGTCTCGCCGCCATCTCCCTGACCGATCACGATTCGCTTGACGGCCTGCCCGAAGCACTCCGCGCCGGCGAGCGGTTGGGACTCCGTGTCGTGCCGGGCTGCGAATTCTCGGTTCAGGTCCCGTGGGGCGAAATGCACCTGCTGGGATACTTCCTCCCGCTGGGCTGGGACGACCTCGATCAGTTTCTGGTGCGCACCCGGGCTGATCGCGCGCGCCGCGGAGCCGACATGGTGGATAAGCTGCGCGCCCTGGGCCACGACCTGACGCTCCAGGATGTCATGATCGAAGCACAGGGAGGCGCGATCGGGCGCCCGCACGTGGCGCGCGCCCTGGTGCGGAAAGGCATCGCCACCGGCCAGCAGGACGCCTTCGACCGGTTCATCGGCTGGGGCCGGCCCGGGCACGTCGGGAAGCAGCTCACGCCGTTCAAGGACGTCGCCGACCTGGTCCATCGCGGTGGGGGTGTCGTCTCCGCCGCACACCTGCGGGACCGCGGCAGCCGCTCGGCCCTCACCGCCCTCAAGGCCGAGGGCCTGGATGCGGTGGAGACCCGGCATCCGGTGCATGACTCGGATGTGCGCGGGCGACTCAACTCGTTCGCCCAGGCGCTCGGGCTGCTCACCACTGGCGGTTCCGATTGGCACGGCGACGAGGGGGTGCACGACCCGGGCGGCAGCCTCGGCGGGCAGCATGTGCCGTATGACTGGCTCGATCGCCTGGAGCGCGCCCGGCCGGTGCGGAACTTCGGCGCCGCCTGAGGCGTTCATCCCCACGTCTGGACCCCTGCGCCTCATCACCTGTCGCCATTTCACTCGAGTGCTGCCCTATGACTATGACCTGGGATTTTTCCGGCAAGACTGTGCTCGTGACCGGGGTTGGCCGTGCGGGTCAGATCGGTCACGCTGTTGCCCGGGCGCTGGGGCTGGCGGGCGCCCGCATCATTGCGGTCGACCGGAATGCCGTCGGGGTGGCGGAGCGAGTGAAGGAGTTCAAGGCGGAGGGAATTGACGCGCGACCCGCCGCGGGCGACCTGACCGAGGCGGATGTCTCGGCCCTCGCGGTGGAAACCGCCCTCAAGCATCATGGCCGGCTCGACGCGGTCGTGAACGTGGCCGGTGGGCTGACCACGTACGGGCCACTGGGGCAGTGCACTCCCGATGCGTTCGACCGCGAGATCGCCATTAACCTCAAGACGGCGTTCCTGATGTCGCGCGCCGCCGTGGACGCCCTGGCCGGCACGCACGGCGCGATCGTGAACTTCGCCTCGGCAGCCTACTTCCACCCCAAGGGACAGATGGCGGTGTACAGCGCGGCCAAGGGTGCCGTTGCCGCCCTGACACAGAGCCTGGCGGTGGAGCTGTGGCCGCGTGGCGTGCGGGTCAATGCCGTGGCGCCGGAGATGGTCCGCACCCCGGAGAACATCGCGTCAGCCGGCGCCGACGCGCGGTATGTCGAGATGGAGCAGCTGGTCAACGCGGTCCTCTTCCTCGCCGGCGATGCCTCGAGTGGGATCACGGGCCACATCCTCCCGGTCACCAACGGCGTGAGCTGACATGCAGCTCGCCTCCCGTGTCGCCCTGGTCACGGGGGCGGGCCGACGGGTGGGCCGGGCGCTCGCCCTTGCCCTGGCCGGTCGGGGAATGCGGGTCGCCATTCATTCCCACCACTCAACTGCCGACGCGCAGGCCACGCTGGACCGTGTGCGGCAGCTCGGGGCCGACGGCGCCTGCTTCAGTGCCGATCTCTCCGACGCGCATGCCGCGCGGGAGCTGCCCGCGCGCGTGACGGCGCAGTTTGGTCAGCTCGATGTCCTGGTCAATTCCGCCGGGATCATGACTCGCGCCAGCATCGAGGACACCACGCCCGAGCTATGGGACGAGATCATGCACATCAATCTCCGCTCGATGTTCTTTGTCGCCCAGGGAGCGCTGCCGGCGTTGCGGGCCGCGAAGGGCCGTATCGTCAATCTGGCGGATGTGGGTGGCATGGAGCCGTGGCCCAGCTATGCGGCCCATTCGATCAGCAAGGCCGGGGTCATCATGCTGACCCGCACCCTGGCCCGCGCGCTCGCGCCCGACATCACCGTCAATGCGATCTCCCCCGGCGCGGTCCTGCCACCGGATGACTGGGACGCCGCCGCTCGCGAGCACCTGGTTCGGACCACTCCGCTGCGACGCCTGGGCAGCCCCGAGGATGTCGGCGCCGCACTCCTCTACCTGCTGGAAGGCGGGGACTACGTCACTGGCCAGACGCTGGTGGTGGATGGAGGAAGGCTGGTCCGGTGACCGTCGAGGTCGGCGCTCCTGATGCCGGGCGGATGGACCCCATTCGCTTCTCTGAAATCGCCGTGGTCGGTGGTGGCTGCTACGGCACTTTCTACGCGCGACAACTGCTGCAGGCGCGGACCCGGGGGAAGGTCGACTTCACCCGTCTGCGTGTCATCGACCGCAATCCCGACTGCCAGTTCCAGCGCGAAGTCGGCGGCAGCGATCTCGTCCCGCTCGTCGTGCACGAGTGGGACGATTTCTTCGACGACTGGCTGCCCGCCACTCCCGCGGGCGATCCCCCCAGCGTGATCGTGCCGTCGCCGCTCATGCCCCACCTGATGTATCACTGGCTGTTGCGCCGGGCGCGGAGCCGCTGGCCCGGGCGCGTGGTGGAGACCCGACCGGTTCCCCAGGGACCGGGGACGCCCTACGATCGGGCCGTGCCCGATGGCACCCGCTACGTCTCCTTTGCCGATTGGCTGTGCCCGACCCACTGCATCGAACCGGCCCTCTGTCCCGTGACCCGCGCCCCGCGCACCTGGGAGATGGCCGACGCGCTCCGCGCACTCACGACCACGCTCGGGGAGAAGCAGTCCACCGCCGGTCCAGTGTTGTTTGCCTGCGAACACCAGGCCTTCGGGGTCGGCACATTCAGCGTGGCCGAGGTGCAGGCAGGCGATGCCCTCATTGCGGCCGCCGGAGCGGCGGGGACGGAGGTCGCCATCCTCGTTGGTACGATCTCCTCCTGCCACGGCGCCGTGAACCTGCTGCATCTCGGCGCGGGGTGATGGAGAACACCGCTTCCGGTCTATATTTCCTCGAACATGTGGTTGCCCGTCACCTGACGTGCGATCCGGACCCCTGACCTGTCTCCTCATGCACGACTTCGATTTCGATACCGTCATCGTCGGTGGCGGTCCCGCCGGACTGTGCGCCGGCATGTACGCCGGTCGCGGGATGCTGAAGGGCGTCATCCTGGAAAGCCGGGTGCCGGGCGGGGAACTGCTCAACACCGAGAAGATCGAGGACTATCCCGGCTTCGAATCCATCCTCGGCCGGGAGCTGGCGGAGAAGATGACGGCCCATGCGGTCAAGTTCGGCGCCGAAATCCGCCAGACGACGGTCGAGGGCATCTATCGGCAAGCGGATGGTTCCTTCGAGGTGAAGACCATCGACGGCGAGACCTATCGCGCTCCGACGGTCATCCTCACGGCGGGGGGGACGCCGACCAAGCTCGACGTGCCTGGCGAGGTCGAGTATGCCGGCTTCGGCGTGTCCTACTGCGCGGTGTGCGACGGGGCTTTTTTCCGGGGCCACACGATCGCCGTCGTGGGCGGTGGCGACGCGGCCGTCGAGGAAGCCGACTACCTCACACGGTACGCCGCGAAGGTGTACCTCATTCATCGGCGCGATGAGCTGCGGGCCTCGAAGCTGCTGCAGGGGCGGCTGTTCGCCAACCCGAAGATCGAAGTCGTCTGGAACCAGAAAGTGCTGGAGGTGCATGGCCGGGAGCAGATGGGCATGCGGGAGGTGACGGGGTTGTCGCTGGAGAACACCGTGACCGGAGCGCGCTCCGAGCTGCCGCTCACCGGCTGTTTCGTGTTTGTCGGCTTCAAGCCGAATACCGGACTGGTGAAGGAGCACTTTGACCACGACGCCAGCGGCTATATCGTCACCGACGAGCGGATGATGACCTCGATCCCCGGCCTGTTTGCCGCGGGCGACCTCCGGGTGCAGCTCACCCGCCAGGTCACCACGGCCGTGGGCGACGCGACCACCGCGGCGATCGCGGTCGAGAAGTATCTGACCCACCGCCGGAGCAAGGTCGGTGTCTGACCTGGAGATCGTCACCCTCACCAACGGGCAGCTCTCCCAGAACTGCTACCTGCTCGCCGATCGGCGGACCGGGGACGCGGTCATCATCGATCCTGGCGAGGAGCCGCGGCTCTTTCTGGCCGAACTCGATACGCGCGGCTGGGCGCTGCGAGGCATCTGGCTCACCCACGCCCATGTGGATCACATCATGGGGGTGGGTGCGGTGAAGACGGCCACGGGCGTGCCGATTCACCTGCACCCCGCTGATCGGGGGCTGTATGACGCGCTGCCCCTGCAGGGCGAGTGGATGGGCCTCAGCCTTGAGGTGCCACCGCCACCCGAGGAGGAGCTCGCCGACGGGCAGCGACTCCCGCTCGGCGGGCACGAGTTCACCGTGCGACACACGCCGGGGCACTCGCCCGGCAGCGTCAGCTTCGTCGGTCCGGGCTGTGTATTCGGTGGCGACGTGCTGTTCAGCGGTTCCGTGGGCCGCACCGATTTGCCCGGGTCGGACTACTCCGCGCTGATGCACAGTATCCACTCCGTGTTTCTGGGCCTCCCGGATTCGACCGTCGTCTACAGCGGGCATGGACCCGAGACGACGGTCGGGATCGAGCGCATGACGAATCCCTTCCTGACCGGGGCCGTGCGGCATGAATAGCCGGAAGGAAGGGACCGGTGCGGGCGTCGCACTGGTGGCAGGCCACGCTGGCCGGACACCGGCCGATGCACCGAGCTGCAATCGTTGTGGCTTCCCCGTCCTCACCCGTCCGTGGGGCTGCAAGAATCCCTGCGCCAACTGCGGCACTGTCTATCCTCTCGGTGACTGCTCCGACTGAGCGGGCGGATGCCAGCGGCGCCGGCTTCCTCGCGCCCTCCACTGGTCCGCTCGATCTCTCCCGCTCCACCTTCCCGCCACCGCTGCGCGCGCCGGGCACGTTCACCGTCCTCGACATCACCAAGTATTTCGGCGAAACCACCGGCGGCATCCGCACCTACCTGCTGGCAAAGGCGCGCTACATCCAGTCGCGCCCGGAGCTGCGTCATCTCCTGGTGGTACCGGGGGCACAGGATGCCCTGGCCGAAGAGCAGGGGGTGCGCTGCTACCGCTTGCGGGGGCCGCGGGTACCGTTCGATCAATCCTATCGATTCCTTCTCGCCACCCGGACGACCCGGCGGATACTCGATCACGAACGGCCTGACCTGATCGAGGTGGGCAGTCCGTGGGTGGTACCGTGGGTCACCCGACGCGCCAACCGGGGGCTGCAGGCGCCGCTCGCCTGGTTCTATCACACCCACTTTCCTGGCATCATCGCGCCGGAGTTGCCGACCACCTCCGCGGTGCGGCGGGCGGCCGGGCAGCTCGCATGGAAATATGTGCGACGGCTCTCGCGGATCTTTCGCGGCGTCCTCGTCGCCTCGGACACCGTGGGCCGGGCGCTGGAACATGAAGGTGTCGACCGGGTCCATCGCGTCGCGCTCGGCGTGGACCTGAGCCGCTTCCACCCGGCGCGACGCACCCAGGCGGCCGATGTCCGCCGCCGCCTCGGGTTGCCCGATGCCCCGCTGGCACTCTACCTGGGGAGGTTCGCCGGGGAGAAACAGCTCGAAACGGTGCTGGCCGCCTGGCGTGAGGTCGAACGGCGTACCGGGGCCTGGCTCATCCTGGTCGGGCAGGGGCCGCGTGAGGCACGTCTCCGGGCGCTCGCGGAGGGACTGCAGGTACGCTGGTTGCCCTACATCTCGGATCGCGATCAGGTGGCCGATCTGCTGGCGGCCATCGATCTGTATCTCTCCCCCGGCCCGGCGGAGACCTTCGGACTCTCGGCCATCGAGGCCATGGCCAGCGGCGCGCCGGTCCTGTCGGTCGATGCCGGGGCCGTCGCCGAGCGGGTCCGCCTCTCCGGCGCAGGCGCACTGTATGCGCCCGGCGATTCCGGCGCCTTCGCCGAGGCCGCGATCACCCTGCTGCGCGGTGATCTTCACCGGCTGGGCCAGACCGCGCGTGGCTATGCCGAGCTGCATCACGACTGGCGCACCGCATTCGAGGGCATCGTGCGGGTCTATCGCCAGCTGAGTCAGGCACCCGGATGACGCACCTCTCGCCCTACCTGGCGCATGGGGCCTGCGCCCTCCTCGCCATCGCCGATCTTGGCACGCGCAGTCTCCGGCTCGCGCTTCTCTCACGCAGCGTGGGGAAACCGATAAGCAGCCGGGACGCGTTCCTCTCCATCGTCTGGGCCGACGCCGCCTCCGGTGTGACCCCGATGCGGATCGGTGGTGAAGCCGCCAAGCTGGGCGGCTTGATTCGCGCGCGCGTTCCCATGGGGCCGGCGCTCATCGTGCTGGGGCTGGAGATGCTGGTGACGTATCCCTGGGTTGTGGTCCTGGGAGGATGGTTGCTCTGGCGTTTCGCGCCAGCGTGGTGGGCACAGACCGGCCCGGCCCTGATGCCGGCGCTTCGGGCGAGCGGGCCGTGGATCGGGGTCGTGGTGCTGTTGACGGCGGGAAGTCTCTGGTTCTGGTGGCGCAGCAGGCAACGCCGTCGGACGGTGCCACGAGACAGCCACGACCCTCCGCGCCCCGCGCGGGCCAATTTGCGGACGGCGTGGCGCAGCATCCGGTGGTGGCACGTGCTGCTCGCCTCCCCGCTCTCCCTGGTGAACATCGTCGGGCGGACGGCGATGCTGCCGCTCCTGGCCATGACGCTGCCGGATCATGCGTCCCAGGGGGTGCTCTGGGTGGGGAGCTTCGCGCTGCTCTACAGCCAGCTGGTCTTGCCGACACCCGCCGGCGCGGGCCCGGTTGAGCTCGGATTTCTCTCCGGCGCCGCCGGCAATCTCGGCCATGACGCGGCGCTGCTGCTGATTGCGTGGCGCTTCTACACCGTGGGTCTCGGAGTGATGCTCGGCGCGTGGGCCGCGGTCCGCGTGCTGGGCTGGCAGACCGTCAGCGGCTGGGCCCGGCGCTCGGCGGCGGCGCCATCGCCACCAGCATGACGGTGCGCTCCAGCGCCTCCGCCACGCCGTGCGGCACGTCCGCCGGCGCCCAGACGAGGTCGCCCGCCGCGGCCTCGCGGGTCTCGTCACCGACGGTCATCCTCGCCTTTCCCGAGACGAGAAAGTAGAATTTGTCCGTGCCACGATGCGCATGAACCGGTTGTGACTGTCCCGGCTCAAAGCAGTTGAGACCGACGAACAGCTGCCCTCCGACGAACAGGTCGGCCTTGCCCATTCGGTCGAGCCGGAACACCGCGGCTTCCGCGGCCTGCATGAAGAACTGCGTCATCGTCGCTCCTGGCACACGTATTCAGACGGCTAACGGCTAACGGCCAACGGCCCTCGCACTCCTTCTACCCAAAGCCCCCATGTCCTCCCCACGCCTCGAAAAAGATCCCCTGGGCGAAAAGGCCGTTCCCGCTGACGCCCTCTATGGCATCCAGACCCTGCGGGCCATCGAGAATTTCCCCATCTCGGGGCTGCGACCGCTGCCCGCTTTCGTCGACGCGGTGATCTGGATCAAGCGGGCGGCGGCGCTGACCCACCGGGAGACAGGTCGGTTGGAGGTCCCGCTGGCGAACGCCATCGTTCAGGCGGCCGACGAGATTCTCGCCGGCCAGCATCGCGATCAGTTTCTGGTGGATGTCTATCAGGCGGGCGCGGGCACCAGTCACAACATGAACTGTAACGAGGTCCTCGCGAACCGGGCCAATGAACTGCTGGGGCAACCGCGCGGCAGCTATGCGCCGGTCCACCCCAACGATCACGTCAACATGGCCCAGAGCACCAATGACGTGATCCCTACGGCCATGCGGCTCGCGACGCTCGCGACGGTGCCGCTGCTCCTCGACGCGATGGCGAAGCTCGCGGCCACCTTGCTGGACAAGGGGAAGCAGTTCGATCACATCATCAAGTCCGGCCGCACCCACCTCCAGGACGCCACACCGATCCGCCTCGGACAGGAGTTCACCGCCTGGGGTCACACCGTGGAGCGGCACCGCCTGAAGCTGTCGCAGGGGGCGGAGTGGCTTCGGGATCTGGGCATCGGCGGGACGGCGGTCGGCACCGGCATCAACGCGGAGCCGGCCTATCCCGGGCTGATGGTGAAGTACCTGCGCCAGGTGAGCGGCCTCGAGTTGCGGGTCGGCCAGGACCGGATCCAGCTGATGCAGTCGATGGGCGACATCGCCACCTTCACCGGTGCCTTCCGTGCCTGGGTGCTGGACCTCGCCAAGATCGCCAACGATATCCGTCTGCTGGCCTCCGGCCCGCGCACCGGTCTTGCCGAGATTCTGCTGCCCGCAGTGCAACCCGGGTCCAGCATCATGCCGGGAAAGGTCAATCCCTCAGTCGCCGAAATGGTGAATCAGGTCTGCTTCCAGGCGCTGGGTATCGACACGACCGTCGCACTGGCGGCCGAAGCCGGTCAGCTCGAGCTCAATGTCATGATGCCGGTCATGGCGCACAACGTGGTCTTCGGTCTCCTCATCGTCGGCAATGCGACGCGGGTCTTCGCGGAACGGTGCATCGCGGGTATCGAGGCCGATGAAACGCTGTGCGCCTACTGGCTGGAGCGGAGTCCGGCGCTCGTCACGGCGCTCGCGCCCAAGCTGGGGTATGCCGACTCGGCCAAGCTGGCCAAGGAGGCTATCGCGACCGGCCTCACGGTCAGGGAACTGGTGATCAAGAAGGGGCTGCTGCAGGGCAAGGAACTCGAGGAAACTCTCGACCTCCGCGCTATGACCGACATCGGCGTGCCGGGAGGAGGGAAGGGGATCCCCGCCGGAGGATGACGGAGCACCGGGATGGCGGATCAGTCGCCGGATGGCGCGGCAGGCATGGTCTCCCCCTAGCACGGGTCCGGCCGTTCCCCTAGTTTCTGCGCATGCGCATCACCACGTGGACCGAGTACAGCCTGATCATCGCGATCCACCTCGCCAAGCGGGGAGCCTCGGGCAGCGGGCCGGTCGCCGCGCGCGAGATCGCGGAGCAGGAGCGGCTGCCGGGGGACTACGTCGAGCAGATCCTGCTCCGGCTGCGGCGGGCCGGCCTGGTCGAAAGCGTACGCGGCGCACGGGGCGGATACTATCTCGCCAAGGAACCGCAGCTCATCACCATCCGCGACATCATGACCGCCTCGGAGCATCAGACCTTCGAGATGAATTGCGAGACGCACCAGGTTGACGCCGAACGCTGCGCCCCGGGAAGTGCCTGCAGCATCCGGCCGGTCTGGCATGCGCTGCAGCAGCGGGTGGATGATCTGCTCGCCAGCATCTCCGTCGCGGACCTCATGAAGCATGAGACCCAGGTGCAGGAGCTGGTGACGATCTCCCCGGTCAGCTGATTCTCCATGGTGCCGCCCGATTCGACGCCCCCCGCCCGGCCCCTCGCGCCGGGCGTTCGTGTTCCAGCGCCGGCCGCGTTCTCATCCGACGAGCTGCTGCGCTACTCACGGCACCTGCTCCTCCCCGAAGTCGGGCTGGCGGGTCAGCAGCGACTCAAGGCCGCGCGTGTGCTGCTGGTCGGCGCCGGCGGCCTCGGCTCGCCCGCCGCACTTTACCTGGCCGCCGCCGGCGTGGGCACGCTCGGACTGGTCGAATTTGACACCGTCGACCTGAGCAACTTGCAGCGTCAGATCCTCCACGGCACCAGCCAGCTCGGCGAGCCCAAGGTGTCGTCGGCGGACGCCAGGCTGCGCGATCTCAATCCCGAGATCACCGTGGTCCCGATCGCAGAGCGCCTGACATCTGCAAACGCGCTCGGGATTGTCGCCGGGTATGACGTCGTCATCGACGGCAGCGACAACTTTCCCACGCGCTACCTCGTGAATGACGCCTGCGTCCTGTCCGGCAAGCCGCTGGTGTATGGCAGCGTGGTCCGGTTTGACGGCCAGGTCTCGGTGTTCGATGCGACGCGCGGGCCCTGTTATCGCTGCCTCTTCAGCGAGCCTCCTCCTGCCGGCCTGGTGCCCAGTTGCGCGGAGGGCGGCGTCCTCGGCGTCTTGCCGGGGATCATCGGCACCCTCCAGGCGCTGGAAGCGATCAAGCTGGTGCTCGGTATCGGGGAGCCACTAGTCGGGCGACTGGTCCTGTTCGATGCCCTCCGGCTCCAGTTCCGCGAGCTCGCGCTGCGGAAGGATCCCGATTGTCCGCTCTGCGGTGCGCACCCGAGCATCACCGCGCTCATCGACTACGAAGCGTTTTGTGGTGTGGGATCGGCGACGCCGCGAGAGACCGAGGTGAGCGTCGCCGAACTCGCGCGGGAGGTGCAGGATGGTCGGCCGATCGCCCTGCTCGATGTGCGCGAACCGGTGGAATGGGAGATCGTCCACCTCGATGGTGCCACGCTGATGCCGCTGGCGACGCTCCCGTCCCGGGCGAGCGAGCTCGATCCCCGGGCGGAACTGGTGGTCTATTGTCATCACGGCGCCCGCTCGCTGCAGGCCGTCGATTTTCTGCGCGCGGCTGGATTCAGTCATGCCCGCAGTCTTGCTGGCGGGATCGCGGCGTGGGCGGAGGAGATCGATCCGGCGATGAATCGGTATTGAGGCGCGATGCGCACTCAGCGTTCAGCTGGTTCAGCACTGCTGAACGCAGAATGCTAAACGCTGAATGCTACCCGCTGCCGGCCGAAGTCCGATGTTGACCTCCCCGCCCCTCTCTCGGTACTTTGTCCCCCCACGCCGGAGTGGTGGAATTGGTAGACGCGCTGCGTTCAGGGCGCAGTGGGCGCAAGCCCGTGGGGGTTCGAGTCCCCCCTTCGGCACTCATGACCAGGCACCCGATCGAGTATCACGAGGGGCGAATCCCGCTGCGGATTCGCCCTTTGTTGTCTCTCGGCGCGGGCTGGCGACTTGTGGCATCGCCTTCCGTCCCTCCAAGCTCCTGTCTATCTTCGCCTTGGACCATCATGTGCGCCCGAATTTCCGCTCCCGATGAGGACGGCAGGCTGCTGGTCGCCCGGAACCCGCGAGCGACCCACGACTACCACATTCTCGAAACGTGGGAGGCGGGGCTGGTGCTGACCGGGACCGAGGTGAAGTCGCTCCGGAGCGGCAAAGCCTCGATCAAGGAAGGTTTCGCGCGGCTCGCCGGTGGACAGGTCTGGCTCGAGGGGGTCAACGTCACGCCGTACGAACAGGGCAATCGCTATAACCACGATCCGGTGCGCTCGCGGAAGCTGCTGCTCCATCGCCGCGAAATCGAACGGCTGATCGGGGCCGTGGAGCAGAAGGGGCTCACGCTCGTCCCCTTGGAACTCTACTTCAAGCGGGGCCGGGCCAAGGTGACCATCGCACTCGCGCGCGGCAAGAAGCTGCACGACAAGCGGCAGGACGCCAAGGCGCGCGTGGTGGACCGCGAGATCGCCCGGGCCTTCAACACCAAGGGGCGCAGCGAGTGATCGCCGTCGTCGCCCTCCTGCTGCTCGCGGTTTCGCCTCCCGCCGTCCTGGCGACACGCGAGCGGGCGGATCAGGTCGCCACCCCGGCCCAGCTCCCGGGTTCCGTGACCATCCAGACTCCGCGGGGCGCGACCCGCCTGACCGTGACGCGCGAGTCGCGCCTTGGCCCGGGGGTGCCTGCCCTCGCTCTGGTCAAGGCACTGAGCGGGACCGTGGCTGCCGCCGAGCCCTGGCTGGAGCTGGTGCTCGCCCGGCAGACCTTCCGGTTCCTGCTGCACGCGCCGGTCCTGATGTTCAACGACCGGCTGCAGCCGCTCGCGGGGCCGGCGTTCCTGGTGCGCGACACGCTGTTCATCCCGCTGCAGTTCATCACGGAAATCCTTCCCAGCGTGTTAGCCGAGCGCTACGACTGGGATCCCGCCAAGTCGCGCCTGGTCGAGGCGGGACCGCGGGTGCCTATCCGCCCGCCGCAGGAGCCGGTGCGGCTGCCGAACGGTCTGCGGCCGGGACATGTCGTCACGGTCGACGCCGGCCATGGCGGCGTCGATCCCGGCAATCCCGGCCTCTATTTTCCTCGCGGTGTCCGGGAAAAGGACGTCACGCTGACCGTTTCACTGCTGCTGCGGGACGAATTGATTCGCCAGGGCGTCCGGGTCGTCATGACGCGCACGACCGACACGCTCATCAACCGGGTGGACCGCGCCCCCTACTGCACCCACGAGTGCGACCTCTTCGTGAGTCTCCACGTGGATGCCCTCGATCCGAAGGCGCGACGGCGGTACGGCGAGATTCGGGGCTTTCACACAATCATCGTCGGCGAGGAAAACAGCGAGGATGCCGACCGGATCGCGCGGATGGAGAACGACGCCGTGCGGTATGAAGACGACCGGCCGGCCGGTCCGCATGACAACCTGGATTTCATTCTGCGGAATCTGCAGATGAACGAATACCTCCGGGAATCGGCCCGCGCCGCGGAACTGGTGCAGGAAAACATTGAACGCGTGCACACCGGGGACAATCGCGGCGTGAAGCAGTCCAACCAGCTCGCGGTCCTGAATACCGCGCGGCGCCCGGCGATTCTGGTCGAGATGGGCTACAGCACCAATCCGCAGGACGCGCGCATTCTCACTGGCCGCAAGTCGCAGCAGGCGCTGGCCACGGCCATCGCCGATGCCATCGTGGCCTACCTCCTCGAGTATGAGCGAAAGGTCGGTACCACCGGTTCCGGCAGCGGCCGATGAGAGTCGCCCTCGCTGCCGTCCTGATGCTGCTGGGCGGCTGTTCGTACTACAACGGCATGTATAAGGTCGATCATCTCGCCGGACGCGCCCGCTCCGCCGAGCGCGATGGGCGCACCTTCGAGGCCACCAGTCTGTGGGGCCAGGTGTCGGTCAAGGCGGAGTCGGCGCTCGCCCGTCATCCCCGCAGCGGGTGGGCCGACCGGGCGCGCCTGCTCCAGGGCACCGCCATGTCCCGCCTGCGAGATTGTCGCGGCGCCCTCGTGCCGCTCGAGCTGGTCATGGCTGCGCCCGATCGGGAACTGGCCGAGGCAGCGGCCGTGGTGGCCGGCACCTGTCACGTGACACTTGGCGATCCCGCTGAAGCTGCTGCCACTTTTGCCCGTCTGACCGGGAGCCGCGACCCAGTGCGCCGAAGTCAGGCGCTGTACTTCCACGGCCAGGCACTGCGGGTCGGCGGGGACTACGCCGCCGCACTTGTGGAGCTGGAGCAATCGGGGCTCCAGCGTTCGCGCGGGGAACGCGCTGCTGCCCTCGCGGGGCTTGGCCGTGTCGCGGAGGCCCGCGCGGTGGCGGACAGCCTGCTGGCCGAGCGCGACACCCTGGTGCCGTGGGATTCGCTGGTCGCCGGGATCGCGCGCCACGATCCACCCTCGGGGGCGGCGCTGCTGGAGTCCATCACCCGCACCACGGTATTCCCTGCGGCGCTTCGCGCCCGTCTCCTGCTGGCCGACGCGCGGCGCCTCGCCGAGACCGATCCTGCGGCGGCTGATGCCCGCCTCGCCGAAGTCGGGGTGGTCGGTCGCGGATCACCCCTCGTCGCGGAGGCGCGGTACGTCGGGACGGCGGCCCGCCTGGCCAGGATGGACAGCCTGCCCGAACTCCGGCTCGAACTCGAACGCTCCGACGATGAGGACGGTCTGTCGGGCCCGTTCGCCGCGCGCACGGCCGTGCTCGGCAACCTCGCACGACTCGTCCTCCTGATCTCGGATTCCACACCTGTGGGCAGTCGTGGTGGCGACCTCCGGCTGTTTGTGGCGGCCGAACTGCTCCGGGATTCCCTGCGGGCCCCACACCTGGCCGCGCAACAGTTCGGCCGCGTTTCGGCGGAGTGGCCTGAGTCGCCCTTCGCTCCGAAGGCGTTGCTCGCTCAGATCGCGCTCGACACCGTCCTGGCCGATTCCCTGCGCCAGACTCTTCTCACGCGCTACGCCGAAAGTCCGTATGTCGTGCTGGTCCAGGGTGGGGAGGCTCCGGCGTTCCGCGAGCTCGAGGACTCACTCCGGCGATTCGCGACGAGCTATCGTCCCGAGCGGCCGCGTCCCGGGGCGACTCCGGCTGGTCCGCCCCGGCCGCGGCCGCCGGCTCGGCCGACGCCATCAACCGAGCCTGCGGCGCCACGCACGCCGGTGGATCAGTAGTGGCGATCGCTCTCTCCCGGGAAGTCTTTGGCCAGCGGTTCCAGAATCCCGTATTGCTCGCGGCGGGCACAGCCGGCTTCGGCCGGGAGGTGGCCGGGGTGATCGATCTGGAGCGACTGGGCGGAATCGTCACCAAGGCGGTTTCCCGCGAGCCCCGGGCCGGTAACCGCGCACCGCGGGTGGCCGAGTTTCCCGCCGGTATGCTCAATTCGGTGGGCCTCGCCAATCCCGGCCTCGTCCAGGTGCGGGAGCAGGAACTTCCCTGGCTCGTCACCCATCTGCGGGACGCGAAAATCCTGGTCAACGTCGTGGGTTTCGTCGAGGAGGACTTTGCCGAAGTGGTGGCGGGCCTGGATCACTTCGCCGCGATCACCGCATTCGAGATCAATCTCTCCTGCCCCAATACCCACGCGGGTGGACTCGAATTTGGGGCGGACCCCGCCACCGTCGGACGAGTCCTCGCAGGCTGCGGTGCCCGGACCAGGAAACCGCTCATCGCCAAGCTCTCCCCCGCGCTGCCCGACATCGCCGGCATGGCACTGGTGGCCCGGGATGCCGGGGCCGCCGGTGTCACGGTCATCAATACCCTGCCTGGATTTCTGGCCGACGAGCGTGGGGCCGCTCGGCTGGGCAACGGGAGCGGCGGTGTGAGCGGTCCGGCGCTGCTTCCCGTCGGCGTGCTCGCGGTACGCCGAATCATGGAGCGGAGCGGGGGGATGCCAGTGATCGGGGTCGGGGGTATCCGAACCGCGGCTGATGCCCGGCAGTACCTCCAGGCCGGCGCCGCCCTCGTGGCGATCGGGACCGCCGCGATGGCCGACCCGCGAATCCCCGAACGCATCGTCGCGGAGCTGGAGCGGGACGATGGCTGAGATCGTTGTCGCGCTGGACCTGTCGGTGGATGGCGCCCGGCGCCTGCTGGATCGGCTCCCCGCGGCGCGGTGGGTGAAGGTGGGAGCCATTCTTTTCACCAGCGAAGGGCCGGCATTCATCCGGGAACTCACCGGCCGCGGGCTCAAGGTTTTTCTCGATCTCAAGTGGCACGACATCCCGAACACCGTCGCCGGTGCTGTGGAAGGGGCGCGGGATCTCGGAATCTCGATGGCGACGGTGCACGCGCTCGGCGGCGTGAAGATGATGGAAGCAGCGGCGAAGGCGGCCGGTCCCGGGCTTGGCGTGGTGGGGGTGACCGTGCTGACCTCGCACGATTCGGCGGGATTCGGGTCGGCGGTGGGACGGGAGGGTGTGGTCGTACTCGAGGAGGTTCGGCGGTTGGCCCGCGCCGCGCGCAAGGCGGGGCTTCGAGGAGTCGTCTGTTCTCCCCTGGAGGTGGGGGCGGTGCGGGGTGAATCAGGGCCGGGCGCCTGGTTGGTTGTGCCTGGCATCCGCCGGCCCGGTGACCCGGCTGGCGATCAGGCCCGAACCGCGGGTCCCGGCGAGACGGTCGCCGCAGGGGCGACTCACCTGGTCGTTGGCCGGCCCATCATTCATGCCGCAGACCCGGCGGCGGTGTTTCGGGAGATGGCGGCGGCAGGGGAAGGGTAGCGGTCACCCGTCAGCCCATCGCCTGGCACCTGCCTTCTCAGCTCCACCCGATCTGAAGTCTTGCCATATGCTCAACCCCCCGGTATACTTGCGAGCTCTATTGCAAACCGGATTCTCGGAGAAGACCGTGAAGGTTCGTTCGAGTGTCAAGCCCATTTGCGAACATTGCAAGGTGGTCCGGCGGCAGGGGACGCTGCGGATCATTTGCAAGCGCAATCCCAAGCACAAGCAGCGGCAGGGTTAACCGATGGCACGTATCGCTGGCGTGGACCTTCCGCGCGAGAAGCGGGTCGAAATCGGCCTGACCTACATCTACGGCATCGGCCGTCCGATCAGTAATCGCATCCTCGCGGAGACGGGCGTGAGTCCCGACACCCGGGTGCGGGACCTGTCGGACTCGGAAGTGGCCCGCCTCCGGCAGTTCATCGAGCGATCGGTGAAGGTCGAGGGTGCCCTCCGCACCGAAATCGCGATGAACATCAAGCGGCTCATGGACATCGGCAGCTACCGCGGGGTTCGTCACCGCCGGGGCCTGCCGCTGCGTGGGCAGCGCACGCACACCAATGCCCGGACCAAGAAGGGCCCCCGTCGGGCCATCGCGGGCAAGAAGAAGGTGACGAAGAAGTAATATGACGACGCCAGAAATCCCTGTGGTACCGGCGGCGCCCGCCGCGGCAACGCCTGCCAAGGCTTCAGCGGCCAAGAAGGGCAAGAAAGTGGTGGAGAGCGAGGGCATTGCCCACATCTCCGCCACCTTCAACAACGTGCTTGTCACCATCACGGATATGAAGGGCAACGTCCTGGTCTGGGGTTCGGCCGGGAAGGCGGGCTTCAAGGGTTCCAAGAAATCGACGCCATTCGCCGCCACCGTCGCCGCGGAGAACTGCGGTCGCGAAGCGATGAATCTCGGGGTGCGCCGCGTGCACGTTCGGGTGCAGGGCCCGGGCAGCGGGCGGGAGTCGGCCATCCAGGCCCTCGCCTCCGTCGGGCTCAAGGTGGCCTCGATCCGGGACGTGACGCCGATCCCGCACAACGGTTGCCGTCCTCCCAAGAAGCGGCGGGTCTGACCATGCGCTACACCGGTCCCAGCTGTCGGCAGTGCCGTCGTGAAGGCACCAAGCTCTTCCTCAAGGGAAGCCGCTGCCTCACCGAGAAGTGCGCCGTGGAGCGCCGGGGCTATCCGCCCGGTCAGCACGGACAATCGGGCGGGCGGGTGCGGAAGGTGTCGGAGTACGCCAAGCAGTTGCGCGAGAAGCAGAAGGTCAAGCGGATCTACGGCCTCACCGAGCGGCAGTTCCGCAATACCTTCGACCGCATCTCGCGTGAGTCGGGGGTCAAGGGCACCAACCTGCTCATCGCGCTCGAGTCGCGGCTCGACAACGTGGTGTTCCGCCTCGGTTTCGCGGCCAGCCGCAAGGCGGCGCGCCAGCTGGTGCGTCACGGCAATATCGAGATCAACGGACACCGGGTCGATGTCCCGTCATTCAATGTGAAGCCGGGCCAGGAAATCCGGGTAAGCGCCGCCCTGCGTGACGGTGTCGCAGTGCGTTCCGCCCTGGAGTTTGCCACCCGCGGTCAGCCGGTCTCGTGGATCCAGGTGGACAGCGAGAAGGCGTCCGGCAAGGTGACCGAGCGGCCGACGCGCGATTCCATCCCGCTCAATGCGCAGGAACAGCTCATTGTCGAGCTCTACTCGAAGTGACCATGACCATTGACCTGACCGGACTGGTCCGCCCGCACCTGGTCGAGATGACCAAGCGCGACGACAATCCGAATATCGCGGAATTCCGGCTGCAGCCGCTCGAACGCGGCTACGGCTACACTCTGGGGAACTCCCTCCGGCGCCTCCTCCTGTCTTCGCTGCGGGGCAGCGCGGTCTGGGGTTTCCGTCTCGACGGCGTGGTGCATGAGCACCAGACCATCCCGGGCGTGCACGAGGACGTGCACCAGATCATCCAGCGTCTCAAGGCGCTGACGCTCGTCCTCGCGGACGATGTGGATGAGGCGATCCTCAAGATCAAGAAGGATGGCGCCGGGCCGGTCTATGGCCGCGACATCATCCCGAGCGGCTCAGTGCGGGTCGTCAATCCCGATCACCTGCTCTTCACGGTGCAGGACGATCGCGAAGTGAACGGCGAGCTGTACGTCAACAAGGGTCGCGGGTACGTCGAGGCGGAACTGCATTCGCGCGACCGCTCGCTCCCGGTCGACCTGATCAGCATCGACGCGATCTACAATCCCGTCCGCCGGGCCAACTTCTCGGTGGCCGAAACCCGCGTCGGGCAGCGTACCGACTACGATCGTCTGACGGTGAGCGTCGAGACCAACGGCACGATCACGCCGGAAGATGCGATCGCCTACTCCGCCGCGCTGGCCCAGGAGCATTTCCGCTACTTCGTCGAGTTCGGCAAGGTGCCGATCGGCCGCGCGGATGCCCCCGTCGCCCTGGTCGGCGGTGGACAGCTGCGGGACAAGCTGAACCGGCTGATCGACGACTTCGGGCTCTCCGTCCGGTCGCTCAATTCGCTCAAGAACTCGAACATCCGTACCCTCGGTGATCTTGTCGCCTATACCGAAGACGAGCTGCTCAAGGTCAAGAATGTCGGGGAGAAGGCGCTGAAGGAAATCGCGGATCTCCTCCGCGCCCAGGTGCTGAACTTCGGCATGAAGTTCGAGGATACCGACGGCGACGTCCGGATCACCAATGCCGGCACCGCTCCCACCGCCCGGGTGGTGGTTGACAGCGGCGAGGAGGGCTGATGCGCCACCAGTCCAAGGGACGTCAGCTTTCCCGCACCTCGGAACATCGCCGGGCGCTGCTGCGGAACATGGTGACGAGCCTGTTTACCCATGGCGGCATCGAGACGACCGTGGCCAAGGCGAAGGAGCTCCGGCCCTACGCCGAGAAGCTCATCACGCTGGCGCGTCGCGGGGACCTCCACGCCCGCCGGCAAGCAGCGCAGAAGGTCCGCGAGCGCGCCGCGCTGAGCACGCTGTTCAGCGAGATCGGGCCGCGGTTCGCCGCCCGGCCGGGTGGCTACATTCGCATCCTGAAGCTCGGACATCGGCCCGGTGACGGAGCGGAGATGGCCCGGATCGAGCTGCTGGCAGAGTGAGCTGGATCCATTGTCGTGACGCTGGAAACGAACGAAGGGGACCAATTGGTCCCCTTTTTTCTGGGCTGGAGCGCGGGAGTCGTGCGATCGGCACCGGGGCTTGGTGCCCCCGTGCCAGGGTCTCAGGTCGCCTTCTTGACCCGGTTAGACTTGATGCACTGGGTGCACACCTGCACCCGGCGCGGAGCCCCCTCCACCAGCACCCGGACGGTCTGAAGGTTGGGGTACCAGCGACGCTTCTTCCGATTGTTGGCATGACTGACGTTATTGCCAGTGATCGGTCCCTTGCTGCAGACGGTGCATACCCGGGCCATACGCGTCATCCTTGCGGAAATGCTCTGTTGCCAACTGGAAAAACAGCCCAGCAACATAGCCAGGGGACCCGGAGGACACAATACGGGAGGACGAGGCTGCCATGCCGCGGGCGCTGATCACCGGGATCACCGGTCAGGATGGGTCCTACCTGGCGGAGCTGCTGCTCGCCAAGGGCTACGAGGTGTTCGGGGTGGTCCGCCGGACCAGCTACCACAGCTATGAGCGGATCGACCACCTGCTGGACCGGATCCGGATCATTCCCGCGGATCTGCTGGACCAGCATTCGCTCACCGTGGCCCTCAAGGAAACCGAGCCGGACGAGGTCTATAATCTCGCCGCTCAATCGTATGTCCCCACCTCCTGGAGCCAGCCGGTGCTCACCGGCGAGTTCACCGCGCTGGGTGTGACCCGGATCCTCGAAGCCGTCCGGCTGGTCTGGCCGCGGGCCCGCTTCTATCAGGCTTCCTCCTCCGAGATGTTCGGGCGGGCAATGGAAACGCCGCAGCGGGAGTCGACCCCGTTCTACCCCCGGTCTCCCTACGGCGTGGCCAAAGTGTACGGCCACTACATCACGGTGAATTACCGCGAGTCCTACGGGCTCTATGCCGTGAGCGGAATCCTGTTCAATCACGAGTCGCCCCGCCGCGGACTCGAGTTCGTCACCCGGAAGGTGACCGACGGCGTCGCCCGCATCAAACGCGGCCTGGCCACCGAACTCCGCCTGGGGAATCTCGATTCCCAGCGCGACTGGGGATTCGCCGGAGACTACGTCGAAGCGATGTGGCGGATGCTGCAGCAGCCCGAGCCCCACGACTACGTGATCGGGACCGGGGAGACGCACACAGTGAAGGAACTGGTCGAGCTGGCCTTCAGTCACGCGGGCCTGGACTGGCGGGAGCACGTGGTTCTCGATCCGCAGTTCATTCGCCCCGCCGAGGTGGACCACCTGCTGGCCGATCCGGTCCGCGCCGAGCGGGAACTGGGATGGCGGCCCACGGTGGGATTCGCGACTCTGGTCCGGATGATGGTCGACGCGGACCTGAAGCGCATCGGGGCGCGCGTCGGGTGAAGATCCTGGTGACCGGGGCGGCGGGCTTCGTCGGGCGCTGGCTCCTCCCGGAGCTGGTGGCGGCGAATCACGAGGTGGTGGGCACCCGGCTGCCGGGCGAAACCCCGCCGGATTTCCTCCCCGAAGCCACGAGGCGCATGCTGCGGTGGCTGCCGCTGGATCTGCGCGAGACGGCGTCGGTGCGCTCGGCCGTGGAAGAGGTTCCCGACGCGGTGATCCACCTCGCGGCCATTGCCTCCGGCGCGGAAGCGCGGCGCGATCCGGGACTCGCCTGGGATGTCAACGCCGGCGGCACGGCTCGTCTGGCCGACGCGCTGGGCCAGCGGCGTCAGGCAGGGGCGGGTGATCCGCTCCTGTTGCTCGTGTCGACCGCCGAAGTGTACGGTGTGATTCACCCCCCGCGTCCGCGACGGGAGGATGACCCCCTCGCACCGATCTCGCCCTATGCATCGAGCAAGGTGGGGGCGGAAGTCGCGGCTATGGAGGTGGCCCGTCGCACCGGCTTGCGGGTCATGATCGCGCGCACCTTTCCCCATACCGGCCCGGGACAGACCGACAGCTATGTCGTGCCGGCGTTCGCGCATCGACTCAAGGCGGCGCGGCGCTTGGGGGCGCCGGTGGTGAAGACCGGAAACCTGGAGCCCGTACGCGACTTCCTCGATGTGCGCGACGTCGTGGCGGCATATGTCGCACTGCTTTCGCGGGGACGCGCCGGAGACGTCTACAACGTGGCCTCCGGCGTGGGTCGATCACTGCTGTCGATTTTCGAGCGTCTCGGTGAGCTGCTGCGCGTCACCGCCATCCCTGAAGTTGATGCCCAGCTCACCCGCACCGCGGACCTGCCGCACCTCGTGGGCGACGCGGGCCTACTGAGGAGCGTGACGGGGTGGGCGCCCCGCATCTCTTTTGACCAGACGCTCGAGGACGTCGTGCATGCCCAAGCGGACTGACCTGCGTTCCATCCTCCTGCTTGGCTCCGGCCCGATTGTGATCGGGCAGGGCGCCGAGTTCGACTACTCCGGCACCCAGGCGGTACGGGCGCTGAAGGAGGAGGGGTATCGGGTCATCCTGGTGAATTCCAATCCGGCGACGATCATGACCGATCCGGAGCTGGCCGATCGGACTTATGTGGAGCCGGTGACGCCCGAATGGGTGGCCCGTGTGATCGAACGGGAGCGACCCGATGCCCTCTTGCCCACCATGGGTGGCCAGACGGCGCTCAACGTCGCCATGGCGCTCTGGCGCGACGGCACACTGGCCAAGTACGGCGTCGAGCTGATCGGCGCCAACGAGCGGGCCATTCGTGTTGCGGAGGACCGGCAGGAATTCGCCGAGGCGATGCGGCGCATCGGACTGGCGACCCCCCCGGGCCGGACGATCAGGACGCTCGACCAGGGCCTCGCGGCCGTCGCGCAGACCGGCTATCCCGCCATCATCCGTCCGTCCTTCACGCTGGGTGGGACGGGTGGGGGGATCGCGTACAATCTCGACGAGTTCAGCGCCATCGTCGCACACGGGCTGGAGCTCTCGCCGGTGGGCTCGGTGCTGGTGGAACGGAGCGTCATCGGCTGGAAGGAATTCGAGCTGGAGCTGATGCGGGACGGGGCCGACAACGTCGTCATCGTCTGCTCCATCGAGAATATCGACGCCATGGGGGTGCACACCGGCGACTCGATCACCGTGGCTCCCGCGATGACGCTGACCGACCGGGAATACCAGGTCATGCGCGACAGCGCCATCAAGATCATCCGCGAGGTCGGCGTTGAGGCCGGCGGCTGCAACATCCAGTTCGCCGTGAGCCCGACGACGGGCGAGCAGCTCGTGATCGAGATGAATCCCCGTGTGTCACGATCCTCGTCGCTCGCCTCCAAGGCGACCGGATTTCCGATTGCCCGCATCGGGGCCAAACTGGCCGTGGGGTACCGCCTCGACGAACTGCCCAACGATATCACCAAGACGACGCCCGCCTCGTTTGAGCCGGTGCTCGACTACGTCGTGGTGAAGGTGCCACGCTTCGCCTTTGAAAAGTTTCCCACCGCCGACCCCAGACTGGGGACGCAGATGAAGGCGGTCGGCGAGGCGATGGCGATCGGCCGCACCTTCAAGGAAGCCTTCCAGAAGGGCTTCCGGGCGCTGGAGGCGGATCGCTCCGGCTGGGAAGTGGGCCGTACGCCCGCGGACGACCGCCTGACCGACCTCTCGGTCGAGGCGATCAAGGCCGCGATCCGTACACCGACCGCCGAGCGGATCTTCCAGGTCAAGCGCGCGCTGTTGCTCGGAGTGACGCTGGAGGAGGTGGCGGAGCGTACCGGCTACGACCCATGGTTTGTGGGCCAGATGCAGGAACTGATCGAGGCGGAACGGGACTGGGCGGCGCGCGGCCGGGCGGAAGTGTACGGCGAGCCCTCCCTGATTCGCCACATGAAGCAGCTGGGCTTTTCTGACAAACAGCTGGCCGACCTGCGGGAGATGACCGAGGCGGACATTCGCGCCATCCGGCATGAACTCGGCGTCCGGCCTGCCTACAAGACGGTGGACACCTGCGCCGGCGAGTTCCCCTCGAAGACGCCGTACCTCTACTCCAGTTACGACGACGAAAACGAGGCCCAGACGCAGGGCGATCGCACTGTGATGATTCTCGGCAGCGGCCCGAACCGGATCGGGCAGGGCGTGGAATTCGACTACTGCTGCGTCCGGGCGACGCTCGCCTTCCGCGAGCTGGGCTACCGCACGGTCATGGTCAACTCCAATCCCGAAACGGTCTCCACCGACTACGACATCTCCGACACCCTGTATTTCGAGCCGCTCACGCTCGAGGATGTGCTGGAGATCGTTCACATCGAGCACCCGTTCGGTGTGGTGGTTCAGCTCGGCGGCCAGACGCCGCTCAAGCTCGCTCGCGGCCTGGAGGCCGCCGGGGTGCGGATCCTCGGCACCTCGCCCGACGCCATCGACGCGGCGGAGGATCGCAAGCGGTTCGAGGCACTCGCGCGCGAGCTCGGCGTGACCCAGCCACCGGCGGGGACGGCCCTTTCCCTGGATGAAGCGGTGCAGGTCGCCGAGCGGGTGGGTTACCCCGCGCTGATCCGGCCATCGTACGTGCTGGGCGGGCGCGGGATGGAAATTGTCTACGACGAACAGTCACTCCGCGACTACTTCGGCCGAGCGATCCGAGTGGGATCGGGGCATCCGGTGCTGATCGATCGGTTTCTCGAGGATGCCTTCGAGGCGGACGTCGATGCCATCTGCGATGGCACGCGCTGCGTCATCGGTGGCGTCATGCAGCATATCGAGGATGCCGGGATTCATTCCGGTGACTCGGCCTGCGTGCTCCCGCCCTACCTGATATCGGCGGAGCAGGTGGAGCAGATGCGGGTCTACACCCGCGCCTTCGCGCTGCGTCTGGGGGTCGTCGGCCTGATCAACGTGCAGTACGCGATCAAGGATGGTGTGGTCTATGTCCTTGAAGTGAATCCCCGTGCCTCACGCACCATCCCCTTCGTTTCCAAGACGACCGGGGTCGCACTTGCCAGCTTGGCCGCATCGGTGATGGTGGGGAAAACACTGGACGACCTCGGGTTCGAGGACGGGCTCGGTCAGCCCTATGTCGCCGTGAAGGAGGCCGTCTTCCCCTTCAACAAGCTGCAGGGCGTGGACCTGATCCTCGGCCCCGAGATGCGGTCCACGGGCGAAGTGATGGGCATCTCCGAATCCTTCGGGATGGCCTACGCCAAGGCGCAGCATGCCGCGGACGGCGCACTGCCCCTCGAGGGCGCGGTGTTCATCACGGTCAATGATCACGACAAGGTGAGCGTGGTGCCGATCGCGCGGCGGCTGCATGAACTCGGCTTCCGGATCTTCGCGACCGAAGGCACCGCCCGGCACCTGCGGGGTGGCGGGATCCCCGCCGAACGCGTGCTCAAGGTGTATGAAGGCCGTCCCAACGTGGTCGACCTCCTGGTCTCCGGTCAGGTCCAGCTCCTGGTCAATACGCCGCTGGGCAAGCTGACGCAGCGTGACGACTACATCATTCGCGCCGCGGCGCTCCTGCACCGGATCCCGTACACTACCACGCTCTCGGCCGCCTCCGCCGCGTGTGACGCCATCATCGCACTCAAGAGCCGCCAGCTCGAGGTCTGTTCGCTGCAGGAGTGGCACGAACTCGCCCGGCTCAGCCGCGCCGCTGGATGACCAGCGCACGCGAGCCCGCCGTCGCCGCGGCGTTGCGGGCCCTGGTGCGCGGCGCGGTGCGTGAGGCGGAGCCGCTGGCCCGCTACACCACCTATCGGATCGGTGGACCAGCAACAATTCTCGCGCCCGCCGTCGCGGAGGATGTGGGCATCGCCTTGCGATTTGCCCGGGAGCGGGGTCTCGCCTGGTTTGCGCTGGGGCTCGGCTCCAATCTCCTGTTTCCCGATGCCGGACTCGACGCGCTGGTCATCCGCCTCGGTCGCGGTCTGGACCAGCTGGCGCCGCTGCCCGACGGTATGTGGCGGGTGGGGGCGGGGCTGCCTCAGCCCCTCGCGGCGCGGAAAACCAGCGAGGCCGGGTGCAGCGGTCTGCACCGATTCGTCGGTGTCCCCGGCAGCGTCGGCGGCGGAGTGTACATGAACGCCGGTTGTCACGGAGGCGACTGGGCGGAGGTGGTGCGATCGGTCATCGTGGTGGACAATGAGGGGACCGACCGGGTGCTGCGTGCCGCGGAGATTCCGTTCGCCTATCGGTCGAGCGGGCTGGGACACCGCGTGGTGCTCGAGACCACGGTGCAGTTGACGCCCGCGGATCCGGCCACGATCCAGGAAGAGACGGCGGCCCTGTTCCGCTGGCGGCAGGAGGGCACGCCGTTCAACCAGCCCTGCTGCGGCAGCGTCTTCCGCAATCCTGGTGGGCCGAGCTGGGATCAGCGCGCGGGTCCGCGGACCGCGGGTCAGCTGATCGATGCGGTGGGCCTCAAGGGAGCCCGGGTAGGCGGTGCGGAGATTTCTTCAATGCATGCGAACTATTTCGTGAATACCGGCGGGGCGACGGCGGCGGATGTCCGCGCCCTGATGCGGCAGGCGCGAGCCGCTGTCGAGCAGCGCTTCGGTGTGCGGCTCGAGCCGGAAGTGAAGCTCATTTCATCCGCGGGTGTCCCGATGGCCGCCGAGGAGCTCTAGATCAGCATGGCAGACTATTTCGTGCATGAGTCGAGTTTTGTCGACGCGGGTGCCACCATCGGCGCGGGGACCAGGATCTGGCATTTCTGCCACATCATGCCCGGGGCGGTGATCGGCGAGCGCTGCAACCTGGGCCAGAACGTGGTGGTGATGTCGGGGGCTCGTCTCGGCAACAACGTGAAGGTCCAGAACAACGTGTCGCTGTACGAGGGCGTCACGCTGGAGGATGATGTCTTCTGCGGGCCAAGCTGTGTCTTCACGAATGTGGTGAATCCTCGGGCCCATGTCACCCGGAAGCACGAGTATCGCGCGACGCTGGTCCGGAGGGGCAGTTCCATCGGCGCGAACGCGACCATCGTCTGCGGCGTCACGCTGGGGGAGTACGCGTTTATCGGGGCGGGGGCAGTGATTACCAGCGATGTGCCCGCCTTTGCGCTGATGGTGGGGGTCCCGGCCCGGCGTGTGGGGTGGATGTGTCAGTGTGGCGAGCGGCTGGCGCTGCGGGATGGCGCGGCGGGTTGCCGAGTCTGCGGGGCCTCGTATCGTGAAGAGCAGGGCCAACTTCGCATGATTGACCCCCCTGCCGTCGGCGGCTAGTTTTGGCCCGCCCCGGGCGCAGATCTTGCCCGCTCGCAGGCGGCGGTCGGGAGCGGGCGGTCGGTCCCGCTCTCACCCTTTATTCCCCGTTCCCCACAGGCGCGTGAACGTCCCCCTGCTCGATCTTGTCGCCCAGTACGACTCCATCAAGGATGCCGTCCTCCCCGCCATGCTTCGCGTGGTGGAGCGGCAGCAGTTCATTCTCGGTGAGGAAGTCGGGCAGCTCGAGGTGGCGCTTGCGGCGCTGTCCCAGACCCGATACGGGATCGGCTGTGCCAGCGGTACCGATGCACTGTTGCTGCCGCTGCATGCCCTGGACCTGAAGCCGGGCGACGAAGTGATCACTCCGTCGTTCACGTTTTTCGCCACCGCCGGCACCATTCACAACACCGGCGGGACGCCGGTCTTCGTGGACATTGATCCCGGCACATTCAATCTGGATCCGGCCGCGGTCGAGGCGGCGATCACACCGAAGACGCGGGCCATCATCGCCGTGCATCTCTTCGGGCAGATGGCGCCAATGGAGGCGCTGCTGCCGATTGCGGAACGCCACGGGCTGGTAATCATCGAGGATGCCGCCCAGGCCATCGGTGCCCGGCGCCAGATCAACGGGGCATGGCGCGCAGCGGGGTCGCTGGGACAGGTCGGCACCATTTCGTTCTTCCCGAGCAAGAACCTGGGGGCCTGGGGCGACGGCGGTCTGATGCTGACACAGGACGAGGCGCTCGCGGGACGACTGCGACGGCTGCGGACCCATGGCGGGGCCAAACAGTACCACCACGACGAGGTGGGCTACAACAGCCGGCTCGATACGCTGCAGGCGGCGGTCCTCCTGGCCAAATTGCCCTACCTCGCGGGCTGGAGTGCAGCCCGGCGTGAGCGGGCCGGCACCTACACCGCCGCTTTTACGGGGCAGGCTGGGCTGTGTCCCCCGCGGATCGACCCGACCAACGAGCACATTTTCCATCAGTACACCGTGCGGGCCGAGCGGCGTGATGCCCTGGCGGTGCACCTCAAGGCGAAGGGCATCGGCTGCGCGGTCTACTATCCGCTGCCGCTGCACCTGCAGCCGTGCTTTGCCCACCTGGGCTACCGGATGGGGACCCTGCCGGTGACCGAGGAGGCTGCCGGGGACGTGCTCTCCCTGCCGATCTATCCTGAATTGACACCGGTCCAGCAGCAGACTGTGATCGAGGCCGTCGTTACCTTCTACCGTTAGGCGCCAGCCGGTTCCGGCGCGGAGGCAGCAGATGCGGATTGCGATTATCGGCAGCGGATATGTGGGACTCGTGACCGGCGCATGCCTGGCCGAGACGGGCAACGACGTGTCCTGCGTCGACATCGATGCACGGAAGATCGTGCGGCTCCAGACCAACGACATCCCGATCTACGAGCCGGGATTGGAGGAGATGGTCCGCCGCAACCAGTCGGAGGGGCGGCTGAGCTTCACGACCGATGTCGGAGCCGCCGTGGAGCGCGCCCGGGTCGTCTTCATCGCGGTGGGGACGCCGCCGGGCGAGGACGGCTCCGCCGACCTGCAGCATGTCCTCGCGGTGGCGAAGACCATCGGGCAGCACATGAACACGCCCAAAATCGTGGTGACCAAGTCGACCGTGCCGGTGGGCACGGCGGAACGGGTGCGCGCTGCGGTCAAGGCCGAAACGACGACCGGGTTCAGCGTCTGCTCCAACCCGGAATTCCTGAAGGAAGGGGCGGCGATCGATGACTTCATGAAGCCGGACCGGATTGTGATCGGGGTCGACACCGACGACGCGCGCGAGGTCATGAGCGAGGTCTACAGCGCCTTCGTCCGCACCGGGAATCCGGTGCTCTTCATGGATATTCCGTCGGCCGAAGTCACCAAGTATGCCGCCAATGCCATGCTGGCGACGCGAATCTCCTTCATGAACCAGATCGCGATGTTCTGCGAGCGGGTGGGGGCGGACGTCAATCACGTCCGCAAGGGGATCGGGACCGATCGCCGCATCGGGTCCGCGTTTCTCTTTCCCGGTCCGGGTTATGGCGGGTCCTGCTTTCCCAAGGATGTGAAGGCGCTCATCCGCACCGGCGGCGATGTCGGCATGTCGTTTGAAATTCTCGACGCCGTGGAGCGGGTCAACGAGCGGCAGAAGCAGGTCCTGTTCGAGAAACTGCGCGTCGCATTCGGGGGCGAACTTCGCGGCAAGACGCTCGCGGTGTGGGGCCTGGCGTTCAAGGCGGAGACCGACGACATGCGGGACAGCCCGGCGATCACCCTGATCGAGTCGCTGCTCGCCGCCGGGGCCCGGGTGCAGGCGCACGATCCCAAGGCGATGGAAACGGCGCGCCACTATCTGGGCGACCGGGTGATCTACGCCGCCGATCCCTACAGCGCGGCGAATGGCGCGGACGGACTCGCGATCGTCACCGAATGGCTGGTCTACCGCAATCCCGACTTTGAACGGCTGCTCGGGTTGCTGCGCCGCCCGCTCGTGGTGGATGGACGCAATCTCTACGATCCGGCGCGCATGGCGACGCTCGGTTTCGAATATCACGGCATCGGACGGAGAAGCGCATGAGAATCCTCATCACCGGGGCCGCGGGATTCCTGGGCTCGCACCTGAGCGATCGCTTTCTGGCGGAAGGGCATGAAGTCATCGGGATGGACAACCTGATCACCGGCGCGCGCGAGAATCTGGCGCAATTGAAGGACGACCGGCGCTTCAGTTTCGTCCTGCACGACGTGAGTCGCTACATCCAGGTCGATGGCCCGCTGGACGGCGTGCTGCACTTCGCGTCGCCCGCCAGTCCGATCGACTACCTCGAGCTGCCCATCCAGACGCTCAAGGTCGGGTCGCTCGGCACCCACAATGCGCTGGGCCTGGCCAAGTCGAAGGGCGCGCGGTTCTTTCTCGCCTCGACCTCGGAAGTGTACGGCGATCCGCAGGTGCACCCCCAGCCCGAGAGCTACTGGGGCCACGTCAATCCGGTCGGGCCGCGCGGCGTCTACGACGAGGCCAAGCGCTTCGCCGAGGCGATTACCATGGCGTACCATCGGTACCACGGGATCGATACCCGCATCGTGCGGATCTTCAACACCTATGGTCCCCGCATGCGGGCCCGTGACGGCCGGGTAGTGTCCAACTTCATTGTCCAGGCCCTCAAGGGCGATCCGCTCACCATCTACGGCGAGGGGCAGCAGACCCGGTCGTTCTGCTATGCCTCGGATCTCGTCGACGGGATCTACCGGCTGTTCATGAGCGATCACACCGATCCGGTGAATATCGGCAATCCCAACGAATTCACCGTGCGGCAATTGGCCGAGCTGGTGCTCAAGATCACCGGGTCGAAGTCGAAGATCGAGCAGCGTCCGCTGCCGACTGATGACCCCAAGGTGCGCAAGCCGGATATCACGAAAGCGCGCACCCTGCTCGGATGGGAGGCGAAGGTTCCGCTCGAGGAAGGATTGCAGCGCACCGCGGCCTACTTCCGCGATCACCTCTCCAAGTGACCCGCGTTCTCGTCACCGGGGCTGCGGGCTTCATCGGCTCCCATCTGGTCGAACGGCTCCTCTCGAGGGGAGATACCGTGATCGGGATCGACAACTTCGATCCCTTTTATCCCCGACCAGTCAAGGAAAGCAACCTGGCCGTGGCGCGGGCCCATCCCGGCTACCGCTTCCACGAGCTCGATCTGCTGGACACCGCCGCGCTGGTGCCACTGCTGACGCCCGAGACCGTGCTCGTGCACCTGGCGGCGAAGGCGGGCGTGCGGCCCTCGCTGGCGGACCCCGCCGGGTATACCCGCGCGAACCTGGCCGGCACCCAGTCGCTGCTCGACGCAGCGCATCAGGCCGGTGCAACCCGGATCGTGTTCGGTTCATCCTCCTCGGTCTACGGCGACGACACCCCGGCGCCCTTCCGTGAGGATGCCCCGGCGATGCACCCGATCTCGCCCTACGCGGCGACCAAGCGCGCCGGCGAGCTCATGATCGAAGCGTTGGCACGCCACCAGGGGCTGCGGGTGATCGCGCTCCGGTTCTTCACCGTCTACGGTCCGCGGCAGCGTCCCGACCTCGCCATCCACGGCTTTACCCGGCGGATGCACGCCGGGGAGACCATCACCATGTTCGGTGATGGCAGCGATGCGCGGGACTACACCTATATTGATGACATCGTCGCGGGGGTCGTGGCCGCGGTCGACTGGACCGCCGGTGCACCCGTCGGGCTCGACATCGTCAATCTGGGCGGCAATGAGATCATTCCGCTGCACCGCATGATCGCCGAGATTGCCTCGGCGCTGGGCGTGACGCCGCGCATTGAACAGTCATCCCGGCAACCCGGCGATGTCCGGCTCACCTCGGCCGACCTCACCCATGCCGGTCAGCTGCTCGGCTACCGTCCGGCCACGTCGTTTCCCGAAGGTATTCGACGCTTTGTTGCCTGGTATCGAGAGACTCATGCGCGTCAGTGACGAACCGCTGATCAATCAGGCCCGCGACCGCTTCGCGCTGCAGGATTACTACGGCGCGGTGCACCTGCTGCAGGACATCGTGGAGTCCGGCCGCAGTTTCGCCGACTGCCACCATCTGCTCGGCCTGTGCTATGCGATGCTGGGGCAGCCGCAGCGGGCCCTGGAACACTTCGCCCACGCGCTGGAGCTCAATCCGCGCTACATCGAGGCCCACATTCATCGCGGGATTCTGCTGAACGACCTGGGACGCACCGAGGAGGCAGCCGACGCCTTCCGGCACGCCGCGTCCCACAACGAGAAGCAGCCGTCCGGCTTCCCGGCGCATGTCGCGTCGAATCTCGCCAATCAGCACGCAATGCTGGCGTCGGCGTATGCCGAGTCCGGTGCCATGACCGAGGCCATCGAGCAGTACCGCCGTGCGGTCGCCCTTGGCCCCGCGTTCGCCGACCTGCGCTACAAGCTCGCCCGGGCACTGCTGGAAACGGGCGATGTCCTTGCCGCCCGCGAAGAGCTGGAATCGGTGGTGCGCGACCGCCCCAACTTCATCGACGCGCTCGCCTCCCTCGGACTCGCCCGGTATCTCTCCGGCGATGCGACCGGGGCCCAACAGGTCTGGCGGGAATGCCTCCTCGCCAAGCCGAAGAATGCCCGGGTCGAAGCCTACCTCGCCATGCTGGAGCGGGCGGCCGAGTGAGAGGCTGGCTGCTCCTGCTCCTGCTGGCCGTTGCCTGCACTGGTTCAGCCGCGGATCATGAGCGCCTTGGCGACACCGCGTATGCCCAGGCGGAATACGCCAATGCGTTGGGGGAGTATCGGGCCACGGTCCGCGACCCCAAGGCGACCGGAGCGTGGGCCAAGCTCGCCGCGGCTGCCCTCCGCACTGGGGACTATCACGAGGCCGCCGAGGCCTACGTCAAGCTGGCCACGCTCGATCCGACCCGGGCGACGGAAGCGGCGCGCGGGCTGGAACAGGTGGCCCTCGCGGCAAGCCGGGACGATGTGCCGGCGGCGCTGCAGCTGGCCCTCGGTGCTCTGCGCAAGCTCGCGCCGGAACGGGTCAGTGGCTCCCAGACGCTGGCGGTGATTCGCGGCGGGCGGCTGCCGGAAGCGGATGCAGCCGCGCTGGGTCCGCTGGCGCTCGCGGCTGCCGGCGACGCGGTCACGGTGGATCAGATGCTGGTGGGGTATGCGGAGGCGCTGCAGGCCACGACGGCCTGCGGGGATGCCGCCGACGCCTTTCAATCCGTGTTGCGACGCTCGCGGGACCCGCTCATCCGCGCCCGTGGAGTGGCAGGGTTGGGGGGATGTGGGCTGCAACTCGGGCACGAGGCGCTGGCGATCGACCGGCCGGAGGTCGCGGCGCGGTGGTTCAGTCGGGTGCTCTCGGTGGACTCCACCTCCGAGCGGGGCCGCAGTGCGCTGCTCGGGTTGGGCGACGCCAGGGTGGCGCAGGGTGATCTGCTCGGGGCGACCATCGCCTACCAGGATGTGTTGGATGCCAGCGCGAGCGATTCCTTCGCCACGCAGGCAGGTCAGCGACTCGCCCGATTGGGCGCCGCGGCGGCCACGGCGGATTCTCAGTAAGGACGTACGTTATGCAGCAGGTGGCTTCTCGCGCGCTGGTCGTGGTACTGCTGGTGCTTTCTGGTTGTAGTCATGGGAATCAGCCCAGGACGCCGGCGCCGTTGCGGACCGAAGTCTCCGGCGCCGAGCTCGATTCCCTCTGGGGCCGGGCCATGGCGAAATTCACCCACGGAAAGTGGCGTGACGCCGCCACGCTGTTCGAGCGAGTGACCCTCGAGGTCCCCGCGACCGATACGCTGGCGGTCGCGGCGCACTTCCGACTGGCCGAATGCTACTTTGCGCAGAAGAATCAGTTGCAGGCGGCGAGAGAGTTCCGCCGCGTGTCGGATGATTCGCCGCTGTCGCACCTGGCCCCGGAGGCGCTGCTCCGCGCCGGCGACGCCTATGCCGACCTGTGGCGGAAGCCCGAGCTGGATCCGACCTACGGCCAGACCGCGCTGTCCACCTATCAGGAACTGCTCAACCGATATCCCGACGTGCCCGCCGCGGCACGCGCCCGGCTGCAGATCGCCCAGCTCGAAGAGCTCTTTGCCCGCAAGGAGCTGCGCTCGGCCGAGTTCTATATCCGGCTCAAGGCGTACGATTCGGCGATCCTCTACCTGAAAGATCTCGTCGCCACCTATCCGCGCGCCTCGGTGACGCCCGCGGCCCTGTTGAAGCTGGTGGCGGCGTACCGGATCGTGGGCTACACCGAGGATCTGCAGGAGACCTGCGGATACATCCGGCGGTTTCACCCCACGACGGAAGGGCTGGCCCAGAGCTGCCCTGCACCGGTGGACAGTGCGGCCGCGGGCACCTGACCGGCCGGTGCCGGGAGATGCGATGACGCCGGGCGGGACATGATCGGTCTGTTCGGCGGTTCGTTCGACCCAATTCACCACGGCCACCTGCTGGTCGCCCAGGCCGTGCTCGAGGCGCTCGGTCTGGAGCAGCTGCGTTTCCTCCCGACGGGACAGCAACCCTTCAAGCAGGGCCTGCACCAGGCGCCCGCGGCAGCACGGGCGAAGATGGTCGCGCTCGCCATCGCCGGCGAGCCGCGCTTCATCCTCGACACGATCGAACTCGATCGTCCGGGGCCATCCTTCACCGTCGATACCTTGCGCGCCCTGCGGCACCGGGAGCCCAAAGCGCGGTTTGCCGTGATCGTCGGTGCCGATACGGCGAGAGACCTCGGCAAGTGGCGCGAGCCGGACGCGCTACCGGGGCTGGCGGAGTGGATCCTGGTGGCGCGCCCCGGAACGGTGCCGTGCGAGCTGCCCTGGCCGGCACGTGTCGTTGCCGTTCCGGCCATCGACATTTCCGCCACGATGGTGCGCGAGCGCGCGGCAACGGGTCGATCGATCCGCTACTGGGTGCCGGAGAAGGTCGCCGAGTTCATCAGCGGGGAAGGGTTATATTTGCCCGATGCTTAAGACGATCATTACCAAGGTCTTCGGGACCCGATTTCAACGTGAAGTCAAGAAGATGCAGCCCCTCGTGGACGCGATCAAGCGGCACGAAGAGGCGCTGAAATTGTTCTCCAACGACCAGATTCAGGCCCAGACGGCAGTGTTTCGGGGCCGAATCGCCGAGAAGACGGGCACGACCAAGGCGGAGCTCGACCGGGTCCGGCAGGCTCGGCACGACTGTGCCGATCCGGCGGAACGGGATCGTCTCGATGACCGGGCGCACCAGCTCGAAAATGAGTACAAGAAAGGATTGGTGCTCGCGCTCGACGATCTGCTGCCCGAGGCGTTCGCCACGGTGCGGGAGGCGTGTCGCCGTCTCGGCGGCAGCCCCGTCATGGTCACGGGCCGCGAGATGACCTGGGACATGGTGCCGTACGACGTGCAGCTGATCGGCGGGATTGTGCTGCACCAGGGCCGGATCGCGGAGATGGGCACCGGCGAGGGAAAGACGCTTGTCGCCACGTTGCCACTGTACCTGAACGCCCTGACGGGCCGCGGCGCCCACCTCGTCACCGTCAACAACTACCTGGCCCGCCGCGACTCCCAGTGGATGGGGCACGTCTTCGGCTACCTCGGCCTGACGGTGGCCTGTCTCGACGATACTGAACCCTCCTCGCCCCAGCGCCGTGCCGCATACAATGCGGACATCACGTACGGCACCAACAACGAATTCGGCTTCGACTATCTGCGCGACAACATGGTCTTTTCGCTGGACCAGCGGGTCCAGCGGGAGCATGCCTATGCCATCATCGACGAAGTGGACTCGATTCTCATTGACGAGGCCCGCACGCCGCTGATCATCTCGGGACCGGTGGGCAACGAGACCGACGACAAATACCAGCAACACAGCCGGCAGGTGGTGGAGCTGGTCCGGAAACAGACCGCGGTGGTCAACACCCTGCTGGCCGAGGCGGAGCCGCTGCTGGACGATCCGAAGAAGATCCCGGAGGCGGCGCTCAAGCTGTATATCGCCCGGCTGGGCAATCCCAAGAACAAGAAGCTGCTCAAGATCCTGAATGAGACGGGCGTGAAGACCGCGGTGCAGCGGGTGGAGCTGGATCATATCGCCGACCGCAAGCTGCCCACCCGCAATCAGACCATGCGGGACCTCGAGGAGTCGCTGTACTTCGTGCTCGATGAACGGGGCCACTCGGTGCACCTGACGGACCAGGGGGCGGCGACGATGTCGCCCAACGAACCGCATCTGTTCATCGTGCCGGACATCTCCGAGCTGGTGCATGCCATCGACAAGGATCCGAGTCTGACGCCCGCCGAGCGAGTCACACGCCGGCGAGAAGTCGAGGGCGAGTACGCCATCAAGAGCGAAAAGCTGCACATCATCCACAAGCTGCTGCAGGCCCATGTACTGTACGAGCCCGAGGTGGATTACCTGGTCCAGGATGGCCAGGTGGTGATCGTGGACGAGTTCACCGGCCGCGTGATGCCGGGCCGGCGCTGGGCGGACGGACTGCATCAGGCGGTGGAGGCCAAAGAAGGGGTGCAGGTGAAGGGCGAGACCCAGACGCTCGCCACGATCACCATCCAGAACAACTTCCGCATGTACGACAAGCTCGCCGGCATGACCGGCACCGCGGAGACCGAGGAGCAGGAGTTCTACTCGATCTACGGCCTCGATGTCGCGGTGGTCCCGCCCAACCGGCCGGTGCGCCGCCTGGACGAGGAAGACCGGATCTACAAGACCCGGCGGGAGAAGAACAACGCCATCCTGGATGAGGTGGAGCGACTGCACGGCGCCGGCCTGCCGATCCTCATCGGCACCGTCAGCGTGGAGATGTCGGAGACCCTGTCGCGTCAGCTCAAGCGCCGCGGCCTCAAGCATGAAGTGCTGAACGCGAAGTACCATCAGCGGGAAGCGGAGATTGTCGCCAACGCCGGCGCCGGGAAAGCGATTACCATCGCGACCAACATGGCGGGCCGCGGCACCGACATCAAACTGGGCAGCGAAGTCCTGAAGGTGGACGACACCGACGGGCTGCAGATCATCGGCACCGAACGGCACGAATCCCGCCGCATCGACCGCCAGCTTCGCGGCCGTGCGGGCCGGCAGGGCGATCCCGGACGCTCGCTCTTCTTCCTGTCGCTGGAAGACGATCTGATGCGGATGTTCGGCTCCGACCGGATCGCGGGCTGGATGGACAAGGGCGGGGCGGAGGAGAACGAGGTCATCTCCCATCGCTGGGTGACGGGGGCCATCAGTCAGGCACAGAAGCGGGTCGAGCTGCAGAACTTCCAGAGCCGGAAGCGCCTGCTGGAATACGACGACGTCATGAACCAGCAGCGCGAAGTCGTCTACTCGCTGCGGCTCTTCGCCCTGGAACGGGGCGAGCAGCTCAAGGCGGAAGCCACCCGGATGGTGGACCAGGCCGTTGAACGGGTCGTCACCCTGTCGCTGGTCGACGTGGAGAAGCCGGAGGACTGGGATCGTGGCGGAATCCAGACCATGCTGCTCCAGCAGTACCTGGTGCAGGCGGACGACATCGGGGAGGCCGGAAAGACGCCGACCCGGACGCTGCTGCTCACCGCAGCGCGCAATGCCGGCCGCGAGACGTTCCAGCGCAAGCTGGACTACCTGATCGATTTCGGGAAACAGGTCGGGGCCAGCGACGTCGATCACCAGGTGCTGTCGACCGTCATGCTCACGGTGCTGGACGAGAAGTGGAAGGACCATCTCTACGATCTCGACCAGCTCCGCAACGCGATCCAATACCGCGCCTACGGGCAGCGCGACCCGCTGGTGGAATACAAGAAGGAGGCCTTCGAGATGTTCGAGGACCTCATGCGCGACATCCACGCGACGTTTACCGAGCGCTTTCTCAAGATTCAGGTGTCCGCCGAAGCGCCGCGACCCGCCCCTCAGCGGCCCGCGCCGCGCGTCGACGCCGGCCCACCCGCCTCCGGATCGGACGATATGTTCGCCCCCGAAGCGCGTGCGACCCCGCCGCCGGTCGTTGGTCCTCGATTGCCGGCGCCGCCGCCCATCACTACCAATCGCGGCCCGCTCGTGCCCAGCAGCGGCAGCGGGGGACCGGAAGTCGGCCGGAACGAACTCTGCCCCTGCGGCTCGGGCAAGAAATACAAGAAGTGCCACGGGGCGGGGAAGTAACCGCTCCGCTCTTCTCGCGGTGGTGACCGCCGCGGTCGCCGCACCGGCGCCCCTCCTGCCCGATGTCACCCTTCTCGCGGTGCTCGTGCCAGCCTGGGGCGCTTCCCAGGTGGCACCGGCTCGCCTGCTGTAATCGTGGTCTGTACGGCGGCTTTGTAGGGCGGGTCTCTACGGGCGGGTCT
>JBDTMI010000031.1:0-42047 GCA_039934355.1 Gemmatimonadales bacterium
CGCGGTGGCGCGGTGGCGCGGTGGCGCTGATTCGAAATGAGCCAGATCTGTTGCGGCCGCAATTCCGCGATCGCTATTGCTTCGGCTGTAGAATATACTGCGGTGCAGCAAACCGCTAGACTCGCCGTCACGGTCAGCACCGCATAACCAGAATGTCATGAAGGGTGTGACGTCGCGATCACATTGTAATGAAGGCCAGTCACAACACCCCCTGCCCGCTCCGCAACCGGATCAGTTTCCGCGGGCCCAGACCCGCCACCGCTCAGCAATGAGCCTTCCGCATCGTGAGGACGACCATGATCGATCTGCATGACCGTGAATCGAAGGCGTTGATCGGCAGCATCACCGAGGCGGAGCTCAAGTTCCTGCAGGATGCGCTCGAGGAAACTTCGATCGACGACAACGATTACTTCATCGACCAGGGCACCATCGACCTGCTGGCCGAGGACGGGGGGGCCACCGATCACCTGCTCGCGCTGCTCAAGCAGGCGGTGGGATCGGGCGACGGGGTGGAGATCCGCTGGACCCAGCGATAGGCTGCGTCACCCATCGCCCTCACTCCGTCTCCGCCGTCGGCGGTCCGTCGAGATCGGTATTGGCCCCGAACCACCTGACAATGGCCCCCGCGTCATTGCGCAGCGGCACCGCGCGCCACTTGAACCGGCGATAGCTGCCGTCCCATCGGCGAATGCGGAACTCGGCGTCGAACACCGTGCCGGCACTGACCGCGCGATTCCAGTCGATGATCGCGGCCGCACGGTCATCGGGATGCAATTGTCGCGACCAGCCCAGCACCAGCTGTTCCTCCGCGGGAAATCCGGTGTACTGCATCCATTGCGGACCGAGATAGTCCCACGCGCCATCCGCACCGCTGGTCCACACCAGCTGCGGCAGTGACTCGGCGATCTGGCGGTAGTACGTCCAGCTGGCACGCAGCGCGTCCGCCGCACGCAACGCCTGTTCCGACATTTTGCGAAAGGTGATGTCGGTCATCATCATGCGCAGCACGGTGGTCCCATCATCGTCCAGCGCGGGAGCTCCCTCGATCCACACCCAGAAGGGGCGCCCGTCGCTCTTCGCCATTCGCAGCTCGAACGCCTGCTCGTTCCCCGCATTCACCAGCTGCCTGAACGCGAAGTAGAAGGTGTCCTGATCCTCGGGGAGGATGAACAGGGTCAACGGCTGCTCGACCAGCGCGGCGCGCGTCACGTCGAGCAGGCGGGCCCCGGTGAGATTGACCTCCAGGATCACGCCATCCTCGCGCAACGTGAAGTACCCCACCGGCGCCAGGTCGTACAGGTCGAAATACCGTGCTCGAGATCGTTCCAGTGACTCCTGCGTGCGACGCAGCTCCTCGTTCTGCAGCTCGAGCTCGATCTGATGGACCCGCAGTTCGTGAATCACCTGTTCCGCCGCCGCCGAATCCAACTGGTCCGGGGCCTCCGCGTGCACCAGTCCCCGGGCCTGCGCGATCTCGTCGGCCCGGTGGCGCAGCGCCTCCGCTGAACTGATCGGTGGCGGCCCGTTGCGATGGGCCCGCACCCGGGGGTGGCTGTCGGACTCAGGCATGCGATACCTCCATCATGTGGTCGCCCTTTCCGTGGTTGCAATCGCGTACACCTCGCCGGCCTGGTTGATCAGCGTGGTGGCGGTGAGCCACACCTCTATGATGCGGCTGTCCTTCGCGATCCGTTGCGTATGATACGGCGCCAGCACCTCCGCCCGGCTGTGCTGTCGCACCATGGCCAGCGCCGCCTCCCGCTGCGATTCGGGGATCAGGTCCCGGATATTCATGGCCAGCGCCTCCGCCTCACTCCAGCCGTACATCCGCTGCGCGCCGGGATTCCAGGCCAGGATGCGACCGTCCAGCGCTTGCACGGTGATCGCATCGTTGGAATCGCGTACCACGACGGCGAGACGTTCCAGCGCCCGCGATTCGATCAGCGCCGCCTGCGCCTGCTTCATGTCCGTCATGTCGGTGAAAGTGATGACGGCGCCCTCGATTACGTTCTCCAGCGTCCGATAGGGGCGGATCCGCAACAGGAACCACTTGTCCGCCTTGCTCTGGACCTCGACCTCCATGGGAACCAGCGTGTCCAGCACGCGCTGGACGTCTTCCACCAGGTGATTGTACCCCAGCAGGTTGGAAACGATGTGACCCACCGACCGCCCGACGTCGGTCGGGATCAGGTTGATGAGCTGGGTGACCGAGGGCGTGAAGCGCTTGATCTGCAGCCCGTGACCGACGAAGATCGTGCCCACGCCGGTGCCGGCGAGCAGGTTGTTCATGTCGTTGTTGGCCTGCGAGAGATCGGCGACCCGGCTCTGCAGTTCGACGTTGACGGTCGACAGCTCCTCGTTCACCGACTGCAGCTCCTCCTTCGAGGTTTCCATCTCCTCATTGGTGGATTGCAGCTCCTCGTTCACTGACTGCATTTCCTCGTTGGAGGATTTCAGCTCTTCGTTGCTGGTCTCCAGCTCCTCGTTGGAGATCTGCAGACTCTCCTCCTTCATTCGCAGCTCACGCGTCAGCGCCTCGATACGGGCGTCGACGGGCTGGCTCGGGTCCTCCCCCTCCACCGCCTGGACCGGCAGGGCGGGGTCGGACAGGGGCGTCGCGGCCGCCTCCAGGATCACCAGGAAAACAACTGACTCGCCGCCCTCACCGCGGCCGGTGTCCACCGGCTGGACCGTGAGGTCGACCAGCGTAAAGTCTCCGTTGGTCTTGACCGACAGCCCCGGCTGATACACTCGCTCCTTCCGCGCCACCGCGCGCCGCAGGGCAACACCCAACGGTCGGTTCAGCCCATCGCGCGCCATTTTCAGGATGTTGGTCTCGAGCTCGCCCGAGGCGAGCTCCAGGTATTGGCCGGTCCGCCCGTGGAGGTAGAGAATATCGCCGCGGTCGTTGACCAGCGCGCCCGCCAGGGCCTGGTGCTGCAGCAAGGCGCTTTCGGTCAGTTCGCGCAGACGGCTATCAGCATTGGGCGCCGTCCGTCTGGGTGCGCGACGCGGCACCCCCGCGGGCAGCACCGGCGAGAGAAACCGCCCGCCACCGCCCAACCGGACGTGACCGTCATCCCGGTCCTGATAGATCTTCGCCTTGCGATCGACCGTGCTGAACAGACTGCCGAAATCCCCGATGGTCTCCGACGTGCCGAGGAAGAGATGCCCGCCAGGGCGCAGGGCATAGTCGAACAGCGGGATCAGCCGCTTATGAAGGTCTCCACCGAGATAGATCAGCAGGTTGCGACAACTGATCAGGTCGAGCCTGGAGAAGGGTGGGTCCCGGACGACGTTCTGTTCGGAGAACACCAGCACGTCTCGGACCCGCTTCTGGATGCGATAGTGGGTGCCGTCCTCCTCCAGCGTGAAAAATCGCGCCAGCCGCTCCGGCGTGAGGTCTGCCGCGACGCTCGCCGGGTAGCGACCGATCCGGGCGCAGTCGATGGCCCGGCGGTCGATATCCGTGGCGAACACCTGCAACTTGCAGTTACGCTTGGCCGCATTCTGGTACTCGATGAGCAGGATGGCGATGGAATAGGCCTCCTCGCCACTCGAGCAAGCGGGCACCCAGACCCGCACTGCGGCATCAGCGGGTCGGTTCGCGAACAGGCTGGGGATCACATGGGCTTCGAGCGCGGCGAACGCCTCGGGGTCGCGGAAGAAGCTGGTGACGCCGATCAGCAGATCGAGAAACAGTGCGTCCACTTCCCCCGGGCTCTGCTGCAGCAGCCGCACATAGGCATCCACCTCCTGGATGCGGTGAACCGCCTGGCGCCGTTCCACCCGGCGGGCGATCGTGGTCTGCTTGTACTGAGAAAAATCGTGACCGGTCTGGGCCCGCAGCAGGACGAAGATCTTGTGCAGTGCCGCCGACGTCCCCGTTGTCGTGCGCGAGGACGCGTTGGGAGCCCGGCCAAAGGCATGCCCGCAATAGGCGAGGAGCTCGCCCGGCATTTCGGCGGGCGAGAGCACGAAGTCCACCATGCCGGTGGCGATCGCGTTCCGTGGCATGCCGTCGAAGTCGGTGGAATCTGGCGCTTGCGCCATCACCATGCCGCCCTCGCCTTTGATCTCCCGAACGCCCCCCGTCCCATCACTCCCGGTGCCGGACAGCACGATGGCGATCGCCCGCTCATGCTGATCCTGCGCCAGTGACCGGAAGAAGAAGTCGATCGCGAGGCGCTGGCCTCGTGGTGCGACCGGTTCGAGCAAGTGCAGCGTGCCGTTCAGGAAGGCCAGGTCCCGGTTCGGCGGGATGACATAGATGGAGTTGCGCTGCACCGTCACACCGTCCGTGACCTCGTGGACCGGCAACGTGGTATACCGCTGGATCAGTTCGGTGAGTATGCTGGGGTGATCCGGGGCGAGGTGCTGCACCAGGACAAACGCCATGTCCACCCCGGAATCGGCGGGCAGGGCGCGGAAGAATGCCTCGAACGCCGCGAGTCCGCCGGCCGACGCTCCAAGGCCGACGATGGGAAAGCTGCGTTCCGCGGGGAGACGGGCCGCTGCTTCGGAGTCCGGTGCGGCGCTCCGCCCGTGATCCCGGGGGACAGCCGATGGAACGGCCGTGTCAGCAGCGGTCGCTGGCTTCTTCTTCATGTTGCACAGCCGGTTGCTCTGCTGATGTGAGGTTCGGAGAGGCGCCCGATCGGGCGGACGTTTCGAAGATACCGGCTCTCCGCAGGCCGGCAAGGTTGCCCCGTACCCCGCTGCATTCATCTTTCCAACTAGGCCCCAACATGAATTCCCCTGATCGGCTCCGCCAGCACCCTGATGACCGGCTCGCGCCGCCGGTCCAGATGTTCGCTCTGGCCGCCGTCGCCGAGCGGCTCCGCGCCGAGCCCCATCCCTCCGTCGCGGGCCACCGGCAGCTGGCGATTGTCCGCCACGGCCCGGTGACGGTGATCCTGTTCACCTTCGAGGTCAACGGCCAGATGAAGCAGCACCGGGCCGAGGGAGCGGTGACCATCCACGTCCTCACGGGCCGGCTGGAGGTGGTGGTGGAGGATCAACGCCTCGAGCTGGGAATGGGCGAGCTGCTCGCACTGGCGCCGGGACTCCCCCACTCGTTGCGTGCACTCGAGAGCAGTGACATGCTGCTGACCGTGCACCTCCTCCCGGCGGTGTCACCCGATGTTACCTGATTCTTCCGCTGCTTCCAGCCTCGGGATGACGGCGTAAGGCGAGCGGCAGGGCTTCCCAAGACTTGCTGATCCGCGGACGGCTGCTTACTGTGCGGGGCGGTGAAAAGCGGAATGCCTCAGCGGGCATTCCACCTTGTCGGACGGGGTTGCAGGGTGGCCTCGGCAGATGAAGGCGTGATCGGGCTCCAGTCGGAGCTCTCGATCGCGCCTTTTTGGCGTTGGTGGCGGATGCGTTGCCTCATCACCCGTCCGGCGTGATGAGGCAGGAGGTGCACGTCACCAGGCATTGAACGAATTGATCAACGGAGGAAAGCATGGCGGCCTGTGAAATGTGCGGCAATGAATATGCGCACTCGTTTCAGGTGACGATCGGTGGGGCCACCCACAGCTTCGACAGTTTCGAGTGCGCCATCCATATGCTGGCGCCAGTCTGTGACCACTGCGGATGCAGGATTGTCGGTCACGGCGTGGAAGCAGCGGGCATCTACTACTGCTGCGCCCACTGTGCCCGCAAGAGCGGGGTGACCGCCGTGGCGGATCACGCGCGCTAGCCGATCAGGCGTCAGCCTGACCCACCGCGCCTGGGTGTTTTCTCGACACCCCGACAACGAGGATGACTCACCGGGAAGGCTCCAAGTCTCGACCCAGGGCCGTCCCTCCAGACCCATAGCCATACAGGAGCATGATCATGTCACTCGACAATCTCGAACTTCTGCTGATCGAACAGCTGCAGGACATCTACTATGCCGAGCAGCACCTGGTAAAGGCGCTCCCGAAGATGGCAAAGGCCGCCAACGATCCCGAGCTCAAGACGGCCTTCACCAACCACCTCGCCGAGACCACGGAGCACGTCACCCGGCTGGAGCAGGTGTTCGAGGCGCTGGGCGTGGCGCCCAAGGCCAAGAAGTGCCCGGCGATCGATGGGCTGATTCAGGAAGCGGCGGAGATGATGGAGGAGGAGGGTGCGCCTGCCGTGCTCGATGCCGGCCTCATCGCCAGTGCGCAGCGGGTGGAGCACTACGAGATGGCGGCCTACGGCAACGTCAAGACCTTCGCCCTGATCCTGGGCCACGAGGAGATCGCCGCCCTGCTCGAGACCACGCTCCAGCAGGAGCATGTGGCCAACAAGACGCTGAGCAAGATCTCGATCGAGACGGTGCTCCCCGCCGCGCTCACCGCGGAGGGGGAGCTGGAATCCGAAGCGGCGACCGCCGATCAGGTCGGCACGGCGGGGAAGAAGCGCGCGAAGTCCCCGGCGCAGAAGAAAGAGCAGATGTCATGAACCGAACCATCACGAGCACCGTGATCCTCGCGGGATTGCTGCTGTGCCTGGGGGCCACCACCTCACTGTCCGCGCAGGGCACTCCCGGAGCGGAAGACAGTCGGCTGTCCGCGGACACCGCCTGCACCATCGACGCACGCCCCCTGGGCGATGCCAGTCGATCGGGTGAGCCGAAGGTGTGGACCGACAGTGCCGGCATGAACAAGCCCACCGGTCCGAGGAACTGCAACCGCAAACGCGTCGCGATGCAGGCCGACAGCACCTGCCTGGCAATGAGCGCGGACAGCAGCACCTACCTCCAGGGGGACCGGGCGGCATCGGGCAAGGCGGCGACCCCGGCCAGCCGGATGCACAACCCCTGTCCCCAACCGATGGGCGCGGGAGTGGGCGCGGATACGACGCACTGGCCCGTGCGGTCCGATTCCAGCCGGGCACGCAAACCGTAACCCGACCCACCGGCCACGGCCAGCGTGATGCCCGCGCAGTGCGTTCGTCAGTCGAAGCAGGGAAGCAGGCCGTCTCATGACGGCCTGTTTCATTATGTCCAGTGTCGGCTGACGCCGATCCGTCGCGCCCTGCCTCTGGCTCCAGATTGCTGCATTGGAGGAAGCGTGGTCGAAAGCCGCCATTGACGTCCCCTCGTTGCGCCACAGATTGGCGGAGAATCGTCAGGGTGGGCACCCGGGCGGCGTCGACCAAACGTGTTTCCATGAAGAGAGGCCAATGGCAACCCAGGCTGACGTCCGCCGCATCGCCCTTGCGTTGCCACAGACCGAGGAAGCGCCGAACCACTTCGCCTTCTCGGTCCGCAACAAGGGCAAGCAAAAGGGCTTCGTCTGGGTCTGGATGGAGCGAATCACGCCCAGGAAGGCCCGCGTGCCTCAGCCAGGCGTCATCGCCGTCATGGTCGCCAGCCTCGACGACAAGGAGTTCCTGCTCGCCCTGGATCCGGCGAAGTTCTTCACGGAGCCACACTATAACGGATTCCGTGCCGTCCTGGTTCGCCTGGCCGCCGTGACCGTCCGGGAGCTCAAGCCGATCATCACGGAGGCGTGGCGCTGTCAGGCGCCAGCGGATCTCGATTCCAAGGTCAGGACAACCGGGCGGCGAGTCGTTGGCCGGGACCGGCGCGCGCGGGCATGAGCCCGGGCGGCGCGGCCATAGCCTTGTCCAAGGCTGGCAATTGCTGCACTTTGGCGGGCACTCGATTGTTCTGGGTCGCGCCACACGGTGATGCGCGATGGGAAAGGGACTCGCAGGAGCCCACCATGGACCTCTACGACATACCAGTCGCCACCATTGACGGCAGCGCGGGGACGCTCGCGCCGTACCGGGGTCATGTGCTGCTCGTCGTGAACGTGGCGAGTCAGTGCCGGTTCACCTCGCAGTACACCGCACTCGAGCTCCTCTACCGACGGCATCATCCGGCCGGCTTCTCAGTGCTTGGCTTTCCCTGCAATCAGTTTGCTGGTCAGGAGCCGGGCTCCGAGGCGGAGATCCTGAGTTTCTGTCTGCGGGAGTACGATATCTCCTTCCCGCTGTTCGCGAAGCTCGAGGTCAATGGCGCTCATGCGCATCCGCTCTACCGGCTCCTGATGGAGAGCGGCCCGGCGCGTCAGGGGCCGGGGACGGTGGAGTGGAACTTCGAGAAATTCCTGATTTCGCGCGGCGGGGAAGTGATGGCGCGCTATGCGTCCAAGTTCTCCCCCGGAGACATCGAGCCCGACATCAGTCGGGCGCTCGCAGCCCCACTTCCCTCCTGATCACCGCGCGCGCGGGAACAGGGTATCGGGAAGGCGCGATCCTGCCACGTCAGGGCGGATGATCTTCCCATGACCCTCAAGCCCGCGCACTGGTTCCCGATTGCCGTCGTGCTGAGCGTCGTCAACGTGGCCGCCGCAGGGTTCGCGGCCCGCTCAGCCGAGCCGTGGCATGCGACGATGCATGCGACGCTCGCGCTGGCGTTCGGGCTGTGGGCCCAGCACCTGCGACAGCGCCAGCGTGCCGATGCGAGTGAGCTGCAGGGCCAGATCGAGGTGCTCGCGTTCGAGGTGAGCCGGCTGCGGCATGAACTGGGCGAGGCGCAGGAGCGCCTGGACTTCGTCGAGCGACTGCTGGCGCAGGGCCAGGAAAGTCGCCGAGTCGGCCCGGAGCGCCAGACGCCGTAGCACACGCTTTCCCCACTATCGGAGCACGCGCATGCAGTATCAGAGGAGGATGATCTTGCCGCGAAGGGCGACTTCACCGATCATGAATACGCCTTCCTCCGGTGCTGATCCTCGCCAGCACAGTCGTGATCGACATGGCATGCCACCCGGATGATCGGCGCTAGCCGCGACGCTCTTGCCGGCCCGGGCGGGTCGGGGCAGCTTATTCCCGGTCGGTATGCCACCGCAGCATCCCAGGTGCGCCACACTCTGTCCAAAGGCACCGTGCTCGATTCCATTCGTGCCTTCGTCGCGCAGAGGATTGCTTCGCCGCCTGCGGCGGCGGGATCCTCCGGACCGGAACGGGTCCAGCTCGCGGCGTGCGCCTTGTTGCTCGAGCTTGCGCACGCGGACGGGGAGTTCAGCCCCCAGGAGCGTCGGTACATCGAGGGCTCATTGATCCGCCATTTCGGGTTGCAGGAGTCGGCGGCGCAGGAGCTGATGACCCTTGCCGAGGCGGCCCGGGCAGAGGCGATTGACCAGTTTCAGTTCACCAGGCTGATCACCGCGCAGTACGATCTCGGACAGAAGATGGTGCTGGCGGAAGTGATGTGGGGCGTCATCCTGGCGGATGGGACGATTGCGGAACACGAGGCCTACCTGGTACGAAAGCTGGCGAACTTGCTGGAGCTGGAGCCGGCCTACCTCGCCCAGGCGCGCCGCGCCGCACTGCCTCCGCCCTGAGGGTCTCGCGCACCGTCAGCCTTCCGGCTTCTCAGGGTATCAATGCACGTCCCACGCGTATCCTGCTGCCGTTCCCCCGGACCCAGCCCATGCCCGAACTGCTCCAGTTGTACCCGACGCCAGAGATCCTGGTGACCTTCGACCCGAACATCTGCATGCACATGGCCGTCTGCCTTCGCGGAAATCCGGCCGTGTTCGACCGCACCCGACCTGACTGGATCCATCCCGGCGCAGCGTCCGCGGAGGCCGTCGCTGAGCTTGTGGCCCGCTGTCCGAGCGGCGCACTGCAGGCGGTCCGCCCGGGCATCCGGCCCGGTACGCCCTTGCCATCTGCCGGGGTCTCGCTCGCCGTCACACCGAATGGTCCCATCGTGGTCAAGGGACCTGTCGCACTCCAGCTCCCGACTGGCCGAACCGAGCAGCGAAGTGGTGCGTTTTCGTTGTGCCGGTGTGGCCAGAGCCAGCGCACCCCCTACTGTGACGGGAGTCATCTCACGACCGGATTCCGATCGCCACCATGAACCGGTAGCTCTCTGGCACTATTCATCAGGAATCCCATGCCCACGAAGCAGCCGACCGCGAAACCCCTCGCCCCAGCGTTGCTCGGCACCGCCGCCGTTGATGCGTTTCTTCGCGACCTCGACCATCCCCTGAAGTCCGCGGTCGAGGCGATTCGGGCTGCCATACTGGGGGTCAGTCCGAGCATCGGGGAGGAAATCAAGTGGAAATCCCCGAGCTTCCACCTGAAAGACCATTTCGCCACGATAAATGTTGGCAGACGGACCAAGGCCCGATCGACGGATCACATTCTTGTGATCCTTCACCGCGGGGCCAAGCCGAACGCCGCCCGTCCTGCTGGCAAGGCGATCCGGGATCCGAACGGGCTGCTGGAGTGGCTTGCGACAGATCGCGGGGTGCTCATGTTTCAGAGCCTCGCCGAAGTCGAGGCCAACAGGGAGGCGCTCCAGGACATTGTGCTTCAGTGGATTGACACTTGATGACCTCGTTTTTCGACTTCAGCTACCGCTGCGCCGGCCTGATCCTCCTGGCGCTCCTGGGACGCAGCAGCACAGCGGGAGGCCAGGTCCAGCCAGACGATGGCCACTCGCTGGGGACGGTGGACTTTCCCATCTCCTGTTCCGAACCGGCCCAGGTGGAGTTCAATCGGGCGGTGGCTCTCCTTCATCATATGACGTACCCGCAAGCCCGGGAAGAATTCGAGCGAGTCGCGGCCACCGATCCCCACTGCGCGATGGCACCGTGGGGCATCGCGATGACCCTGTTTCAGCCGCTCTGGCCCACGCGCCCGCGGCCCGACGCCCTCCAGCGGGGATGGGACCTGGTGCAGCAGGCCAGGGCCCTGCAGCCGCCGACGGAACGGGAACGGCTGTTCGTGGCGACCGCCGAGGCGTTCTTCCTTGAACCCGCGTCGCCCGACTACTGGCTTCGCATCCGGCGGTGGGAGGAGGCCACCGCGCACGTCTACACCGCCTTTCCAGATGATCCCGAGGCGGCCGCGTTCCGTGCCCTCGCGCTCCTGGCCACGGCCCACTCCGACACGATTTCCCGGGATCATGCCGATGCGGCCGCCGAGATCCTGCTCCGCCTGTATGCCGGGCATCCGGACCACCCGGGCGCCATGCACTATCTCGTGCATGCCAACGACGTGCCGGGACGCGAGCGTGAATCGTTGGACATCGTACGCAAGTACGAGGCGGTCGCTCCGCACAACCCGCATGCGCTGCACATGCCGACCCATATCTATACCCGCCTCGGCGACTGGAACGGGGTCATCGAAGGAAATCTGCGGGCAGCGGACGCGGCCCTCGAGTATCCCGCCGGTGACCACGGAGCATTCGTCTGGGACGAGTTTCCCCATGCGATCGAGTATCTCGTCTATGCGTATCTCCAGAAAGGTCTGGATCACGAAGCCGCCGCGCAGTTGAAGCGGTTGCGCGCCACCGCCCATCTGGAACTCAGCTTCAAGACCGCGTTTCACCTGGCGTCCATCCCGGCCCGTTACGCACTGGAGCGGCGCGCCTGGAAGGAGGCTGCGTCGATTGTGCCGCGGCAGCCGGCGACGCTCGGCTGGGACCGTTTCGCCTGGCCGGAAGCCATCACTGTGTTCGCGCGCGGGCTTGGCGCGGCGCACCTGGGCGACGTCAACGAGGCGAGAGCGGCCGTCGAGCGCCTTGATACACTCGAAGCGGTGACGCGCAAGGCGGGGGAGGTGTTGTTCGCCCGGAACGTCCGGGTGCTTCGACTCGAGTTGGACGGCTGGCTCGCCCATGTGGAAGGGCGAAGGGAATCCAGTGTCGCGCGGCTGCGGGAGGCGGCCGATCTCGAAGCGACGACGCCGAAGCACCCCGTGACGCCGGGGCCGACCCTTCCGGCGCAGGAGCTGCTGGGCGACCTGTTCATGGAGCAGCAACAGCCCGCGGACGCGCTCGCGTCCTATCAGCGCTCCTTGGAGCTCTATCCCAGGCGTTTCAACGGGTTGCTGGGTGCGGCGCGGGCAGCCGTGGCGCTCGGTGATGCAGCGCTGGCGCGCCGCTATAGCCGGGAATTGCTCGAAGTCGCGGATGGCGGGACGCGACAACCCGCCTTGAGGGAGGCACGGCAGTATCTGGCTCGACGATCGCATTGAGGGCAACGGCTGGCCAGACGCGCAATCCGGCTGACCGCGGCCGTCCGTCCGTGCCTTGCTTCCACTGCCGGTCGGGCGTATCGTAATCCGAAGGCATCACTACCACAGAATTCGCGTTCCTTGGCGGGCGGAGACCAGCTTCGCAAGTCGAAGGTGCGGGCCGCCGCGGCTCCATGCCGTGGGAGTCTGCACCTGCTTTCGTTTACGGGTATACCATGCCCTTCTCGCTCTTTGCCGCCCCGGCCCCGCCGCCTGCACAACGCCGGCTCCTCTTCATAAGCAGGGCCGTCGCGGTCCTGCTCGTGGTGAGTGGCGCGTCCGCGCTGCTCGGCTGGGTGCTGGGCGTGGCATGGCTGACCGCCCCGCTGGCCGGCTGGCGCGTCATGGCCCCGGCCAGCTGTATCTGCTCGGTAGCCTTGGGCGTCGCGCTCTGGGGCAGAATCCATCGCCGGAAGCGCCTGACACTGCTGGGTACGGGACTCACGCTCGTCATCAGCATCCTTGCCTTGCTCGGCTATGCGGTGGGGCAGCCGACGCCGATGGGTGGCATGCCACTGCCCTCCGCCCTGCTGGTTACCACCGCCGCCGTGGGCTTGCTGGGTGGGGTGTTGCAGGCGCGGTCCGACATCGAAAAGATCACCCTGGGACTGGCGGGGCTGGCCTTGGTGGCGCTGACCATCACCGTCACGTTTGCGCGGGCCATCGGGCTCTTCGGGGCCGGGGCACCGGGCACGATGCCGGGCAGTTCGCTGCAGCTCGTCGCCACGATGCTGCTGCTCGGGATCTGCTTCGTGGGTCTGGTATGGTCGAGTGGTATACGGGAACTCGAGCCGCCGGACTGGCTGCCGATCGCGACCGCCCTGGCCAGCCTCATCACGGTGATGTCACTCTGGAGCGCGCTGGTACAACGGGAGCGCGGGCAGGCGCTCGAGAGCAGCCGGCAGGCGGCGGAGGGAGAACAACGCCTGATGATCCGCGGAGTCGAGGTGATCGCCGGGGCGTTGCGTCGTGCGGCGGCGTGGGCGGCCTTGGACGTGCCGCCGGAGCAGCAGGAACGAGACCTCGAGTCGCTTCAGCGCGACATTCCCAGCCTCGAAGCGGGGTTTCGCCTCGCCGGGGACGGAACGCCGCTGGTGCTGGTTCCGCTCACCGCGGACGCTGAACCGGTCCTCATGCTCTGGAAAACGTACCTGGCGGGTGTGCGCAACCAGCCCGACACCACCGTGTATCTGCCACTGGACTCCGCCGCCACCCGTTTCGTCGTCTTTGCCCCGGTCTGCACCGTCCGTTGCGTGGGCGTGGTGGCGGGAGTGATCCGGTCGTCCCTCCTGTTCCGGGCGACGCTGGCGGATACGCTGAGTGCGTTTCGGTTCAGCATCGCCGGACCCGACGGTCCACTGGAAGGGGCGGCACCGCCTACGCTGCTTCCCGCCACCGCCGATCGGGACCGTCCGCTGCGGCTCGGTGCGATGCAATGGAAACTCACGACGTGGCCGGCCCGGGGCGGGGCCGCGAGCGAGAGCAACCTGCCGGGCGCGGTGTTGTTCATGGGACTCATCGTCACCTTGCTGCTCCCGCTGACCATCCAGCTCGGCCGTTCCGCCTGGGAGGGCGCGCGTGCGCGGGAGCGGGCCCGGCTGTCGCTGGCGCTGGACCGCGCCACGGACGGGTTGTGGGAACTGGACGTGCCGACCGGTCAGGCGGTGCGGAGCCCGGCGCTCTGGCGCCACCTGCAGTACGAACCCGAGGCCGTGCCGCCGGACTTCGAGGGGTGGACCGCGCTCATTCATCCTGACGATCGTCCGGCGGTGGATCTCTCCCTGTCGCGTCACCTCCTGGGCGAGAGCGAAAGTTATGAGACGGAATATCGGGTGCGGGCGGGTGACGGGAGCTGGCACACGGTGGTCGATCGTGGCCGGGTGGTGGACCGGACCACCGTGGGGTCCCCTGCAAGGATGCTGGGCATCAGCGCGGATGTCACGGAGGCTCGTGCGGCGGCCAAGGCCCGAGAAGACAGCGAACGGCGGTTCCGCGCGTTGTTCAACAGCGGCTTCCAGTTCCAGATCCTGCTGGGCTGTGACTGCAATGTCATTGAGGTGAACCAGGTCGCCCTCGATCATTTTGGCACCAGCGCGGAGCAGGTGCTCAATCGCGCCGGGTGGGACACCCTCTGGTGGTCCGACAATCCGCTCGCCCAGCAGATCCTTCGCGATGCCTGCACCTCGGTCATGGGCGGCAAGACCGAGGTGTGGGAACAGGAGATCCGCCAGCCGGGGCGGCCCCCGATGGTGCTGGAGATCTCGCTCAAGCCGATCCCCGACTCCAATGGCAATTCGAGTCAGTTGCTGCTCGAGGGACGCGACATCACCGAGCGACGTCGGGCCGAGGCGGCGCTGAAGGAGGTCGACACACTGACCACCATGGGCCGGGTGGCGGCACGCGTCGCCCACGAAATCAACAATCCACTCGCCGGGATCCAGAACGCCTTTCTCCTGATCAAGGATGCGGTGCCGAAGGAGCACCCGCACTTCGCCTATGTCGGCGCCATCGAGCGGGAAATCGAACGCATTTCCAAAGTGACCCGACAGCTCTACGAGACCTACCGGCCGGAACAGGATACCACCGGCATCTCCTCCGTCCAGCTCGTCGTGACCGATGCCGTCGCGTTTCTGGAGCAGGTCAATCGCTCCAACGGCGTGCGGATCACGACCGACCTGGCGCGCGTCAGCGGCGCGGTGCCGGTGCCGGCCGCGATTCTCCGTCAGATCGTCTACAATCTGGTCCAGAACGCGATCGACGTCTCCCCGCAGGGAGGAACCGTCAGCGTGATCGCCATCGCGACGGTCGACACGCTCGAGCTGACGGTGCGCGATCAGGGGCCGGGAGTGCCGGTGGCGCTGCGCGAGCAGATCTTCGAACCATTTTTCAGCACAAAGGAGAAGCAGATGAAGACGAGCGGGATGGGACTGGGACTCGCCCTGGTGCGACGCACCGTCTCCGCAGCGCGGGGTTCGATCCGCATCGAGACGGCGCCCGGCGGTGGGGCCGAGTTCATCGTCACCCTGCCGCTGGAGCATGGCCAGAGCGGAGCCAGCTCATGACCAGCACCGGCACCATCCTGCTGGCGGACGACGAGCCTACCTTCCTCAATGCCACCGCTGATCTGCTGCGGCGCGAGGGATTCACCTGCGAGACCGTGCCGGACGGCGATGCCGCGCTCGAGCGGCTCACCGACCACTCCTTCGATCTGCTCATCTCCGACCTCGAGATGCCGGGCAACGCCGACCTCAACGTCGTGCGCCGGGTGGCGGAGCGAGGCGACAGCCTCCCGGTGATCATCCTGACCGGGTACCCCTCGGTCCGTTCGGCGGTGGCATGCATCGAACTCCCGGTCGCGGCGTACCTGACCAAGCCGGTGGATTTCCCGCTGCTGCTTCTCAAGAGCCGGGCGGCCGTGTCCCGCTTCCGGTCCTACAAGGCGATGCAGCAGGCCGAACAGCGGCTCAAGGGATGGCGCGACGAGTTCAGCCATCTGACCGCGCCCGGTGGCCCCCCCGGGGGCAGCCCGATCGATGTGTTTCTGGCGCTGACCCTGCGCAACGTGATGGGCTCGCTGACCGATCTCGAGCAGCTCAGCCGCGCCCTCAACAACCAGCCGGTGAGTCACAACCCCTGCCAGCTCATGAACTGCCCGCGCGGCGGGCAGCTGCAGGCGGCGGTGCAGGAGACAGTGCGGGTGCTGGAAGAAACCAAGAGCGCGTTCAAGTCGAAGAGTCTCGGTGACCTGCGACATCAGCTCGAGCTGCTCCTGGAACATGTCTGAGCCGGACCGGCACCGGCTGCTTTCCGAAGCGCCCTGCTGGCCGCTCAATCTGCGCCGGGCCCGCGGCGGGCGATGCTGACCACCCGGCAGCGCCTGCCGACCTTGTCCCGGTGACCCATCGATCAATCGCTGGTCTCACCGCGCACGTAGCGGAGGGCCGCTCGGCGGTCGCCGCCTCCGCCTAGCTGTCTTGCGCCGACGATCAGGGCCAGATAGAATCTTGCAGCGGTAAAAACGAAGGCTGCGCATGTGCATCCTTCCGTTCGGTCAGACGGGAAGTCGTCCCGGAGGACGCGGGCGTGGTCCACAGGCAGCAATGCCTGCGCCACGCCCGCATTCGTTTTTCTATCAACGCGGAAACGCGTGCGCTACCAACGTTGGAGTTCATGATGAAAGCTCGTGCCCAGCTCCTCGGATTTTCGCTCCATCAGCTCCCGGTCCTCCTCCCGCTGGGGCTGTTCGTGGGATCGGTCGGCGCCGACCTCGCCTTCCTCGCGACCGGGAATGCATTCTGGGCCCGGGTGGCTTTTCGCCTGATCGGTGCCGGCGCCATAACGGCGCTCGTCGTCGCGCCAATCGAGTTCATCGACTGGCTCGCGACGCCTCATACCCCCCGGACGTACCGCATCAATCGGCTGGATGGATGGCGGAACATGGGTGTGATCGCACTCTTCGTCCTCAGCTGGTTCCTGCGCCTGCCCGACGCCCATGCCCCGTCGCCCACGGCGCTGGTCCTGTCCTGGGCCGCGCTCGGCATAGCCGGCGCCGCCGCCTGGCTGAGCAACGCGCTGCTGCCGGTGCGCCGTGCCGGTGACCGGAGACAGGCCACGCTCGGCGCACCGAGGGGGAGGCCGGCACGCGCGGCCGGGCCGAATCGGCGGCGCGCATGAGCAAGATCCTGCGCGGGCTCGCCGCCGGCTGGGGCGCCAAGAAGCTGGGGGGCGGTTGCATCAGCACCATCCTGATCTTCCTGCTGCTGTGGTGGCTCCTGGGCAGGTTCGACCTGTTCCGCTAAGACGACGATCCGCGGCGCCGGGCCAGCGCCGCGGGTCGGTCGGCCTTACCAGTCCATCACGGGCACCCGGGGGGAAATCATCGTGGCGACCGTTCTGCTGATTGTGTGCGGCGCACTGGTCGCCCTGCTCCTGGCGGTCAACCTTAGGTCGAGCGAGAAGAAAATCGTCCGGCCGATCACCCACACCTACGACCCAGCCCAACCACAGTTCAGCCGCGTGCTGGGCAGTCTCCTCGGACCAGCCGTGATCGACGGCAATCAGGTCACCGCGCTGCATAACGGGGACGAGATCTTTCCGGCCATGCTGAGCGCGATTCGCTCCGCGCGCCATTCGATCACGTTTGAGACCTACATCTACTGGTCCGGCGAGATCGGCCGGGAATTCTCCGCCGCGCTGGCGGAGCGCGCCATCGCCGGGGTGCGGGTCCATCTGCTGCTGGACTGGCTCGGCGCCGGAAAGCTGGAGAACGACCTGATCGAGACGATGGAGCAGGCCGGGGTGGAAGTGGAAAAATTCCATCCGCTCCGCTGGTACTCGCTCAACCGGCTCAACAATCGCACTCACCGCAAGCTGGTGGTGATCGATGGGCGGATCGGTTTCACCGGTGGCGTGGGGATCGCGGACCTCTGGCGTGGTCACGCGCAGGACCCGGAACATTGGCGGGATACGCACTACCGGATCGAAGGGCCGGCCGTCGCGCAGATGCAGGCGGCATTCATGGATCACTGGATCTCCACCCGCGGGGCGGTCCTGCACGAGGAGACGTATTTCCCCGCGCTCCCGGTGGCTGGAACCCACCGGGCCCAGGTGTTCCGGAGCGGGGCGGACGACGGCGCGGAGAGTGTCCGCCTCATGTATCTGCTGTCGCTGGCCGCGGCCAGCAGCAGTCTCAAGATCGCCAGCGCCTACTTTGTGCCGGATGACCTGACGACGGCAATGCTGGTGACCGCCTGCCGACGGGGTGTGGTGGTGGAGATCCTGGTGCCCGGGAAGCACTCCGACACGGCGCTGGTGCGACGCGCTTCACGCGCGCGCTGGGGTCCGCTGCTGGAGGCGGGGGCGGCGATCTTCGAGTACCAGCCAACGATGTATCACTGCAAGATCATGATCGTGGATCGCTGCTGGACCAGCGTCGGCTCCACCAATTTCGACAACCGGTCCTTCCGCCTCAACGATGAGGCCAACCTCAACGTTCACGACGAAGCCTTCGCCCTGGAGCAGTGTCGGGTGTTTGACGCCGATCTCACCCGGGCGCGCCGGATCACGCTCGCACAATGGCAGGGCCGGCCGGAGCTCGAAAAAATCCGGGAGCAGCTTGCCGCGCTGTTGCGGAGTCAGTTGTGAGCGGGGGCCAGGTAGTGAGCGGTAAGTGGTGGGCGGTCGCACGACCTGTTCGCGCTCCCTTTCCCCTGCCCCCGTTCCCACCACCACCCGTTCCTATTGCCAGACCGCGCTGGACGCTATAGGTTCCTCCAAGTCACAGCGCTGCACGGTGCAGCAACCTTGGCGGTCGGGAATCGTCCCGAAAGTCGGAGGCACGGAGGGAGCCCTCACACGGGATCCCGCGTGCCTTTTCTGTTTTCGGGCCCGTGGGCGCGCTGACCAATATCCGGACTGGCCTGGGCCAGTCCGCCTCATCGGACGAAGTGCTGACTTCGTCAGCTGGAGGCGCCGCTGATCCCGGAGCAAGGGAGCAGCAGCGTCTCGTGGTGTTTGTACCAGCGGCGTACGCCGCATCATCAAGGAGCAACGCATGAGCTGGGATCATATCAAGGGTGCCTGGAAGGAAATGAAGGGGAATGTGCGTGAGCAGTGGGGCAAGCTGACCGACGACGATATCGACGTGATCGCGGGGCAGCGTGATCAGCTGATCGGCAAGGTGCAGCAGCGCTACGGTACGGCGAAGGACGAAGCCGAGCGCCAGGTGGGGGAATTCGAGCGGCGAATCGCCGAGGCCTCGAAGGCCCGCATGGCAGGGAAGTCCTGACCCCGGACCCTAACTGGAGGACTGTCTCATGCTTCGCTGGGCACTCGGCTTTCTCGTGCTCGCCGTCATCGCGGCCTTCTTCGGATTTGGCGGCGTGGCCGCGACGTCGACGGGCATCGCCAAGACGCTGTTCTACCTGTTTTTGATCGTCTTCCTGCTGACCTTCGTCTTCGGACTGGTCTCCGGGAAGCGCGCGACCTGATGCGCTGGGCGCCGATGGGCATTTTCGTCATCCTGGCCATCGCCGCCCTCAAGGTTGGGAGCGCCCTCGCGCTCCCGATCGTTGTCGCGCTCCTGCTCAGCCTGTTGCTCAGCTCCCCGGTTGCCTGGCTCAAGCGGAAGCGTATTCCCGAGCCGGTGGGTGCAGGCATCCTGGTCTTCGGCTCCGTGCTGCTCTTTCTTGCCAGTCTCTGGTTTCTGGTGGATCCGGCGGTGGAATGGATGGCGAAGGCCCCCAGCAATTTGGCCAAGGCCGAGCAGCGGCTCCGGACCATTTCCAAACCGCTGCATTCCATCCAGCAGACAGCGGCCAAGGTGGACGATGCCACGACCGCCACCCCCACCAACGATGCGCAAATCGTACAGTTGGCCCAGCCCGGGGTGATGCAGCGCATCTCCGGCGGCAGCACCAACTTCGCGGCCAACGCCATCGGCGTGATCTTCCTGAGCTACTTCCTCCTCGCCGCCGCGCCGAGATTTCGCCGCAAGCTCGCCACGGTCCTGCCCGGGAGGGCCGAGCGCAGTCAGGTAGAAGAGGTGATGCGGGAGATTGAACTCCATATGTCGCGGTACCTCTGGCTGTCGACGGTGATCAACCTGATCGTCGGGCTGCTCACCTGGGGGTTGCTCGCCATTCTCGGATTTCCCAATGCGGCATTGTGGGGCGCCGTCGCCGGCATCCTCAACTACATCCCCTACATCGGCGCGCTGGCTACCCTGGCGGTGATCGCCTTTGCCGGCGTGGTCTCGTTCACGGATCTCAATCCTGTGCTCCTCGGCGTGGGTGGATTCTTCGTCATCAACATGTTCGAGAGCAACCTCATCACGCCCGCCTTCCTGGGTAGCAAGCTGCCGCTGAATGCCGCCGCGCTCTTTCTCGGGCTGATGTTCTTCGGCTGGATGTGGGGAGTCACCGGGGCGGTGCTCGCAGTACCCCTGACCGTGATGGTGCAAGTCGTCTGTGCCCGCATTCCTGCGGTGCAATCCTTTGCCGTGTTCCTGGACAGCTGAAGCGCCGCCTGGCCACCTTTTCGATGGAGTCGAACCGATGACAACGCAAAGCCTGATCCTCTTCCTGATCATCGGCCTTCTGGCCGGATGGCTCGCCGGCAATATCATGCGGGGCGGAGGTTTCGGCCTGGTTGGCGACCTCGTCGTCGGCGTGATCGGCGCCTTTCTTGGCGGCTGGATTTTCAGCCAGCTCGGCATCGCGTCCTATGGCTTGCTGGGCATGCTGATCATGGCGCTGGTGGGGGCGATGGTCCTGCTGTTTCTGATCCGGCTGGTGAAACGAGCCTGATCAGCGGAACGGTCACCACCCACTGGAATCGGTCCGGCGGCAACCTTGACAGGGAGTACCGATGGCCAAGCGCACGAGCGACACGACGGCAAAGGCAACGGCAGCGACCGCGCTGACACGGGAGGAGCTCGCCGAACATCTGAACGAGGACCTCGCGCGCGAGTACCAGGCGATCATTGCCTACGTGGTCTACTCGCAGATCCTCACCGGGGCGGAGTACATGTCGATCGCCAGGGAGCTGGAGGTGCACGCCGGAGAGGAGCTGCGACATGCGATCACCATCGCGAAGCAGATCGATTATCTGGGACGCACTCCGACGGTGATTCCGAAGCCGGTGCGGCTCTCGGAAAAACCCCGTGACTTGCTGCGTTTCGACCTCACCAACGAGGCCGACACGGTTCGCGCCTACCGCGTCCGGGTGACGGAGTGCGAGGCCCTCGGCGAGTACGCAATGGCGGAGCACATCCGGGAGATCCTCAAGGACGAGCAGGAGCACATGATCGACCTCGCGACCGCGCTGGGTGAGCCGGTGCCGGACGTGAGTAAGAAGTCAGGATGAGCCGGGTGCAGCGTGCGGCCGCACCGTTGCTGCACGTAGCGCCGCCCGTCCCCCCCATGGTGGTGAGGACGGGCGTGGCGGGCAGCTCAGCTGCTGAAGTTGGGGAGCGATTGTTGGGACCCGACCCGCACCGAGCGGCTGTTGTCGAGATACATGTACAGGCCGATGCCACCGACCACCGCGCCGGCGATTGTCACGATCGGCTCATCGACGATGAGTCCGGTGACGATCCCCGCAACGCCGACGACCATGAGCAGGGCACCGGAACGACGGCTCTTGGCGCTGACCATCGTGGTGGTGGAGATCACGGAGGTGGTGGACTGTTGCCGCAGCGCCGTGAGATGCTCGTAGGTGGCGCTGCTGCGCACAAAGGTCGAACGCTGGGCCTGCGCCGGCGTCGCCGCGGCGAGTCCAGTCAGGGCGATCAGGACTGCGAAGGAAGGCTTCAACATGGGCTTCTCCTGGGACGGGTGGATCGGGACAAGAAAAAAGAGGCGCGAGACACCCGGTGGGGTGATTCGCGCCTCCATCTGGCGGATCGACTGATCCGGCCGACGAGGAGCCTTCGCGCCGTCCGAAGGCTGACCTAACGGAACATGGCCACCTGACCCCGAGCGGTCAAGTGTGGCTGCTGACGAAGGAGTGAGCACCGTGACCTGGTACCGACTGAATTCCGAGGCGGCGTTGACCGAACGCGAGGTGGACCGCGCGCTCGCGATGCGCATCCCGTTTCTGCTGGACTTCGCGGCGACCGAGATCGGCTGGCCCGACCGCCGTGGGTGGGATCTGAACTTTGTCGCGGAATTTGTCGCCGGACGCAACGAGGGTGCCGCGCTGCTCGACCTCGCGCTGCGGACCGATCGCATCCTCGTCACCCGCGACACCGCGTTTCTTGATGACTCGCGGTTTCCCCCGGCGAGCAGCCCCGGGGTGTTTGTCGTGACCAGCGTCTGGGGAAACCAGCTCGACGAGTTTCTGACCACGATGGTGGGACTGCTCGGTCCGTTCCGCGCGCTGTATCATGGCGTCAAGGTCGAGGCCCGCGGCGCCGGTGCCGTGACGATCACCGCGCCGGCCGGCCGGACCCGTCGTGTCACCCGGAGTTTTCAGCTCGACCGGGAAGGCCTGCCGATGCTTACGGGACTCCGAAGCTCGGACGGGCGGACGTCCGGCTACCCCGGCTATCGCCGCGCCGTGGTGCGCACTCCCCTTCACGCATGAACGCCCCGGCGGGTCAGCTCAACGGCGCAACGCTCGGGACCGCCCGGCGTCGCCGGTCGGTAATGTTCGGTCGCCTCGGCGAGACCGGGATGGTGCTTTCACTCGCCTTCGGACTCGGCTGCTCGCAGCTCGTGTTTCTCAAAGGGGCCGCTGTCCCGACGAAACCCGGTGCCAGCAGCACCGTGCACGGACCGGCCTACAGCCCGGCTACCAGCATCGCCGCAAATCTCCAGCCCAATGCGCAGGAAGACTGGATCACTTATAACCGCACACTGAGCGGAGATCGATACGCGCTCGGGGCGCAGATCACCCCCGCCAACGTCGGAACGCTGCACCGGGTCTGTACCGCCCCTCTGGGCGAACGGGCGACCCTGCAGTCCGGCCCGCTCGAAATCAGTGGCACTCTCTACCTCACCACCGCCAGAACGACCTTCGCGCTCGACGCCGAAAGCTGCGCCCTGCGGTGGAAACACAGCTATGCCTACCACCCGGCCCCCGATTTCGACCTCAAGGTGAATCGCGGAGTCGGCTACAGCGACGGGCGGCTCTTTCGGGGAGCCAACGACGGCCGCCTGTACGCCCTGGATGCCGCCACCGGCGACGAGCTCTGGAACGTCGTCGCTGGTGATGTCGAACGAGGCGAGACCTTTCCCGCTGCACCGATCGTGTGGGGCGGACTGGTCTACATCGGGAATGCGGGGGGTGACAACTTCGGCGTCGTCGGGCGCATGATGGCCTTCGATGTCGCCAGCGGCGGACTCGTCTGGAGCGTTCCGCTTGTCGCGAGTGCTGGCGAGGCCGCGCGGACGTGGCCCGCCAGCACGGAGGTGTTACCCCGGACGGGCGGTGCCACATGGACGTCCTACGCCCTCGACACGCTGTCGCATACCCTTTTCATCCCCACCGGCAACGCGGGCCCGGACTTTCTCGGCGCGGCGCGCGAGGGCGACAATCTCTACACCACATCGATCGTCGAGCTGGACAGCCGCACCGGGGAGTTTCGCGCCGCTCACCAACTCGTGAAACGTGACGTGCATGACTGGGACGCCTCCGCCGCCCCGGCGCTCGTCACCACCGCAACGGGTCGCCCTCTCATCATTGCCGGAGGCAAGGACGGGCATGTCTACGGCATCGACCGGCGCAGCGGGGAACAACGCTACCGCACCGCGGTCACCAGGATTGAAAACGTCGATGCCCCTCTCACCGCCGAGGGCACGCGATTCTGTCCCGGGGTGAACGGCGGCGTGGAGTGGAACGGGCCCGCCTTCTCTCCGGTGAAAAACGCCGTCTTTGTGAATTCGATCGAGTGGTGCACCACCGTGAAGGTCGGCCCGGTGGCGGACCTCAAGGGCAAGACCGCCCTCCCGTGGACCGGCTCCCGGGAGCTGCGCCATCCATTCGGGGTAAACGATTCCGTCTCTCGCGGCGCCCTGACTGCGCTCGATGCCGATGATGGTCACATCCTGTGGCAGTTCCAGGCCCCCACACCGCTGGTCGCTGGTGTCACCCCCACGGCCGGGGGACTGGTCTTCACCGGCGATCTGGAGGGCACCTTCTACGCCTTTGACGCTGCCAGCGGCGCGGTGCTCTTCCAGGACAAGACTGGTGCTCCGATTGGCGGGGGGGTGATCTCCTACAGCCGGCAGCGACGGCAGTACGTCGCCGTGGCGGTGGGAATGCACGCGCCGGGCACCTGGGGGCTGGAAAGCCCCGATGCTCGTGTGATTGTCTATGCGCTTCCGAAATAGCAGGGGTCGTCCGGCACGAATTGCGACATCCGCCCCTGCCCGCCGACGGTGACGCTCCAGCGCGCCACCAGCGACGAACAGGGGTGGACATCATCTATGACTCCACCACGGTCGCACCTGAGCGTTCCCGCGGGCTGGGATTTGTCCGTTTCGCTGGATCAGGAGACACCTCACTGCGACTCTCAGCGCTTCGGCCTACTTCCCGCCGAATTCGAGACGCAGCCCTGACGACCGCGTGCCAAACCGCAGCTTGCTGCCACGACGGGAGTCGATGAACGGCAGCGGTCGGAACACCCGCTCGGCATGGTCAATTGAGGCACCGGTGAGACGCCTGATCAGCGACACGAACCGTTCCCGTCGGAGCGCAATGCGGGTGAGAATATCCCCGTGAGGAAACTCTGCCTGGCCTGCCGCGCTCGAGGTCGGATCCTGCATGGGGCCTCCTGGTTCGCACGTTGAGAAAGTGAAAACACAAAAGGCACGGACCGGCGCTCAAGGAGCGTGGTCCGTGCCTTCGACTGGAGGGGCCGTTGCCCCTCTCGCCTGGCGACTCGGCCCGAAGCCGAGTCTCTGCTGTTGTACTCCCCGAAAACTAGCCTGGGGAGCCGCGCGGTACTGTGACTGAAATCACCCCGGAAAATGACAACTTTGCAATCTCGGGACCCGTCACCTCAGCAATGCAAACAGCATCTGGGTCCTCAAGGTAGCCTGATCGAAAGGCAGCTCAACCCCCCATCCATCTTGCGGAACTCGGAGACGTCGAGCACGACGACTTCGCGACCAAACGCCGAGACGCGCGCGGTCAGCTCGGGGAAGCCCGCCGCCATCAGCACGGCGTCGTTGACCCGAACGCAGTTCGCGGCATAGGTCTCTTCCGTGGCGGCCACGAGCTGCTCATAGCCGCGCAGCGCCGGATGGCCGACGAGTGCCTCCGCCACGACCAGGCGCCGGTCGCCCAGCCACGCGATACCGCTCTTCAGGTGCAGCAGCTCGCGGCTCTCGCGAATACTGATCGTCGAAGTGGTGTACCCGAAGCGGCCGAGCCAGCTGGTCAGCTGACGCCCGCCTTCCTCGTTCGTGCGGTGCGACAGGCCAATGAAGAAGTGCCCGTCCACCTGGCAGATGTCTCCACCATCCAGCGTACCGGGCGCGATGATCTCCGCGACCGTCGCATACTGACTCTCCAGTACTTCCCGAATCGTCGTCACTTCGCCTTGCCGGCTCGGAGCCCCGGGCCGCGCGAGCATGGCGCCATGAGCGGTGACGACCGCGGTATCCTCGACGAACGTCGAGTCGGGATACATCGAATCCGGCGGGACCGGCAGAAGCGTCACGCCCAGCCGCTGCAATGCCAGGCAGTACTGCGCGTGCTGCACTCGTGCGCGCTCGAGATTCGGTGCGCCGAGGTCGGAGGCCGTCAGTCCCTCGGCGAAACTGTCGGCGGGCGGCCGGATGATGCTCCGGCTGAACCGTACGCCCTGATCCGTCATGAAGTCTCCTTCTGGTCATGCCTCCGGGACCAGAGAATCAGCCGGTAGATCGGATAGCTGATGGCCAGCAGCAGCAGCGAGCGTATGGTATGCGTCTGGTCGCTCACGTAGGAGCCGACCAGAAACGCGAGCGCACCGAGCAGCACGAGGCCCGTGGTATATGGATAGCCAGGCACCCGATAGGGGCGCGGCGTGTCGGGCTCGTTGCGTCGCAGTGCGAAGACACTGATAAATGACATGGCATAGTTCGCGACAAAGAAGAAGGCGGCCAGCGCCAGCACCTCCTCGAACGAGCCGGAGAGGATGAAGCCAAGCGCGAGGCCGATGCTCACCCAGTGGCTGACCGTCGGCGTTCCACCGGCGTTGACCCGATCAAAGGCGGCGGGCAGCAGGCCGTCATGGCTCATGGCGAGCGGTATGCGGCAGGCCATCAGCACGGTGGCGTTCACGCCGCCGAGAATCGAGCCGAGCACCAGCAGGCGGATGATGAGGTCGCCGCGATCACCGAAGAGCACATGGCCCGCGGTCGCGGCGACGAAGGGGTCGCCCGCCATCCGGGCCACACCGAGCACGCGCACCAGCGCCACGTTCAGCAGCACATAGATGAGGCTGACCAGGAGCACACCGCCGATCATCGCGCGCGGGATCGAGCGGCCGGGATCGACGGTCTCCTCACCGAAATAGAGCGGGCCGGTCCACCCATCGTAGGTGTAGATCACTGACTGCAGCGCGAGGACGAGCGCCGAAAAGAACGCCGCACCCGCTGGCAGCGCCGCGGCGACCGGGGTCACCTGATCGGGCAGGGGCAACACCAGGCAGGCGGTGATGAGTGCGCCGAAGGCGAGTGCCTTGAGTGCACTGAGCAGCTGCTGCGCGACATCACCCATCCGCACACCGCGCCACTGCAGGACCCCGAAGAACAGCGTCACGCCGCAGGCGATCACCACTCGCCGGCCGGCGAGCACCGGCAGCAACGGCTCGGCGTACTCCCCGATCACCATGCCGCCGAGGGCGACGCTGGCGGCCGTCGAGAGCCAGTCGCTCCAGCCGACGATGAAGCCGGAATAGGGACCGAGCGCCCGGTGCACGATGCCGTACTGCCCGCCCGAGCGCGCGATCATCGCCCCGGGTTCCGCCAGCGAAATCGTCCCGAGGAGGGCATAGACGCCGCCGAACACCCACACACCGATAAAGAGCCCCGCACTGGGCAGCCGGCTTGCGACGTCACCCGGCGTACGGAGAATACCGACGAGGATCGTGTTGCCGAGCAGGACTGCCAATCCAAAGGCGACGCCAAGAACCTGGAGCAGCCTGCCGCGGCCGCTCAGAGGGTCCACCCGCGACGATACACCGGCTTGAGCCACTCCTCTGGCAGCTTCACGTTGGTGATCGTGCCGGTGGCTGGATCAACCGTGAGCGACTGTCCCTGACGCACCGCGAGGCAGCCGAACAGCACCATCTCGGTGAGCGGACCTGCATGACCAGCGAACGTGGAGAGGTTGGGGGCGCCGCCTTTCATCGCACGGATCCATTCCGCGTAGACCCCCGGCGAACGCTCGTAGACTTGCGCCGGTGGAGTGGCTTTGAGGGCGGTGTCCTTCGCCGGATCGAGGAGTCGCGGCTCCTCGCCGTACATGCCGGCCAGGATCGTCCCCGAGTCGCCGATCCACATCTGGCCGCCGATTTCCGCCGGCGGCCAGTCCATCGTGTCGGGAATCCCGTCCGGCTTGGCGGGCCAGAGTCCGCCGTCGCGCCAGACCACCTTCACTTCGCCCCGATTGCCGCGCGGCGGGAAGGTGTAGGTCACGCGCGCAGACTTGGGCGCGGTTTCGTCGTACCGCTTGGTCGTCTCCGGCTCCACCCGGGTCGGGTAGTGCAGGTCGAGGACCCAGAACGCCGCATCCATCCCGTGACACGCCATGTCGCCCAGTGCCCCAGTGCCGAAGTCCCACCAGCCGCGCCAACTGAACGGCGCATACGCGGGATTGTAGGGCCGCTCGGGAGCCGGGCCCAGCCAGAGATTCCAGTCGAGTGTGGTCGGAACGTTGTGGGCCGTCGTCGGCCGGTCGATGCCCTGGGCCCAGATGGGGCGATTGGTCCAGTAGTGCACCTCATGCACCGGGCCGATCACGCCAGCCTCGACCCATTCGCGGATCTGTCGCGTGCCTTCGAGCGTGTGCCCCTGGTTGCCCATCTGGGTGCACTGTTTCGGGCGACGGGCGGCCTCCTGCATGACCGCGCGCACCTCGCCGAGGGTGCGGGCGAGCGGCTTCTGGCAGTAGACATGCTTGCCGGCCCGCAGCGCGAGCAATGTGGCAGCGGCGTGATTGTGGTCGGGGGTGGAGACGGTGAAGGCGTCAACGTTCTTCGCCTCCTTGTCGATCATCTCGCGGAAATCGCGATAGCGGCGCGCTTTGGGATAGCTCTTGAAGGCGTCTTCCGCGCTGTTCCAGTCGACATCGCAGAGCGCGACAAGGTTCTCCCCTTCCATGCCTCGCACATCGTTCCGCCCCATGCCGCCTACCCCGATGCAGGCGACATTGAGCGTATCGCTCGGCGCGCGGTAGCCCCGGCCGAGGACGTGGCGCGGCACGATGTGGAAGCTGGCCGCGGCACCGGCGGCGGTCTGGACAAATTCGCGACGGGTGGACTTTGGACCGGCCATCAAGGGGCTCCCGTGGGTTTCCCGGGGCTGAAGCCCCGGACGATGTCGTGCGGTCGGTGTTGTCGGCGTGGGACAGGAGGAAGATGCAGCGGAATCTGGCCGGGGGAAGATGGCTGGCCGGGGGAACCTGCTCCGGCAGTCAGGAGCGAGGGACGCGCAGATGCCCGCCGACCAGCAGGGCAAGCCGGCCATTCGGCGCGAGAACAAATGGTGGATAGTCAATTACGAAGTGCACCGTACGAGCACCAGCGAGGTTATCGACCTTCCCCCAGCCATTTCGATACCCGGTCACGGTAGCCACGACTCACCTTGAGCCGAGTCCCATCGTGGAGGATTGCGATGAATTCACCGGAGAACCAGGGCTGCAGCTCTTTCAGCCGTTCGACATTTGCAATCGTGGTGCGGTGGATCCGGAGAAATCGGGACGGGTCGAGCCGACCCTCGAGGCTCGCCAGCGACTCCCGGAGCAGGTGACTCGTCTTCCCGGTATGCAGCCGCACATAATTGCCCGCCGTCTCGATCCAGTCGATGTCCTGCACTCGGACGAAGGTCACCCGCCCGTCGGTACGGATGGCCAGGCGTTCGGCGGTGGTGCGCTGCCGGTTCAGTCCTTCGAGCAAATGAATGAGTTGCGCCGGCGTCCCCTCGGCATCGGTCTGGCGCAGGCGCATCTCCGCCCGCTGGAAGGCCCGGTGCAACCGGTCCGCATCGAAGGGCTTGAGCAGGTAGTCGAGCGCGCTCGCTTCAAAGGCCTGGATCGCGTAGCTGTCGAATGCCGTCACGAAGATGACCGCCGGCGGTGTGTCAGGACCGAGGGCTTCGAGCACCGCAAAACCGTCAAGTCCCGGCATCTGCACGTCGAGAAACAGGAGATCGGGGGTGTGCCGATGCACCGCCTCCACCGTTTCAGGGCCCGAACCACAGGACGCGACCAGCTCCGCCCCAGGCTCGGCCTCGAGGAGGCGCGCCAGTCGCCGGCGCGCGAGGGGTTCGTCGTCGGCCACGAGGGTCCGCACCGTCACGCCGAGACCAGGGAGTTGGTGAGGCGCAGGTGCAGCGGCGTGTGCGCCTCCCCGCAGGGGAGGAAGGGCAGCGCGATCGTGACGACCGCGCCGCCATCGGGGTCGTTGGCCAGCACGAAGGCGTGTTCGGCCCCGTAGAGCTGGCGCAGCCGCTCACGGGTATTCCGGAGACCCAGCCCTTCCCGCACTGATCCATGCACCGGGAAGCCGAGCCCGCTATCGCGGATCTCGACGCGCAGACGCGGCCCCTCCTGCAACGCGCTGATCTCGATCAGTCCGCGCCCGCTCCGGGGACTGGTGCCGTGCCGGATCGCATTCTCCACCAGCGGCTGCAGCAGCAGGGCCGGCACGCCCGCCTCCAGGACCTCGGGCCCGATCTCCAGCCGAACTTCCAGCCGGTCGTTGAACCTCGCCTGCTCGATCTCCAGATACGCCTCGAGGATCTGCAACTCCTGACGCAATGGCACCACCTGGTGGCCGGCCTGTTCCAGCGAGAGCCGGAGCAGATGACCCAGACGCGCGATCAGCCGGTCGGCGCTGTTGGGATCGTCGTGCACCAGCTCGGCAATGGTATTGAGCGCATTGAAGAGAAAGTGGGGCTGCAGCTGCATCTTGAGCAGCTGCAGTTCGGCCCGGGCGAGTTGCGCCTCGAGTTCCGCGCCGCGCAGCTCGCGGTCGCGAAAGAGCAGCGCATAGCGCGCCGCCTGCGAGACGGTCACGATGCAGAGATACGCCAGCAAGCGGCTGTCGAAGCGGTACAGGAGGCTGCTGAGGAACGGGCGCAGGGGCGACTGCGTCAGGAAGAGTGACACGCTGCGGTCGATGATGGTGGAGAGCAGCACGAAACAGATTCCCGCCAACCCGTGCAGCATCAGGCTTCGGGCCCGCTGGCGCGGGTCGAAGCGGAGCCGGGCGGCGGCCCAGAGCGCCGCGGGCGTCAGCGCCGCCCAGGTCCACGCGCTGGCCAGAGAAACCAGGAGCAGCGGCCGCCATGCCAGCGGCGGCGCGCCTGAGACGGCGTTGTAGGCCAGCACCTGGCTGAAGGAGAAGAGGCCGAATGCGGTCCAGCCGCCTAGCACGAGCGCGGCCTGCAACCGGAAGTTCCGTTGGCGTGGAGTGGGGCCCAGCGCTGGATTGCGATACACGGGTGACCTCATGGACGGCGGATGGCCGGGGGGCGCGCGGTTCGTTACGGCCCGCGGCACATCACCGTTTCAGTGATGCGCGGCGGGGAGGCGGCGTGTCAGCCACCGCCAGCCGTCCGATTCGGGGTGACGATGCTCGCCGCCGAGGACACACCAGTCTCCACGAGGAGCGTTGTGAGGCGTTCAGCGATGGGACGTCGAAAGCCCAGGTCGGAGTTCACTGCCAGGAGGATCAGGAGGTCCTTGTCGGGGAAGTAGCCGTACCAGATCTGGAAGCCCGGCTGGTCACTGGCGTGTTCGATGACCCGCACCCCCGCATCGGTCCGTCCCACCACCCACCCCATGCCATAGCCTTGCGCCGTTGGCGTCTGCATCCGCTGGCGCACTGCGAGCGGCAGCAGCGTTCCGAGCCGCAGCGCCTGGTGCCAGTGCCAGAGATCCGCCAATGGGCCGACCAGGCCGGTCACCACGACGGTCTCGCCCAACCCACCGGTGTAACCCCGGGCCACCAGCGAATCATTGAGCCGTCCGTCATCCATCACCGTGCGCGTGAGGCCGGCGGGGAGGAAGAGACGCGAGGTCAGCGCCGCCGTCGCGGGCTCCCCGGTCACCGCCCCGAGGACGCGCTCGAGCAGCTCGTAGCTCCAGCCGGTGGAGCGAAACCGTTCCACCGCGGAGGACGGAGGGACGTAGCGGGCGGGGTGCACCAATCCATTCTGGTCTGACACCTCCCGTGCGCGGGTCAGCAGCTCACGCAGGGTGACAGTGCCCGCTTCGGCCCCGACCCAGTCGGACACGGGCTGGTCCAGCCGGAGCCGCCCCTCGGATTCAAGACCGAGGATGGCCGCCGCGGTGAACATGTTGGTGAGCGCGCCGAAGGGGTACTTGGTCTCGGCGTTGTTAGGCAGCTCCCGGGCGCGGTTGGCGTCTCCGTACCCCTTGGAGAGCAGGACCCGGCTGCCGCGGGCGATCAGGACAGACCCGGTGAATCCCTCCGCGGCGAACTGCCGCATGACGGCATCCGCGGCACCGGCGACGGGATCAGGCGCCACCACCTTGTCGAGATAGACCGTTTCAGGCCGGGCCAGGCGCGCGCAGGCCGCGGTGCTCATCAGGAGCAGCGGCAGCACCCGGCCGTGAATGATGCAGCGGAACATGACACCTCCAGGGTTCGAGTCGGGCCGGAGACGGAGACCGGCACGAACGAGCATCGCGAGGTGTCGCATTTCCGCCAATGGTGCTGGGCCAGGCCGCGCTCCCGCAGGGGCCAATCGCCCGTGGGCGTGATGGCCAGCATTGTCAGGCACCGACACCCATCCGGTGCCATCCGTCCCGCCAGAAGTGCGGTTCATCCCCGAGTCGTTCCGCCCGCCACTGTCCGACTGCTACCGTGTTGCCATCAACTCATGGAGGACACCGGTGGCCTTCTCCCAAAATGGAGCCGCCGCGCTTGCCGACTCCCCGTTTCACGTCATCCGGACCCAGTCCATCTCCACCACGCCCGACCCGGTGCCATCCGACCCGGGCGAGCTCGGTGACCTGGTGCGGCGACTGGAGGAGCTGGTGCGGGTGCTTCGGGCGCGGGACGCGGAACGACGGGCGGGGCCGGTGCTCTGCTTCGGCACGGTCGAGGTCGAGCCGATGGCACAGACGGTTCGGCGCGACGGGGAGCGGGTCTCCGTCACGCGCACCGAGTTTCGCCTGCTCTACGAGCTGTTGCGACGCCCCGACCGGGTCGTCCGGCGGGAGGAGTTGCGCGACCTGGTCTGGGGCGCGGAGGTGCGGCTTCGCTCGCGCGTGATCGACACTCATATCGCGCGACTGCGGCAGAAGCTGGAACGCGATGCCGCCAATCCCCGCCACATCCTCACCGTCACCAACCTGGGATACCGCTTCGATCCGCGAGGCAGACCCAGCGCTTCATTGTCCGACTAACCCAAAGGAGGCGTTATGCGACCTGGATTCCGTTTGATCCTCACCGCCATTCTGCTCTGCCTGATGCGCCTCGGGTCGCTCTCGGCCCAGCAGGGCATGACGCTGACGGGGCGGGTGACCAGTGCCGACGGCGAAGCGCTGGTGCAGGCGTCTGTGATCATCGAGCGCCTGGGCGTCGGGACCACCACCCGTTCCGACGGCCGGTATCAGCTCACCCTTCCCGCCGCACGGCTCACCGGCGACACGGTGACGGTGGTGGCGCGACTGATCGGCTACAAGCCGCAAACCACGCGTCTGGTGCTCGTGGCCGGAACTGAAGAACGGAGCTTTGCCCTGGCGGCCAATCCGCTGCAGCTCGGCGAAATCGTCGTCACCGGTGTCGGAACGGTGACGGAAGTCGAGAAGCTGGGCCACGTGCGCAGTTATGTGGACTCGAGCGCCATCGTCGGCAGCGGCGAGCAGAACCTGATCAACGCCCTCGCGGCCAAGGCACCCGGCGTCACCGTGACCTCCAGCTCCGGCGACCCCGGCGCGTCGGCGTACATCCAGGTGCGCGGCCTGACCACGATCTCGGCCGCGGATGGCCAGCCACTGATGGTGGTGGACGGCGTCCCGATGGACAATTCGATCAGCTACAACAATCCGATCAGCGGCGGTCCCAACTCGAGCGCCTCCCCCTCCAACCGGGCGATCGACCTCAACCCCGACGATATCGAATCGGTGGAAATCCTCAAGGGGGCGGCGTCGAGCGCGATCTATGGTTCGCGTGCCGGTCAGGGGGTCATCCTCATCAACACGAAGCGCGGTCGCCCCGGCCCGACGCGCTACTCGCTCCGGTCCTCGTTTTCCGTGGACCAGGCGGGGCGGCTTCCGGAGTTCCAGCGAAAGTACGGGCTCGGATCGGGAGGGGTCGCGCCAGCGTGCGTCTCCGGGGCCGCGCTCAACTGCCGAGTCGGGTTCGCGCAGGCCGGGAGCTGGGGGCCGGCGCTCGCGGCCGGCACGCCGACGTTTGATCATTCCGACGAGATGTTCCAGGACGGTCACCAGACCGACAACTACCTGACGGTGTCCGGCGGCAGCGACCGCACCACCTTCTTCCTCTCCGGCGGCTACAACCGGCAGCGCGGGATCGTGGTCGGACCGAACAGCGAGTATCGCCGCATCGCGGTGCGCTTCAATGGCAGCCATCGGATCACCGACGAGCTGAAGGTCGACGCGAATATCGGATACACCGATGGGCACGGCGGCACGGTCACCACGAGGAACAGCACCGACGGTCTGCTCCTTGGCGCGTGGCGCACTCCACCGGACTTCAACAATCGTCCCTATCTCGACCCGGTGACGGGGCTGCATCGCTCATTCCGCTTTCCCAATCCCGGGCCCGGCTCCGAGCAGGCAAGCCGTTCGTACGACAACCCATTTTTCGTGGCCAACGAGTCATTCGGCAACTCGGATGTCTCCCGGGTGGTCGGGGGCATCACCACGGACTACGCCGCCACCGGCTGGCTGACCTTCCGCCACACCATCGGCTACGACTATTCCAACGATGAGCGGACGCAGGCCTATCCCTGGAGTACCTCCAACACCACGATCACCGGGATCAACGGCGTCGGCGGCGTCAACGCGGGCTACATCAAGGTCTCGCAGATTGATCATACCCTTACAGCGACGGCGCGCTATCACGTCTCCCCGGTCTGGAGCGGCGGCCTCACGGTGGGGCAGAACCTCAACAGCCAGTCGTACCGGACGAGGCAGGTGATCGGCGCGGGACTCATCACACCGTCTCCGTTCAACCTGGCGAATACCGCGGCGCAACTTCCGCCCTACGACTTCCGCTCGACCGTACGGCTCGAGTCCTACTTCGCGCAGGCGACGACCGACCTCTGGAACCAGCTCTTCCTGACCGCCGCGCTCCGCAACGATGGCGCGTCCACCTTCGGCCCGGACAATCGGCGCAACTGGTATCCCAAGGTGAGTGCGGCCTGGGCGTTCCACCGCGGCGAGGCCGGCGAACAGCGCGGCCTCACCTACGGCAAGCTGCGCGCGGCGTACGGGCAGAGCGGCACGCAGCCGGCCCCGTACCTGCTGGCGAGCACGCTGGTCGCGCAGACGTCCGCCGATGGCGGGTGGGGTCCGTCGAGTGGCGGGCCCGGCGGACTCATCACCACGTTCAATCTGCCGACGCTCAATCTCGCGCCCGAGCGGGTCAAGGAGTTCGAGGCGGGATTCGACCTCGGACTGCTCCGTGATCGCGCCGACCTGAGCTTCACCCATTACCGCGCGTTCTCGAGTGACGTCATCCTCAACGTCCCCGTGGCGGGAAGCTCCGGGTATACCTCGAAGCCGGCCAACGTGGCCGCGCTCAAGAACATCGGGTACGAGCTGGCGCTGAACCTCCGTCCGATCTCGAAGCGGGACGTCGGCTGGGATGTCGGGCTGCAGTGGGCGCGGAACCGCAGTGAAGTCACCAATCTCGCCGGGGTGCAGTTCGCTCCGCTGCCGATCGGCGGCGGCACCAATGGGCTCGGAATCCAGGGCGTGGCGATCCAGGGCCAGCCGCTCGGTGTGTTCTATGGTGGTGATTTCGTGCGCTGCGGCCGGGGGCTCAACCTCAACGGGATCGATCTCGACAACACCGCCGGCGAATGCCAGGGTGCGACGCGCAACGCGCTCTACATCGACGGCACCGGGTATCCGCAACTGGACGCGTCGGCCAGCTACGTGATTGGCAATCCCAACCCGGACTGGACCGGGTCGGTGCGAACCGGATTCCGCTGGAAGAATCTTCGCGTCGGCGGCCTCCTGGACATCCGGCAGGGCGGACAAGCCTCCAACAGCACGCGCGGTGCGCTCAATCACTTCGGTACCAGCAAGGAAAGCCAGCGCTATCGCGATGGCGGCACCTACACCTTCGGAGACAACTACTTCGGCAGCCAGCATGTGTCGGGGCCCGGGGCGGGGACGGCGGTGCCGCTCGACGAGGCCTGGTTCACGGGGGCGGGCGGCATCTTCAACGGCCCGGTCAGTCAGTTCATGGAGGACGCCAGCTTCGTCAAGCTGCGCGAGATCTCGCTCGGGCTGGTGCTCGATCAGGCCTGGGTGAGCAATCTGCTCGGCTTCAGCAGCATGGAGTTCCGGGTCGCTGGCAGGAATCTGCATACCTGGACGAAGTACACCGGTGTTGACCCGGAAACCTCCGTGCTCGGGTCCGCGACACCGGTTCAGGGGGTGGAGTATTTCAACAACCCGCAGACCCGCTCATTCATCTTCTCTGTCACTCTCAACCGCTGAGGTGCCCCGTGCGACACACTTATCTCACGCCGGCCCTCGTGTGCGCGGTCGCGCTCAGCGTCGCGGGGTGCAATGGCTTCCTGACGGGCCCCGGGATTGACCAGACGCCGAACAATCCCACGGGGACCAGCCGTCCCGGCCCGCTCTACATCAGCGTCCAGGCACTGCAGTCGGTCACGTTCGAAGGTCAGCTGGCGCGGAGCGCCCTGATGTACACACAGCAGATCGCCGGCACTGGGCGACAGCAGATCGGCTACGACCGGGGCGGGATCGCGCCGGTCGACCTCGATACCTACTTCAGCAGCATCTACGGTTCGACCAACACCGTGCAGGGCGGTGGCGGACTGCTGGACCTCCACAAGATGCTGCAGAAGGCGCACGCGGTAAACGACTCGCTGTATGTCGGCATCGGCAAGGTGTGGGAAGCATTGATCATCGGCACGGCCGCTTCGCTCTGGGGCGACATTCCCTACCGCGAAGCCGCCGACAGCACGATCGAAATCCCAGCCTTCGATCCGCAGCTTCAGGTCTACCAGGATGCGCTGACCCAACTCGACTCGGCGATCACCGTCTATCTGGCCGCGACACCCGGCGGCGTGAATGCCGGACCACCGGCGGACAATGCCGAGCTGATCTATGCCGGGCTGCCGGCGCTGGGGTTGCGGGATGCGTACCTCGAGGTGGCCCATTCACTCAAGGCCCGCTACTACATGCACCTCGCGGAGTCGAATCCGGCCAACTACGCCCTCGCGCTGGCGGAGGTCCCGCTCGGCATCAGCACACCGGCAAACGACATGCTGTGGGCCCACAACGCAACTCCGACGGGTCAGAGCATCTGGTGGCAATTCATGGCAACCCGGGGCGACATCAGCCCCGGCGGCGCCATGGTGGAAATCCTCAAGCGCCGGATCGCCGCCGGAATCGAGGACCAGGCCCGCCTCAACTTTTATTTCACCTCGGCCACCGGCGGGACCACCCCGGCCGAGTTCTTCGGCTTTCGTCCCGGCGGCACCACCGGCGTGACCGTCGCCCCGGGCGTCGATCCTGGGGATGGGGCGGCGGGCACCTACTCCGGGTTCACCTTTATCGACGGTGCCGCGAGCGCCGGCGACTTCCGTCACCCGATCATCACCTGGGCCGAGACGCAATTGATCGGTGCGGAAGCAGCATTCCAGGCCGGCGGACAGGCGGCGGCGCAGCCCTTTCTCGATGCGGTGCGGGCCAACCGGGTGTATGGGGCGACCGGTGGGACACCGGTGACCTTCCCCGCGCTCGGATCGGTTCCCGCGACGCTGCAGAACATCATGGAAGAGAAGTACGTCACGCTCTTCCTTAACATGGAGGTGTGGAACGACTACAAGCGCACCTGCCTTCCCTCGCTGGCGTCGGCGCCGCTGGCGGGAACGAGCGTACCAGGAGCCACGCCGATTCCCGGCCGGTTGCCCTACGGGCTGACGGAGATCAACGCGAATCCCAACACGCCGAACGTGCCGACGACGGGGCGCAACGCTAACGACCCGAACGCCTGTCCGGTCCTGGATTATGTGTCATCCATTCCGCTCGCAAACTGAACCCATGAAGCTGGGGGGCGCACAAGAAGGTGTGCGCCCATCAGTGGCGGTCTTCCGCCTCGGCGTCTGCCTGCTGATGAGCACAACCGGCTGCTACACCTATCGACCAGTCACGGCGCCGGGTCCGGAAGCTGGAGCACGCATTACCGCAGTGGTCAGCGGCGCGGGGGCCACCGCACTCAGTCCGCTGCTCGGTCCGGATGTATCGGAGGTCAACGGACGAGTGGTCGAGGCGGGAACGGACACGCTGCGGGTCTCGGTAATGTCCGTGACCAGCCAGCGGGGAATTCCCGCGTCCTGGCGAGGGGAACTGGTTCCGCTGCCCCGCGCGAATCTGAATTCGGTCGGTGAGCGGCACCTCGCGACTGGCGGCACGGTGTTATTCGGAGTCGGGCTGACCAGCGGACTGTATCTGTTGTACCGGCTGCTGGGCGGGCCGGGAATCATCGAGGGCACAGGGGGAACGGGAGGGGGAGGAGGTCGGTAGCGTCTTGGCGTTCTGGCGGTCACTAACTGTTTGCCGCGAAGATGCGAAGAACGCCGATCAGGCCTCCGACTCGATACACCTCCACGAAAGTACGGAGCCGGATTCCACCGGCGGGGGCGCAGAAAAACTACTGCGCGACTACCCGCCGCTCCGCTCCGCGGAACAACAGCCCGAACACCACCAGGATCGCGGCGGCACCGATGGCCGGCACCAGCCAGATGGCATGCCAGTCGTGTCCGCCACCCGGCAACACATGGGCATCCACCACGGCACCGGATACCTGGCTCCCCACCACGTAGCCCACCCCCTGCGTCACCAGGGTGATGAATCCTTGTGCCGCCGCGCGGATCTTGCCGCTGGCGCGTTGGTCGACATAGATCTGCCCGGTGACGAAGAAGAAATCGTAACAGATCCCGTGGAGCAGGATACCGGCATACAGCATCCACACCATGCTGTTGACGTCCGCGTTGGCGAACAGCAGGTAGCGCGCCGCCCACGCGGCCATCCCGATGAGCAGGATCATCCTGATGCCCAGTCGCCCGAGCAGGAAAGGCAGCAGGAGCATGAACCCGATCTCACTCGCCTGCCCCAGCGTCATCTTGGTCGCCGGCTCGGCGAGGCCAATCTCGTTCAGGAAGAGGTTGGTGAAGGCGTAGTAGAACTGCAGTGGAATACACAAGAAGAACGAGCCAACGACAAAGGTCGCGAACGAGCGGTCCTTCATCAGCGCGAGCGCATCGAGCCCGAGCACGTCACGGATGGTGAGCGGGGTGCCGGCGGCCGGTGGCGGGGTGTGGGGAAGTACCAGGGCGAAAAGGCCGAGAACCACGGAGGCGGCAGCCGCGAGCTGCATCGGCTGAGCTGAGGCTTCCAACCCGAGGCGTCCCACCGCGAGACCGGCCACGATCCATCCGATCGTGCCGAGCACGCGGATCCGGGGAAAATCCCGGGCGGAGTCCGCTATATGATGAAAGGAGATCGAATTGGTGAGGGCGAGCGTCGGCGCATAGCAGAGCGCATACAGAAACAGCAGCCAGAACACCCCGCTGAAGGTGGTCGCGGTCGACGCCGCGTACATCGCCACGGCGCCGAGCAGGTGGAGCAGGGCGAGGATCTTTTGCGAAGCGAAGAACCGGTCCGCGATCATCCCGACAAAGAACGGTGCCGCGATCGCGCCGAACGCCATGGTGGCGTACGCCGAGCCGATCTGGTGCCCGTCAAATTGCCGAGTTGTCCCCAGATACGTGCCAAGGGTCACGAACCACGCCCCCCAGATGAAGTACTGGAGGAACATCATGAAGGAGAGCCTGGTGCGGAGCATGGGGAGGGGGAGAGAGGGGAAAGGGGGATTAGACGATTAGACGATTGGGCGATTGGGCGATTGGGCGGATAGACGGTTCGGCGGTTCAGATCCGTCTTCCATCCGCCACGTCCGCCTACTCCCTGCCGCCCACCGCCTACCTGAGTTCGCGAATCCGAATGTCCCGGTACGCCACTGCGTCGCCATGATCCTGCAGGGCGATATGGCCGCGCACCGCTTTGCCGTAGCCGGGCCACTGGGCAAACTTGCTGCTGGCCACCTTCGAGAGCCACTCCGGATTTCCGAGAGTGTAGTCGACCACCTTCACGCCATTGAGCCAGTGCTCCACGTGACTTCCCGCCACCAGGATCCGCACCCGGTTCCACTCTCCCGCGGGCTTCACAACACCAGCGGGACTGGGATAGAGCCCATAGCAGCTGCCTGCTGCCGTGAGGCGAGAGGAGCCCTCGGGATGCCTGGCGTCGTCCAGCACCTGCATTTCGGGGCCGCTCTCGTACGTCGCCGCATTGTCTTCCGTCACCCGGTACATGATGCCGCTGTTGCCACCGGAGGCGATCTTCCATTCCAGCGTGAGTTCGAAATTACTGTACTCCGAGCGGGTGATGATGTCCCCGCCGGCACCGGTACGGGTGAACGCCCCGTCGACTACGGTCCATCCGGCGGGGAGCGTGCTCGCCTTGTACCCACGCCAGGCATCGGTGCTCGATCCGTCGAACAGCAGCGTCCAGCCGGCGGCCTTGTCGCCGGCACTCAAGACGGGATCGGGTGCGGGTTGCTGAGCACAGGCGGGGAGTGGGGTGAAAACGAGGGCAAGGACAAGTGTCGCGCTCGTGCGTGAAAGGCAATTCGGCATGGGACCGTGCGCTGAAGGTGGCAGATAGGATGGCACCGGGGAGCGGCGATGTCCAGCCGGGGTGAGTGCGCTCGGCTGCTGGACGCTCTCCCTGTGACGCCGTACCTTGCAGTTGTCCCTCCCGCTCATCGGTTCATGCATCGTCGCAACCTGATCCGTCTGCTTGGCGCCGCCGCCGCGCTCCCGCTCGTGCCGGGCAGCGGCGACGCGGCGCAGCTCGGCCGTCTGCTCCATGCCGGACGGCAACCGGCCACCGATCTCCAGCTCCTCACCGTCGACCAGGCCGCCCTTGTCACTCTACTGGGCGACATGATCATTCCGGCGACCGACACGCCGGGCGCCTCCGACGTCGGCGTCACCGGGTTCATCGATCATCTGCTGGCACGGTGGTATCAGCCCGACGAAGTCCAGCCGCTGCTCGCTGGACTGGCCGCGATCGACCGCCTGGCGGTCGAACGCCACGGCCAGCGTTTCGTGGATCTCGCTGAGACGGACCGGGTCGGCCTGCTCACCACGATCGATGGCGGCAAAGGCGAGAAGGGGACAGCAGAGGCGACCTTCGCTCGAATCAAGTCGCTCACGGTGTATGGCTACTTCACCTCGGAGCGGGTGATGCTCGAGGTGACTCGGGAGCCAATCATCCCCGGCCGGTTTGATGGATGTGCCCGGATGTAAGGAGTAGGGAGGAGGGGGCAGGAAATGTGTCCAATCGCCCACTCGCCGTATCGCCCATTCGCCCATTGACCCTCACCGACTTTGGAGTCCCGCGTGTTCCAGCAGTTTGACGCCATCGTCATCGGCTCCGGCATCACCGGCGGCTGGGCCGCGAAGGAATTGACCGAGCGCGGCCTTCGGACGCTGGTACTCGAAGCCGGCGGGCCGGTGGATCCCGCCACCGATTACGTCGAGCATGTCCAGCCCTGGCAGCTTCCCTTCCGCGGCTGGGGCGATCGGGCATTGCTGGACCGGCTCCAGCCCGTCCAGCAGAAGTGTTACGCCTGCGACGAGTGGTCGGGAAAGTTTTTCGTCAACGATCTCGAGAATCCCTACACCACGCCGGACGACAAGCCCTTCGCGTGGATCCGCGGGCGCCAGGTCGGCGGGCGCTCGATCATGTGGGGACGCCAGGTCTACCGCTGGAGCGATCTCGACTTCGGGGCCAATGCGCGGGACGGCCACGGCGTGGACTGGCCCATCCGCTATCACGACATCCAGCCATGGTACGACTACGTCGAGCGCTTCATCGGTGTCTGCGGCCAAAGCGAAGGGCTGCCGCAACTCCCCGACAGCGTGTTCCAGCCGCCGATGGCACTCAACTGCGTCGAGGCCGCCGCGCGGGAGCGGATTCACAGCGCTTTCGGTGGCGAACGGGTGCTCACCATCGGCCGCGCGGCCATCCTCACCCGGGATCATGGCGGCCGCAAAGCCTGTCACTATTGCGGTCCCTGCGAACGCGGCTGCGTCACCGGCAGCTACTTCTCCAGCCTCAGCGCCACTCTGCCCGCTGCCCGCAGGACCGGTCGACTCACCCTGCGGCCGCATAGCGTCGTCTCCGCCGTCCTTCGGGATCCCACGACCGGTCGCGCCACTGGCGTCCGGGTCGTCGACGGGGAATCGCTCGAGGTGCGGGAGTTCCGCGCCCGGGTCGTCTTCGTCTGTGCCTCCGCGCTCGAGTCGGCCCGGCTGCTGCTCCTCTCCGGCATCGGGCAGACCAGCGGTGAACTGGGCCACAACCTGATGGATCATCATATGGGCGCGGGGGCGCGCGCCACGATGCCCGGCTTCGAGGATCATGTCACCTTCGGCAATCGCCCCAACGGCATTTACATCCCCCGCTATCGCAACGTGAAAGAGAGCCACCCCGACTTCGTCCGCGGCTACGCCTTTCAGGGAGGCGGCGGCCGCGGCGGCTGGGGTCGATCGATGCCCGGTTTCGGCGCCGCCTTCAAGGAGGCGTTACTGCACGAACAGGGACCTTGGGGCCTCAGCTTCTACGGATTCGGTGAATGTCTCCCGCGCCACGAGAATCAGGTCGAACTCGATCCGTCGGCGACCGACCGGTGGGGCATCCCCGCGCTCCGCATCAGCTGCACCTACGGCGAAAACGAGCGGGCCCAGCGCAAGGACATGCAGGTCACAGCGGCCGAGATGCTCGAGGCCGCCGGCGCGACCGACATCCAGACCTACGACGACCCGGCGCTACCGGGCCTGGTGATCCACGAGATGGGCACCGCACGCATGGGGCGGGACCCGAACACCTCGGTGCTCAATGGCTGGAACCAGGTCTGGGATACGCCGAACGTGTTCGTCACCGATGGCGCCTGCATGGCATCCTCGGCCAACCAGAACCCGTCGCTGACCTACATGGCGCTGACCGCACGGGCCGTCAGTCACGCGGTCGAGGCGATGAAGCGGCGGGAG
>JBDTMI010000032.1:0-38537 GCA_039934355.1 Gemmatimonadales bacterium
AGGCAGGCAAGGCTGTGGTTGCGCATCATGGCGTCAAATTAGTAGCTTCGGGTTACAGGAGGATGACCGATCCATGATTCGACGCTGCGCGCTGTACCCGCTCGCCCTGCTGGTGCTCACCCTTGGCGCCTGCCGGGATTACAAGTACACTCGCCATGTCTCCGATCAGGCCGGACTGGTGCCTGCCGACCAGTTCGCCCGGTACGGTCGTGAACAGGCCATCACCGTCGCGATCGGTCGGGAGTTCGCCCGCCCGTACAACTCGGGCGCGGACGCCCAAGCGGACGTGGCCATGAACTATGCCCGCATCAAGTTCGGCGCGGACATCACCGAACTGACGGCCGACCCCCAGGGCAACCGGGTGGTCGTGACGTTCAAGAGCGGCTGGCGGACGTCGATCGTCCCGATCGCGGATGGCAAGACCGGCGACGAGACCAAGATTCCATCCTGACTCCGGACGGGCCGGCAGCGGCGCCGCGCCCGTTGTGTTCCCCCCTTGTCGTATCCTGATCGCGCGCCTCATGCCCCGCAGGTGAGGTCGCCGGCCCGCCACCCCTTTGGCGCGGGGCGGCGGGCCTGAGCGCCAGGCTCCTGATCCGGGGCCACTGACCCCGTTGTCAGGAGGTTCGCGTGCCCTCCCGCCCTACCCCGCCCCCCGGCGAACTCCTCTACCTCCTCGCCGGCGACCCCGACGAATTCGCCAGCGCCTGCACCGATCTGCTCCCGGCGGACATCGCGGAGGCCCTGAACGACCTGCCCGTTGATGCCGCGGCGCGGGTCGTGACCGCGGTGCCATTCAGCCTGGCGGTCCAGGTGCTGGACGAGCCCTCGCTCGAATCACGCGACGGCATCGTCAGCCTGCTCCCGGACGACGTGGCAATCCGGCTGATCCAAGCCATGTCGGCCGACCAGCAGGTCCGACTGTTCCGCGACCTCAAGGACAGCGACCGCGCCCGCCTGCTGCATGTGCTGGACGGACCGACCCGCGACCAGCTCAAGCGCCTGATGAGCTATCCGCCGCAGAGTGCCGGCGGCCTGATGACCACCGAGTTCGTGAGTGTGCCGGCGCAGTGGACTGCGCTGCAGGTGCGCCTCCATGTGGCCCGGGACGGCAGTGAAAAGGAAACGGTGTATGCCATCTTCGTCCTCGATGGCCGGCAGCGGCTCGAGCGGGTCATCTCGCTGCGCGAAGTCGTAATGGCAGCCTCCGAGCAGGTCGTGGATACGATCGGTGATGGCCGGAAGCCGGTCGCGGTCGGGCCGCTGGTCGATCGCGAGGACGTCGCCCGGCTGATCTCGAAGTACAATCTGCTCGCCATCCCCGTGGTGGATGACGGCGGACACGTCCTCGGCATCGTCACCGTCGACGACGTGATCGATGCCATGATCAGCGAGCAGACCGAAGATGTGCAGAAGATGGGCGGCATGGCGGCGATGGACGAGCCGTACATGGAGATCGGGTTGTTGACGATGATCCGCAAGCGCGCCGGCTGGCTGTCGGCGCTGTTCCTGGGCGAAATGCTGACCGCCACCGCTATGGGACACTTTGAGCACGAGATCAACCGGGCGGTGGTGTTAGCCCTCTTCATTCCGCTCATCATCAGTTCGGGCGGCAATTCGGGCGGTCAGGCCACCAGCCTGATTATTCGTGCGCTCGCGCTGAAGGAGGTGTCGCTGGGGGACTGGTGGCGGGTGGCGGTGCGGGAGGTGCCGGCGGGACTGGCCCTCGGCCTCATCCTGGGTGCGCTCGGATTCGTGCGGATCACGCTGTGGCAGGCGCTCGGGTGGTACGACTACGGCGAGCATCACGCGCTCGTCGCCCTGACCGTGTCGCTTTCCTTGGTGGGGGTGGTGGTGTTCGGCTCGCTGGCCGGCTCCATGCTTCCCTTTCTGCTCCGTCGCCTGGGCTTCGACCCGGCGAGCGCGTCGGCCCCATTCGTCGCCACGCTGGTGGATGTGACCGGCCTGGTGATCTACTTCAGCGTCGGCTACATCGTGTTGCGGGGTACGCTGCTGTAGGGGAGCGGTGGGTGTCCCTGCCTGCCCCCGGGCATCACCGCACGACCACCAGCTGGTCGCGCACGATGCCGCCACTCGGGGTCCGCAGCGCGGCGTCCAGCGAATCGGAATCCCAGATCATCAGGGCGACCAGATCGCCGGAGGCTTCAAAACTCTGCAGGTCCTGCGGGGCCAGGAAGCGCTGCTTCGTCGCCCGGTTCTGGCTGTCGGCCAGGTAGGGGTGATTGTGGAAGGTCCCCACGTAGCGCGAGAGGCCGGAGCAGTCACCGGTCACGGCGAGCATCAGGCGCTTCATGTTCCGCGCTGGCGTCCAGCCATCCACCACCAGCGTGTCGCCCCGGACCTCGCCCAGCAGGCAGCCGAGAAATTCCCGCTGCGTGGGACGGACCGTGCCGAGGCTCCGTTCCATCCAGTTGAGGTCGGCGAGTTCGTTCCAGTGTTCGTTGGCGCGGGAGAAGATGAGGTTCATCGAGTCGAGCACCGGCCGCGCAAGCACGATGGTCGTGAGACTGTCCGTCTCGTGGCGGGCACCGTCGGGGAGGCGGGCACCCGCGAACTGAGAGGCGGCCAGGGCGAGGAGCAGGCGCGCGATTCGCATGCGGCATGATACCCCAGTCCCGGTCGTTTGACACTTCTGGTTCCGCCAGTACGTTCCAGCCTCTGCTCCTACCTTCCCGTCCCCTTCGCCCCCGAATGAGCCATGACATCGACGGCCGTTGATCGCCCGCCCTCCGTCTGGGAAGACCTGCTGGAACTCTTCTATGCTCCGCGTGCGGTGTTCGAACGCCGGCGGGAGACGCCGGCCTTCGGGTTGGCCCTGATCATTCTTGTGGCGGCCATCCTGCTGCTGACGTTTGTGTTCAAGGGCGTGATGGAGCCGGTGTTCGAGGCCGAGTTCCACCGCGGCACCGTGCAGGCGATGAAGCAGAATCCCCAGCTGACCCCTGAAATGATGGAACAGGGCAAACAATTCTGGCAGAAGTTCATGGTGGTGATCATCGGCTTCACCATGCTCATCATGCCCCTGGTGCTCGGACTGGTACTGTGGGTGGTGGGCAAGCTGGTGGAGAGCAAGGCAGCATTGGGACAGGCGATGATGGTGGCAACCTACGCGATGTTTCCCCGAGTGCTTGAGGGAATCATCAACGCGATCCAGATGCTGGCGCTGCCGCTGGACAATATCGACTCCCGCTTCCGGGTCACGATCGGCATCGGTCGGCTCCTTGACCCGGTCAGCACCAACCCGCTGGTGTACGCGCTGCTCACCCGGGTCGATCTGTTTACGCTGTGGGTCACCCTGCTCCTGGGTATCGGCATTGCCGTCATGGGAAAGCTGTCGCGAGAGCGCGCGATCCTCGTCGCGGTGGTGATGTGGATTGTCGGGGCAATTCCGGCGGTGTGGGGTGCGGTGAAGGCGATGTAGTGCGGCATTACCGGGGCTGGCTCCGTTGCCGCCCTCAGTCGATGCGCACTGGCACTCGGTCGGCCATCGAATCACGCAGGCCAGCCCGGGGGCCGGCCCACGTCGCCCAGGTGAGCGCGCAGGGTGCACCGAACGGCGGGTCCGGATGACCGGCATGGCCGATCAGGTCGTGCAGCATCTCATGGCGCACGACCATTTCGTGGTCCCGCCAGCCTTCGGCGATATAGATCGTGTGGTCGTTCTCCCAGCGACCGGCGCAGTGCCCGCCGGGGCAGGCGAATCCGTCGCCCGGCACCAGGTACCAGTGAATCCGCGCAAAACCACCGTGCACACCGGAACAGGCCTCCGTCTTTTCCCACCAGACCTGGTAACTCGCGGGCGGGTCGAATGCGACGGCCGCTTCGGGTGCGAAGCGATCGCAGCCGACGGCAAGCAGGCCGATGACGAAGGTGGTGACGAGGCGCCGCTGCATGGATCGGAGGCCCGCGCGGTAGAGCGCGGTGGCCACGGCCTGCAGGGGGGAAGGCGCGGTTGCCTCCAGTATCGGACCGAGCACGGGCGATCCTGAGGCACCACCGGGTCCCATGCCCACCCCGGCGGGTCGCCACCGCCCGCTCTGCCGTAGCTTGCCCCCCCGTCAGGCGACCGGTACCTTCGCGAGAGCAGCTCGGTGGATGCGTCGCGCCTCGCCCCGTCCCGACGATCCAACCGCGGCCTCCCCTTCGCGCCTCCCGAGCCACTCCAGGTGCATCCTCGCGCCCATGCCATCGGACCCCGGGTCGTTGCCCCACCTCCGCGCGTTCGGACGCGCCGGGCTCCGCCTGGCGGACGGCCGTGAACGGTTGGGCGCCGGCAAACCCCTGGCGCTCCTCGTCTACCTCGCCTGTTCCCCCCGCCGCACCGCCACCCGCGAGCACCTGCTCGACCTGCTCTGGTCCGACCTGCCGCCTGACAAGGCGCGTCATGCCCTCCGGCAGCTCATCTGGTATCTCCGCCAGGCGCTCGGCGAGGACGCCATTCAGAGCCGGGGCACCGAAATCACGCTCGTGCTGTCAATGCAGTTCGACCGTGCCGACTTCCTGCGCGCCATCGCGGAGGGCGACGCGGAGCGGGCGACCACACTCTACACCGGGGATTTTCTCACCGGCTTCGCCGCCCCGGGCGGCGCGGACTTCGAGCACTGGGCCGACCTGGAGCGGGAGCAGCTGCGAACGGTCTTTCTCCGAACCGGAGAATCGCTCGCCCGGCAGTGGCTGCGGGAGGGCCGGATCCGGGAGGCTCAGGTCCTCGCCCGCCGGCTGCGCGACACGGCACCTCGGCATGAAACGGCGTGGCGCCTCCTGCTGGAGTCGCTCGTGGTGGGTGGCGACACGCTCGCGCTGACACTCGAGATTGCCGGACTCGAGGAGCACTGGCGCGGCGACAATCGAGAACTGGAACCCGCCACGCGAGCCCTGCTCCAACGCATCTCGGGCCTGGACGCCGAGACCTCCGCCGCGCAGCCAGGCACCCTGGCCCCTGAGCTGGTGGGCCGCGAGCGAGAATTCGCCGAGCTGCTCCGAGCGTGGGAGCAGGCCCAGCAGGGCCGCATGATCCACCTCCACCTAGCGGGTGCGGCGGGACTGGGAAAATCCCGACTGCTTGGCGACGCGCAGCGACGACTGCGCGGGTTGGGCGTCCCGGTCGTCGCCATGCGCGCGACACCGGCCCAGCGGCAGGTGGCTTACGGCTTTCTCGGTGAGCTGGTACGCGCGGTGTCGGAGCGTCCCGGAACCGCGGCGATTTCTCCCGCGGCGGCGGGCTCGCTCGTCGCCCTGCATCCATCGCTGTCGGGGCGCTTCACCACCACCCTCGATGCCGCCAGCGGTGAGGAAGCACTGCGGCGCCGGACCGCCGCCCTGATGGAGCTGCTCGCCGTCGCGGCGGACGAAGCGCCATTCGCGCTGCTGCTCGACGACATGCACTGGCTCGACAGCGCCTCGCGCCAGGTGCTGGCGACCACGCTCGAGCGTCTCGAGGGCACTCCGCTGCTGTGCGTCACCGCCGCACGACACGGCACCGGACTCGAAACAACCGCGCTGACCCGACTGGAGCTCCGGCCGCTCGACGAGGCCGATGTCGCCGGGCTCATCACCAGCCTGGGGACGCTTCCGGAGGAAGCCTGGGCCTCCAGCCTCGCGGCCGCGGTCCATCACTCGGCGGATGGAATTCCGCTGCTCGTCCTCGAGACGCTCCAATTGGCGCTCGATCGCGGGCACCTGCGATTGAGCGGTGGGGAGTGGCATTGCCCCGCGCCCGCCGAGCTGGCCCACCAACTCCGAGGGGGAGGCGCCTTGCGCGCGCGCATCGGGGCCTTGAGCGCTGACGATCGGTGGTTCCTGCTCCTGCTCGCCCTGGCCGGCACCGCGCTGACCACAACCGACCTCGGCGGAATCAGTCGGCGCGATCCTCGGATGATCGAGGAGTTCCTGTCCGGCCTCGAGCACCGCGGCTTCCTGCGTCGCTCCGGCGATCAGTGGCTGCCAGCCCATGACGAAATCGCCGCGCTCACCATCGAGCTGGAGCCGGAGGAAGCTCGACTCCGGGCGCACTTGGGACTCGGACAGGCGATCGCGGTGAGCGCCGAACCGAACCGGCTCCGCCTGATCCAGGCCGGGTACCATCTTGCCGCCGCAGGTCGCAAGGCCGAAGTCATCGGTCTCTTCGCCCGGTACCTGGGCCAGGTTCGGCGACAGGGTGACGGACGACGGGTGGGCGAGGTGGCGTACGAGTTTCTGGGCGATGGGGCGGCACCCGCCGCGGTGCTCGTGCTGGTCCGCGGGCTCCCCCTCTGGACTCGGGCACGGTGGAGCAGCGCGCGGAGCATCGCCGCCGCGGTGATCGTCACGGTGGTCGTCTCCCTCGGCACTATGGCGCTCATGAACCGCCGAGCTCCGGAGGCTGAACTCGTGCTGCTGTTGCGCGACTCGACCGGTGGGCTGCGGGCGTTCCAAGCCGATGTGCGGGAGTCCGAGTTCGCCGCCGAGCAGTTGATCCCGATTCACCGGATCTCCCTGCCGGGGTTGCTCGACCATCCCTCCGAGATCAGGGATGTCCGGTGGAGTCCGACCGGCGACCGTGCGGTGGTGACAATCCACACCGGGAATTCGGTACGAACCTCGGACCTCTACCTCTACGACGAAGCGTCCGGTCTGCAACTCCTCTCCGAGGCTGACGGCGACGATGGTTCGGTCTCTTGGGCGCCTGACGGGCGGAGCATTGTATTCACCACGGCCCGCTGGCGCAGCGGCGGCATCTACTCCGATGATGTCGCCCGGCTGCGCATCGGGGACTCCGCCCCGATCCCGCTCACTAACGGACCCTGGCTCGATCACTCGCCATGGTGGTCACCCGACGGCAGCCGGATCGCCTTCACCCGGCACGCGCTCGACGCGCCGGTCCGCCTCTGCACGGTGCGGACCGATCGCCTTGCGGAGCCCACCTGCCGTCTCGCCGCGCAAGGCACGGGCGCGAGCGGAGTGCTGGGCTGGATCAGCCCCTCGCGTTTCGTGGTCAACCTGAAGCGAGGGATCGAACAGCAGGTCGCGATCGCGGGACTCAGCGGCGACCCGCCCACCCCGGTCTTCGACGATGGATACGCGGCCGAGGTGAGTCCGGGCGGCCGCTTCGCCCGGGTCAGCCGCCTCGACCGCGCGACCGGCGTGGTAACCGAGGGCGTGCTTCAGCTGCGCTCGCCCGGGGTATTCAGGCCCCTCGACATTCCCCGGGAGCTCAGCGCAGTCTCGTTCAGCTGGCGGCACGGCACGGGGGCGATGGAGCCGCTGGCCGACCTGACGCTCCCCGACTCCGCGACGATCACTCCGATCGATGCCAACTTCCTCCTGACACCGATCGGCCGCGGGGCGTCGGGCAGGACGATCCCCCTGAACAGGGAAGCTCTCGAATGGCGGGCGCTGGACACTGCAATCGCCCAAGTGGATACCAATGGCGTAGTCCGGCCCCGGCAACTCGGATCGGCACGGATCGAAGTCGGCGTCGGAGGTTGGATCGTGGACACTTTTCGCCTCGAGATCGTCCCACCCAGTTCCACCCCGGTGCTGGGGGAGCGCTGGGACTCGACCTTCGCCAGTCGGTGGCGCTTCTTCGGACGGCCGCTGCCGACGATCGTGCGCGGAGAGGATGGTAGCAACGCCTTCTGGAACCGGGGCGACGGCTCATACGGAAGCGGCGCCTATTCGCGGGGGAGCTGGACCGGGCCTGGCGTCGGGGTAGAGGCCCGCATCTCCCTGCCGCACACCCAGGCACAGTGGCAGATGGCGTCGCTCGGGCTCATCGGCGGGTTCCGGTACGCCGACGTGACCGGATGGGATCATGGCAACGGACCGGCACCGGCGTGGAACGATCCACAGCACTCCGGTGTCTGCAGCGTGAACCTGCCGGCAGGCGAGACCTTCGAGTTACGTCGCTCATTCTCCGTCACCGCCGGGTCCTTCTCGGATTTCTTCCAAGTCGACACCATGCTGTTTCACCGCCCGTGGTTCCGCCTGGCGGTGCAGATCCTGCCGGACGGCCGCTGCGGTGTCGCGATCGACGGCGTGCCGGCCTGGCTCTCCCCGGCCCGAGTGCGCACCGACGAACCCTATACCATCGTGCTGGGGTATTCCTCAGATCATGCCCGAGTGCTCCACGGCTCGATCGATGCCTGGACCGGGGTACGGAGTGACATCGACTGGAACCAGCCGATCTCGCCCCGCTAGATTCCACGACCATCCTCAGCCAACAGCGGAACCGCCATGAAACGCTCCACCATCATCACCATCCTGCTCGTCGCCGGCTTCGCCGCGCTGCTCTTCTACAACACCGTCTCGGCCCAGAAGGCGGAATGCAACGTCTGCGTCGAGTTCAACGGCCATAAGAACTGCGCTACTGCCTCCCATGAATCCGAGACCGAAGCCAAGCGAGCCGCTCAAAACACCGCCTGCGGACCCATCAGCAGCGGGATGAATGAGTCAATCGCCTGCGACCGTACCCCACCACTCTCGGCCCAATGCAAGACGAAGTAGAGGAATAGGGGCGGAGATCGCCTTCCGCCCTTCCAGCGCCCATCGCCCGCCGGCCACTCATGCGCTTTCCCCACCCGCTCGTGCTCCTGATCGGCTGCGTCGCGCTGGCGGCGTTGCTGACCCGGGTGCTCCCCGCCGGCCAATTCGAGCGCCGGAACGATCCCGTGACCGGCCGTTCGGTCGTGATCGCCGGGACGTATCACCAGGTCGACCCGACACCGGTGGGTCCGTTCGAGGCGGTGGTCGCAATTCCGCGCGGGATGGCGGACGCGAGCGCCGTCATCTTCTACGTCTTCCTCGTCGGTGGCGCCTTCGGGGTGGTCGAGCGCACCGGCGCCTCGACCCGCCTCATTCACTGGCTGGTCGACCGCTTGGGACGGCAGACCGCACTCGTCATCCCAATCGCATCGATCGCCTTCGGGCTTGGTGGCATCCTGATCCAGATGCAGGAGGAGCTGATCGCCTTCGTCCCGGTGCTGCTCCTCCTGACGCGTCGCCTCGGCTACACGCCCGTCGTTGCCTGCGCCATGAGCCTGGGCGCCGCCGCAGTTGGTGCGGCCTTCAGCCCGGTCAATCCCTTTCAGGTCGTCATCGCGCAGAAAGTGGCGGAGTTGCCGGCCCAGTCCGGACTGGGTTTCCGCATGGCGCTCCTCATACCCGCGATGCTGCTCTGGATCTGGGCCACGATGCGCTACGCCGCACAGACGCGTGTAGCGCCGGTCGAGTCCACGACGACGGCCGCCACCGCGCCCAGTGGTCCCATGGGGCCCGCAGCTCTCGCTTCGCGCGATATCGCCATCCTCGTGACGATCGTCGTGACGTTCGGACTGTTCATCTCCGGTGCGCAGCGGTGGGGCTGGGATTTCGAGCAGTTCAGCGCCCTGTTCTTCCTCATGGGCGTGATCGCTGGGCTGATCGGCGGACTCCGGATGAGCGGTACCGCCGAGGGGTTCGTTGCCGGCTTCCGGGACCTCGCGTTTGCGGCACTTCTGATTGGCTTTGCCCGCGGGATCTATGTCGTCCTGGGCGATGGGCACGTGGTCGACACGATCGTGCAGGCCATTTTCGCTCCCCTGGCACATCTGCCTCTGGCCGTGTCCGCCGTCGGCATGATGGGGATGCAGGCTCTGGTGCACCTGCCGGTACCAAGTACGAGTGGCCAGGCGGTCCTCACCATGCCGGTGCTGGTCCCCCTCTCCGATCTGCTCGGCCTCTCGCGTCAGGTCACGGTGCTGGCCTACCAGTATGGCGCGGGCCTCTGTGAACTGTTCACCCCGACCAACGGCGCCCTGATGGCGATGCTTGCGGCGACCGGCGTCCGGTACGAGGAGTGGCTCCGCTTCGCGAGCTGGCGACTGGGGCTGGTGGCGCTCCTGGGCGTGGTCGGGCTCCTCCTGGCGATCGCCCTCGGAGTGTAGCCTTTTCCGGGTCGACCGTCCTCTCGCGCGGTGTCACCACCTCGCGAACCGGGGTTGCCGGCCACTGACGGATTTTCCGCCTTCGCCAAGTATTTCTGCCACAATGCCTTAGAATTGTGGGGTCAAGCTGGCCGGTGCGGGCCGACTGGCACCAAGGTTGCTTCTGAGCTCGGTGAGACTGGAACTATTCAACCTGTCTTCCGATACACTAGATACCATGAGCGAACTGATCATCCGTGAGATGGACAATGGCGAGGACTTCGCCGACTGGTTTGCCGACCTCACCCTGCGGGAGGAGGAGGCGACTGGGGCGCCGGTCCACGTCGATGAGCACTATCTCATCTTGAGCAACGAAATCGGTGACTGGATCGGCGGCCTCCGCTATTCTCTCCGCGGCGGCGTGGCGTCACTGATCGACCTTGCGGTGCGTCCGGAGGACCGGCATGTCGGACACGCCCACCGCCTGCTGCAGGCCTTCGAAGAGCATGCCCGTGAAGCGGGCGCCCATCTCGCTGAACTGTGGACCGACGACCTGACGGGCGAACCAGAACTGCTGGCCCATGGCTGGTACCGCCTCATCCGCCGGGAGGGGTACATCGGCACCCACACCTGGTATCTGCTGGAGAAGCCGCTCACTCCGCTGGTCTAGCGTCGGGTCCGACCCGCAGGTATTCTTCGTCCGTAAGTTCCCTTCTCTCACACACATGGCGCGCGACCCGGGAGTTGCCCGGGCGCCATTCGATCCCAAGGACTCCGCTGGCGATGGCTCTGACAGACGCTACCCGGAAATTCTTCACCAAAGTGGATGTGCTGCAGGATCTCGAGGCGATGGTCCATGATCTCATGGAAGCGCACGAGAAAAAGCGCCCGCTCTGGTTCCCCAGCGAGCTGCTTGGCCCGAAGGCGGGCGAAGATCCGGATCAGCACACGGCCACCCTTCGGAAACGCGCCGCAGGCATTCCCGATGCCGCACGTGCCGCGCTCGCCCTCAATACGCTGACGGAGGAAGGGCTGCCGCACTTCCACCGTCTGATCGCCGTCTATCTGGGCGACGACAGTTTCTGGCGACTGTGGAACAACCTCTGGACCGCGGAGGAGGATCGCCACGGTGCGGTGCTGCATGACTACCTGCACGACACCCGCGTGGTCGACCTGCGACGGCTGGAGGAGATGCAATTCAGCTACCTCAAGAGCGGGTTCCACCCCAGCTGGGACAAGGACCCGTACCAGGTCTTCGCCTACACCACGCTGCAGGAGCGGGCGACGCAGCAGTCGCACGCAGAAACCGGTCGTATCGCCGGCGAGCACGAACCGCTTTTGGGCGAGGTCCTCGTCAATATCGCCACCGAGGAAGCACGTCACTTCAATTTCTATCGCAGCATCTTCGAGGCAATCCTGGCCCGCGACCCGAACGAAGCGCTCGTCTCGGCGGCGCACATCATGCCCAGCATCGAGATGCCGGGTCATTCCATGCCGGGCTTCCGCGACATGGCCGATGTGATCCGCCGCTCCGGCATCTACGGCCCGCGGGACTACCTCCGGATCGTCCAGGAACAGATCAAGTTCTGGAAGATCGAGACCCTCAGCGGGCTCAACGATTTGGGACGCAAGGCGCAGGAGAAAATCGTGGAGATCCCGACGCGGCTCCTGCGGATTGCCGAGCACATCGAATCCAAGAGCAAGGCGAAGACCTTCAGTTTCGAGGTGGTCTTCAATCGTGAGTTTGCGATGGAGTAACCTGAGGATGGGTGTCCCGCCCATCCTCGTACTCGCGACCCTGCTGTTGCTCGGCTGCGGCCGGGACAAACAGGCACGGTCGCGCCCCGACCCGAAGGTGCCGGTCGATCCCGTCCAGGTGGAAGCCGAACTGCTCGGCCGTGAACTCGCCGAGATTCTCGACCGGGTGATGGCCTACAAGAGTTCGCACCAGCGACGCCTTCCCACCGGTTTCCGCCAAGCCGGCATCGACAGCCTCACGCCTACATTCATCCGCCGACTCAGCCGACGCGGTCCTGACCCGCTCGTCTCGATCCGCTTCCGCCGACCGGGGGGCCACCAGGTCGAATCCTGCGAAGCGACCAGCGTGCTCCTCGAGGATGCGCTGGTCAACGCCGGCACATTCGACGTGCCGTGCACCATGACCGCCGGTGGAGTCCGGACCTTCACGGTCGCGCCCCCCCCGCCGCCGCCACCACCGGAATAAACGCCCATGCTCGGGTTGGTCAGCGGTCTGCGCCTGGTCGTATTTGGTGTCTTCGCGTTCGCGGCGGTCGTGGCCCTCACGCATTGGGCCGTGACGCACGGACACCTGAAGCCGTTTGGCGCGTTTCCGCGCCTCGTCCGCCAACTCGGTCAGCCCTTCGTGCGTGGTTTCGAGCGGGCCCTGCTCAAGCGGGGGGGCAATCCGACCCAGGCGCCCTACGCGTTTTTCTGGGTCGCTGTCCTCGGCGGTCTGGCGCTGATCGGGCTCGCACAGTGGCTGGTGGGCCTGATCTATTCCATGAGTACCAGCGCCGCGGCGGGTCCCCAGGGCATCGTGATCTTTCTGGTCAACGCGGTTTTCGCCATCCTCAAGCTCGCGCTGCTGGTGCGGGTCATCAGCTCTTGGTTCGCCGTCTCCCCGTACTCCTGGCCCATGCGAGTGGTGTTCGGCCTGACGAGCTGGCTGATCGAGCCGTTGCGCAAAGTGATCCCTCCCTTTGGCATGATCGACGTGACCCCGATGGTCGCCTACCTGATGCTCTGGCTGGCGCAGGGATTTCTGCAGGGCCTGCTCCTTCGCTAGAAGCACGGTGATACCTTGTCCCCCATTACACCGACTGCCACCGGGGTCCGCCTCCGGATCCAGGTGCAACCACGCGCCTCCCGCACCGAGCTGGCCGGACTGCACGGCGGCGCCCTGAGAGTCCGACTGGCGGCTCCGCCGGTTGATGGGGCTGCCAATGATGCGCTGCTGCGCTACCTCGCCGAGGCACTGGATGTCCCACGGGCCACGATCGCGCTGCTCTCGGGGCATTCCGGGCGTCGCAAGGTGGTGGAGATCCTGGGCGTCACCGCGGCCGACGTCTCGCGTGCCCTCCAACTTGGCGAGAGGTGACGACGTCAGTATGATTCCAGCCGGGAGGTATCCCCGTGGTGAGTTGCGCCTATTGCAGCCACGTTAAATAACTGCTAAAACGGCCGCCCTTCCCCGGGTGCCGTCAGGCACTCGGGGTATTTCTTGTCCGGGACGGGCCGGCCGCCGCGCCAGGACTCATGGGGGATTCGATGGTTGCAACGTCACCGCCGTTTTCCCGGGCTGCGCGCCTGGCCCGCCTTCCCCAGCTGCTGGCGGAACGCATCCTCGTGCTCGATGGTGCCATGGGCACGATGATCCAGCGCCATGAGCTGACGGAGACCGCATACCGGGGCGAGCGGTTTGGTGGCTGGGGGCAGGACCTCAAGGGCAACAACGACCTCCTGACCCTGACCCAGCCGGAGATCATAGCCGGCATCCATACCGCCTACCTGGAGGCGGGAGCGGACATCCTCGAAACCAACACCTTCAACTCGACGGCCGTCTCGCAGGCCGACTACGGGATGGAGTCGCTGGTGTACGAGCTCAACGAGGCGGGGGCCCGTTTGGCGCGGGCCGTGGCCGACCGGTTCGAGGCCGCCGAGCCCGCTCGTCCACGATACGTGGCCGGCATCCTGGGCCCGACCAATCGCACCGCGTCGCTCTCGCCAGACGTCAATGACCCGGGGATGCGCAATGTGTCGTTCGACCTCCTGGTCACCACCTACACCGAGTCGGTGCGGGGCCTGCTGGCCGGCGGCGCGGACCTGCTCATGGTCGAGACGATCTTCGATACGCTGAACGCCAAAGCGGCGCTCTTCGCCATCGAAAGCGAATTCGCGACGAGCGGGACGCGGGTGCCGGTCATGATCTCGGGCACGATCACCGATGCGAGCGGCCGCACCCTTTCGGGCCAGACGACGGAAGCCTTCTGGAATTCCGTCTCGCACGCGCGGCCGCTGACGATCGGGCTCAATTGCGCGCTCGGCGCGCGCCAGCTCAGGCAGTATGTCCAGGACCTCTCCCGCATCGCACCGGTCGGCGTCAGCGCGCATCCCAACGCCGGTCTGCCGAATGCGTTTGGCGGGTACGATGAGTCTCCGGAATTCATGGCGGGGCTGATCCGCGAGTTCGCGTCGAGTGGGCTGGTCAACGTCGTCGGCGGTTGTTGCGGCACCACGCCGGATCATATCCGGGCCATCGCCGAGGCGGTCGCAGGGCTTCCCCCGCGGGTGCATGCCCATCCGGCGCCACGCTGCCGGCTCTCCGGACTCGAACCGCTGACGATCGGTCCGGAGACCAACTTCGTGAACGTCGGCGAGCGCACCAACGTGACTGGCTCACGCCGGTTCGCCAAGCTGATCCTGGACGGGAAATACGAGGCGGCGCTCGAAGTCGCCCGACAGCAGGTGGATAGCGGCGCGCAGATCCTCGACATCAACATGGACGAGGGGATGCTCGACGCCGAAAAAGCGATGGCGACCTTCCTGCGGCTGATCGCGAGTGAGCCCGACATCTCGCGCGTCCCGGTGATGATCGACAGCTCGAAGTGGAGCGTGCTGGAGGCAGGACTCAAGAATCTGCAGGGCAAGGGCGTGGTGAACTCGATCAGCCTCAAGGAGGGCGAGGCGGAGTTCCTGCGTCAGGCGACCCTGGTGCGACGCTATGGCGCGGCGGTGATCGTCATGGCCTTCGACGAGCAGGGCCAGGCCGACACCGTCGAACGAAAGGTATCGATTGGCGAGCGGGCCTACCACCTGCTGACGCAGCAGGTGGGCTTTCCGCCGGAGGACATCATCCTCGACCCCAACATCTTCGCAATCGCGACGGGGATCGAGGAGCACAGCGGATATGCCGTCGCCTATTTCGACGCGGTGCGAGAGGTCAAGCGCCGGATGCCGCACGTGCTGGTGAGTGGTGGCGTCAGCAATGTCTCGTTTTCCTTCCGGGGCAACGATCCGATCCGGGACGCCATCCACGCGGTCTTCCTGTACCACGCCGTGAAGGCCGGCATGGACATGGGCATCGTGAATGCCGGACAACTCGCGCTCTATGATGACATCCCCGCCGAGCTGCGCGAGCGGGTGGAAGATGCCGTGCTCAACCGGAGATCCGACGCGACGGAGCGTCTCCTTCAGGTGGCGGAGACGTTCCGCAGTCAGGGGCGCGGGGCGGCGAGCGGCGAGCCGGACCTCGCGTGGCGCAGCCTGCCCGTGGTCGAGCGCCTGGCGCACGCGCTGGTGGAGGGACTGGACAGCTTCATCGTCGCGGACACCGAGGAAGCCCGGCAGTTGTTCGCCCGGCCTATCGAGGTGATCGAGGGCCCGCTGATGAACGGGATGAATATCGTGGGCGACCGGTTCGGTTCCGGCCGGATGTTCCTGCCGCAGGTAGTGAAGAGTGCGCGGGTGATGAAGAAGTCCGTCGCCCACCTGATTCCATTCATCGAGGCGGAGAAAAGCGCCAGTGCGGTCAGCAGGTCGAAGGGCAAGGTGGTGCTCGCCACCGTCAAGGGCGACGTCCACGACATCGGCAAGAACATTGTCGGCGTCGTGTTGCAGTGCAACAACTACGATGTCGTCGATCTCGGCGTCATGGTTTCCTCCGCGAGAATTCTCGACGCGGCCCGGACGCACCAGGCCGACGTGATCGGACTGTCCGGCCTGATCACCCCGTCGTTGGAGGAGATGGGCGTCGTGGCGAGCGAGATGCAGCGGGAAGGGTTCACCCTGCCGCTGCTGATCGGCGGGGCGACGACCTCCCGGATGCATACCGCCGTGAAGATCGCGCCAAAGTACAAAGGACCTGTCGTCCACGTCCTCGATGCCTCACGTGCGGTGGGTGTCACCAGCAACCTCCTCAGCGATACCCTGCGCGACAACTTCGTGGCGCAGGTCGCGGGGGAGTATGCCCAGCTGCGCGAGGAGCGACGGGAGAGCGAATCAACCGATCGGCGGCTCCCGATTGTCGAAGCGCGAGCCAACCGGTTGCGTCCGGCGCTCACGCCAGCCCCCAGGCCCGGCTTCCTCGGGGTTCGGTCCTTCGATCACTATCCGCTCGACCAGCTGATCGAGCTCATCGACTGGACCCCCTTCTTCCAGGCCTGGGAACTGGTGGGTCACTATCCGACCATTCTGGATGATCCAGCCGTCGGCAAGACGGCGCGCAGTCTGTACGACGACGCCCGCCGATTGCTGGACCGCATCGTCCGCGAGAAGCTGTTTGATGCGCGTGGCGTGCTCGGATTCTTCCCGGCCACCGCCGACGGCGACGACATCCGACTCGAGGACGCCGGTGGCAAGCCGGTGGCGGTCATCCACACGCTGCGGCAACAGGCGCGGCGGGCCGAGGGCCGACCGAACCTCGCACTGGCGGATTTCGTCGCCCCGGTCGAAAGCGGCGTCCCCGATTATCTCGGCCTGTTCGCGGTCACGACCGGCCATGGGGTGGACGGGCTCGTCGCCGAGTTCGTGGCGCAGCACGATGACTATTCCGCGATTCTCACGAAGGCCCTGGCGGATCGACTGGCGGAGGCGTTTGCCGAGCGGCTGCACCAGCGGGTACGACGCGAACTGTGGGGATATGCGCCGGACGAATCGCTGGACATCGCGGCACTGGTCAAGGAGAAGTACCAGGGAATCCGCCCGGCGCCGGGCTACCCTGCCTGCCCCGATCACACCGAGAAGCGCACCATCTTCTCGCTGCTGGATGCGGAGGCGCGCACCGGATTGGAGCTCACGGAGAGTTACGCCATGCTGCCGACCGCCGCGGTCAGCGGATACTACTTCTGGCGGCCGGAGTCACAATATTTTGGCGTCGGGAAAGTGAGCCGCGATCAGGTGGAGGATTACGCCCGGCGGAAAAGCATGACGGTGGCAGTGGCTGAGCGGTGGCTGGCGCCGAATCTCGGGTACACACCGTCGGAGCAGAGCTGACGCATGGCGACCCTTCAGGAACTCATCACCGATGGACGGTCCCACGTCATCGATGGCGCGATGGGGACGCTGCTCTACGCTCGAGGCGTCTTCGTGAACGTCTGCTACGACGAGCTGGTCCTCAAGCAGCCCGATCTGATTCGCGATATTCACCGCGAGTATGTCCGGGCCGGCGCGGAAGTCATCGAGACCAACACCTTTGGCGCCAACCCGGTCAAGCTGGCCCACTACGGACTCGCCGGCGAGACCGAGAAAATCAATCACGCCGCGGCCGGTCTGGCCCGCGAGGCGGCTGGCACGCGTGCCTCGGTGATCGGCGCGATCGGACCGCTCGGCGTCCGGATCGAGCCGTTCGGCGAAATGAGTGTGGCCGAGGCGCGCGGCGCGTTCGGCCGGCAGGTGGACGGTCTGCTGGCCGGCGGCGTTGACGGCTTCGTGATCGAGACCTTCAGCGACGTCGAGGAGGTCCGTGCCGCCTTCGAGGCGATCCGGGCCCGCAGTACCCTGCCGATCATCGCCCAGATGACAGTCGGTACCGACGGCAAGACGCACTACGGCACCGAACCTGCCACCTTCGGCCCGCTGCTCCAGGAGATGGGTGCGGATGTCATCGGCGTGAACTGCTCGGTGGGTCCTCACGGTGTTCTCGAGGCGATCGAGCAGCTCGCCAAGGTGGTCACCGTCCCGCTCTCGGCCCAGCCGAACGCCGGCCTGCCGCGCGAGGTTGGCGACCGCAAGATGTACATGGCCTCCCCGGAATACATGGCCGAATACGCCCGGCGCATCGTCGAGGCGGGGGCACGATTCGTCGGGGGATGTTGCGGCACGACGCCGGATCACATCAAGGCAATCATCGGCTTTGTGAAGAGTGTCTCGCCGCGGGCGGTGATCATCGAGTCGACGGGTGCCAATCAGGCCCGGCCGCTCACGCCGATCCCGTTCGCCGAACGATCACGCTTTGCGGGCAAGCTGGCGCGGGGTGAATTCGTCACCAGCGTGGAAATCGTACCACCACGCGGCGTGGATCCGGCGCCGATGTTTCAGCAGGTCCGGGAGCTCAAGGCGGCCGGCGTCGACGCCGTCAACGTCCCCGATGGCCCGCGAGCCCAGAGCCGGATGGGCGCGGTACTCTCCGGCCTGCTGATCCAGCGCGAGGTCGGGCTGGAAGCGGTGGTGCACTACGCCTGTCGCGACCGGAACCTGCTCGGCATGCTCTCGGATCTGCTGGGCGCCGCCGCCAGCGGACTCCACAACCTCCTGATCGTCACCGGGGATCCGCCGAAGATGGGGCCGTACCCCGATGCGACCGCGGTCTTCGACATCGACAGCATCGGGCTCACCAACCTGGTCAGCCGGCTCAACAAGGGACTCGATCCGGGAGGGAACGCGCTCGGCGGCCAGACCAGTTTTGTGCTGGGAGTCGGCGTCAATCCCACGGCCCCTGACCTTGAGCGCGAACTCAAGCGGCTGGCCTGGAAGGTGGAAGCCGGCGCGGAGTTCGTCATGACCCAGCCGGTGTTCGACCTGGAGCAGCTCGACCATTTCCTCACCATGGCAAAGCCCTTCGGCATCCCGATCATTGCGGGGCTCTGGCCGCTGGTCTCGCTCCGCAACGCTGAATTCCTCGCCAACGAGGTGCCCGGCGTGAGTGTGCCGCCCGCAGTACTGGAACGGATGCGGGTCGCGTCGGCGAAAGGAAAAGAGGAGGGGCTGCAGGAAGGCATACGGATCTGCCGGGAAATGCTCGCCGCGGTCCGGTCCCGGGTGCGCGGCGTGCAGGTGGCCGCACCGATGGGTCGGGCGGCGGTCGCGCTGGACGTCCTCCGGCAGGGGTAACCGAGGTGGAGGTGGTGCCCAGGGCTCACTCCGCCCGCATGCGATAGCCGACTCCCGGTTCAGTCAGCAGCAGGCGGGGATGCGTGGGATCGCTCTCCACCTTGTGACGGAGCTGCGTCATGTACACCCGCAGGTAGTGGTTCTGATTGGCGGCGTTCGGGCCCCAGACCTCGCGCAGGAGTTGTCGGTGTGTCAGCACCTTGCCGGCATGCCGTGCCAGCGTCGCCAGGAGTTTGTACTCCAGCGGCGTAAGATGAATCTCCTCTCCCCGCACGAAGACCAGTCGGCTGGCGAAGTCAATCCGCAGGTCTCCCACAACAATATCCGCTTCACCGCCAGTACCACGCGCCGCGTGGCGCAACGCCACCCGGATTCGTGCCAGCAATTCCGGCACACTGAAGGGCTTGGTGAGGTAATCGTCGGCGCCGGCATCGAGCGCGGCCACCTTGTCGCTTTCCTGGCCGCGCGCCGAAAGCACGATGATCGGCGTGGTAGACCACTCCCGGATCTGCCGGGTGAGATCGAGACCGTCCCCATCGGGGAGACCCAGATCAAGGAGAATCAGGTCGGGCGAACGGGCCGCTGCCTGCGCCAGCCCTTCACGCGCGGTCGGCGCCTCGACCAGCCGCAAACCCTGCGCGTCGAGCGCGGCACGCAGGAAGCGCCGCATCTGTGGCTCATCCTCGATGAGCAGGACGAGCGGGCCGGCGTCCGTCATCCGGGCAGCGATGTCCCGGAGATCGCTTCATCGGCTTCGGTCGGCAGGAGCGGTGGCGTGCCCCGGATCGGAATGGAAAAACGGAACGCCGCGCCGCCACCGGGCCTCGCCTCGGCCCACATCCGACCGCCATGTGCCGTCACGATCCCCCGGCAGATCGTGAGGCCGAGCCCGACGCCACCCGCGCCGGAGGCACCGGGCACCCGGTAGAACTTCTCGAAGACGCGTTGCTCTTCACCGGGCGGCAGGCCGGGGCCGTCATCGGCGACGGTCACAATGACTTCCGTGGGGCGCGACTCGGCCTCAATCTCAATCTTCGTTCCCGGTGGCGTGTGCTTGGCGGCATTCTCCAGCAGGTTCACGAAGACCTGTTCCATCAGGACGCTGTCGAGCTGCAGCAGCGGCAGGTCGGGAGGGAGGTGGACGGTCACTGGATGATCGCCCAGCCGACCCTCGAGCCGGATCAGCGCGACACCGACCGGCTCTTCCATGGGCAGCCAGTCGCTCTGCACCGCGAGCACGCCGGTCTCGAGGCGGATCATGTCGAGCAGGTTGACGATGAGTCGGTTCATCCGGCCGGCTTCCTCCAGCACCGTCTCCGCAAGGTCCCGGCGCTGGGCGGCATCCAGCTGCCCCCGGTCTTCCAGGAGGCTGCTCGCGGAACCGGTGATCGCGGCGAGCGGGGTACGCAAGTCGTGCGACAGCGAACTCAGCAGCGACGTCCGCAGCCGTTCCGCCTCCACCTCGAGCGCCACTCGCCGGCTGTTCTCGGAGAGTCTCACCCGTTCGAGCGCGACAGCCGCCTGACCGGCGAAGGTCTCAACCAGCCCCCGAACCGACGGATCCTCGAGCGCGTCGAGATCCAGCGGTGCGATCCCGAGCACACCGACCGCACCCTCCGGCCCGAGCAGGGGGAACCAGCGGGCTTTCGACGCCGGAAGGGTGTCGGTGCCGAGTCCGGCGACGCGCCGATTCCGCAGCACCCAGTCCGCCACGCTCCGTTCCTTCTCCTCCGCGGCGAAGGCCGGATCGCCGGGGGCGGGAGCGGCGAGGCGGCTCTCGTCGTCGAGCAGGACCGCGACATCACCACCCAGCGTCTCCCGAAGATGGCGGGCGACGGTGCTGGCCACCGCCGCCACGTCGGCGGCGTCCGCCAGGTCGCGACTCAAGGCGTAGAGCGCCGATGTCCGCCGCTCCCGTGACCGGGCCGCCTCCGCCTGCTCCCGAATGCGGACCGTGAGCCCGCTGATCACCAGCGCCACCACGAGCATGACCAGGAAGGTGAGCAGGTAGCGCAGGTCGGTGACCTCGAAGGTGAGGTACGGCGGGACGAAGAAGAAGTCGAAGGCGGCGATACTGAGCACCGCGGCCATGAGCGAGGGTCCCCGCCCGCATCGTGCGCCGACAATGACAGCGCCCAGCAGGAATACCATCGCGACATCGGTGACCGAGAGCAGCTGGACGATCGCCCAGCCTGCCAGCGCACATCCCGTGACGATCACCAGGCTGAAGCGATATTCCCGCCACGACTCGACCTTGAGGCGTTGGGCACGCCGTGGTGCCGCAGTATCGGGCTCGCCCCCCAGCACCGAAACCTCGTGATCGCCCTCGGCCTGCATCAACCGTTCGGCCAGTGAGCCACGCCAATGCCAGGTCTCCGTGCGGCGGGTCCGGCCGAGCAGGATTCGTGTCACGTTATGGGTGGCGGCGTAGGCCAGGATCTCGGCCGCAAGTTCGTGACCGCTGATCGTGATGCTCCGGCCACCCAGCTGCTCCGCCAGCTCCAGCCCTTCGAAGACCGACTCGCGCTCCTCGCGGGGGCGGGCCACGTCCTGCGGGCGTTCGACGTGGAGCGCCGCCCACTCGCACTTGAGCGCGGTGGCGAGGCGGCTGGCGGAACGGATCAGCCGGGTCGCATCGGAGCCGGGCCCGACGCACACGAGAATGCGTTCGCTCGCGGCCCAGGTCTCGCGGATGCCGTGCTCCCGCATGTACCCGCGCATTTGCGCGTCGACCCGCTCCGCCACCCGCCGGAGCGCCAGCTCGCGCAGGGCGATGAGGTTGCCCTTGCGGAAGAAGCCTTCCGCGGCTCGGGTCGCCTGTTCGGGGAGGTACACCTTGCCCTGCCCCATCCGCTTGAGCAGGTCTTCGGGGGAGAGGTCCGCCAGCTCTATCTCGTCCGCACCATCGAAGACCGCGTCCGGCACAGTCTCCCTGGGCGCCACGCCGGTGATCCGGGCGACGATATCGTTGAGACTCTCGAGGTGCTGGACGTTGAGCGCGCTGTAGACGCTGATGCCGGCCGCGAGGAGTTCCTCGACATCCTGCCAGCGGCGGGTGTGACGGCAGCCCGGGGCATTGGTGTGCGCCAGCTCATCGACCAGGATGAGACTGGGTCGACGCTCCAGCGCGGCTTCGAGATCGAATTCGTGGAGGGAAACACCGCGATAAGAAATCTCCCGGCGCGGCAGCACAGCGAGCCCGGCGAGCACCGCCTCGGTCTCGCGGCGGCCATGCGTTTCGACGACGCCGACCAGCACATCGACGCCCTCGGCACGGCGGGCCCGGGCGTCCTCCAGCATCGCAAAGGTCTTGCCCACGCCCGGAGAAGCACCAAAGAAGATCTTGAGCCGACCCCGGGTGGCGCGCGCTTCCTCCTGCCTGATCTGCGCCAGCAGCTCCTCGGGACTCCGGCGGCCGTCGGTCATGCCTTCATGGTGCCCCGGAGAGACTGTCCAGCGCAAGGTTCAGCGGCAGCACGGTGACGCGGCGCTCGCCCAGCGGGCCGAACTGGCGCTCCTCGGTGTGGCGGTCCACCAGCGCCTGAACCCGCTCGACCCGCAGGCCCCGCACCCGCGCCACCCGCGCGATCTGATAGGCCGCCGCAGCCGGCGAAATCTGGGGATCGAGCCCGCTGCCCGATGCAGTCACGAGATCAACCGGCACCGGTGCGGTGTTTCCAGAATCGGCGGCCCGAAGTGCCGCGATCCGATCCTTCACCGCCTGGATCTGCGCTGGATTGGTCGGCCCCAGGTTGGAGCCGCTGGAGCTGGCCCCGTTGTAGCCCACCGGTCCGGTGGCCGAGGGCCGGGACCAGAAGTACTGCGGTCCGCTGAAGGCCTGGCCGATCAGCCGCGAGCCCAGCACCGAATCTCCCGACACGAGCAGACTGCCCTTGGCCTGCGCGGGGAAGACCACGGCTGCGATGCCGGTGACCACGGTGGGGTAGATGCCGCCGGTGAGGAGCGTCAGCGCCACCATGGACATGACTGCGGGACGGATGAGGCCGCGCATGGGACGTCGCTCAGACGAGGTGGAGACCGACCAGGATCAGGTCGATCAGTTTGATCCCGACAAACGGCACGAGGATGCCGCCGAGGCCGTAGATCAGCAGGTTGTTCCGCAGCAGGGCCGCCGCACCGATCGGGCGGTACTTGATTCCGCGGAGCGCGAGCGGCACCAGGAAGACGATAGTGATCGCGTTGAAGATCACCGCGGAGAGGATGGCGCTTTCCGGCGTCTTCAGGCCCATGAGGTTGAGGGCACCGAGGGCCGGATAGGTCGAGGCGAAGGCAGCGGGGATGATGGCGAAGTATTTCGCGACGTCATTGGAGATGCTGAAGGTCGTAAGCGCCCCGCGGGTGATGAGCATCTGCTTTCCCGTCTCCACGATCTCGATCAGCTTGGTGGGATTGGAGTCGAGATCCACCATGTTGCCCGCTTCCTTCGCCGCCTGGGTGCCGGAGTTCATCGCCACGGCGACATCGGCCTGGGCCAGTGCGGGGGCGTCGTTGGTCCCGTCTCCGGTCATGGCGACGAGGCGGCCGCCCTGCTGGTATTTCCGGATCAGTTCGAGCTTGGCTTCCGGTGTGGCCTGCGCCAGGAAGTCGTCGACGCCGGCTTCCGCGGCGATCGCAGCAGCGGTGAGCGGGTTGTCGCCGGTGATCATCACGGTCTTGATCCCCATTTGGCGCAGCTCGGCGAAGCGCTCCCTGATCCCGCCCTTCACGATGTCCTTGAGGTGGATCGTGCCGAGCACGCGCCCCTCGTCCGCCACGACGAGCGGGGTGCCGCCACTGCGCGCGATCTCATCGACGGTGTGGCGCACCGCGACGGGGAAGACCCCGCCCTGCACCCTGACCCAGGCCTCCACGGTGTCCGCCGCACCCTTCCGCACCTGGCGGCCCTTGAGATCCACACCGCTCATTCGGGTCTGCGCGGAAAACGGGACGAAGGTCGCCTCGAGCTCGCGCATGTCGCGCTCCCGCAGACCGAAGCGCTCCTTGGCCAGCACCACGATGCTGCGGCCCTCCGGTGTCTCATCCGCCAGCGAGGCGAGTTGCGCCGCATCGGCCATCTCCGCCTCGGTCACGCCGTCGGCGGCCGTAAAGGTGACGGCCTGCCGATTGCCCAGCGTGATCGTCCCGGTCTTGTCCAGCAGCAGCACGTCCACGTCTCCCGCCGCCTCCACGGCGCGACCCGACACCGCGATCACGTTTTTCTGAATCATGCGGTCCATCCCCGCGATCCCGATGGCGGAGAGCAGTCCTCCGATTGTTGTCGGGATCAGGCAGACGAGCAGGGCCACGAGCACCGTGATAGTGACCGGTGTCCCCTGCCCGCTCGCACGCACCGCGAAGGCGGAGAATGGGGCGAGCGTGACGGTGGTGACCAGAAAAACGATTGTGAGTGCCGCCAGGAGGATCTCGAGCGCGATCTCGTTCGGCGTCTTCTGTCGCTTGGCCGCTTCGATCATGCCGATCATCCGGTCCAGGAACGACTCGCCCGGATTGGCGGTGATCCGGACGACGAGCCAGTCGGACAGCATCCTGGTTCCGCCGGTAACCGCGTCGCGATCGCCGCCGCTCTCCCGGATGACCGGCGCACTCTCGCCAGTAATGGCACTCTCGTCCACCGACGCCACGCCTTCGATTGCGGTGCCGTCACCGGGCATGAGCTCGCCCGCCTGCACCAGGACGATGTCGCCCCGCCGCAGGCTGCTGGCTGGCACGTCAGTTCCGGCGGTGCGATTGGCCGGGTCGCGCAGCTTGCGTGCGGTGACATCCTTCCGCGCGCCGCGCAACGCATCCGCCTGCGCCTTGCCCCGCCCTTCCGCCATCGCCTCGGCGAAGTTGGCAAACAACACCGTCAACCAGAGCCACACCGAGACCCACAGGATGAAGCCCGGCGATTCGGTGAGCCGGCCCGCGTATGCCAGCACCGCCAGGACGGTGGTAAGGAGACTGCCAGCCTCCACGATGAACATCACCGGATTCCGGATCATGTGCCGCGGGTCGAGTTTGCGGAACGCATCGAGGATGGCCCGCCGGGTGATCGGGCCGGTGAAGAGCGGTCGAGGCGCTGTGTGGGAGGACATGGCATTACCTCGGGAAGAGCTGCAGGTGCTCGACGATCGGGCCGAGGGCCAGCCCAGGCAGATGCGTCAGCGCGCCCACCAGCAGGACGGTGCCGACCAGCAGGATCACGAAGAGGCTCGTGTGGGTGGGAAGCGTGCCGACGCTGGCCGGCACCAGCTTCTTCCGTCCCAGCGATCCGGCCACGGCGAGCGTCGGAATGATGAGCCAGAAGCGCGAGCCCCACATCGCGACGCCACCGAGAAAGGTGTACAGCCAGTTCGTCGCGGTCAGCCCGCCGAATGCGCTCCCGTTGTTGTTGCCCATCGACGAGAAGGCGTACAGCACCTCCGAGAAGCCGTGGGCTCCGGGGTTCAGAATCCCGGCACGGCCCGCGTCAGTCATGACGGCGACTGCGGTGAAGAACAGCGCGAACAGGTTGGGAATCAGAATCGCGAGACTCGCCATCTTCATCTCGTAGGCCTCGATCTTCTTGCCCAGGTATTCCGGCGTCCGCCCGACCATGAGTCCGGCGATGAAGACCGCGACGATGGCGAAGAGCAGCATGCCATAGAGGCCGGACCCCACTCCGCCGTAGATGATCTCGCCCAGCTGCATCAGCCAGAGCGGGATCAGTCCGCCGAGCGGCATGAAGGAGTCGTGCATCGCGTTCACTGAGCCGTTCGAGGCGGCCGTTGTCGCCACCGCCCACGCGGCGGAATTGACGATGCCGAACCGGACCTCCTTCCCTTCCATGTTGCCGCCGGCCTGCAGCGGACTCGGTGTCTGATCGATGCCCAGCGCTGCATAGACGGGGTGATGCCCACTCTCCGCCAGCGCACAGGGAATCAGGAGACCCAGGAAGATGATGGTCATCGCGGCGAGGATGGCCCATCCCTGGCGGGTGTCCCGGATCATCTTGCCGAAGGTGTAACAGAGCGCCACCGGAATCAGCAGGATCGCCATCATCTCGAGGAAGTTGCTGAACGGCGTCGGATTCTCGAACGGATGGGCCGAATTGGTATTGAAGAAACCTCCGCCATTGGTGCCCAGCTGCTTGATGGCGATCTGCGACGCCGCCGGGCCCATGGGGAGGACCTGCGTGGTGACCCGCGCGGTGTCGGGCCCCAGTGCTTCGACCAGCGGCACGGCCTTGTAGGCCGAAAAGTTCTGCACCACGCCCTGGGAGACCAGTGCCAGCGCCAGGAGGAAGGACAGCGGCAACAGGATGTAGAGCGTCCCGCGCACCAGGTCCACCCAGAAGCTGCCCAATTGGTTGGTCTCGTGTCGCGAGATGCCCCGGATCAGGGCCACGAGCACCGCCATGCCGGTTGCCGCCGACACGAAGTTCTGGACCGTGAGCGCCGCCATCTGGGTGAGGTAGCTCATCGTGGCTTCGCCGCCGTAGGCCTGCCAGTTCGTATTGGTGACGAAGCTGATGGCGGTGTTGAAGGCGACCTTCGCTTCTACCGCACCCATCCCGGCAGGATTGAGCGGGAGCATGCCCTGCAGCCGCTCGAGGCCATACACAAAGAGGAACCCGACGAAACTGAAGAGCAGCACCGCGCCGGCGTACCGCGTCCAGTCCATCTCCTCGTCCGGTCGCACGCCCATGACGCGGTAGCAGAGTCGCTCCACTGGGCCGCAGAGGCGGGCCAGGAGATGCGGCGCTCCTTCATAGACCCGCGCCATGAAGCCTCCCAATGGCTTGGCAAGGCCGATGAGCACCACCATGTAGAGGCTCAATTGAAGCCAGCCGTTGGCGGTCATGAGAAGAACTCCGGCTTGAGCAAGGCAATGAAGAGATAGATCAGCAGCACCAGGGCGATTCCGCCCACGATCAGATTCAGCAGCATCCGCCCCTCAAACCTTCCGGCAGAGGCGGACCAGTCCCCAGCTCAGGAGCACCAGGCCGGCGAGAAGGAGCAACACCACGAGATCCATGACTCGACTCCGTGAAGGACAGGAGACAAGGTAGGAGGGGGCACATCAGGACGGTGTCAGGATTGGGGTGGGCGTGTCAGGAAGATGTAAAGGACGGGCTTGGCCCCCCTCGTCTCGAAGGCTAGACTCCTGCTCGTACCCGGTCCTGATTTGCGGTCTCGCCGACGACCACCGAGCCTCCCATGCCGAGTGTCACCACCGTACCCCAGCCGCTCAGCCAGTTCTCCGAAGAGGAGGAGCTGTTCCGCGCGACCGTGCGCGAATTCGCCGAGACCGAGGTGCGGCCGTTCGTATCGGAGATGGACGAGGCGGCCAAGTTCCGTCCCGAGCTCATCGCCAAGTTCTTCGAGCTGGGGTTGATGGGAATCGAGGTGCCAGAGCAATACGGGGGGGCAGGCGGCAGCATCATGCTCGCGGCGCTGGCCATCGAAGAGCTGGCCCGGGTCGACGCCTCCGCCGCGATCTACGTCGACGTCCACAACACCCTGGTCAACAACGCCCTGCTCCGCTGGGGCAACCCGGAGCAGCACGCCCGGTACTTTCCCCGGATGACGGTCGACCTCCTCGGCGCGTTCGCCCTCTCGGAGCCGGCCAGCGGCAGCGACGCGTTTGCGCTGGAGACCAAGGCGGAGGACCTCGGCAGCCACTGGGAGCTGACCGGCAGGAAATTCTGGATCACCAACGGCGGTGAGGCCGGGATCTTCCTTGTCTTTGCCAACACCGACTTCACCAAGGGCTACAAGGGCATCACCGCGTTCCTGGTCGAACGGGACTTCCCCGGATTCAGCGTCGGCAAGAAGGAGAACAAGCTCGGCATCCGCGCCTCCAGCACCACCGAGCTCATCCTGGAGAACTGCCGAGTGCCCAGGGAAAACGTGCTCGGTCCGGTCGGGCAGGGTTACAAGATCGCGATCGAGACCTTGAATGAGGGGCGCATCGGGATCGGCGCACAGATGATCGGTGTGGCCCAGGGGGCGCTCGAGGCGGCCGCCAACTACGTCAAGGAGCGGAAACAGTTCGGCAAGGCCATCGCCGAATTCCAGGGGGTGCAGTTCCAGTTGGGGCAGATGGCGACGGAGCTCGAGGCGGCCCGTCTCATGGTGTACAACACCGCCCGGCTCAAGGACGCCCGGCTTCCCTTCCAGCGTGAAGCCGCGATGGCCAAGCTGTTCAGCTCGCAGGTGGCCGACCGGATCACCAGCCGATGCCTGGAGCTCTTCGGTGGCTACGGGTATTCGAAGGAGTATCCGGCGGAGAAGTTCTACCGCGATGCGAAAATCGGGACGATCTACGAAGGCACCAGCAACATGCAGCTTCAGACCATCGCCAAGATGCTCCTGAAGTAGTCGCCCACTCGCTTGGCCATGCTTCTCCCCGAAGGCGGCCCTGCCGGTTGTGTAATCCCCGTCACACTCGCACCCGCTGGCTCGCGGGTTGCACTCCAAATACTCATTCCGACGCCAGGTGGATCGGAAACCAACATTCAACTCATTGTGCAACTTCGGGTTGCGCCCGCCAAGAGCTGGAGATACCTTGGCCGGCCAGCACGAACCGCTTCAGAGAAGCGGCAAATCTTCCGAGACTACAGGAATAATGCGCCTCCCCACTCGCCTGTTGACCCTGGTCCTCCTCGCCGCCTTGGGCGGCGCGCTGGCGCCAGTCACGGCCGGGGCTCAGGCGCTCCCGCCTCAGCTCAAGTCCCAGCTCGACCGCTGGTATCGCTCGGCCCGCCGCGCCGCTCCCGGAACGTGGGGCATCGTGGTAGCGGACCAGGAGGGACAGATCCTCTGGAGCGTCAATCCCGATCAGCTGCTCGTCCCGGCTTCGACGGTGAAGCTGCTCACGACCGGCTACGCCCGCACGGTCCTCGGCGGTGATGCCCGCCGGTCGACCCGGGTGGTCGCCGCCGGACGGCTGGATGAGGCCACCGGGGAGTGGATCGGTCGCTGGGCGCTGCAACTCAACGGCGACCCCACGCTGGAAAGCCCCGATGGCCGCGGGCCCAAGCTGCAGGATCTCGCGAACCAACTGGCGGCGCACGGCGTCCGGCAGCTCCGCGGGCCGCTGCAAGTCACCAGTCAGGACGGGACCGACGCGGATGCCCTCTTCCCGGCGGCTTGGCGCGCTGGCAACTGGGGCAGCCTGTACACGCCGCTCATCGGCGCGCTGACCCTGCACGAAAATGTGGTCTGGATTCATGTCCGTCCCGGCACTCGGGTCGGTAAGCGCGCCTCGCTCGTCGAAACGGCACCCGCGGGCATGGAAGCGCTGGTCGACGTGCACGCCGGCACCACCAGCGGTCGGCGCTCACGCCTCCGCATCACTCGCATGCGGGACGGTGGCTACCTGGTCACCGGCAGTGTTGGGGTCGGTGCGGGCGTGCGCCGCCTCATTACGGTGGCCTCCGATCCCAAGGCGGTGCTGGCAGCCTCATGGGCCCGTGCGCTGCAGCAGGCAGGCATTGCGTGGGACCGCACGCCACCGATGATCGCCGTTGAGGATCCACCGACCGATGTGCTCGCCGAGGTCCAGAGCGCAACGTTCGATTCGGTGGCCTACGACATCAACCGGCGGAGTCTCAATCTCGGGGCCGAACTGCTGCTGCGCTGGGCCGCTGGGCGCGATCGCGGCCCGGAGCTCCTGATGGAGCATGTGCAGCAGGTGGCGGGCGTCTCCGGCGGGGTGAAGCTGGTGGACGGCAGCGGAATGTCTCACGAAGACCGGGTCACGCCGGCCACGTTCGTCTACTACATGGCTCGGTTCCAGGACACGCCGGCAGGACACAATTTTCCCTCGCTGTTGCCCGCCAACGGCGTCGGGACGCTCGCCCGTCTCGCCGGCGGACTGCCGGCACAGGGCGTGGTCCGCGCGAAGACCGGCACGCTCAATGGGGTCTCGACCCTGGTCGGCTACCTGGGCCGCAAAGACGGGCTCTTCCTGGTCTCCCTGATGTACAACGGTCCGCGCTCCACCTCCGCCAAGCGACATCAGTGGGCCGCCTTCCGCCTCCTCGGCGCCGACGGGACCTCGATCCCCCTGGAGAGCGACGAAGACATGGCTGATCCCGTTGGTGAACTCGGCGGCGAAACAGCCACGGAGTAGCTCCCGATGTCGTTCCGGCTGCCCCAAGGCGTCCGCACTGAAGGTGCGGGCGCCTTCGTGTATTGAGCATCCGTCCGACGATTCACAACCTGTTCATGCCGGAGGCGTAGATTGGGCGTTCACCCTGCTCTGGAATTCCCATGAACGCCGCGCACCTGCACCTCATGCTGAATCACCTCCCGGTCTTCGGTGCGGCCTTCGTGACGCTGCTGCTGTCCTGGGGATTATTCCGTCGACAGCGGGACCTGGTCCGTGCCGCGCTGGGCGCCGCGGTCCTCGTCGCGGCACTGGCCTACCCCGTGTTCCTCACGGGGGAGCCAGCCGAACACATGGTGGAGGACTCCGCCTGGTTTGATGAGACCCTGGTCCACGAGCACGAAGAGCGCGCGGAAGTTGGACTGATCGTCATCCTGATTACCGGGACGGTGGCCGGATTGGGGCTCTGGCAGAGTCGCGGTACCCGCGACGTCAACCGAATGTTGAGCGGGGCCACCCTCGGGGGGTTGGTGCTCAGCGCGGGCCTGTTCGGCTGGGCTGCGCTCGCCGGCGGCAACATCCGCCACGAGGAAGTTCGTACTGGCACCGCAAGCGTGACTCCCAGCGAGGGCCGTCTCGATGCTGACCACGACTGAGGCTACGACGACTATGCGGGTACTGCTGGTGGAAGATGAGGAACGACTGGCGGAGAACCTGGCGCGGGGACTCCGCCAGGCCTCCCATGCGGTGGACGTCGCACCGCGCCTGGCGGATGCGAGGCTGAAACTCGAACTCGAGCGGTACGACGCCATTATTCTGGACGTCAACATGCCCGACGGGTCGGGATTCGGCCTGGCGGCGGAGATCCGCAAGCGGTCGATCCCGGTGCCAATCCTGATGCTGACCGCGCGGGACACGGTCGAAGATCGGGTGGCCGGCCTCGACAGCGGAGCCGACGACTACCTCGTCAAGCCGTTTGCGTTCGAGGAGCTGCTGGCCCGTCTGCGGGCCTTGCAGCGCCGGGCGCCAGAGACCCGACCCACGATCCTGACCATCACCGACCTGGTGATCGATCCCTCCACTCGCAAGGTGAGCCGCGCCGGCCTCGCGGTGGAGCTGACTACCACCGAGTATTCCCTGCTCGAGTATCTTGCTCGGCATACCGGCGAAGTCTGCGGCCGCGCCGCGATCAGCGCGGCAGTCTGGGATGAAAACTATGACCCCTTCTCCAACATCATCGACGTGTACGTCTCCCGCTTGCGTCGCAAGATCGACCTGCCCGGGCGCATCCCGTTGATTCACACGATTCGGGGCGCCGGGTACTCCCTCGACCCCGATCGAGGCACCCGCACCGGGTGACACCACTCGGGCTGCGGGTCCGGCTGGCACTGGTGTTCACCACCGGCTTTGCGATTCTGCTGGGGCTCGGCGCCCTGGCGGTCTACATCCATCTCTCCGGCAATTTTCGTCGTGACTTCGACCATGGACTGCGGGATGCCGCACGCGGCGCGCGCGCGCTCTGGTTCACCGACCGGCTCGAATTCACCACCGCCGAAGCGACCGCCGTCCATGTCGTCTCCGAGTTGATGTTTGGCGACCGGACCCTGGTCGCCTATGACAGCACCGGACGCTTCCTCGCCAGCAGTCAGCGCTTCCCCCAGGATCCCTGGTTCAACGACGCGCCACCCGGCGGGCCGACCAATGTCCTGCGGACGCTGCACCTCAAGGAGGGTCGGGCCCGGGTCATCCGGGTTCCGATCACCGAAGGGGTGGAGGTCGTGGTCGCGATGAGCCTCCTGCCCCTCGAGCATCAACTCGCCGCACTCAAGCGCAGCCTGGCGACGGTGCTCCCGCTCGCCCTGGTCCTCGGCGCGATTCTCGGTGCCTGGAGCGCGCGCATCGTCCTGCGGCCGATCGTCGCCGTGGCGGGCTCGGCCGAGCGCATCGGGCTGGAGGTCGCCGGCGGCGCGACCACGTTTGATCGGCTCCCCGCCCACCACGCGGGCGATGAAATCACCACCCTGACCGGCGCCTTCAACCGGCTGGTCGACCGGCTCAGTGCCGCGCTGAGCCGGGAGCGGGCGATCGCCGAGCGACAGCGTCAGTTCCTGGCGGATGTCGCCCACGAACTGCGGACCCCGGTCGCGATCCTCCGGAGCGAAGCCGAAGTGGCGCTGGCCGGCCCGATGGAGGTGGAGCGATACCAGGTCGCCCTGCAGCGCGTGGCGGGAGAATCGTCAGAGTTAGGCACCCTGGTCGCGGACCTGCTGCTCGTGGCGCGCGCCGATATCAACGCCCTCAAGCCGGCGCGATTGCACCTCTACCTCGACGACCTCGCGTCCCAGGTCCTGACCCGGGCGCGGGTGCTGCCGCAGATGGCGGGGCGGGAGGTGCGCTTTGGCGAGTTCGAGGCGGCGCCGGCGGACGGCGACCAGGCGCTGATCGAGCGGGCGGTGCTGGTGCTGGTGCACAACGCGCTGGTGCACGCCCCGGGCGCCCCCATCGAGATCAGCACCGGCCTGGCGACCGAGGGCACGAGCCGCTGGGCGTGGATCACGGTTCGGGACTTCGGTCCCGGGATTCCGGCAACGGCCCACGGGCGCGTCTTCGAGCGCTTCACCCGACTCGACCCCGGCACGGCCGGCACCGGCCTGGGACTCGCGATTGCCCGGTCGATCGCCGAGGTGCACGGTGGCACGCTGACGCTGACAGATGCGACGCCCGGCGCCTCCTTCACCTTCAGGATTCCCGCTACCGGCTGAACGCCTGGCGTCGCAGCAGCACTCCCGCGACCCCCGCCGCCATGATCAGGAATGGCTCCGGGACCTTTCGATACCGTAGCGAGACCACCAGGCACCCGACGGCGATGGCCGCGGTCGGCCGGTCGACGACCGACTCGCGCCCGAGCACAATCACCGCCCCGGCGATGGCGCCGATCGCGCCCGCGGTGATGCCGGCGATCAGTGCCTTCAACCAGGGCCGATTCCCGTAACGCCTGAAATACGGCGCGGGGATCACGGTGAGGAGAAAGCAGGGCAGGAAGGTCGCCCCCGCCGCGACCACCGCGCCAATCGGACCCGCCACGAGGTACCCGATGAATCCGGTGGTGATCACCACGGGGCCGGGTGTGATCAATGCGACGGCGACCGCATCGAGGAATTGCGCCTCCGTCAACCAGTGCTGCTCGCTCACGACACCGCCATGCAGGAAGGGCACGATCGCGAGGCCGCTGCCCAACACAAACGTCCCCGCAAAACTGAAGTAGCCCAACAGCTGCAGGAACAGCAGGGGACTGGCGCCTTCCGCAAGGCGGCCTCGGGGCGGCAGTCCACGCGCCAGCAGCACCACGACACCGCCGGCGAGAATGAGCCAGACCACCTCCTGCCCGGTGATCACCGTGGTGACCAGCAGCAGGCGGCCAATGCCCCAGAGCAATTCGTCGCGACCCAAGGTCTTCTGCATCAGGCCGTAGGCGCTTCGAGTGATGAGACCGACGACCGCCGCGCCCACCCCGTTGAAGACCGCATTCACCTACGAGGGCGATCGTTGCACCTTCGAGGTGCTGGTCGCCCGGTTCTGCCCAGGCGACAGAGTACTCGGTCGGCTGGCGAAGGGCATCCACGACATCGACTGCAAAGACGCGAAGTTCAAGCGGCGGGAAACCGCCCGCGTTCGGCGGCGGTTGGACACACTCATCAACTCGACGAGCAGTGACCGTGTGCGGCTGCGAAAGGGCGCGGCGATCTTCGACAGTCTGTACGCCGAGCCCCGAAGAACGCCGTCGGTCGGTCCCCGGCGCAGGAACGCCTGACGCCCTGCGCACTGAGCGCGACATGGCAGGCGGCTACAACATCAGGTGCGCCAGCTCTTTCCCCTGCGGCGCCGGCGCCGCCGATGCCGATGCCTCCATCGTCAGCGCCGCCCCCTTCACCTGGTAGTTCCCCGGCGGCATGGCGAGCGTGAGCACAGTCGCCGCGCCGACGCTGGTGGGGACCGCCAGCCCCTTCACCATGCCGCGGTCGGTGATGAACCAGAACTGGCACACCTGCCCGTCATGCGGCGCCGGCAGTCCGTACACCACCACATTCCAGCGGTGAGACTGATTGTCGGCCAGGATGACCATTCCGCCCTGGTACTCGCCCATCGTGATGTTCGCATGGCGCACGGTGCCCGCCCGCCGCAGGATCGAGAGGGTGTCCTGTACGCTGGCCAGCGCGCTGCCGAGCTCCGCTTGCCTGATCGCAAATCGTTCGGCCTCGCGGGACACTGTGTGCCGGGCCCACCAGAGCGACCCCAGGGCGAGCAGCAGCGACGCGGCGAGCGCGAGCGGCGCGAACCAGCGCCGCTCCGCACTCCGGCGACCCAGGGCGGCGTCAACCACGGAGCGATTGAAGCCGGGCCGCGGCGCGATGGGAGAGGCCCCCAGCGGCAACCAGGCGAGGTCGTGCTCCAGCGCTGTCGTGGCCTCCCGGCACTCGGCGCAACCCGAGAGGTGCTCGTGAAAGGCCTGCTCCTCATCCCGCTCCAGAGCCCGGATAACGAAGGCCTGACGCTGCTCGATGAACCATTCGTGTGACGTCATAGCACCCACTCCCGTATGCCCGCGAGCCGCGGGCGAAGCTTGTCGAACGCGAGCCGAAGCCTGGTTTTCACCGTGCCGAGTGGAATGCCAAGCTGTTCAGCAATCTCCGACTGGGTGAGGCCCTGGAAATACGCGAGATCGACCACGGCGTGCTGTTCCTGCGGCAATGTGCCAAGCGCCTGGTGCACCGTGTCGTGCACATGCCAGCCCGGACGGGCCGATTCATCCGGTTCGATCGCTGGCGCTACTCGCTCCCCGGGCGCACCGTAGGCCTCGAGCCGTCGCAGCTTGAGGGTACGCCGGCGCCGAGCCCGCAACCGATCGATGGCCCGGTTACGGGCAATGCGCAGCAGCCATGGCAGCAGCCTGCCGCTCTCCTGATCGAACAGATCGACTCTTCGCCAGACGATGGTGAAGGTCTCATGCACCACCTCCTCCGCCTCGTCCCGGTCGCTCAGCATGCCGAGGGCGACGCCGAGCAGCCAGGGCGATGCAAAGCCGACCAGTTCCACCAGCGCCTGTTCATCACGCGCGATGAGACGTGACTGCAGCGATGCTTCATGCGCCAGGGACAGCCCGAGCCCGGGCGGTCCCCCCCGTTCAGGCGGGGAACCGTCAGGCGCTGTCGGGGCGGGGCCGAACCCCTGTGGCATGCTCAGTTGTGCATCATGGCATCGGCCGGGGCGAGCGGCGACTGGGCCAGGTTCACATCGTACTTCTTGCACCAGACGAGGACGGTGGAATATGCGGCGAGATCGGTGCCGGCGGGGATCTCGAAGCGCGCGGGACCCTTCAGCGACTTGAGCTTGCCGAGATTGAGCGTGCCCGCGCCCATGCCCTTGCCATTCGATGTCAGCACCACGTACGGGTCGGGCACCTTGTCGATGCTGAAGTCGGGCGCGAGCACGAGCAACGTCTTGCCATCCTTCATCTCGACCGACCAGGCGCCGGCGGCCTGGTGATTGCCCACGCCGGCGAACATGCCGTGCGGCGCCATCATGGCGTCGTGACCCATCGCGCCCATCGCATCCGGCTTCATGGTCTTGTCCATCATTGCATCGTGCTTCATCGCCATCGAATCCTTCTTCATCGGCTCCTGCGCGACAGCAGGGATGGCCACGGTGAGGCCCAGCGCCAGGGTACAGAGACTAACACAGGCGGACATTCGGGACATGGGGGAACTCGCAGGTTGAATGACAATTCAGCGGTCGAGAAGCGGAACACCCCATAAACGCGACCGACCGGCGAGTGGATCTCTCCCTGACTCCAGCGCAGACTGAACAGGCGGCAGGGGCCTCCCCGCCCATCACTCCAGGTGCGACCGCGTCCTCATCCACGAAATTCTCCTCATGGTGCAATTGTCTGTGGCAAGGCGAATGGTGACGCCCGCGCGAACGTCAGAAGATCCAGTCCAGCGATCCATAGACAGTTCGGGGCTGGCCCGGCACGTTGAAGCCGCCGGCCTCGACCTCCCGGTACCGGTGGCCGAGCAGGTTGCGCATCCCGACGCCGAGCGTCGCCGTGCCGAACCGAAGACTGCCCGAGGCATGCGCGAGTGCGTAGGGCTTGAGGACAACCCCGGGCATGTCGAAAGGACTGTACGGGCCGACCGCGTTGGTGCTGAGCCGGAGCCGCCAGATCGAGGCCGGGGGCGCCACCGCGAGTGCGGCCGAACCGACGAAGCGCGCGGTGTTGTAGACTCGCGCCCCATCCAGGGTGTCGGGACCTTCAACGATCAGCTGCCGGTACCTGGCGTCGTTGAACGTCCAGTCGCTGGTGAGGGTGATGGCATCGGTGGGCCGGAGGTGCAACTCCAGCTCCACGCCCTGCCGTCTGCTCCGGCCGCCGCTGCTCGAGGCGAGGGTGATCGGATTGAAGGTCTGTTCGTTGGTCACATCCATCCGAAAGACCGCGACCGAAGCGCTGATCTTCGCGGCGTCGAGCTTGAGTCCCGTCTCGTAGGCCCACGCCGAAATGAAGGGCAGCGTGGGATCCTCGATGATCCCGTCGGTCTGACGGAAACCGCGGGAGACGTTGGCGTAGAGACTGGCGAGCCGCGGAAGGTGGTAGAGCAGCCCCGCCTTGGGAGCGACGATCGACTTTCCGGCGCTCATCGAGGTCCCGCCCTGAGGCTGAACGCCGGTCTGCTGTACTTCGAGCCGCGTACCGAGATCGAGACGGAAGTGATGCCCAACGTTGGTGGAGGTCTCGAGAAAGAGCGCGCCGGTCGCCTGGTGGGCGGTGACGGCGGACTGGACCGAGTCCCGGGTCGTGTTGGTCGTGAAGAAGTTCTCGTACTTCGAGTGGTCATATCGCCCCTCCACGCCGAGCGTTGCCGTGGTCCGTTCCCGTGAATACGTGAGCGCGCTCGTCACACCAAACCCGTAACGGCGGTCCTCTTCCTCGGTCTGGCTGCCGCTGCCTTCACCACCGCCACCCTCAGGGGGGGTGGTGAGAAAGAGCTGCCATCGTCCCTGGGTCGCGTAAACCGTGGAGCGCCAGAGCAGGTCCGGCGAAGCGAGCACCCGAAGGCTGATCCGCTCCTGGCCGCGGCGCTTGAAGCCGTGGTCGGTCGAATTGGCGACCACGTTGAAGTCCCGCACCGCGAACTGGCTGTCGGTGATGAAGCCGGGGCTGTTCCAGCCGGCGGCATAGAGTTCCACCCCGGCATCCAGGCTGATCCGATTGCTCAGATCATGCACGATCCTGCCATGCAACTGGCCCAGCTTCCAGTCGGAGTTGGGGCGCCAGCCGCCATCGCGCTCACCCCGGATACCGATGACCCCTCCGGTCCGGCCGTGATCGAACCCGGTCAGCGCCGCCCCCTCGAGCCGACCGTACGAGCCTCCCTTGCCCCACACCTGACTCGCGGGGAACCGCTCGAGAGTCCGGACATTCACCACCCCCGAAAGGGCGAAGTTGCCATAGAGCGCACTGGTCGGCCCCTTGATCACGTCGACGGTACTGATCGCCTGGGGGAAGAGCAGCTCCCAGTCATTGTACCCCTCGCCATGCCCATTGATGGGCTCGTTGATCGGCACGCCGTCGACCCAGAGGGCGAGATCGGTGGAGTGATCGGAGCTGAAGCCCCGGACCGACGCGTCGGAGGCGAAGCCGGGGCCCTGCCCCTGCTCGTGGACTTCGATGCCTGCCGCCTGACGGATCAGATCGTAGGCATTGAGCGCCACGATCTGGCGCAACTCCGCCGCAGGGACGGTGACGCTGCTGGCGGGAGCATCGCGACGGGCCCGCGTGGCCGTCACCGTGATTTCCCCCAGTTTCACCGGACGAGTGAGGGTGTCGCCGTGCTGATGGGTGGAATCGTTCTGTTGAGCGGAGAGCTCACCGGCCACTGACAGCAGGCCGAGCAGCAGCGCCAGGCGCCGCACTCGGAAAAGAGCAACGAATGACATGGAATCCAGTCTCGTCGATTAGGTAGAGATGGTGCCGGCCTGCGGGATGCAGCGGCGCCGCCCGGCGGCGGCGCCTCAGGGGCGCGCACCGCACGGCAGTCTCAAGTGAAGCGGGACGGGACCAGGCGGGGAGGACCGTTGGCGAAGGGGAGCAGGCGGGGACGGGGCAGCGGTACGGTACCGGCCAGGACGACGAGCAGCGCGGTAGCGCGAACATCGATCGTCAGCCGCGGCGTGCCATCCGCAGCGGCGAGCGCGAGACTGGCGCCATGACAGGCGCCGAGGCAGGTGCAGGGGCCGTGATGCTGGTGATCGGCTGGCGGACCGGCATGATGCTCCATACCGGCGTGATGGGGCATCGTCGCCGGCACGATCCCCACACCGTCATGGGCCGGGCACCGATGCACCCCGGTCCCGTCCGCGAGCTGCACCAGCAGCAGCAGGACGGAGGACAGCGCGCCAAGGGCACGCAGGACGGGGCGATGGAGGGAACGGATCACGGACGCAAGAATAGGACGATCAGCGGCAACGGGCAAACGACAGGCGCGTTTTCCGTTCACCGTTGGAGGTCCTTCGCCTCCCGATGACCCCCGCCGAGCAGCCGGGCCGCCGCTTCCTCCAGGAGGTCGTCGGTCTTGCAGAAAACGAAGCGCACCAGGTGGCGGCCCAGCTCGGGCCGCCTGAAGAAGCTGGATCCGG
>JBDTMI010000033.1:0-36211 GCA_039934355.1 Gemmatimonadales bacterium
TCATCCCGATCGGCGGTGCCGACATGCCGACGGTCATCGCCATCCTGAACGCCTATGCCGGTCTGTCCGCCGTGGCGATGGGTTTCGTGCTCGATAACAAGCTCTTGATCACCGCCGGCGCGCTCGACGGCTCCAGCGGCCTCATCCTCGCCATTATCATGTGCAAGGCGATGAACCGCTCCTTCAGCAATGTGCTGTTTGGCGCGTTCGGACAGGTCCAGCAGGTCAAGGCGGGGGGAGAGCAAAAACAGTACAAGTCGGAGACCTTCGAGGGTGCGGCGCAAGTACTGGAGCAGGCCAGCCTGGTCGTGATCGTGCCCGGGTATGGGATGGCGGTCGCCCAGGCCCAGCACAAGGTCCGGGAACTATACGACCAGCTCAAGAAGCGCGGCATCACGGTGAAGTTCGCCATCCACCCGGTGGCAGGCCGGATGCCGGGGCACATGAATGTGCTGCTGGCGGAGGCCGATATCCCGTATACCGACCTCATCGAAATGGACGAGATCAATCCCGACATGCCGCAATGCGACGTCTGCCTCGTCGTGGGCGCGAACGACGTCGTGAATCCCGCGGCGCGCTCGGAGAAGACCAGCCCGATCTACGGCATGCCGATCATCAACGCCGACAAGGCCCGGACGGTCTTCGCCATCAAGCGCAGCAAGAACCCGGGCTTCGCCGGGATCGACAACGAGCTGTACTTTTCCGACCGGACCTGGATGCTCTTCGGTGACGCCAAGAATGTCATCGGCGAGCTGGTGAAACAGTTAGCCGGCGGAAGCGGCATGCACTAGGGCCTCCCTCCACCCATCTTCATTTCCGTAAATCCCGCCGGGATCGTGAACAGGCTGGCGTCGAGAGTTTTCGCCTCGACCGACTTGGCCAGCATCATCACTTTTGCCGAATTCCCGTCCAGCCGGGAGATCCGCAAGGGGAAAAATCCGCCCTTGTACAGCTTGGCATACTCGGGGTTGCCCGCAACCATCGAGAGGTTGCCCATGGGCCCGCCGCCGCCCATCGGGCTCTGTCCCATCATGAAAAATCCCATCCCCTTCGCCACGCACATTTCCATCGTTTCCGGCTTGCCAGCCTCCTCGGCGTAGCGATAGACCTCACAGGTGCGGCCGGCGATCGTCTCGGTTTTTCCTGTGGCGGTGAGCTTGGGTGGGGTCCCATCGTCGGTGTGCGCCATGCCCGGCATGCTCTTCGTGTTCATCGTCATGTACATCTTCTGCTGCGGCATCAGCATCGTCATCGTGCTCATCGAATTGTCCAACAGCATGACGCCCTCGTGACCACCCTGATTCATTTCCATCCGGACCTGGGAGCCCTTGTACATTTGCGTCATCGCCATCTGGCCTTCCGACATCTGCCAGGTCACCACGCCCTCGAACCCTTGGGCGGCGAGCGGGGCGAGTGGCGACACGCAGCACGCCACGGCGCTGATGAGCCTGCGGATGGCTGGATTACGCTTTTCCATTGGTTCCTCCAGAGATGAGAATGGGATCAGGCCCGGGGCCCGGTCCACTGTCGGTCCACGATGGCGCTGTTGCTCTCGATCTCCGTCTGCGCCTTCGCGTAGTTGGCCAGCCAGGCCTCATGCCAGGCTGACGGAATGTTCGCCCGGAACCAGGGAGCGGTGAGGAGCTCGCCGGTCCCGCCCTGGTGCACCGCCTCGACGTGGCCGAGGAAGTGAGTTGCATACCCGGCGTCCATCGTATTGATCACCCTGAGCTCGAAGGCCGCAAAGCGGTCGCGGAGCACCGGTACTCCCGTGGCGCCCGTCATGTGCGGGATCTCTGCCAGCTTGTCCTTGTCCCGTCCGCTCACGAACCCCAGCCGGTGCACCAGGTCCATCTGGCCCTGGTGCAGCAGGTGGATGCACAAGAATCCGCTGTTCCAGATGAGGTCGTGGCTGAAGTGCCATTTGTGAATGTAGACGGAGAGGCGCGGGACTTTGGGAGAAATCGAAGCCCGGACGGCGCCGTCCGCGATCATCCCATTGGTGCGATTCCGGTCACGCGACGTGATCGCGACGAGCGGAGAGGCGAACAGTCGGAGCAGCTCATAATCGGCATCAGTTTGCATCCGCTAACACTAACCGCGCGGACGCCGGAGTTTCCATCCCTGGCCCGGTGCAAGGCCGGCGGTACCGAGCGTCCCCGGGCTCACTGACGCCATGAGACGCGCCGCTGCTGTCGCGCATCACACCCTGACAGGCGGGCTCCGGACCCGCGGCTCTTGGGGGGGCAGTGATGATCGTGAGGGGTGAAGTGCCGGGGGATATTCGGTAACGGACATCGCAAGCCATTGTGAATCATGGTTTTAAGATGGCCATTTGTTTTCCGACTCGTTTCCCTTATATTGGCGAGTTGTCAGGGTTTCAGGGTGGTTTGGTCCTATTTTCAGCTCAAGGAGGGGCGCTCGTGACGATGCAGCCTCGCCGCAAGCGGCGCACAGTACGGCCGGCCCAGATTGCCAAGGCCGTTGATGAAGGCCGGGAGAGCCTCGACCTCTATCTCGACGAGATCAGCAAGGTTCCGCTGCTTTCCCGGGAAGAGGAGATGGAACTCGCCCGCAAGGCGTTTCGTGGCAATGTCGTGTCCCAGGAGCGTCTGGCCCGACACAATGTCCGATTCGTGGTATCGGTGGCCAAGAAATTCCAGAACCGCGGGGTCCCGCTCGTGGACCTGATCGGTGAAGGCAATCTCGGATTGATGACTGCCGCGCGGAAGTTCGATCCCGATCGTGGCGTCAAGTTCATCTCGTACGCGGTCTGGTGGATCCGGCAGGCAGTCCAGGCCGCGATCGCGCGCCATGGTCGGCCGGTCCGGGTGCCGCTTAATCGTACCGCGGACCTGAGCCGGCTGGGTCGTACCACCACCTTGCTCAAGGACCGGCTGGGCCGCATGCCCACCACCGAGGAACTCGCGCGTGCCACGGGCCTGACGGTAGAGGCCGTGCGGAGCCTCGGTGCGCTCAACACCGAAGCCGTCCGTCTCGACCACCCCACGCGTGACGGGGATTCGAGCGAGCGGATCGAGCGGTTCAGTGCGCTGGACGCGGAAGGCACCGATGCTCCCGCCATGGCGAACAGTCAGACCTCCGACATCGAAGCGGCCCTTGCCACGCTCCCTCCGCGGGACGCCAAGGTGCTCCGCCTTTACTTCGGGCTCGAAGACGGCAACAGCCGGACGCTCGAGGAGATTGGTCGAATGATGGGTGTCACCCGTGAGCGGATCCGTCAGCTTCGGGACCGGGCGCTCACCCGCCTCCGTGAGGGGGAGCAGGGCAACAAGTTGAAGGACTTGGTGGCCTAGGCGGTCACGCAGTCAGCCAGATGAGAAGGCCAGCCATCAGTGATGATGACTGGCCTTCTTCGTGCGATCCGATCCGTCCATCCTCCGATCTTACGCCTCGCCCGAGGCGAACTTCCGCAGCACCCGTTGCAGGATTCCGCCGTGGCGGTAGTAGTCCAGCTCCACCATGGAGTTGAGTCGCACGACCGCGGGGAATTTCGTGACTCTGCCATCGTCGGCGGTCGCCGTGACGCTCACCCGGCCGGCCGGGGTGAGTCCCGTCGCTATTCCCGAGACGGAAAAGGTCTCCCGGCCGGTCAGCCCGAGCGACTGGCGCGTTACCCCCGGCTCATAGGCCAGTGGCAGCACGCCCATGCCGACCAGATTGCTGCGATGGATCCGTTCGTAGCTCTCGGCAATCACCGCCTTCACCCCCTGCAGCGCCGGGCCCTTCGCGGCCCAGTCGCGACTCGAGCCGGTGCCGTACTCCTTGCCCGTCAGGATGACCAGAGGGGTGCCTTCGGCCTTGTACCGCATGGCGGCGTCGAAGATCGACATGACTTCGTTGCTGGGGATATGAACGGTCCAGTTGCCTTCCTTCTCCGGCACGAGGGCGTTCTTGATCCGCACATTGCCGAAGGTGCCCCGCATCATGACCTCATGATGTCCCCGCCGGGCCCCGAAGGTGTTCCAGTCCACCTGGGCGACCCCATGGTCGAGCAGGTAGCGGGCGGCCGGGCCGTTCTTGGGAATCGAGCCGGCAGGGGAGATGTGATCCGTCGTGACCGAGTCGCCCAACGCGGCGAGCACCCGCGCGCCGGCGATGTCCTGCATCGGCCCCGGTTCGGTGCTGAGGTTCTGAAAGAATGGTGGCTCGGCGACATAGGTGCTGGTCGGATCCCAGGTGTATCGGCTGCCGGTGGGAACCGGAAGCGCCTGCCACTCCGCATCGCCCTCGAATACCGCCGCGTAGCGCTCCCGGAAGAGTTCCGGCTTGAGGGAGCGCGCCATCGCATCGGCAATCTCCTGGGGGCTCGGCCAGATGTCGCGCAGGAAGACCGGCTTTCCGTCAGTGCCGGTGCCGAGCGGTGCTGTGGTGAGATCGATATCGACCCGCCCGACGAGGGCAAAGGCCACGACCAGCACGGGAGAGGCGAGATAGTTGGCGCGCACCTGGGGATGGACCCGCGCCTCGAAGTTGCGATTGCCGGACAACACCGCGGCCGTGACCAGCGCGTGTTCTTCAATGGCCAGGGAGATCGCTTCCGGCAACGGGCCGCTGTTCCCGATACAGGTGGTGCAGCCGTAGCCGACCACGTTGAAGCGGAGCTGCTCGAGGTACGGGAGCAGCCCGGCGTGCTTCAGGTACTCGGTGACGACACGCGAGCCCGGGGCCAGACTGGTCTTGACCCAGGGCTTGGTCCGGAGCCCCTTGTCGACGGCCTTTTTGGCCAGGAGCCCGGCGCCGATCATCACCGACGGGTTTGATGTGTTGGTGCAGCTCGTGATTGCGGCGATGACGACCGACCCGTCGCGCAAGTCGCATGCGGCGCCATTCATGACCAGCTGCGCGACCGGAGGATGCTCGTCGACCGCCACGGCCAGTTCCTGCCCGCCCCCTTCATTCATCCATCGCGAGTAGGTGGTCTGGGCGATCTCCCGCCGCAACGCCGGCACCGCGGATGTCATCAGCTCCGGGAGCGACACCTGGAAATTGCGCTTGAGCCCATCGAGCGGGACGAGATCCTGGGGACGCTTGGGCCCCGCCAGGCTCGGTACGACGGTGGACAGGTCAAGCGTCGCGCTACTGGTGAACTCCGGATCCGGAGTCTGATCGGTGCGAAACAGCCCCTGTTCCTTGAAGTAGCGTTCTGCCCGCTCGACCACCGCGGCCTCCCGGCCAGTGCGCTGCAGGTAGCGGATCGTCTCGGCATCCACCGGGAAGTAGCCCATCGTCGCACCGTATTCCGGCGCCATGTTGGCGATCGTCGCTCGATCGGCGAGCGAAAGGCTGGACAGGCCAGGTCCGTAGAATTCGACGAATTTGTCCACCACGCCCTTTTTCCGGAGGATCTGGGTCGCGGTCAGCACCAGGTCGGTCGCGGTGGTGCCCAGCGGCAACTCCCCGACCAGCTTCATGCCGATGACTTCGGGGATCAGCATGAAGTACGGCTGACCCAGCATGACCGCTTCCGCCTCGATTCCGCCGACGCCCCAGCCGAGCACGCCCAGGCCGTTGATCATCGTCGTGTGGGAGTCGGTCCCCACGACGGTATCGGGATAGGCGGTGAGCTCGCCGTGCTGCTCGCGCAACTGCACCAGCTGGGCGAGGTTTTCGAGGTTGACCTGGTGGACGATGCCGGTGCCGGGCGGGACGACGCGGAAGTTGCGGAAGGCGCGCTGCGCGAACTTGAGCAGCTGATAGCGCTCACGATTGCGACCAAATTCAAGGTCGACGTTGCGCCGTTCCGCATCGGCGGATCCATAAAAGTCGACCTGGACCGAATGATCGATCACCAGGTCGCAGGGGACGATCGGATTGATGCGATCGGGGTCGCCATGCATCCGGGCCATGGCGTCGCGCATGGCCGCGAGATCCACCACGCAGGGGACCCCGGTAAAGTCCTGGAGCACCACCCGGGCAGGCATGAACGGCACCTCGCCCTGTCCGCCGCCGGCCGCAGACCAGCGGGCCAGCTGGGACACGTGGTCTTCGGTGACGATCCCCCGTCCGGCGAAGCGCAGTGTATTCTCCAGCAGCACCCGAATCGAGAACGGAAGCCGATCCATCCGACCGACACCCTTGCGCTCAAGCTCCGGAAGGCGGAAAATCGTAGCGGGCCCCGTGCCCAGGGCGAGGGTACCGCGGGCACCGAACGGGTTGGGCTGGTCTTTGGTCATGGCCTGATCCGGGCTCGAAAGCTGTAAGAGACTCCAAGTATAAATCGCAGTGCTCCCTTCTAGCCACCTTGGCGGGGCAGCCCCGGATGATGAAGACCCCACTGGTGCCCTACGCCATCACGCGGAGGGACGACGGCATTCTGATCGACTGGGCTCCGGCGGGACACACCGGGCTCTTCGCCGCGCGCGCCCTCCGACTCGCCTGTCCCTGCGCCGCCTGCGTCGAGGAGATGAGCGGGCGCCCGCTGCTCGATCCCGTCACCGTCCCCGCCGACATCACGCCGCTGCGGCTCTCGCTGGTGGGCGCCTACGGCCTCAAGGTGAACTGGAGCGACGGCCACAATACCGGCATCTACACTTATGACCGGCTGCTCTCCCTCTGTCCCTGTCCGGCCTGTACCGCGGGGCCGGGATGATCGCCGGTGGCCGCACCTTCTGGTCCTGGGTCTGGGTCGCCATCCTGGCCCTTGGCGCCCTGGGATTCGTGCCCGCGATCCAGTGGGGCCGAGTGACGCGTTGGCGCAATCTCGACGAAGTCCTGCGTGGGGCGGGCACCCTCTCGGTGGCGATCGGCATGCTGATCCTGCTGCAGACCCAGCTCAATTCGCTCGGCGTCGGGCTGCTCGTCCTGTCCCTGGTGCTCTTCATCGCCGCGTTTCTCGCCGGTAGCAGTGCCGATCACCCTCACGATGATCACTGAGCTGTCGGCCGGCAGGGCGCACCGTGAGCGACCGCCGCTACCCCTCGCCCGCTGACGCGTCGCCCTCTGCTTCTCCGCCCTTCCGGCCGCGATTAGGTTCCGGCCTCCCGCAGCCGATCGGTTCCAGTGCGACGTCTCGTTGTCCTCATTCTGCTGGTCCTGCCGACCCTTCTGTTCGCCCAGCTCGAGCCTCCGTCCACCGGCGGCCTCGTCGCGCTGGATCAGTCGCTGCGCCTGGTGGGGCATGCGCGACGGGTCCTGATGATCGGCGCGCACCCGGACGATGAGGACACTGAGCTGCTGACGGTCCTGGTCCGCGGCGAAGGGGCGACGGCTGCCTACCTGTCGCTGAATCGGGGCGAGGGCGGCCAGAATCTGATCGGCGACGAACTCGGCCCCGCCCTCGGGCTCCTCCGCACCGAGGAGCTGCTCTCGGCACGACGACTGGACGGGGCGCAGCAGTTCTTCACCCGGGCCTATGACTTCGGGTTCTCGAAATCGCTGGCCGACACCTGGGCCCACTGGCCCCAGGATTCCGTGCTCAAGGACGTGGTGCGGATCATCCGCCGGGTCCGGCCCCAGGTGATTATTTCGATCTTCAGCGGCACACCGCGCGATGGGCACGGCCAGCATCAGGCAGCGGCGTGGGCCGCGCGCGAGGCCTTTCGAGTCGCCGCCGATCCGGCACGGTTCCCCGAGCTCGAAGCGGAGGAAGGGCTCTCCGCGTGGCAAGCCCAGAAGCTCTATCGCAGTGCCCGGTTTGATACCGCGGCCACGACGCTGACCCTGGATGGGGGCGCCCTCGACCCGGCGGTGGGGAAGTCATTCCATCAGATCGCCATGGCGGGACGCAGCCTGCACCGCTCGCAGGACATGGGGCAGGTGCAGACCATCGGCCCGTCGCTGGTGCGGCTGCAGTTGTGGGACGATCTGACCGGATCCGGAGCAGGTGATCTTTGGTCCGGCATCGATACCACGCTGGCGGGCGTGCCACTCGTCGCCAGCCTGAAGGGCGATCCAGGCAAGCGCGCACGAGCCGCACTCGAGCGGTACGCGGCACGGCTGGACAGCGCCCGCACGACCCTGGCCCCCGGCGCGCGGAGTCGGCTCCGCGCACTGCTGAATCGGGCTGCGGAGGACCTCACGCTGGCGCGACGGGCGGTGAACGACGGACAGAAGGTCGACGTGATGCGCCGGCTGCGCGCCGATCCGAGCCTGGAGGGTGATCCATTCGAGGGAGAGCTCGCGCGTTTGGGCCGGGTCCGACTCGCCGCCCTCGATCTGGTGGCCGACGCGATCAGCGAGGATGACCGGGTCATTCCCGGGCAGCGGGTGGGCATCATCGCATCGCTCTGGAATGCCGGCGACAGCACGATCACCGCGGCGCTGTGCGTCGGTTCCTCCAGGCTGGGATGGGCGCTCACCTCCGATTCCGTGAAACGGCGAAGGCTGGAGCAGACGCCAAGGCACGGCGCCTGTCTCGGTGTGGAAGATGCCGAGGGGGGGCGCGCGCTCTCGCCCGGCAGCAGCGAGGGACTCGCGGCGGGTGCGCTGGCGAGCGTCCGGCTCACGGCCTCGGTTCCAGAGGAGATGGACTACTCCACCCCCTATTTCCTGCGCCTGCCGCGCCTCGGCGATCTCTACCAGTGGGATCCCGAGGACCGGAGCGCCTGGGGCTGGCCGTTCGAGCCGCCGGGATGGACGGTCGATGCGCAGGTGGGCGACGGCGAGCGGGCGGCGCGGACGACGCGCGAGATCACGCTGCGCGGGAACGACCAGGGCTCGGGCGAATTCCGTCGCCCGATCGTGGTGGTGCCGCGCCTCGACGTCCGGCTGGAGCCCGAGAGTCAGCTCTGGGCGCTGGATGGAACGGCGTCCCGGCGCATCGCCGTCACGGTGACGCATCGGGCGCGCGACACGACGCCGGCCACGGTCGAGCTGGTGCTGCCGTCCGGCTGGTCCGGGCCGCCGGCACAGCGATACCGCTTCACCAGGGAGGATGAGCGCCAGACCTTTCAGTTCTCGGTTCGAGTGCCGTCGGGCGTATCTGCCGGGAGCTTCGAAGTCAGCGCGGTCGTCACCGACCAGCATGACCGGCACTACGACGTGGGACTGCGCGAGATGAATCACTCGCACGTGCGGTCGCGTACCTGGGCGGTGCGCTCCGCCGCCACGATTCACCTGGCCGACCTCGCCCTGCCCAAACTGCACCGGGTGGCCTATCTCCGCGGGGCGGCGGATCAGGTCCCCGAGGCGCTCCGTGGCGTGGGGCTTCCGATCGAGATGATCACGGGCGCGGACCTGAATCGCGTGACCCTGTCGGCCTTCGACGCCATCGTAGTCGGGCCGCGCGCCTGGGAGACCGATCCCGACCTGCCGGGAGCCAATGAGCGACTCCTGGCGTTCGCGCGGCAGGGCGGGCTGGTGCTGGTGCAGTACCAGCAATACGGCTACTTCCTCGGCGGTTTCGCGCCGTTCCCGCTGACGGTGGGCAGTCGGGCACCCGGCGTGGTCGGTCCGGCGACGACCACCGCCGCGCGGCCCGGCGGCAGCGCACCGGCGCCCGCGCTGTTAGGCGGGCATGACCGGGTGACGGACGAAGGCGCCGAGGTGACCGCCCTGGAGCCGTCGCACCCGGTGCTGCGTCGACCGAACCGCATTGGCGCCGCGGACTGGAAGGGATGGGTGCAGGAGCGCGGACTCTACTTTGCCCATAGCTGGGAACGCCCATGGCAGCCGATCCTCGAGATGCACGATTCCGGCGAGGCTCCCCTCCGAGGCGGGCTGCTGATCGCCCCGCTCGGGAAGGGGACCTACATCTACACCGGGCTGAGTTTCTTCCGCCAGCTGCCGGCTGGCGTGCCGGGAGCCTACCGGCTCTTTGCCAATCTGCTCGCGCTCGCCGAGCGGCGCGGCGGCGGTCGGCCGGCCTCCGTCGTTCGGACTGATTCGCTCAAGGTGGAGCGGGAGTGAAACCGCTGGCCGCCGCCCTCCTGCTCCTCGCTGCCTGTCACGGTGGTCGCATTCCCCTCACGATCTACTCCCCGCACGGTCGTGATCACCTCACACTCCTCGAACATGCCTTCGAGGCGGCGCACCCCGAAGTGGACGTGCGCTGGCTCGACCTGGGCAGCCAGGAGGTGCTCGACCGGCTCCGCCTCGAACGGGTCAATCCCCAGGCCGATCTCTGGTTCGGTGGACCGACGACGCTTTTCGAGCGCGGGGTCGCCGAATCGTTGCTCGCCCCCTACCGGCCGAGCTGGGCGGAGGCGGTAGATTCCGCCGGCATCGGGCCTGACGATCTGTACTATCCGGTGTATCGGACGCCGGCCGTGATCGCCTACAACAATCTGGCGGTGCCGGACAGTCTGGCACCGCGCGATTGGGACGACATGCTGCTGCCGCGGTGGCACGACAAGGTGCTGATCCGCGATCCGGTCGCCAGTGGCACCATGCGCGCCATCTGGGGCCTGATCCTCCAGCGCAGTCTGCGCGCGACGGGCGACACCGCGCAGGGGATGGCCTGGCTGCGCCGACTCGACGGCCAGACCCGTACCTACGCGTTGTCACCCGCGCTGCTGGATGCGAAGCTCGCCCGGCAGGAGGGGCTGGTGACGCTGTGGGACCTGCCCGACATCCTGATCTCCCAGCAGAAACACATGCCCTTCGGGTACCATTTCCCCTCGAGTGGCACGGTGGTCATCGACGATGCGATCGCGCTGGTGCGGAACGCCCGACATCCCGATGTCGCCCGGCAGTTCATCGAGTTCGTGGGCAGTGTGGATGTCCAGCTGCTGACGGCGGCGCGCGTGTTTCGGCTGCCGGCGCGCCACGATCTTCCGGTGGAGCGGATGCCCGCCTGGGTCGCCGGGGTGGAGCGGGAGATGCGCGTCGAACCGATGGATTGGGCCCTGCTGACGCGCGAGGGCGCGGGGTGGATGGGCTACTGGGACCAGCAGGTGAGGAATACGGGGAAATGAGCCGTCGGCTGTCAGCTCGTGGTCGATGGCCGTTAGCCGTTCGCCGTTGGCCGTTCGCATTCCGCGTTCAGCATTCCGTCTCAGGGTGCCCATAGTGCCGTATCTGGAACTGCACGATCTCACGCGGCGCTTCGGCGTGCGCACCGGACTCTTCGGGCTGTCGCTCGCGCTGGAGCGCGGACAGATCCTTGCCCTGCTCGGGCCCAGCGGCAGCGGGAAGACGACGACGTTGCGCCTGCTGGGGGGCTTCGAGCCGCCTGATAGTGGCCGGATCGCGGTCGAGGGGGAGGAGGTGACGCTGCTTCGGCCGGAGCAGCGGCGCTTTGGCATGGTCTTCCAGCACTATGCGCTCTTTCCCCACCTGGATGTCGGGGCAAACGTCGCGTTCGGGCTGGAGACTCGTGGCGTCGCCGCCACTGAGGTCACCCGGCGGGTGGCGGAGTCGCTGGCGCTGGTGGATCTCGCGGGATATGAGCGGCGCCCCGTCGGCGGGCTGTCCGGGGGCCAGCAGCAGCGGGTGGCGCTGGCGCGGGCTCTGGCGCCGGAGCCGCGGGTGCTGCTGCTCGATGAGCCACTCTCCAATCTCGATCCCTCGCTGCGGGAGCGGACCCGGCGGGAGTTGCGCGCGCTCATCCGTCGGATCGGCATCACCACCGTGATGGTCACGCACGAGCAGGACGACGCCTTCGACCTGGGCGATATCGTCGCGGTGCTCAAGGATGGCCACCTCGAGCAGCTCGCGACGCCCGAGGAACTCTACCAGGCGCCGGCGACGGCGTTCGTGGCGGGATTCATCGGGCGGGGGAGCTGGCTTGACGGGCGCGTGTCAGGCACCGAGGTGGGGCTGACGCAGGTGCGGATCGAGCGCGCCGAGTGGCTGTTTCGCCGGGCGCCGACCGCCCGGCTCGGCGATGTGGTCCGGATCCTGGTCCGCCCCGAGGGGCTTCGGTTCGCCACCGGCGGCGAGGATGGCCTGGCGGGCACCGTGACCGAGCGACGGTTCGCCGGGGCGACGGCGCATTTCCTGGTGACCACGGCGCAGGGAAGCATCATCGAGGTCAGTGCGCCAGCGGAGGCGGCCGTCGTAGGCGCGACGGTCACCCTGCTGCCGGTGGATGCGCCGGCCGATGCCCGGCATCTCGCCCACTGCTTTCGCGAGGGGTCCGCGTGACGCGGTCGCAGGTCGACGCGTCGCCCGCGAGCGGTGCGCCGCCGAACCGCCGCGGGCAGGGGCCCTGGATCTGGCTGCTCTCCGTTGCCTTGGGGGGCGTCCTCTGCTGGCTGATCGCCTGGCCGCTGCTCCTGGTGGCGGCCGAAAGCGTCCGTGGTCCGGCCGGCCTCACCCTGGGATACTTCGAGCGCCTCTTCGTCGAACCTCGCGAATGGCAGGCCCTGTGGGCCAGCCTGTGGACCTCGCTCGCGAGCGTCGCACTGGCGGCGCTGCTCGGGGTCCCGCTCGCCTTTCTTTTCGAGCGCACGGAATTTCCCGGTCGCCGTCTGATCGGGGCGCTGGTGGCGCTGCCGGCGGTGCTGCCGCCACTGGTGGGGGTGATCGCCTTTCTCTTTCTGTATGGGGAGACCGGATTCGTCGCGCGGATCGTGCAGGCGGTGCTCGGCCTGGAGAATCCGCCCTGGCGGCTGGAGGGAGCCTACGCCATCCTGCTGGTCCACGCCTATTCGATGTACGTCTACTTCTACCTCTTCACCCGCGCGGGGCTGGCCAGCCTTGATCACGCCGCGATCGAAGCGGCGCAGTCGCTCGGCGCTGGTCGCTGGCGGACCCTGACACGGGTGACGCTTCCCCTGCTGGCGCCCTCGCTCCGCGGAGCGGCGCTGCTCACGTTCATGACCGCGCTGGCGTCGTTCAGTGCGCCGTATCTCTTCGGCGGCGGTTTTCGGGTCATGACGACGCAGATCGTCTTCACCCGCCTCAACGGCGACTACGGCCTCGCCATGGCGCAGACCGTCATGCTCAGCCTCCTGGCGCTGGCCGGACTGGCGCTGGCGCGCGAGGGGACGCGCACTGTCGCGCGGGTGGGCGGGAAGGGCATCGCGCCGGCCCCGCGACTGATCGCATCACGCGGCTGGCGCCTGGCCGCGACGATCGGTGGCTGGGCCCTGGGGCTGCTGCTCCTGCTCCCGCACCTGACCCTGCTGCTGCTCTCGTTCGTCCCGGTGGGTACCTGGACCGTGGAGACGATCCCGCCCGCCTACACCTGGCGCAATTACCTCACGCTCTTCGCGGAACCGGAGCGGCTGCGGCCGCTGGGCAACAGTCTCTGGATGGCGACGCTCGCCACCGCAGCCGCGGTGGGCCTGTCGCTGCTGGCGGGGCAGCTCGTGGTGCGGCGAGCCCGTGGTGCGGTGCTGGTCGAGCGGCTGCTGGCGCTGCCGTGGCTGGTGCCCGGGACCGTGTTTGCCGTAGCGCTGGCGACGGCATTCAGCGTCCACGCGCCCTGGGCTGGTCGCTTCATTCTCGTTGGCACCTTGTGGATCCTGCCGCTCGCCTATCTGATCCGGAATCTGCCCATCGCGAGCCGGGCGATTCTCGCCGGCTTTCGCGGACTCGATCCCGCACTGGCGGAGGCATCGGCCGGACTGGGCGCGGGGCGGTGGCGCACGTTCCGGCGGGTCACGCTGCCGCTGCTCCGGCCCGCGCTCGCCGCCGGCGCGACGCTCGCCTTCGTCACCGCGCTCGGTGACTTCGTCACCTCCGTGATTCTCTACACGTACGACACCCGCCCCCTCTCCCTCGAAATTCTCTCCAGCCTGCGGCAGGGCGACATCGGTGTCGCGGCCGCCTACGGTGTCCTGCTCATGGTGCTTTCGGCCCTGGTCTTTGCAATTGGCAGTGAGAAATCAGTGGTGACGCGGTGACGACTCCCGCGCGAGTCCCGACCGAGATGCAGCGCCTGTCGGTGCTGATCGCGGTCAACCTGGTCGACATGATCGGCCTCATGCTGGTCCTGCCGGTCCTGCCATTCTACGCCGGCGACCTCGGGGCGAGCCCGGAGCGCATCGGCCAGCTGATCGCCGCGTTCTCGGTGGCGCAATTGATCGCCGCGCCGTTCTGGGGACGGCTGTCCGATCGCTACGGGCGCCGCCCGGTGCTGGTGATCGGTCTCTCCGCCTCGGCGATCGCCTATGTGGTCTTCGGGTTTGCCACGACGGTGTGGCTGCTCTTTGTCTCGCGCCTGGTGCAGGGTGCCGGCGGCGGGACCACGGGGGTCGCGCAGGCCTACGTCGCCGACACGATCCGGCCGAAGGATCGGGCCAAGGCGCTGGGATGGCTCTCCGCGTCCACCAACGTCGGCGTCACCCTTGGGCCGATCATCGGTGGCTTCGCCACGCACCTTGGTCGCGCAGCGCCCGGCCTGATTGCGGCCGCGCTGTGCGCCATCAACGCCTGGTTCGCATGGCGCTGGCTGCCGGAATCCCGGCCGGCGCAGAAGAGCGACGCGCGACGGGAACGCAAGCCGGTGTGGCATGCGGCGTGGCAGGTCTTGCGGTTTCCCACCAGCACCGTGCCCCGCTTCGTCTGGATCTACGGCATTGGGATGTTCGCCTTCTCCTCATTCACATCGCTGATCGCCCTGTTCCTGCAAGCGGAGCACGGGGTCACCGCGGCGACCATCGGATACTTCTTTGCGTATATCGGCATCCTCAACATCATCATGCGATTGGTCTTGCTGGGTCCGGTGGTGGATCGAGTCGGCGAGACCCGCGCGATGCGCCTCGGCGCCGCGGCACTGATCCTCGGTCTCATCGGCTATCCGCTCGCGTCATCGATCTGGCAGCTGGTGCTGATCATCCCCCTGATCCCGGTCGGCACCGCGCTGCTCTTTCCCGCAACGACATCGCTCATGTCACGGTACTCCGACAAGGCTGATGTCGGCACCACCATGGGGGTCGCGCAGACTTACGCCGGAGTCGCCAGAGTGGCGGCCCCGATTCTCGGCACGCTGCTCTTTCAGCGGCTGGGTCATCAGTGGCCGTTTGTCGCCGCGGCGTGCATGATGGCGCTGGTCAGCGTGCTCGCCTTTCAGGTCGATCGCTTGCCCGGACCCACGGGAGAAACTCCGGTTCCGGTCCCCACCGGTGAGAAACCATTATGAGCGAGGACGATCGAATCGCCCGGCTGGAGCAGCGGCTGCAGGTGCTGGAGACGCTGGTCCGGGAGCAGCTGGCTGGACGCGCGTCGGTGCCTCCGCCGGCTCCAGTCGCCGAACGGCCTTTCGCGCCGGTTCCGTCGGTGGCCGCTGTCAACCCGCCACGTGAACCACCCCCGCCACCACCACTTCCCGCCCCGCCGGTGGTTCGGCCGCCAGGCCGCTCGATCGAAGAGTGGCTGGGTCAGCGCGGTCTGCTGGCCGTCGGGGTCACGTTCGTCGTGCTGGCCGCCGGGTACCTCCTGAAGCTCTCGTTTGATCGTGGCTGGGTCTCGCCGCTGGCGCGGTGCATCGGAGGGGCCCTCACCGGCGGGCTGGTCGGCGCCCTGGGCTGGCGGCTGCACAACCGCGGGACGAAGACCTACGGCGCGGCACTGATCGGTGCTGGGGCGGCGATCATCTACCTCAGCGTCTGGGCCGCGGCACGTTTGTACGGCTTCCTGACGCCAACGCCCGCGCTCCTGGGGCTTGCGCTGGTATCCGTCGCGCTGGCGGCAATCGCAATCGCGATCAATCTCGAGGCGCTGGCCGCCACGGCGGCGATCGGGGCGTTCCTCGCGCCGCTGGTGCTCGGTGATACATCCGGCTCACCCAGTCTGCTGCTGCTCTACCTCGCGGCTATGGCGGTGATGCTCGGCGCCGTGGCGGCGCAGCGACGGTGGCGCTGGGCCACGTTTGTGATCGCGCTGGCCTACTTCGGCCACGCAGGCTCGAGCGTCTTTCGCTCCGCCCCGCCGCCGCTGCTGGGATTTTACGGCGTCCTCGGCGGTGCCGCGGCCCTGGCGGTAGCACTGCGAGAGCGGTGGCGCGAGACGCGGTTCCTGGCCTTCGCCGGCGGCTGGTCAGTGCTCTGGATTGCGCAGGACGCAGGCCTTGGCAGCTGGCCGACCCTGCTCGGTGCGGTGACGCTTGCCGCGCCGGTCTGGTGGCGGGCCCTCACCTCACGCACCATCTGGCCCGATGTGCCGGGCGACGTCAGCGACCGTCCGTCGCTGCTGGAGTCCTGCTATTTCTATCTCTCGCCGATGCTTGTCGGCTATGCCCTCTACGCCGTCGCCCCGAACACCTTTGCCGCGCACGACGGCCTGGTACCACTGCTGGTCGCGCTGCCGTACCTCGCGGTCGGTTTTGGCGCCCGGCATCGACCGTTCGCGATCGTCGGGGTTATCGCGCTGGCCACGGCGGTACTGGCCGAGTGGCACAGCGTTGAGAGCGGCCTTGTCCTGCTGCTCCTGGTCCATCTCTGGGCCGCGCTGGACCATCTGCTGGTCCGGGATGATGGACGGTGGTACGCGCTGGGCACCTACCTGCTGGCCGTTGTCCTCCTGCTGCAGCGTGATCTCCCCAATCGCGCACCGTCGGAGCCAGCCTTCCTCGGACTCTGGGCGCTGGCCCTTTGGGGCTGCATCGAGACAGCGGTGGTCCTCGCGGCGGGGTTGCTCAAGCCGCAGCCTTCCGGGCGGGACAGGGAACTGCGGCCGCTGCTCTGGTCCGCAGCCGGTGTATTGCTCCTCTTCGGCATGACCGGTGAACTGGTGCGCGGCTTCCGGTTGAGCGACCTGCCGTCGGCGACGGCCAGTCTTGCCGGCGGGCTCTCGGTCAGTGCCTGGTGGATCTGTTTTGCGGGGGCCTGTTTCATCGGCGGGTTCCGCCGGCAGATCCGCGCGCTCCGGCTGGCGGGCTTCGCGGTGGCAGCGCTGGCGCTGCTGAAGGTGATCTTCGTCGATCTATCGACGTTGAGCGCCTTCTATCGGGTTGGTTCGGCACTCATCCTTGGCCTGGTATCACTCGCTGTCGCATATGCCTATCATCGTGCGGCAAGGGGTGAGGGGACTGATTGAGGATGGTTGCGATGGTACCGTTTACCAACCCTCTCAGAACTCCGCCCCAAGCGCCAGGTTCACATGGTCCGCCGAAATCTTGCCGACCCCTGCGCCATATGTCGTGCTGATCCGCCGGTACTCGAGTCCGATGACCAGTGGTGCCGGTCGCCAGTGCAGGTGCCCTCCAAACGTCTCGTTCCGCAGCCGCTGGGTGAGGGGATCGAGGTCGGCATCTTTGGGATCGTCGATGCCGTAGCTGACGCCGAGCTCCCAGGCCCCGGCGGGCTTGAGGAGGAGCTGGCCCCAGCCGCCATGGGTCCGCACCGGGACATCGCCGGGCCCGAGATTCTGCCCGATGCCGCCGCCGCCAAGGCCGGCGAGTGCCTGTCCGGTGAACGCTTCACCGCGAAATTCGAAGACGTGGCCCACGGGCAGTTGCAACAGTGCGGCCGCACCGCGGGAGGGCAGCAGTGAATCGCCGGCGGTCGAGAGCCAGCCGAGATGACCTCCCACGCTCACCTGTCCCTGGCTGCCTCCCTCGCCCCACCGCAGCCGAAGCCGACTCTGGAGATAGGGGCGGTTGCTCTGCTCGGCGCGGTCCGGCTGGGTGAGAAACGGGCCCTGGGCGACATAGCCGGTCGGGGCGAGGATCGCCGCCTCGAGCGAGAGGCGTGTCCGGGCCCGCCCGACGAGATCCCCGCTGAGCCGAAGTTGGGGAATCCAGAGCCACAGATTGCCGGAGCTCGAAAGTGCCGACAGCCCGACACTGCCGAGCGAGGAGGGGTTCAGCTCGACGATCAGGGGCGCCTCCTGGCCTGCGAACACCCGGACCCGGTCCCAGTCGAGCTGCGCCCACGCGCGACGGATGCGGAGCAGGGGAAAGGTCCGACCGCCGTTGGACGGCTGTTGTCCACCCCAGAAATCGACGTCCAGTTCCGCGGTGAAGTCGCCGCCGGCGACGCCGCTGGCAAAGGCGTTGGCCCGGAGCCGCGTCTGTCGCATGGTCGCGCCGGCGCCATCGGTGGGAAAGCTGTCACCCGCGTTGCGCGGCACGGCGAACTGGGGCAAGTCGCTGTTATTGGTCTTGGCCGAGGTATAGAACCCGTTCATCAGCACCAGGACCGAAAAGCGGACCTCGGGCGCGGGGCGATCCTGGGCGTGGACGGTCGCGAAGGCGCTGACCAGCAGGAGCAGGAGCTGCCAGGAGTGACGGCGCATGCGGGCGCTCAGGGTGGAGGACCGGTTGACGCCCGTTGTGGGCGGGGGGTAATCTAGTGCGTATGCGCCTCACATTCGGATTCATTGCCGCCGGTCTGGTGACGGCCGGGCTCGCCGTGACTCCAGCGGCCGGCGCGGCTCTGCAGGGACCGGCGGTCGCTGGGCGGCTGATCCTGCTGGACCAGGGCGGACACTCGAGCAATGAGGTGGGACAGGCGGTCATCTGGCTGACCGGTCCCACGGCCACCATCGCCGTTCCCGGCACCACCGAGATGGCCACCGAAGGGAAACAGTTCGTGCCCCACCTGCGCATCGTCGCGCGCGGCTCGACGATCAGCTTTCCCAATCACGATCCATTCAGTCACAATGTGTTCTCGCTCTCCCCCGAATCGCCGTTCGATCTGGGTGTGTTCGGTCGCGGCGAGGGGCAGTCGGCGCGCTTCGACCGCCCGGGGATCGTGCGGATCTTCTGCAATGTGCACGCGCAGATGCGGGGGATGGTGGTCGTGCTGGAGTCGGGCCTTTCGACCCAGCCCGGCGCCGACGGGAGCTTCACGCTGCCTGATGTGCCACCGGGCGACTACGTGCTGCATGCCTGGCATGAACGCGCGGCGGAGGTGACCCAGAACCTCCGGGTGGGCGGGCACGCGCCGACGCCGGTCGAGGTGACGCTGGACGCCCGCGGGTACCGGCTGGTCCAGCATCGCGACAAGAACGGCAAGTCCTACGGTGATCGGAGTCGCCGCTATTAACACCCCGGTGCTCCGCGGCCTCGGCCTCAAGCTGTTCCTCGCGATGGTGCTCCTGGTCGCCACCTGCCTGGGCGGTGCGCTGGCGCTGATCCGGTACCGCGCCAGTCAGGCGGCTGACGCCGCCATCGACCTGGGGCTCGAGGCGACGCAATCCTCCATCGAAGGCGCGCTGGCGAGTCGCAGTCACGGCCTCCTCCAGACCGCGAAGGTCCTCGGTCGGGTACCGACGTACCTCTCCTATATCGAGCAATCGCTGCGAGCCGGTGACCGGTCGAGCCTCCTGGCCCAGGCGGAGGAACTGCGCGAGCAGGCGGGTGCGGCCTGGGCGATGATCACCGATGGCGCCGGCGCGATGCAGGCGTTCTCCCGTGCGCCCGATGTCTACGGTGATACCCTGGCTGGTGGCCTGATCGGCAGCGCCCTCAGCGGCACACCAGCGGAAGGGGTGTGGATCGAAACCACGGCGGTCGGCGACTCCCTCTTCCAGGCCGTGGCCGTGCCGCTGACCGCGCCCGGCGCGCCGGTGGTCGGCGCCCTGGTCCTCGCCCTTCCAATCGACGGGCCGTTCGCCGAACGACTCAAGAAGCAGACCGCCTCCGAGGTGGTGTTCATCGTGGCCGACACGCTGGGTGTGCCACAAGTGGCGACCTCAACCCTGCCGGCCGGCATCATCGATTCGGCGATCCGGGCGCAGGGCGCACTGGCGCAGGATACCGGCGACTCGGTGCCGGCGCGGCTCCGGGTGCGGGCCGGCGGGTTCACCTGGATTGCGGCGACCGGCCCGCTGCTCACCGGGTCGGGCGAGGTCGTGGGCGAGTACGCCGGTCTGCGGGCGCGCGAGCTTGCGCTGGCGCCGTTCACCGCACTGCAGCGCTCGATTCTGCTGGCGTTCGTGGCCGCGCTGGCTATCGCGCTGGTCATTTCGCTGCTCCTCGCCCGGCAGATCACCCATCCGATGCGGCAGCTGGTCTGGATGACGCGCGAGGTCGCCGAGGGGCGGTACTCGGGGCAGCTCGACATCAAGTCCCGCGACGAGATCGGCGAGCTGGCCCTGGCCTTCCAGCGGATGATTGAGGAACTGCGCGAGAAGCAGCGCCTGGTCGAATTCCTCGACGGGAGCCGCGCGGGTACCCAGGCGATCGCCTCCGGCGTGACCATGGCAACCAACACCCGCCTCAGTCCCGGGGCGATTCTCGCCAACCGCTATGAAATCCGGCAGCAGCTCGGTGCCGGCGGCATGGGGGTGGTGTACCGGGCGCTTGATCGTGAGTTGCAGGAGACTGTAGCGATCAAGACGCTCAAGCCGGAACTGCTGGGCGAGGCCTCGCTGCTCGAACGCTTCAAGCAGGAGATCCGGCTGGCGCGGAAGATCTCTCATCCGAATGTGGTCCGGACCCATGACCTGGGCGAATCGGACGGGATTTACTTCATCACCATGGAGTTCGTCGACGGCACCAGCCTCGACGAAGTGCTGGCCCGGCGCGGCGCGCTCCCCCTCGCGGTGACCCTCACGATTGGACGGCAGCTCTGCCGCGCGTTGGAAGTCGCCCACGGGGTCGGCGTGGTGCACCGGGATATCAAGCCGCAGAACCTGGTGGTCGATGCCCAGGGATTCCTCAAGGTGATGGACTTCGGCATCGCGCGCCTGGTTGAAGGCCGTCAACGCGCCGGCCCGGGACTCACCGCCGAAGGGAGCATCATCGGCACCCCGGAGTACATGGCGCCGGAACAGCTCATGGGGCAGACGGTCGATGGCCGGGCGGATCTGTATGCGGCGGGTGTCGTGCTGTACGAGTGCCTGACGGGCCACCGGCTGTTTGAGGGAACCTCGTTCGCGACGTTGCTGCTGAAGCAGGTACAGGAGCCGCCGCCCGATCCCCGGACCCTTGTTCCCGGCCTGCCGGCCGATGTGGTGGCGCTGGTGCTCAAGGCGCTGGCGAAGCGGCCGGAGGATCGGTGGCAATCCGCTGGCGAATTCCTGCAGGCCCTCGATCGTATTCGCGCGGGATGACGCGTCGGCATACGGCGCACCGATTTGCGCTTTCCCGCCGGTGGGCTTAGCCTGACTGCCCATGATCCCATCCTTGCTGCCGCTCACTCCCGCAGACCTCGTCGACACGACCTGGGAGGAGGTCCGCCCGCGCTATCTCGAGCTGGTTGATCGCCCTCTCGACCTCGCCTCCGTCGAGGCGTGGCTGGCCGACTGGTCCCGTCTGGATGAGGCCCTCGGCGAAGCGGCGGCGCTCGCCATGATCGCCTACACCTGCGACACGACAGATCCCGTCAAGGAAAAGGCCCATCTCCGGTTTTCCGCCGAGATCCTGCCGGAGACGGAAGAGTTCGAAGTCAAGCTGGCGGATCGGCTGCTCGCGCTGGGCTATACCCGTCCGGGCCTGGAAGTGACGATCGCCCGCTTCCGGACCTCGAGCGAGATCTTCCGCGAAGCAAACGTGCCGCTCACCAAGGCCGCCGAAGAACTCGGGACGGCGTACCAGAAGCGTACCGGCGGCCTCACGGTGCTGTGGGATGGGATGGAAAAGACCCTCCCCGAGCTGCAGCCGATGCTGCAGAGCCCCGACCGGGTGGTGCGTGAGCGGGCGTTCCGACTGCAGGGCGAGGCCTACGCGACGCACCAGGGGGAACTCGCCGGCATCTTCGATTCGCTCTACGACCTGCGGGTGCAGATGGCGACGAATGCCGGCTTCGCCGACTTCGAGGCGTACACCTTCAAGGCCAAATGCCGGTTCGACTATACCCCGGCGGATTGCCGCCGCTTCCACGCCGCGGTCGAGGAAGTCGTGGTTCCGGCGGTGGAGCGGCTGATGATCCGTCGCAAAGCCCGCCTCGGGGTGGACCGGCTGCGGCCGTGGGATCTCGGGCCGGACCCCGAGGGCCGCGATGCGCTCCGCCCCTTCCAGGGTGCGGCCGAGTTGATCGGCACCAGTCGCCGGGTCATCGAGCACGTGGCGGTCCCATTCGGGCAGCAGTTCCAGACGATGATGGACGAGGGCATGCTCGACCTCGATGTGCGCAAGGGAAAGGCTCCCGGCGGCTACTGCGAGACGCTGCAGTACCGTGGCAGGCCATTCATTTTTATGAACGCCGTGGGGGTGCTGGATGACGTGTCCACGCTGCTCCACGAAGCGGGACACGCCTTCCATGCGTTCGAGTCCCATGCCCAGCCGCTGGTGTGGCAGCGTCACCCGGGTCTCGAGATGTGCGAGCTGGCATCCATGTCGATGGAGCTGCTGGCCTCGCCCTACCTGGGCAAGGCGAGCGGTGGGTTCTTTTCACCGGCCGAATTGGCGCGGGCCCGGACGGATCACCTCGAGGATGTGCTGACGACGCTGTCGCACGTGGCGTCGGTGGATGCGTTCCAGAGCTGGATCTACACCAGCGGCTCGGGACGGGATGCCGCGGCACGGGATCAGGCCTGGCTGACGCTGCGCAGCCGGTTCGAGCGCGGGATCGACTGGACCGGGTTGGACCGGGAACGGATCACCCGCTGGTACCGCCAGCTGCACATCTTTCTCTATCCTTTCTACTACATCGAATACGGCCTCGCCCAGATCGGCGCCCTCCAGGTCTGGCGCAACAGTCGACGGGACCAGGGCGAAGCGGTGCGACGCTACCGGGAGGCGCTCGCACTGGGGAACACCTGCTCGCTGCCGGAGCTGTACCGGGCGGCAGGAGTGGAGTTCACCACCGATGTGCGGGTCATCGGAAGCCTGGTCGCGCTGGTCGAGGAAGAGCTGGACCGGATCGCGGCGGGCTGAAGTTCCCGGTTGCTTCCCGGCGACCGGGCCGCGAGATTCCTCCCCCTGTCCGGACGGGCCTCGCTCGAACCCGGCGTTGCATTCCCCCTGTGGAGATTCTGCATGGCGAAGGAAGAAGGCATTGAGATGGAGGGCGTCGTGTCCGAGGTGCTCCCGGACCGCAATTATCGGGTGCTCCTTGAGAACGGCCACTCCATCCTCGCCTATGCGGCCGGGAAGATGAGCAAGTTCAAGATTCGTGTGCTGGAAGGCGACCGGGTCACCGTGGTGCTCTCACCCTACGATCTTACCCGCGGGCGGGTGATCTACCGGCATAAATAGGGGCGACGCCGCGGGTCGCTCGTGCAGGTGCCGGTGCGCCCTCACGGCGGCGGAAACGGCAGAGGGCCGGGGAATCCATCCCCGGCCCTTCGTTGTGCTACGGACACGACAACAGGGGCCGGTCCGAGGACCGGCCCCTGTCGCCGTGTTCGACTGTTACTTCGCCTTGACTACGTTTTCAGCGGCCGGTCCCTTGGCCCCGTCGACGATGTCGAACTCAACCCGCTCACCCTCTGCGAGGCTGCGGAAGCCGTCGGACTTGATGGCGGTGTGGTGAACGAAGCAATCCTTCGAACCATTCTCCGGCGTGATGAACCCGAAGCCCTTCGCGTCGTTGAACCACTTTACCGTGCCAGTTACACGAGCCATGCTGCTGTACTCCGTGCGGAGGGGAACATCGTCGGGGCCCGGTCACTCCGGTGCCAGCCGACAGGGACGCGGGGTGGCAGAGACGCCCCCCCACGCTTAACGCGACCCGAGCGAGGAAGCCCGGGTCGCGCAGAAATCCTGTGATGGATGTCTTGCTCGATGGATACCCGGCCAAGCCTTCTGGCCATTCCAGCCGGCAACAACTTTGTGCCCCGACCCCGATCCGTCAAGAGGGAGGTCCCGGGCAACCCCGGGTCAGGGCTTCCACCACCGGAGGGCGGCCTTGGCCCACTCCCCGCTCCGCCGCCGCAACCCGCTCCCCGTCGCCCGGTTCAGCGCCTGCAGAAACTCCGTCGCCGAGGGATAGCGCTGCTCCACTTCGGCATGGAGGGCGCGCTCCAGCACTGCGACCAGATCGGGGTTCACGTCGGTCCGGATCTGTCCCAGCGCGGGGCGCTGGTTGTTGGTCTGGCGCGTGAGCACCTGTTCGACCGTCGCCCCGGTGAATGGGGGCTCGCCCAGCAGGGCGAAGTAGGCGACGGCCGCCAGACTGTACAGATCGGAGCGCTGGTCCACCCGCTCGCCGAGGAGTTGCTCGGGGCTGGCGAACATCGGGGTGCCGCTCTGGCTGGTCGCGCCACCGAAGCGCCCGTGGCCCCGGAGCGCGAGGGCCAGGCCGAAATCCGTGATCCGCAGGCTGCCGTCCTGCTCGATCAGCATGTTTTCCGGCTTCAGGTCGCGATGCACCAGCCCGCCCCCGTGGGCCTGGGCCAGTGCGCTCAGCGCCTCACGCAGCAACCGCACCACCCGGTCGAGCGCCAACGGCCCCTCAGATTCCACCAACTGGGCCACATTGGGCCCCTGCACCATCTCCATCGTGTACCAGAGCAGCCCGGAGCGGCCGCCGATGTCGTAGATATTCACGATATTCGGATGGTTGAGTCGGGCGGCCAACTGCGCCTCGCGGCGGAACCGCTCCACCACCGCCGGGTCGGCGGTCAGGTGCGGATGCAGCACCTTCAAGGCGACCTCCCGCTCGAGGTGCAGGTCCCGGACCTTGTAGACCCGGCCGTATCCGCCCTGGCCCAGCGGGGAGAGCAGCTCGTAGTCGTCCCCCAGCGCCCGTCGCAGCCGTTTTTCCCAGCGCCGGCCATCATCGCTTTCCATCGGCTGGGGCCGCGGGCTCACCTGGACGATGATCGCCGGATTTTCAAACGTGCCGGCGTCCGAGGCAAAATCCTCCAGCATCTCCGAGGCGCTGAAGTACCGCTCGTCCGGGGTCGGGCGAAGAGCGCGCAACAGAATCCGTTCGATCGCCCGGGGACAGTTCTGGCGGACCTCGCCCGGCCGGCGGAGTTCGCTGGGGTCGAGCGGCGGCTCGATCCCGGTGACGGCGTAGTAGAGGATCGAGCCCGCGGTATAGACGTCGCTCGTGGCGTCACCCGGGCTGCCTTCGCGAATCTCCGGCGCCATGAAGGCCTTGGCGCTGGGGACCTCGCTTGCCGGAATGGCGGACAGGGTCCAGTTGCAGAAGCGCAGGTCGGTGACGCAGCCGCGGCCGCTCAGGTTGACCAGCACCGACGTCGGTGCGATCCGGCGGACGATGATCCCGTGTGCGTGGGCGTGTTCGAGCCCGCTCAGCACATCGCGGGCGAGCACATGGACGGAGGGGAAGGGACGCGGACCGCGCAGATTTGCTTCCTGCAGGCTTTCACCCTCAATCCAGTTTCCCACCCGATACGCGATATCGCCCACCACGCCGGCATCATAGACGTGGCGAATCGCCGGGTGATCGAGCTGCGCCAGCGCGCCGGCTTCACGGAGAAACCAGGCGCGGGTCTGATCATTGGGATAAAGATTGACCCGAAGCGAGACGCGTCGGGCGAGCAGGACATCCTGTGCGGTGAACAGGACCCGCTCGCGCGACGCGGCAACCATGGTCTCGAGGCGGAATCGGTGTCCCAGCCCGGCTTCGACCCGCTCGAAGATCGTGAGCGGTGGCGGGGTTGTCATGGCGGGAGGATCATCCCTCCCCGACGAGCGGGGCGGGGCGGGATCGGCGGCGGCGCTCGACCGTTCCGTGCTGCCCGCAACGGCTCCGGCTGCACCAGCGACGGCTCTGGCTGGGCGATTCGTCCACGAAGTACAGGCCGCACTCCGGGTTGGTGCACTGCCGCACGACGGCGATCGGATTGGACAGGGTTTCGGCCACCGAACCGGCGATCGCTTCCAGCGCGGCGGGCGGGCGCCCCGGCGCAAAACGCATCCGCCAGCTCCCACTGATACGCACCAGCTGCTGGCGGCCTTCGAGTGCCGAGAGGCGCGCATTGATCGTTTCGATCATGGAAGGCGGCGGCGCCTGACTCTGGTCGAGCGCCCGTGCGAGCGCGAGGAGCCGGGTGCGGAAGCGGAGGGCATCGTCGAACGCCTGCGCGCTTGCCGGCGACTCGACCCGCACTGCCTTGGTCCAGCGCAACCAGGCGCCAGGATCGGGGAGCGCATCCGTGACGCCCGGTGACGTGGCGGCGGTATTGATAAAATCCAGCCAGAGGCTGTCGCCGAGCAGGAGGAAGTCGGGGTCAGCCACGGTCAGAGATCCTCGGCCAGCTCCACCGTGTCTCGCCCGGCGCGCTTGGCGCGGTACAGGGCGGCATCGGCGGCGGCCATGATGAGGTCCCGGGTGGGACCATGACGGGGGGCCTCGGCGATCCCGATGCTGAGCGTCGGGAGGCCGTACTCGGGTGCGTCGATTCCGATCCGGGCCACGGCCCGTTGGGCCCGCTGCACAAAGGTCACGGCTTCCTCCGCCGTGGTCATCGGGAGGATGACCAGGAACTCATCGCCCCCCATCCGCCCCACCGCGTCCAGCGTGCGGCACTGCTGCTTGAGAACGTTGGAGATGGACACCAGCAGACGATCTCCCCCGGCGTGGCCGAGGGTGTCATTGACCTGTTTGAAGTGGTCGATATCGAGCGCGACCACGCTGGTGATGATCTGGTGCCGCTTGGTGCGTGAGAGCTCGGCTTCGAGCCGTTCTTCCATGGCCCGGCGGTTCGCCAGGCCGGTGAGCGAATCGGTGGTGGCCGCGCTCTGGAGCTGCTCGACCAGCTGGGCGTTCTTCAGCGCGATCGCGGCCGCGAATGCGAGCGTGCCGGCCAGCTCGCACTCCGCGGCGCCGAACCCCTGATCATGCAGCCGTGGCCCCAGCGTGAGGACGGCGAGCCGCTCGGCACCGGCATCGAGCGACACGACGAGCTGGGCGGTCGGCGGGAGCAGGCGGGCGATCTGGGCATCCTCGGTGCGACTGACCGGCGAATCTGGCGGCAGCGCCCGGTTCAACGCCTCACGGGGGACCGGGGCGAGCGACATCGCGCCCTTCAGCGACCGCACCACCTTGGGCAGGTACGCATCCCCCTCCGGGCGGTACAGGCAGGCCCACCAGCAGAAGAACACCTCCGCCATGAAGTCCAGCACCAGGTTCTCGGTCTCCTCGGCCGAGTGCACCGAGGAGAGCAGCCGGGCGACCTGCCGCAGCGCACGGAGCTGAAAGACGGCGTCATCGAGCTGGTCCTGCCGATCCCGCAACACGCTGTGCAGCTCGAGCATGACCGACAGGCCGAGGGCGATCGGCATCGCCTGACTGCGGAGCTCCGGTGCCACCGCCGGGTCGGCGTGGATCGCCAGATCGGTCTGTCCGCTGGTCAGGCGAATGACCTCGACGCTGCCGGACGCCACCCATTCCGGGGGCGGCGTGAGCGTCATCAGGGCGCCGGGCGACGTCACACGGAACCAGATGCGATCGCTCCCGAACCGCAAGACGAGCGCCTCCCGGCAGCGGTCGAACAATTCGCTGTCAGTACGGGCGTGGCGGCAGGCGGCGGCAAACGCGCTGGGCAGGGAGCCCAGGGTCGAGAGGGCGGGGGAGGCTTCCATCTTGTTACCCAATATACCGATACCGCCCGTGACTCGCGACTGGGCCCGGTCTCAAGGTCAGGCGGCGGCCGGGCGATACTGCAGACATCCGGTGGACACGGCCGGGCAACGGTCAGGGGGCCATCGGGTGAAAACGCGCAATCTCAAGCTCATCGTCGGCGGTCTGGGGACCTTTCTGGGAGCGGTGGTTCTCGGACTGCTCATCACCCTGGCGCGTGAGGCGCGCAAGGCGGGGCAGGATTTCACCGCGTTGCAGCAGCAGGTGGCCGTGTTGCAGCTCACGCTTTCCGAGGGCGAGGCGCGCGGTCACACCGGTCAGGGGCGGACCAACGTCCTCACCAGCTTCAATCCCGATGTCGACACGCCGAAGTTCGGCGAGACAACATTTGTCGATCCGATGGCAAGTGTGATCGGGGACGTTTCGCTCGGCAGCAGCGTCTATGTGGCTCCCTTCGCCTCAATTCGGGGTGACGAGGGCCAGCCCATCAGCGTCGGCGATGAATCCAATGTGCAGGACGGGGTCGTGATCCACGCCCTCGAGACCCTCGACCACGGGCAGCCGGTGCCGAACCGCACCTATGAGGTCGATGGCCGGCCCTACGCGGTCTACATCGGAAAGCGGGTCTCGCTCGCCCACCAGTCGCAGGTCCACGGACCTGCACGAGTGGATGATGATGTGTTCGTGGGGATGCAGGCGCTGGTGTTCAAGAGCTGGATCGGGCGGGGCGCCGTCATCGAACCGGGCGCGAAAGTGATCGGCGTGATCGTGCCGGCGGGTCACTATGTACCATCGGGCATGGTGCTGACCGACCAGAAGCTGGCCGACAAGCTGCCGGAAATCACCGAGGCCTATCCGTTCGCGGGACTCAACCAGGCCGTGGTCCATGTGAACACGACCTTCGCCGACCAATACGGCGAACTGGCCCGACCAAAGGGAACGGCGGCGGAGAGCACCGCCGTTCATCCCGCCGCCAAGGTCGCGTCGGCCGACGAACACCCCTAGGAAAAGTTGGTCAGCCACCGCTTTCGAGCGCACCGGCAAGGTCGCTGGTCAGCGCACGGAGTTCCGCCAGCATCGCGGGCCGGGGGCCCTCCGTGTGGCGCTCCATCGTGAGCACGACGCCGCGAAACCATCGCAACACCATGTCCGCGCCACCTGGCGCATAGCCGCTCAGATACTCCGGCCCAAGCCGTCGCACATCGGTGTGGAGGGCGCCGACGTGAAAGATCTCGTTCGCCACACAGATCTCGAGCACTCGCGGTTCCGCGGTCGCCAATCCCGCCAGAAATTCCATCTTGCAGGCTTCCCAGCTGCGCTCCTTGCCGCGGGTGTCGTAGCGCGGTTCAACCGCTTCGAGGGCCACGATGCCCCCCTCTCTGAACTTGCGACTCACCTTGACCGCCAGCGGCGTCCGGCGTCCCGGATCCATCCCGTTCAGCAGAACGGCGAGGATGCCGGCAACAATCGTCGTCTCGTCGCAGCCGTGGCGCGCCAGGATCACGGCGACATTGGCCGGATGGGTCATCTGCCCCGGACCCGTCCCCCGCGCCCGGGGAGGGGGCGCGTATTTCGCCGCGAAGGCGAGCGCGTGGGCGATACGGTCGGAGTAGCCTGAGGTCATGGGATGCTGAGCAACTTGTGGGTCTGGAGACTCAGGCGCCACTCCGGATGCGCCAGGCAATAGGCGAGAGCCAGCGCCGTGTTCGCCGCGCGTTCGGGTCCGTCCATGGGCTGCAGGAAAAAATGCCGGAAGGAGAGCGAACGATACCGTTCCGGCTCCGCGCCCGCCTGGGGGAACACCAGCTTCAGCTCATCACCCGCTGTGAGCACCAGCGGAGCGTCGGCCTTCGGGCTGAGGCAGATCCAATCGATGTCTGGCGGGGCGACCTGGGTGCCATTCGTCTCTACCGCGACCTCGAATCCCGCGGCGTGCAGCGCCGTCACCGCCTCGGCATCGAGCTGCAGCAGCGGCTCCCCACCAGTGCACACCACAAATCGCTGCGCGGCGGATGATGCCTCCGCGGGCCACGCAGCGGTGACGGCTGCGGCGAGTTCGCCAGCGGTGGAGAACTTGCCGCCGCCCGGGCCATCGGTCCCGACGAAATCGGTATCGCAGAACCGGCAGGTGGCCGTCGCCCGGTCCACTTCCCGACCGGTCCAGAGATTACACCCCGCAAAGCGGCAGAATACGGACGGCCGACCGGCGTTGGCTCCCTCACCCTGCAGGGTGTAGAAGATTTCCTTGACGGTGTAGGCCATCGCGAAACCTAGTCGGGCGGAAGGCCGGGAGCACATCAGCCATCAGCCGTTGGCCATTGGCCATTGGGCATGGGCTTGAAGCGGTGTCCGATTCGCCGGCCTCTTCCCGCTTCTGGCTTCCCGCCTACGGCCTGCCGCCTACTCCCTGCCCACCCCCACATACGGTGCCGGATCCTCCAGGCCATTCTCCCGGAACCCCTTCAGTCGAAGCTGGCAGGAGTCGCACAGCCCGCACCCTTCGCCCCGGGGACCGGGATCGTAGCAACTGCGAGTCAGGCTGTAGTCCACGCCCAGAGTCAATCCGAGTCTGATGATCTCCCGCTTGGTCAGGCTGATCAGTGGCGTGCGAATGCGAAGTCGGGTCCGTCCTTCGACCCCGGCGCGCGTTGCAAGATTGGCCATCGTTTCGAAGGCGGCGATGTACTCCGGCCGGCAGTCGGGATAGCCGCTGTAGTCGAGGGCATTCACGCCCAGAAAAATATCCGCGGCGCCCAGGACTTCGGCCCACGCGAGCGCGTATGACAGGAAAATGCTGTTGCGCGCGGGGACGTAGGTGACGGGAATCTCGCCTGCCATCGCGTCGAGGTCACGCCCCTTCGGGACCGGGATCGCGCTCGTCAGGGCCGAGCCCCCGAAGAAGCCAAGATCGATCGCCACGAACGCATGGTCGACGACGCCCATTTGTCGGCAGACGTCGCGCGCCGCCGACAGTTCCACCACATGCCGTTGGCCGTAGCGGAAGCTCAGGGCGTAGGGTTGGAACCCATCTCGCCTCGCAATGGCGAGGACCGTCGTCGAATCGAGGCCGCCGGAGACCAGCACGACCGCGCGCGGGGGAGAGGGCATGGCGGGGAAGCTAGGGGTGTGGAGGCGGAGCGGACAGTCGTCGGCCAGAGGCCGTTGGCCGTTTGCGTGGGGCGTTCAGCGTTCAGCGATCAGCCTATCGCTCATCGTCTGCCAGTTACCTCCCCAGCACAAACTCGAGCGCGCCCGCCAGCTCCGGATGCCGAAAGGCGTAGCCACTCTCCACCAGCCGACTCGGGATCACCCGGGACCCGGTCAGGACCAGTTCGTCAGCCATCTGGCCCATCAGCAGCCGAATCGCGGGGGCGGGCACGGGGAAGAGCGCGGGACGACCCAGCACCCGGGCCAGGGTGGCGATGAAGTCGGCGTTACGCACCGGTGCCGGCGCGGTGCCGTTCACCGGCCCACGCAGCTTCTCGGATTGCACCGCGTGGTAGAGCGCGCCAATGATGTCATTGATCCCGATCCAGCTCATGAATTGCCGCCCGCTGCCCAGGCGACCGCCCATCCCGAACTGGATCGGTCGCATCATCGGGACCAGGGCGCCACCCGCCGGACTGAGCACAATCCCGATGCGCATCCGAACCACCCGAATGCCGGCCCGCTCGGCCGGCTCGACGGCCGCCTCCCATGCCTGACCGACCTGCTCGACGAACATCCGCTCGCCGCTGGTGCGCAGCGGTGCCGTTTCCTCGATCACCTCATCGCCCCGGTCACCGTAGATGCCGATGGCGGACGCCGACACCAGCACGCGCGGCCGTTGGGTCAGGCGGGCGAGGGTCTCCGTCAGCAGTGTGGTCGAGCGGATCCGGCTGTCGAGAATCCGCTGTTTGCGTTCGTCGGTCCAGCGCCCGCCGGCGATCGGCTCCCCGGCCAGGTGAATCACCGCATCGACGCCCTCCAGCCGAGCTGCGTCGATCGTGCCCCGGTCCGGATCCCACAGAATGTCCTCCGGGGCGGGGTGGCTCCGCACCAGGCGACGCACCGTATGCCCACCGCTTGTCAGGAACGGGATGAGGCTCCGCCCCAGTAGCCCAGTGGCGCCGGTGATCGCGATGATCCGACTGCCCATCACGCGGCTCCGCTGATGCTGCGCCAGGTCGGCGGCCACCGTCGCATGCCGATACCGGAAGAGCCGCTCCAGCTTGCGCTGCACGAAGCCGGCGCCGAGTTCTCCGGTGGCACCCAGCGGAAGCTGGTAGACGATGTGGTCGGTGTAACGGCAGCGATCCACGCCCAGCGGCGCAAAGCGGTGGGTATGCACCCAGCTGGCGAAGGGCCCTTCGACCTGCTCGTCGACGAACTGCTGGTCGGGGATGGCATCCCGATGCTGTGCAACCCAGCGCTGGCGCCACGGCCCGAAGGGGATCTCGAGTACCACGCGCCCGTCGCCCAGCCCGCCGGTGCGTTCGATGATCTGCACCGGTTCCCACGGCGGCGTCAGGCGCTCCAATACGCCGGGTCGTGCATGCCACGCATATGCCTCGGCGGCGCTCACGGCGAGATCGGACGAGTGTTCAAAGATGTGGTCCACGCGGCAGCCCCCAAGAGACGTGCTGCATTATACCCGGGCCCGCGATCGTCACGGCAAACCGTGCTACCTGCCGCCTGCCGCCTCTCGTCGCCTTCCCGCTCCCGGTTCCCTCCCATCGCCCCCACCGCTGGACACCCCCGCGACACCGCATATTTTCTTGGCCTATCCCTCCACTCCCGCCCTCCAGCCTCCGGTCGGTCTCCGTGCGTCATCTTGCTGTGCCGTTCGTGCTCCTCGCCGCTCTCGCCACCTCGCCAGCGCTGGTCCGGGCCCAGGCCGTGGCCGACAGCTCCCCCTTCCGTCCGCTCGATTTGCCCACCCCCGGCGCCGTGCGCACCGGATCGGGCCGGCCGGGCGCCGGGTACTGGCAGCAGCGGGTGGATTACCGGATCCGGGCGACCCTCGACAGTGCGACGCACATCCTGACCGGCCGGGAGACGATTCACTATGTCAATCATTCCCCCGATGCGCTCTCCTATCTCTGGATGCACGTCGAGCAGAACATCTGCGAGCCCGGCAGCCTCACCAACCTGCTCGATCAGCCGCCGCTGGTCTTCCTGGGCACCGCCTTCGACTTCAGCTGCCAGGGATTTGCCGGCGGCCTGACGCTTGAGTCGATCACCGCGCTGGGGCGCCCGCTGACCCATACGATTTTCGGGACGACGATGCGGGTTGACCTCGCTGGGCCGCTCGTGCCCGGTGGATTCATCGACGTCGATGTCGCGTGGCATTTCCCGATTCCCCCCTTTGGTGCCGGACGGATGGGACGCGACGGCGAACTCTACGAGATCGCCCAGTGGTATCCGCGGATGGCGGTGTACGATGATGTGAAGGGCTGGAATCACGAGCCCTACATCGGCGCCGGCGAGTTCTATCTCGAGTACGGGTCGTTCGACGTGGCCCTCACCGTGCCGGCCAGCTTCATCGTCTCCGCCACCGGGACGCTGCGGAACCCGCTCGAGGTCCTCACCGCGGCCCAGCGGACGCGATTGGTCCACGCCCGCACCGCCGACAGCGCCGTCGCAATCATCACCGAAGCGGAAGCCGGCCACCCGGCCCTCACCCGGCCCCGCACCACCGGGAATTTCACCTGGCGTTTCCACGCCGACAGCGTGCGGGACTTCGCCTTTGCCGCCGCTCCGCACTTCCAGTGGGACGCCAGCGGCTGGCATGGCATCCTCATCCACACCTACTACCGTCCCGGCGCCGCGCTCTGGAAGGAAGCGAACACCATCGTCCGCGATGCGCTGCGCTACTACAGTCAGCAATGGTATCCCTATCCCTACGCCCACATGTCGAGCATCGAGGGGCCCATCGAGGGTATGGAGTACCCGATGATGACCTTCGATCCCGCCGGGCCGACCCGGATCGATCTGCAGTGGGTCCTGGCCCACGAGCTCGGCCACCAGTGGATGCCGATGATCGTCGGGTCCAACGAGCGGCTCTATCCCTGGATGGACGAGGGCTTCAACACGTTCATCGACCTTGGCAATGCCGCCAACTATTTCCGTGGGGACGCCTACGGCGACACCATCGAAACGCATCCGCTCAGGCTCTACCCGGATCACGCCATTCCCGGGGTCGAACAGCCCATGATCGCCCGCCCGGTGGAGGTCCACGATCTCTTCTGGGCCGGCTACCAGAAGCCCGCACTGATGATGCAGCTCCTGCGTCGCGAGGTGCTGGGCATGGATCGCTTCGATCCCGCCTTTCGCGCCTACCTCAAGGCATGGGCCTTCAAGCATCCCACACCGGCGGATTTCATCCGGACCATGCGGGATCAGACTGGCACCGACCTTGATTGGTTCTTCCGCGAATGGATCTACACCACCGCCCGGCTCGATCAGGCGGTGGATTCCGTGACGGTGCGCGACGATCTCACGGAAATCTTCCTCTCCAATCACGGCCAGATGGTCATGCCGACGGAACTGGGACTCCGGGTGCGCAGCGCGACGGGCGACAATGTCGTCCGCTACGTCCGGCTGCCGGTGGAGATGTGGAACCTCGGCGACAATTTCACTTATCGGTGGCGCTCGGCGGAACGTGTCGTCGGGGTCACCGTCGATCCCCACCTGAATCTGCCCGACGTCAACCGGGCGAATAACCATTGGGGGCAATGACGCGTCGGCTCCTCCTCCCGCTGGGGCTCAGTCTCGGCCTCGCGCTGCTCGCCTGGGGCGTGCAGGCCGGGCTGCGCCCACCGCAGGAGGCGCTGGACACCATTCCCCCGCTGGAGGCTCCCGCCGCTTCGGTCGAACCGGGAACCGAGCCGCGCGCACCGGAGATCGGGTTCCGGGATCCCGGTCAGCTGGCAGAGCACTTTCACAAGCACGGCGCGGAGTTCGGCGGGATCACTCAGATGGAGTATCTTCGCCGGGCACAACAGCTGCGGGATCGGTCCGCCGGCGGCGACATTCTGGAGGCGGTGCGGGAGGATGGTGTGATTACCCGATTCGACCGTCGCGAGGGTGACTTCCTTGCGGTCGATCCGGACCGGATCATCCGCACCTTCTTCCGTCCGAAGGATGGCGAAGCGTATTATCAGCGTCAGCTCAAGCGGGGGCAGAACACGCGATGACCGAGCGAAACTCCGGCCCGAACGACCCTGTCCGGGAGTATCTGCGTCGCAGCGGAGCGTCCTACAGCGTCGTCACGCAGGGGCTCCGTGGCCTGGTGGAAAACTGGGAGCGCGTCGTCACTCAGGTCATCGAGGGCTATCAGCTGACGCTGGACGACTACCTCAACGACATGGACGGCCGACAGTTGCTGGCGAACGCCCTGGAGCTGGCGCCGGTGGAGTTTCGCGATGCCTTCCTGCCCCGGGTGAACGATGCCGATATGCGGATCCGCCTCCATCTGGTCCCCGCGGGACGCTGTCTCTGGGGCGCCATCGTTGCGGGCGACGAAGGCTGGCGCGAGGGGGTGCAGTGGTGGTATTTCGAGAGGCCCCGCTTTCCCGGACCCCGGCTGACCGCCGATCTCGATCCGGCCTGAGGGAACGATGCCCCCGACCTATTCGCTCCGCACCGACAGCAGGCTCCTTCCGCTTGGCCGCGGCGGTGTGGCCATCGGCCGGCTGGCAGGCTGCGACCTCGTCCTCGACGGGGATGATGTCTCCCGCCGCCACGCGCGGATCGTCACGACGCCGGAAGGCCCCGTCCTGGTCGACCGGAGCCGCTTCGGCACGATGATCAACGGCGAGCAGGTGATCTGCCCCACCCTCGTCCACCTTGGCGATGTGTTGCGGATTGGACGCCACGAACTGCGGGTCGAGCCCTGGTCCGGTCCCGATCCCGCCCTGGCGACTCACGGCTGGCGGGAGCGCCTTCGGGGTTGGCGGGCTCGCTTCGGGGGGCCTGAGCTGGCCGCGATCGTTGCCGGCCAGGTCGCAGCGCTTGCCGTCCTGCGGGCGACGCAGGCCACACTCCTGGCGGCCATCGCCGGCTCGTGCGCCGAGGCGATCGGGTTCTACGGGGTGCTCGGATGGGAAGAAATACGGCAAGCTCGAGTGGCCGCTGGTGCCGTGACCCGCCGACCAGCGTTGCCCGGGCTCGCCGTCCTCCGAGATCTGGCCCAGGAGTTCGGTGCGGCGGAGGCGGCTGACACCCTGCTGCTCCGGCCCCTGGCGTATTTTGGCGGGCTAAGCCTCATCGGGGGTTGGCCCGGCATTCTCGCCGGCAAGCTCGTCGCCGACTTGCTGTTCTACGGGCCGGTCCTCGGCCTTCTCCACTGGAAAATGGTTCCGCGCCGGACCGGATTCGCTGCACCGCGCCCGGCCCGGCCGACGACCGCAGTGCGCATGCCGTCCATTTCGAAGGATTAGCATGACCGTGAGGGCGTTCGGGGCCCAGTCGATGGTGCTCCCGCTTCGGCGGGTCCTGGTCCGCCGGCCCGATGCCGCCTTTGCCGACGCCGATCCCGCCACCTGGCATTACTCCGCCCGCCCCGACCTCGCCGCCGCGCAGGAGGAGCACGATGCATTCGTGCGCATCCTGAGCGCCGCTGGCGTGGAGATCATTTGCCATGACGCGCCCGCGCCCGGCCTCGCCGACGCGATCTACGTCCACGATCCGGTCCTCATCACCGAACGCGGGGCGATTCTCATGCGAATGGGAAAGCCGCTGCGTCGGGGGGAGGAGGACGCGATCGGGCGACGCCTCGAGGCGGCCGGGGTACCGATCCACTATCAACTCCACGACGACGCCCTCGGTGAAGCCGGCGACTGCCTCTGGCTCGATGCCTCGACCCTGGCGGTGGGGCAGGGCTACCGCACCAACGCGGCCGGGCTGGCCCAGCTCCGCCAGGCGCTCGACCCAGCCATCGACATCCTGCCGGTTCCCCTGCCGTACTTCACCGGACCGGAGGCCTGCCTCCA
>JBDTMI010000034.1:0-35562 GCA_039934355.1 Gemmatimonadales bacterium
GACATGGCACACCGACCCATTCGGCGGACACGCCAGCACGACCGCGTTTCCCGGTTCGGTCCGGCAGATGATTGCGGCGGTGGACAATCGGCGGGCGTTCCCGCTCGAATCACAGGCGTTCGGGGCGTCCCGCAACTATGGAGGCAATGGTGTGCACGCACCCAATTGAGCCCGAGGGGTTCATCTCAAGACCACTCGATGCCAAGCCAAGCTCACGTTTACCTCAGTGGAGCCTGGTGGCCACGCTGGTGGCGCTCGCCGCCTGTGGCGGCGACGGGAAGTCACCAGCGGGACCGCTCAGCGGCGGTCTGCTGATTGTCAGCATTTCGGGGTTGCCCGCGGGTACGCCGGCGCGCGTGACCGTGAGCGGACCGGCTGGCTATTCCTCCCAGATTACCGGGTCTACCACCCTCCATGGTCTCGCAGCCGGTACCTATGCGATCGGGGCACAGTACGTCAACGCGCAAAGTCAGTCCTGGACCGCTTCGCTCTCTGCCGCGAGTCTGGCGATCGCAACCGGTGATACCATGGCGGTGGGTGTGACCTACACCGGAGGGCCGGCGCCGAGCAACAATCTGGCGGTGGCCGGGGTGCAGCTGATCCAGAGTACCCAGCGTGCCGATGGCACGGTCCCGATGATCGCCGGGCGCGATGCCCTGCTGCGGGTATTCGTGAGCGCGAGCGGTGCGAACACCCTCCAGCCCGCCATCCGGATTCGACTGTATCAGGGTGGCCTGCAGGTGGACAGCCTGGATGTGGCGTCCCCCGGTGCTTCGACGCCAGTCGGCGTCGACACCGCGAATCTGGCGACATCGTGGAACGTGCGGATTCCCGGCGCGCGGGTCGTGACCGGGATGTCGTATCGGGTGGAGGTGGATCCGGGCGACTTGCTGGCGGAAACGAACGAAGGCGACAATCTCTTTCCGGGCGGCTCGACCACAAGCGCGGTGACGGTGCAGGCGGTGCCCGCGCTGTCGATCCGGTTTGTGCCAGTGCGACAATCCGCCAACAACACGACCGGTGCGGTCAGCAACGCCAACAAGGATTCGCTCGCCGAGACCACGAAGCGGATGATGCCGCTTGGCACGGTCAACGTGGTGGTGCGCGCGACGTATACGACCAGTGCGCCGGTGCTCGATGCCAATGACACCAACGGCGCGTGGGGTCAGATCCTGAGCGAGATCTACGCGCTGCGGTCGTCGGATGGCAGCGGTGATGGCTACGTCGGCGTCGTGCCGACGACCTACGGCGGCGGGATCGCGGGGCTGGGGTACATCGGGGCGCCCGCTTCGGTGTCGTGGGACAAGGCGTCCAGCGCACCGGGCGTGGTCGCCCACGAACTCGGCCACAACTTTGGACGGAATCACGCGCCGTGCGGAGGACCGAGTGGTCCCGACCCCGCGTATCCCTATGTCAACGCCTCCATCGGTGTGTGGGGACTGGATCTGCCGGCGATGCAGCTCAAGGCGCCCGGGACGTACAAGGACCTGATGAGCTACTGCAACCCGGACTGGATCAGCGACTACAACTACAGCGCGATCCTCAGCTATCGGGGCAGCGGCCCGCTGGTGGCCGCCGTCAGCGCGCCGGCGGGCCCGGAGGGGGGGCTGCTGGTCTGGGGGCGCATTCGCGACGGGATCGTCACGCTGGAGCCGTCATTCACCGTCACCGCGCCGGTGCAACTGCCTTCACGAACGGGGCCGTACCGGATCGAGGGTTTCACCGGTGCGGGTCGCCGGGTGTTCAGCCTGTCATTCGCTGCCGAGCCGGTGGCTGATCTTCCTCGCGGCGCCGAAGCTCACTTCGCGTTTGTGTTGCCGCTGGATGCCGCGGAGCGGGCCAGCCTCGCGCGGGTGCAGCTGACGGCGCGAGGACTCAGCGCGCTGCGGTCAACTCCGGCGGCGCTCCGGGCTCCGGCGGTCGCGCCGAGCAGTCGGCGACTGACGTCGGGGGACGTTGAGTTGCGGTGGGATGCGGCCTATCCGATGGCCCTGGTGCGGGATGCCGCGTCCGGGGAAATCCTCAGCTTTGCCCGCGGGGGTGTGGCGCAGGTCAACGCTCCGAGCGGGGCGGTGCGGTTGGATCTGTCGACAGGAGTCGGCAGTCTTCCGAGTGTCCTGCTCCAGGCGCCCTGACAAGGACAAGCGCGGCGGGCTTTGTGTTCGAGCCCGCGCGTCCGACCGACCCGCAGGCCCTGATCGCCGAGATGTGGTGCAGGTCATCGCTCCGGACGCCCTGGCCAGGACAGGCTGATATTCGCCCTCGTCAGAGGGGGCGGCCGCTACCGCCGCTTCGTTTTTTTGCCGGTGCGAGGTGGGGATCACGAGGAGTGCTTGATTCACAGTCCCCAACGCGTTCACTGCCTGAGAGTGGCGATTGTTTCCGTCGCCGCAACGCTCGGTACAGTCCTCCGGTCAGTTGCCCGGCACGCGTCGCAAATCCGTTGAGGAGCTGCCACTCCTCGGTGTCGATGATCCCGACGTCCCTGGCGAGGAGAAGCAGGTACTCCACCTCCGCGATTGCGCTGAGCGCCGACCGGACGCAGCGTTCCCGCTCCCGTGGGACCGCGCGTGCCGTCCCCTCCATGAGATTGACGGCCGCCCGGCAGCACGCCACTCTCAACTGGTCACTCAGACCGGCGTGATCGGGCGACGGCCACTTCCGGCTCGCACGAGAGGTGACCAGGGCGAGTTCGTGGCTGGCTCGCCAGGCGTCGAGTCGCTCGTATGGCGGTTCGTTCGGTGGAGTGGAAGGCATGCGGACAAAGTGGGAGGCATGACGCGCGTGCGGGGTACCGAATCCGCGCGCGGAGGTACCTTCCGATGCCGGCCTTGTTGTCGACCGGGACCGGCGAGCCGTCAATCATGAGAATGTCGCACCTGCTGTCCCGTTCAACTGTCGCGCATCCGTCCACGAGGCGAGACACCCATGATTGAAGAATCCGCTCAGGCCGCCGGAGACCCGCTGGAGTTCGACGTGATCGCACTGCTGCACCGCGCCGACGGAAGCGACCCGGTCGCCGCGGACGAGCTGTTCGTCCTGCTCTATCAGGAGCTGCACCGGCTGGCGGACCGGCATCTCCGTCGCACCAACGCCGCCCTCACGCTCGGCACGACAACGCTGGTCCACGAAGCGTACCTCAGCATGGCGGGGAGGAACGACATCGCCTTTCCGGACCGGGAGCGGTTCTTCGCCTATGCCTCCCGGGCGATGCGCGGCCTGGTGATCGACTACGCCCGGCGGCGCTGCGCCAAGAAGCGCGGGCGGCAATTCGAAATCACCCTGACGGCCGACGAAGGCCAGGTCGCAGGCGTCGGAGAGGATTCCACTGACCTGCCGGCTCTCGGCGACGCGCTCACCGAACTCGCCGCGCTGGACGCGAAGCTCGCCGAGCTGGTGGACCTGCATTTCTTTGGCGGGTTCTCGCTGGTGGAGGTCGCCGCCTTCCGCGGGGTGGCAGAGCGGACGGTGCAGCGTGATTGGCGGAAGGCGCGGATGCTGTTGCACCGGGTGATGCAGGGCGGTACCGCAGGAGACACCAGCCCGAACTAGGGGATGGTAGCTTCGCGACGCGAGCCAGCTACCGGTTGAGTGTTGCCATGATCGAGGCCGCCCGTCGGGTATGCGGGTCGTCGGGGCCGGCCCCGAAGCGAAGCGCGACGAGCGCCCGGGAAAGGGCCGCGTGCCCTGCCGCGCTGTCGCCTTGGGCCAGGAGGGCCCGCCCCTCGAGCATTTCCGCTTCACCCACCCGGGCACTGCGGGTCTCCGCCAGCGAATCGACCGCCGCCGTTTCATGAGCACCGCGCGCGAGCGACAGCGCTTCCTCGGCATCATCAAGGGCGAGTGCGCACTCGGCCGCCAGCAGCGCAACGCTGCGGAGTCGCTGCTGCTTCTTTCCGTCGAAATAGCCATTGGCGCGGAGCGACGCGAGGAAACTGGCTCGGGCCGCCGCGGTGTCGCCGCTGGCGAGCGCGATATAACCCCCGAGCGTCTGGACGTCCGGGAGTTCGTCGTCCGTGTCCCGCACATGGGGGTAGATCGCGATGAGATGCCCGAGGCGCTGCTGGGCATGCCGTGCCTCGGCAAGCAACCCGAGGCGGCTCTGAGCCCGTGCGAGCCCGAACAGCCCGCGTCCCTCCCAATACAGATTGGTATCCCCCACGGCCTGCGCGACGGTGATCCCGAAGTATCGGGCGGCAGAGTCGGCATGGCCCTGGGCCAGCGCGACCTCGGCGTAATGGATCAACGGCTGCCAGCCGATCCGGCCGGTGTTGTCGCCGCCGGCTTCGCGGCGGAGCACGTCGTGGAGGATCTCCTCCGCCTGGACTCTCTCTCCCAGGTCGAGGAGTGTCAGAGCGTAGTTGTGTCGCAGGATGGCGTTGGTGAGCGTTCCGCCCCGCCCACTGCTGTCCATGCCGGCGATTCCGCGCTCATGGATCACGACCGCCTCGCGGAGACGGCCGTCGGCGTCGAGCGCGCCGGCGAGCGCGCCGAGCAAGTTCAGGTAGAAGAGATCATGAGTCTCCCCCAGACTGTCCATGATCCCGATGGCGCGAGTCGCATCGGCGATGCCCTGCTCGCTCCGCGACGTCCCAATGGCGAGTCCGGCGCGGAGGGCCAGACACGTCGACCGATTGCGTGGATCGGGTGCGAGGCGGAGGAGCGAGTCGGTGGCGTCGAAGATCGCCCATGCCTCGTCGTAGCGACCTTCGTTGCGCAGGTTCTCGGCCTGGAAGCAACGGATCATCGGTAGTTCAGTGGCCCGGTAGCCAGCGAGCGCCAGCGATTCCGCCCGCGCCAGCAGCGAGCGACTGACCTTGGTGTCATTCAGCTCGGTGTAACTCTGCGCCAGTTGTACCAGGACCGATGACAGAGTGCGCGGATTGTCGGCGTACTGCTCTTCCAGGACTGCGCGACCGGCATCAAGGATCTGACGCATCGTCATGGGCGCGTCGCCCACTGACGACAGCAGCACGCTCTGAAACTCGACCTGCGCATCGGCACGCTCGCCCTCCTCCTGCGCCACATCCCGCTGCCGCCGGGCCTCCCGCATCTGCTCCGCGGAAAAGATCGTCGCGCCGATCAGGCCGGCTGCGGTCACCAGCGCGGCAATCACCGCGGCCTGATTGCGGGCGACGAACCGTGCGAGTCGGTACCCCAGCGATTGGGGCCGCGCACTCACCGGTTCCCGCCGGAGGTAGCGCTCCAGATCGTCTCCGAAGGCAGCCGCCGTCTGATACCGTTCGGTGGGCGACTTGCGGAGCGCCTTGGCCAGGATGGTGTCGAGGTCGCCCAGTCCCAGGCGGGCGGGCTCCCCATCCAGCAGGGCACTCACGCACTCGGCCGGCGTGCGGGCACCTTCCGCGGTGGGATGCCGCCCTGACAACAGGACATAGAGCAGGACCCCGAGGGCGTAGACGTCCGTCGCCGTCGTGAGGTCGGCGCCGTGCACCTGTTCCGGCGCGGCATAGAGCGGCGTGAAGATGCGCCCACCGGCAAGGGTGAGCAGGGAGCGATCGTTGACCGATTCGGCATCGAGCAACCTGGCAATGCCGAAATCGAGCAGTTTCACCGTTCCGTCGTTGGTAACGAAGATGTTCGACGGCTTGAGATCGCGGTGGACAATCAGATTGGTGTGGGCGTGGCCGACGGCGGCGAGCACCTGGAGGAAGAGCCGGATCCGCGCGGCCTCCGACAGCCCGCGCTCGCGGGCGAAGGCGTCGATCGGCTGGCCATCGACGTATTCCAGCACGAGATAGGGTTGGCCGCTCTGGGCGACACCGGCATCGAGCAGCCGCGCAATTCCCGGATGCGCCAACCGCGCGAGCACCGAGCCCTCGCGGCGGAATCGCTCCTGCCCCGTCGCGCTCACGAGGGCAAGGTTGAGCAGCTTCAGCGCAGCCAGCCCCTCGAATCGCCCGTCGGCACGGTGTGCCAGCCAGACCGTGCCCATGCCGCCTTGCCCCAGCTCGCGCTCGAGGCGGTAGGCGCCCAGTTCGAGACCAGCCAGCCCGACATCCCGAATACCGGTGAGAAACCCGCTGCGATCGGCCACCGCTTCTTCGGCCAGGAAGGCCGCGACGTCCGCAGCCAGTCCCGGCGCGCTGATGGACAATTCCGCGAGCCACTTGTCGCGTGCCTCTGGCGCCAGGTCCAGCACCTCGTCGAGGAGGGGCTCCAGCGTCTGCCAATTGTCGCGTGCGATGGGGGGCATTGGGGGTCCGTGCACAGGAAGACACCGGTCAGCCTTCGGCGCTCGGCATTCAGCATTCAGCGGGAGCTCGCAGGCTGAACGCTGAACGCTTATCGCTGAACACTTCCTTCATACTCTAAATCGGGAATCGGGCCCTCACCCCGCCACGACCCGCTCCTGTCGGGATTGGCGGTCCGGTTGCGATGTAAGGAGACAAGGGGGTGACGTCCCGACCCGCCGAGGCTCCGGGGGCAAGGCTACCTGAGGGATGCCCTGCCGGCAAGCTAATGCGAGAAGAGTTGATCCGTCTCAGCGTACCTGAAGCAGCCCGTCTGACCCCGCAGGACCTGGATAACCAGTGCGTTCCCTCACTCCCGAGGTTGCTATGCGCCGCGCCATCTTCGGCACCCGAACATTGGCTGGACTCACCCTGATCGGGCTGGTCCTCGCTGGCTGCAGCACGCCAGACGCGGGCACGCCGCTGGGGGGGGGCAGCACGGCCGCACGGGCTGTGTCACAGGGACTGGTCGATACGGTGCGCATCCTGGCAGCGGGTCGCCATATCACCCCGCTCGCCTCGCCCCCTCCGGTTCGCATCGCGCTTGTCACGCTGGGTCAGGCGCTTGCCTTCGACAAGGTACTGTCGGGCAATCGGGACATTTCATGCATGACCTGTCACCTGCCCGCCCTGGGCACCGGCGATGGCCGCAGTCTTTCAATCGGCCAGGGCGCCACCGGTCTCGGGACGGGGCGGGTCCACCCGCTGGGTCTCTTCATTCCGCGAAACGCGCCGCCGCTCTTCAATCTTGGGGCGGTCCAGTCGCTGTTCCTGGATGGACGCGTTTCGAGGGACTCCCTCGGCCGGTTTCATTCCCCCGCGGGAACCAAGCTCAACCGCGGGATGACCGCGGTGTTCGAGTTCGGGGCGCTTTCGGCGCTGCCGCTCTTTCCGGTGCTGTCACGGGAGGAGATGCGGGCCTTCAGCGGCAATGAACTCGCGGCCGTGCCGGACGTGGATATGGGCCAGATCTGGTCCCGAATCATGGTGCGACTGGGGCAGATTCCGGAGTATCGCCGGATGTTCGAAGCGGCCTACCCCGGTACCAACTTCAACAAGATGACATTCGCTCATGCGAGCAACGCCATCGCCGGATTCCTCACCGCGCGTCTGGGCTTCAACAATTCGCCGTGGGATCGGTTCCTGGCGGGGGACAACGTCGCGCTCACCCAGGAACAGCTGGTTGGTGCGCAGACCTTCCTCAGTCTGAAATGTTCCATCTGCCACAACGGTCCGGCGTTCAGCGACAACCAGTTCCACAACGTCGCCGTGGCGCAGTTCGGTCCGGGGAAGGGGAATGGGGCTGGCGGTAATGACGACTTCGGTCGATTCAACGAACAAGATAAGGCAGCGATGAGGTATACCTTCCGGACGCCGGCGCTCCGCAACGTGGTGCTGACCGCGCCCTACGGGCATGACGGCGCCATCATGAGCCTGCGGGACTTCATCGCTCACTACAGCGAATCCGACCTCAAGCTGCGGGCCTTCGATCCGATGACGCTCGAGCCACTGCTTCAGGGAGCGTTCCTGGACAATGTGGAGCAGGTGCTGCTGACCCGCGACACGCTGCTGAACGGCGTCGTCATCCCGGACATCATGGTCGATCAGCTCACCGAGTTCATGGGCGCGCTCACCGACGATCCGGCCAACTACCCGAGCGTCGTCCCGGCGCGGGTGCCGAGCGGGCTGCCGATCGACAACCCGTAACCGGGAGTCGATCCGCGACGAGGCGGGATACCAGACGGGGACGCACTGCGGTGCGTCCCCGTCTGGTATCCCGCTGCCCCACCCTTCCTCAGCGCAGCAGTTCCTCCAACCGGACCGACGTATCCGTTCGCTCGTCGCGGTACTTCACGATGACCGGAGCGTAGAGCGAGAGACCCAGCGCCTTGCCCGGTCCCGAACTGATGGGCCGGCTTCCGGGGACCACGACGGCACCAGCGGGGATCTCCAGCGGTCGATCGCCCTCTCGCCGGTAGGTCGTGTTGCGCACCAGGTCAAAGACGATGGTCCCGCCGCTGAGAATGGTGCCGGGCGCAAGCACGGCACGCTCCCGCACGATCGTTCCCTCGTAGATCCCGCCATTGCCACCCACCAGGACGTCGTCCTCGATGATCACCGGCAGGGCGCCGATCGGCTCCAGCACACCTCCAATCTGCACACCCGCGGAGATATGCACCCGCTTGCCGATCTGGGCGCAGGAACCGACCAGCGCATGACTGTCCACCATTGTGTCGGTGTCGATGTACGCGCCGGCGTTGACGAATGCGGGCGGCAGGATGACCGTGCCCGGGGCGAGGTAGCAGCCATCGCGGATCCCAGTCCCCCCCGGCACGATGCGCACCCCATCTGCAAGACCCACCGATCGCAACGGCCAGGTGTCTTTGTCATAGAACGGAAACGGTCCGCTCTCCGCCATCGGCCGGATGCGTCCCAGCCGGAAGCCGAGGAGAATTCCCGCCTTCACCCAGCCGTTGGCATGCCAGGTTCCGTTGTCGTCGCGCTCCGCCGAGCGAATCGTGCCGGCGTTCAGGCCATCCTTGAGCTGCTGGAAGGCTGCGAGCGCCTCGGTTTCCTCACCGAGCGGTACCCCAGCGGCGAAGCGCGAGATGGCGGCTTCCAATGCGGAGCTCATCGGTGGCCTGGAGTCGGTGGTACGACGATGCCGGTCTCCTGCAGCGCGGCGAGCAGCGGGGCCCGACGGCGCTCCGACAGTGGTACCAACGGCAGTCGCAGCACGTTGTCGATCCGGCCCATTGCGGCCAGCGCCGCCTTCACCGGTGCCGGGTTGGATTCGAGAAAGTTCGCTTCCAGCAGCGGCAGGACGAGGTAGAGGATGTTGCGGGCTTCGGAGAAGCGGCCGCGCAGGCAGTGGCGCACCAGCGTGCTCATGAGATTGGGGATCTCGTTCGAGGCCACCGAGATCAGCCCGCCGCCGCCCGCCGCGATGATGGCCAGCGTCATCCAGTCCTCGCCCGAGAGGACGGCGAATCCCTCGGGTCGACCGAGGAGGAGGTGCTGCACCTGGGCCAGGTCGCCGGAGGATTCCTTGATCCCGATGATGTTGGGGTGCTCCGACAGCCGCAGCACCGTCTCGGGCCGCAGGTTGCAGCCGGTGCGACCGGGGACGTTGTACAGGCAGACGGGCACCTTCGCCGCGTCGGCGACGGCGGTGAAGTGGCGGAGGAGCCCTTCCGGCGTCGGCTTGTTGTAGTAGGGTGTCGCGCTCAGCAGCCAGGCCACCCCGAGTCCGCTCAGGCGGCGGGCTTCCTCGACGGCAAGCCGGGTGTCATTGTGCGTGGCGCCCGCCATGACGGGGACCCGCCCGCGGGCCGTGGCGACGACCGTCGTGACGACCCGATCGCGTTCCTCGGTGGAAAGTGTAGCCGCCTCGCCGGTACTGCCGCAGGGAACGAGAAAGTCGATGCCCTCCTCGATCTGCCATTCGACCAGTTGCTGCAGCGCGGCAAAGTCCACGTCGCCCGCGGGCGTGAACGGCGTCACCAGCGCCGTCCCGCATCCTCCCAGCATCGTCATGGGCCCTCCCCGAACAGCATCTGATCCAGCGTGAAGACGCCGCGGCGTCCCGGGAGCCACTCGGCGGCGGACAGGGCACCGGCGGCGAAGACGTCGCGGCTGCGCGTCTCGTGCGTCAGGTGGATGGTCTCGAACTCGGTATCGAATACCGCGGCATGCGTCCCGGCGCCGAATCCCGCGCGAGTGCTGCTGATGGGGAACTCCCGCCCGGCATCGGCGCGGCGCAGCCGTTCCTGCAGGATGCGTGCGGTGCCGGAAGGCGCGTCCCGCTTGGCGGCGTGATGGATCTCGGTGACGTAGGCGGCGAACTCCGGCCGTCCGGCGAACTGGCGGGCCAGGTCCCCCGCCGCGCGCAGGAAGAGCTGCACCCCGAGGGAAAAGTTGGCGCTGTGGATCAGCGCTCCTCCACCGGCCAGGAAGGCCTCCTGTATCCGGGGCAGTGCCTCGGTCCAGCCGGTCGTTCCGGATACGACCCGCGCGCCGAGCCGCGCGAGCCCGAGCAGGTTGCCCACGGCGGACTCTGGCCGAGTGAACTCGAGCACGACCTCGGCGCCGGCGAGGCGTTCCGCAGTGAGGGATCCGCCGTCACGCTGGGCCTGGCCGCTCACCGTCGCCACGACGCTGTGCCCCCGCGCCGTCGCGAGGCGACTGATCGCCTGTCCCATCCTGCCGTGGCCGATGATGGCAAGCTTCATGGCGTCACGTATCCCCGTTGCACCAGCCACTCGGCATTCTGCACTGCCGCGCCGGCGGCTCCCCGGATCGTGTTGTGAGACAGCAGGACCAGACGAAGATCGAGCAGTTTGCACGGCCGCACCCGACCGACGGTGACCGTCATCCCCGCGCCGCGATCGATATCGAGGCGGGTCTGCGGCCGGTCGGGGCGACTGTCGTATTCCACCGGCCGCGCCGGCGTGGACGGCAGGTCGGCGACGCCAGCGGGAGCGCGGAAGGCGTGCAGCACCGCGATGGCCTCGTCCGGTGCCACCTTGCGGCTGAACCCGAGCGAAACGACTTCCATGTGACCATCGACCACCGCTACACGGTTGGTGTGCGCGCTCGTGGTGATCGGTGCCGCGGCAATCTGGTCCCGTGCGAAGGCCCCGAAAATCTTTGCCGTCTCCTCTTCCATCTTCTCTTCTTCGCCGCCGATGAACGGGATCACATTGCCGAGCGCATCGAGCGAAGCGACGCCGGGGTAGCCCGCGCCGCTCACCGCCTGCATGGTCGCGACAAAAATCTTCTCGACGCCGAACGCGCGATGCAGCGGGGCGATCCCCAGGACCAGTCCGGCGGTGGAGCAGTTGGGATTGGCGACGATGCCACCGCTCCAGCCGCGCTCGCGCTGCTGCCGGACCAGCAGGTCGAGGTGGTCGGGATTGACCTCGGGGATGAGCAGCGGGACATCCGGCGCCATCCGATGATTCTTCGTGTTGGTGACCACGAAGACACCGGCGCGCGCAAACGATTGCTCCACCTCGCCGGCGGTCTCGGCTTCCACCGCGGAGAAGGCGATCGCGCCCGGCAACGGCGGGGCGCAGCGCCCCAGCGTCATCCCGGCGACGCGCGACGGGATCGGGATGTTCTCCCGCCACCGCACCAGGTCACCATAGCGCTTGCCCGCGCTCTGTTCCGACGCCGCCACGGCGACGATCTCGAACCAGGGGTGATCGGCGAGCAGCCGGACAAATTTCTGGCCGACGGTGCCGGTGGCGCCGAGAATGCTGACCGGGATTTTGGAGGCCATGGTGCGATCTCGTGGTACAGTGTGTGGCCGTTGGGCCGTTAGCTTCGCCTATCGCCTATCGCCTATCGCCTATCGCCTATCGCCTGCGCCCTACTGCCTCTCAATCAGATCTCGCGCCAGCTTCACGTACAAGCGCACCCCCTCAAGCAGGTCCGTCTTCGCGATGCGCTCGTTACTGGTGTGCGCGACGCGAATCGTCCCGGGCCCGAGTTGATAGCCCTCGCCCCACGCCGCGAGGAGCGGCAGGTCGCTGGCGTAACTCACGACGGTTGTGGTCCAGCCGGCCGGCGGTGGTGCGAGATTCTTGAAGTGCGGCAGTACGGTGTGGAAGGTGACTGTGACCGCGGTGCCAGCGGCGGCGGTTACCGCGGCTCGCAGCGCCTCGTTGGGCTCGACGGTGCGGAACAGCAGTTCAGCGCGGGCGTAGGGCGCAAGGACATTCGGCGCGACGCCACCCTGCACGAGGCCGATGTTGAGGGTACCGGGGCCGAGCATCGGATCGGTTGGCAGGGGGAGGTGGCGGATGCGTTCGAGGGCATCGAGCAGCGACGTGATGGCGGAATGCCCCTCCTCGGGATAGGCGGAATGCGCTGCCCGGCCCGTCGCTTCGATGACCGCCTTGAACGTGCCCTTCTGTCCGATGCTCAACTGATTCTCGGTCGGCTCTCCATTAATGAGATAGCGCCCTTTTGGGGTGAGCGCGACGGAGGCCGCTGCACCATCCGACCCATTCTCCTCTCCCACCAGGAACAGCAGTCCTACCCGTCGCTCGCCTGACCCGGCGAGCTGCTCGGCGGCGGCCACCATCGCGGCGGCGAGGCCCTTCGCGTCGCAGGTGCCCCGGCCATGCAGGTGCGTGTCATCCTCGCGCAGCGGCAGGTAGGGTGGCACACAATCGAGGTGCGTGGAGAAGACCACCACCGGCGGCTCACGCCAGGCATAGAGATTGTCCCGCCCGGGCGCCACCGGCTGGCGGGTGACGTGATAGCCCAACCCTCCGAGCAGACTCGCGAGCAGCTCCACCGCCGGCCCCTCGTGGCCGGTGGGCGTCTCGAGCGCCACCAGGGCGCGGGTGAGTTCGATCGGGTCGATCATCGGAGAGCTCAGGTGAAGAACGCGGGCGGTTGGATACCCCCCCAAGAAAAACCCCGCCGGATGGTGCGGCGGGGTGTCTCAGTCAGCTCGGGAACAGGTGAGCGTCAGACTGGCCGACACGCGCCGGGCGTGGGCTGCTTCGTCGGGCACTTCTTCAAGCCCATGGTGGACGCGGCGGTGGTCAACATGGCTCAGAAGGTAGGAAGGCGGCGCGGTTGGGACAAGTGGCTGGCGGACGCACGCAGGGCCGGTGGGGAGCTTGACGGGTACTGGTGCGAGGCGGAGGATTCAGGTGGCAGGTGGCGGTCAGCATTCAGCAGTCAGCAGTCTCTCGCGAGGTGAGTGCATATTGAGCGACGCTGAACGCTGAACGCTGAACGCTGAACGCTGATCGCTAAACGCTGAATGCTGAACGCTGAACGCTGAACGCTCAAGGCTCCTCTCACACCCCGGCTCCCCATGCTCCGCCTTCTCGTCGCCCTCCTGCTGCTCTCTACCCCCCTGCTCGCCCAGAGCGGCGTCTACGAGAGCACCGGCAACGGCGAGCTCATCACGGGCGACGGGATCGCGACACAGGAGATTGACCGGGTGCGTCTCACGCTGGATGCGGGCAGCATCCTCGCGGTCGAGGTGGGGCATGACCGCCAGGCGTGGAAGTTCGAGGGTACCTGGTCGGGGGACCCCGCCGGCGGCGATATCACCTTCCGCATCAATGGGGGCTTCGGACGCTCGGCCCGCGGCAGCGGCCGCGCGACGCTGCGCGGCAGCGCCTCGCTCGATCGAGTCAGTTTCGAGGGTTCCAATCGGGATGGGGAGTTCACCCTCACCTTCGGTGCGAAGGGTGGCAGTGGCACCGGTGTCGCGACCAGCATCGACCTGAACCGGGGCCAGTTCACGACGACGCGAGGCGGTGAAGGGACGCTGACGATCGGAGGGGAAAGCGAGCGGCTCAACCAGAGCCGGGTGAAGGTGCTGCGCAACGGGACGATGCAGCTTCGGGTCTGGGGCCGGAAGCAGTACACCTTTACCGGGCAGTGGACCGGGCCGCTCACCAATGCGAGCATCACCGTCGATCTCGATGCCTACGGCTCGCACGACGCCGAGATCACGGGCTCGATCACGACCTCGCGCAAGAATGGCTGGGACCTGATTGATCTGAGTGGCACGGTGCGGGGCGACCCGTTCACGCTGGCCTTCGACGCGTCCGGCCTGCCGCTGGAGAGCACCGACGAGGACGCAGCGGACGACGACAGTTTCGGGCACCCGGTGGAGAAGCTGGCCGTGACGATGGTCGGGGAGGGCGATCTCCGTCTCAATGGCCGGACGACGGGGACACTGGTGGCCACGCGGGCGGATCTCCGCCGGGATGGCCGTGCCATCCTCGCGATTCAGGGCGCGGAAGAGCGCATCACCCTGGCCGGCACCTGGACCCAGCGCGGGGTCAGCGCGACCATCGACCTGAAGATCAGCGAGGGATTCGGCACCAGCGGGACCAGCGGGTCGGGGACGCTGCTGCTGCGGGATGACAAGAGCTTTTCCGGGGCGGACCTCACCGGAACGAGTTCGGCCGGCACCTGGGTGATCGGCTTCCGAGGCCGGAAGCCCGGCAAGCTGCCCTCGGACACTGCGGGGCAGCTGAACGCGCTGTCGGATTCGGTCAGCGGCAGTGGCACGCTGGCGGTGCCCGCACAGGAAACCCAGGTGGTGACCGCCGTTCGGGTGGAGCTGGCGGCGAATTTCACTGCCACGATCGATGTCACCGGACCGACGCCGACCCGGTTCCTCGGGCGCTGGTCACGGACCGCGGAGCCCGGTCGCATCGCCCTCACGATCAAGGGCGGAACCCTCACGGCCGCACGCGGCAGCGGAACAATTGAACTGACCCCCGATCGTCGCGTGGCCGCCGTGACCATCGACGCGAGCATGCTGCACCGGCTGGTGAAGCTCCGCTTCACCGCCAGCCACAACCGCTAGGCTCCCACGGTGTCGGCTTGACGCACTGCCTGCTGTCCCTCCTTCACATCCACGAAGTGCAGGAGCACGCCGCCCACCACGAAGAAGGCGATGACCGACAGCAGGGCATTCCGGCTGGAGCCGGAGATGCCCAGCGTTGCCGCGAAGATCAGCGGTCCGAAGATCCCCGCGAATTTTTCCACGACGGCAAAAAAGCCGAAGAACTCCGCCGATTGCCGCTTCGGAATCATGCTCGCGAAGAGCGAGCGCGACAGCGCCTGGGTCCCGCCCTGCACCATCCCCACCAGCACCGCGAGAATCAGGAAGTGGGTTGCCGTGGTCATGTAGAAGCCCAGCACGCTGATGCCGGCATAGACGACCAGGCCGATGAAGATGGCGCGCTTGGCCCCGATCCGGCCGGCGAAACTCCCGAACAGAAACGCGAACGGGATGCCGACGAACTGCACCAGCAGGATTGAGGCGATCAACGCGCTCTGCGGAATGCCGATTTCGGTGCCATACACCGTCGCCATCCTGATGATCGTGCCGATCCCGTCGTTGTAGATCAGGAACGCGATCAGCATGAGCAGCGCCTGCCGGTACTGTCCCAGGTGCCGGAAGGTGGCGCCGAGATTGCGAAAGGCCGCGGCCACCGACACCCGGGTGTCGGTGCCGTGGCGCGGCGGTTCCGCCACCCGGCGGAAGAACGGAATCGAGAAGACCACCCACCAGATGGCGACGGAGAGGAAGGCCAGCCGGGTCGGCAGGGTGAGCTGTGAGGCACTCAGCCCCTCACCATGTGGCAGGCCGAACCATTCGGGCTTCTGGATCCAGGCCAGGTTGAGCGCCAGCAGGATCCCGCCGCCGACATAGCCGAGGGCATACCCGGCAGTGGAGACGCGGTCGATCTCGTCCTCGCGGGCGAGATGAGGAAGGAAGGCGTCGTAGAAAACGAAGCTGCCGTTGACGCCGATGTTGGCGAGGATGAACAGCCCCGAGGCCAGCACCCAGTCGCCCCGCTCGATGAAGAACATGGCGGCGACCGCGACGACGCCCAGCGTCATGAACGCGCCGAGGAAACGCTTCTTGGCGCCGGCCTGGTCGGCGAGGGTGCCGAGGACGGGCGAGAGCAGCGCGATGATGACGAGGCCGATCGTCGTCGCGATCGCGAGGCGATAGGTGGCTTCCGGCGGCGTCAGCGTGCCCGCGGCGACCCGGGAGTAGTAGATCGGAAAGACCGCGGTGATGATCGTGGTGACCATCGCGGAATTGGCCCAGTCGTACATCGCCCAGGCGCGCAGGTCCGGGCGGTGGAGGCCGAGGCGTTCGAGGATCGTCATGGACGTGGCCGGAGGAGGGAGAGCCCCACCGCGCCGGTGAGGACCGCCAGGATCACTACCAGCGACAGGTCGGTCGCGATATGCACCCAGGTGCCCAGCAGCATCTTGGCGCCGACGAAGAGCAGGATCAGGGCGACACCCGGCTTGAGGTAGTGGAACCGGTCGAGCGCCCCGGCCAGCACGAAGTACAGCGCCCGCAGTCCCAGGATCGCGAAGAGGTTCGACGCATAGACCACGAACGGGTCGCGGGTGACGGCGAAGACTGCCGGGATGCTGTCGATGGCGAAGACGACATCACTCCACTCGACGACCAGCAGCACGAGGAAAAGCGGGGTCGCCATCCAGGCCCGCGTCAGGCCGCGAACGAAGAAATGATTTTCCACGTACCCCGGCGTCACCGGCACGAGACGCCGCGCCAGTCGTACCAGCGGATTCTTCTCCGGCTCGATCCGTTCGTCGCCCGCCCGCAGCATTTTCGCCGCGGTCAGGATCAGGATCGCGCCGAAGACCCAGGTGATCCACGCGAACTGCTGCAGCAAGACCGCGCCCAGCCCGATCATCGCCCCGCGCATCAGGATCGCGCCGAAGATTCCCCACTTGAGGACCCGCGGCTGCAGCTCGGCCGGCACGGCAAAGTACTGGAAGACCAGCAGGAAGACGAAAAGATTGTCCACACTGAGGGAGAGCTCGACCAGGTAGCCGGCGTAATACTCCACCGCGGTGACCGGCCCGGCCTGCCACCAGAGGAACCCGCCGAACAACAGTGCGACGGCGACGATGCCGCCACTCCACTGCAGCGCCTCGCGGGGCGCCAGGGCATGGGAGCGACGGTTGAGAATGCCGAGGTCGATGACCAGCAGCGTTCCCACGACGGCGAGAAAGGTGAGCCAGACCGCCGGTGCGTGACTGGGCACTCAGTGTACCGGTGACGTGGCGGCCAGCCACACCGCGGGATTGACGCTTTGCATCGTTGCCCCCTACAAGTCAAAGAGACCCTCAACGCTGTCCGGCGCGGCCCAGGGCGAACCTGGGTGCACCGATGCAGGTTGAAGGTCTCGCTTTGCATGATGGTCTGTGCCATCCGCCCGGCCGCACCGTGCCGGCCATCGCGGCCGACAGTGTTGACGATGGGCCGTCCGCCGCAGGGCGGACAAGCTACTCCCCTTCACGACGCGCGAAGTGTAGAACGCCAGCCCGGGGGCGTCAACGCCGGTGCCGTCGGGAGCGTCGATCGTCCCGGGCTAGGGGCTCTCCGGTACCCGGCCGCTCAGGAGACGCACATGCAGGCCGCCGTTGCGGGTGGTGAGGACCGAACGAAATGCGAGCCCGGTTGCGCGCTCCAGGGGCGTGTCCCCGAGGAGGAGCGTTATTTGCCAGCCAGCGAGGCGCTCGCGGGCCACGGTCCCCAGGCGGGCGAAGAGGTTCCGCAGGTCGCGCGCGTCGCCGATCCGAAGGCCATAGGGCGGATTGGTCACCACGTTGCCGACCCGACCCTGCGGTGGATCCAGTGCGGAGACCGCCGCCTCCCGCCATTCGATATCCGCGGCGACGCCGGCTCGCACCGCATTCGCGCGCGCAGCCGCGATCGCGCCCGCATCCCGATCCGCACCCAGGATCATCGCCGGGGCGACGGGAAGGGTCTCGGCCCGCGCCGCGACTCGGAGCGCCGTCAGCGTCGCCGCATCAAATCCGGGCCACCGCTCGACGGCGAAGCGACGCTCGAGGTTGGGCAGGATTCGCCGGGCCTGGAGCGCCGCCTCGATCGGGATGGTGCCGGAGCCGCAGAAGGGATCGAGCAGCGGGGTCACCGGGTCCCAGCCGCTGGCCGCGAGCAGCGCGGCAGCGAGCGTTTCGCGCAGCGGCGCCTTGGCGGTGGCGAGGCGCCAGCCGCGGCGGTGCAGCAGCTCGCCGGAGCTGTCGACGCTGATGGTGCACTCATCGCGATAGAATCGCACGACGACGAGCTGGTGGGGTGCCTCGCCCTCAGGGTCGGCGTCGCCATCGCTTTCGATATCGCCCGCGCTGGTGGTCGACTCGAGTCCGGTGCTGCCGCGGATCGCGTTGCCGATCCGCTCGGCCACCGCACGCTGGTGATATAGCCGCGACTTCTTGCAGCTCACCCTCAGCACGACGGGCAGCGTCGGCGGAAGCCATTCCTTCCACGGCAGCAGGCCGGCCTTGCGTTCGAGTTCGCCCAGCGCACGGGCCGAGAACTGCGCTCGCCGCACCAGGATTCGGCTGGCGGTGCGAAGCTGCATGTTGAGGCGGGCGACGTCGAGCAGGGAGCCGGTCGCGCTGCAGCCGCCGGGTTCCGTCGCCGTCACCGTCACGCCCAGCGCCGAGAGCTCCGCCGCGACCAGCCCTTCCAATCCGGGCGCCGAAACGACGTAGAGCGAGAGTGGCGTCAGAACCCGGGCTCCGCCTGGTGCACTGGATCGTCGAGCACCAGCGCACTGCTCAGGCTGCCAGGCGCTGCCTCCGCCTGACCTTCAGGGATGATGAGGAGCGCATTCGCCAGGGCCATCGAACTCAGGATCCCCGAGCCCTGTGGCCCGGTGAGTCGCGCGTCGAGCACACCGTCCGGGCCGGGGGCGACGATCACCCGGAGGAAGTGTTGCAGCCGGGGACCCAGCACGATTGCTTCGGCGACGCGCACCGGGACCGTCCGACGGAACGGCAGTGCGCGTCCCGACAGTTTCCGAATGGCGGGCCGCACGAAGAGCTCGAAGGTGACCATCGTGCTCACCGGATTTCCCGGCAGCCCGATCCACGGCATGTCGCCCAGCAGCCCGAAACCCACCGGGGCGCCTGGCCGCATCCGGATCTTCCAGAACTTGAGCTCGGCGCCGAGCTCGCCAAGGACCTGGCGGACGTAATCATGCTCGCCGACACTGATGCCGCCGCTGGTGATCAGCAGGTCGCAGCCCGCCGAGCGGGCCAGGTGGGCCCGGAGACTCTCCGGCGTGTCCCGCGCGATCCCGAGGCTCACCGGTTCCCCGCCGGCCCGCCGCACCAGCGCGCTCAGGGTGTGGGTGTTCGAGCTGGCGATCCTGCGCCCGCTCAGGATCTCGTCAGGCTGGTCGATATCCACGATTTCGTCGCCGCCACCCAGGATGCCGATGCGGGGCCGGCGGAAGATCAGCGGGGTGGCGACGGCCACGGAGGCGAGCACGCCTAACTGGGCCGGCCCGAGTTCGGTGCCGGCTGCGAGCACCGTCGCGCCACGACGCACGTCCTCACCGGCCCGGCGAACATTCACTCCGGCGTCCCGATCGTGGAGTATCGTGACCACCGCCGCGCCCAGGTCGGTGTCCTCCTGCCGGATGACACTGTCCGCGCCCTCGGGCACTGGCGCGCCGGTGAAGATCCGGGCGCAGGTCCCCGGCGTGATGGCGATCGTGGGGAAGCGGCCGGCGGGGATCTGCTCGACCACGGTCAGCCGCCGCGGTGTCGTCGCGCTCGCCCCACGCACATCGTCGGCCCGCACGGCGTAGCCGTCCATGGCGGAGTTGGCCCATGCCGGAATGTCGAGGGGACTGAGGACCGTTTCGGCGAGGACACCGTCGAGGGCATCGTCGAGCGGAACCCGCAGCGCCGGCTGGCGGTGGATGTCCGCCAGAATGCGGAGGGCGGCGTCGCGGGGAGTGAGGGGCAGCAGCTAGTCCAGCACCTTTGCCCGCTCCCACGCCATGTTCGCCAGCAGTTGCAGCCACATGGTATCGCGGAAGCGGAGCACGGGGCACTCGGCCTCGAAGCGGTCATCGTCGGTAACGATCGCGAGCCAGAGCGCCGCCCCGGGGAGGGAGGGCTGGTAGAGCGGGAAGTCGCTCGCCGTGCGGCGAAAGACCTCGATCTTCGGGATCGGGGCGCTGGAAAATCCCTCGGCGAGCACGATGTCGGCGCCGTCGAAATAGCGCCGCGCCAGCTCCTCGGGGCCGCTCTCCACCGCCCGGCGCTCGATGATGGTGCGCATCCCGGGCGATTCTACCAGCACCCGCTCCGCCTTGCCTTCCGTCAGGTGGCGGTAGCTGTCGGTCCCGCTGCGATCCGCATCCACCGTGTTGGCGGCGTGCTTCATCATCATGACCCGGCGTCCCTTCCGGGCAAATTCATCGGCCAGGGCGACGGCGAGTGTCGTCTTCCCCGCATTCTTCCTGCCGACTATCGAGATGATTCGTGTCGCTGCCACAGCTTGTCGGCCTCCCGGAGATCATCCGCCGTGTTCACATTGAAGAAGAGGAGGGTGGGATCGCCAAGTTGCCGCACCCGCTCGAGGGTGAGGATACCGACATTGAGCGCATCTTGGAAGCCGACAGCCCGGAGGTCTCCGCGCTCGAGGGCGGCGGCGATGGCGGCGGGGGAGGCCGGACCGTAGGCGGCACAGAGCGGCTCGATGCCGCGTCGGCCTCCGCTCTCCGGCAGGCAGGCGTCCACCCCGGTCAGGCCGTCGGCGAGGGCGCGGATCAGCGCCGGGCTCACGAAGGGCATGTCCCACGCGACGATCACCACCGGCGCCGGCGCCACCGTCACGGCGGTCAGCATGCCTCCCGCCGCGCCGAGCCCGGGTCGGAGATCCGCCACGACCCGGAGCGCGGGCGCCCACCCGGCGGCGGCGGGATCGTTGGCGATCAGGAGCGGTGGGGCGCCCAGTGCCTCGGTGAAGCTCACCACCAGCCGGTCGAGGATGCGCACCCCGCCCACCCGTTCCAGCCCTTTGGGTGTTCCACCGAAGCGCGTCGCACCGCCGCCCGCGAGGATGGCGCCCCGCATCAATAGCGCCGGCCGCGTTTGCGCTCGAGGACAATGTCGACGCCCACCAGAAAGTTGAAGAGATGGTGTCCGTGCATCGTGGTGTGGGGGGTGAGTCCCTGGCGTGTGGTGGGGCCGGCGATGCCCGGGAGTCGGAGATAGCTGTCACGCAGTTCCCAGCGAAACTGCCAGCCGGGTCCCGCGAAGGCGGTCGCGCCGATCGCGAGGCCATAGTAGGGCGAGAGGAGAGTGCCGCTCTCATCGAGATAGATGGAGGCGTCGGCGAGACCCTGGGGGGTCCGCACCGCCCCAGTGGTCTGGATCAGACTCTGCTGCACCACGCCAAAGCCCCCCATGAGCCGCGCATAGGGCTGCAGCGTACCCCGGAAACCGGGTTTCAGGATCACTCCCCCCGCCAGGATGGTGGTGCTGCTGGAATACTCCGTGTTCTCCAGCGAGCCGCAGAGATCGTCGGTGAAGGATGAGCCGGCGGTGCGGACGATCCGGCAGCGGTCACCAGAGCCCAGTCCCATGACCAGGACATCGGCAGCGAAGCCGACATACCGTCCTGGAGCATAGGTGGCGGAAAAGAGGAAGCCGAAGCCGCTCTGCAGCTCGCGCTGCAAAGCCAGGGTGTCGATTCCGGTCGGGGCCAGAATGGGCTGGCCCGGGACCGCCCACACCACACCGCCGCCGCTGGTGTGCACCAGCCCGACGCCGATCGTGAGGCGGGCCTGGTCGGCCATCGACTGGGCCTGCACCGGGGTGGCGAGGGTGGCCACCAGTGCGGGCACGACCAGGATGAGGCGGGGCGACTGTCGCAGAAGCTTCTCCGTTAGTAGCGTCGGCCGCGCTTTCTCTCCAGCACGATATCGAACCCGATCATGAAGCTGAGGATGTGCTTCGACTCGACTCCGGTCGGCGGGATGAGCCCCTGCTGGATCGTAGGACCGGTCACCGTGGGCACGCGTACCCAGTTGTCACGCACTTCAAAGCGGAACTGCATCCCCTTGCCGATGACTGCCACCACCCCGCCGCCGAACAGCGCGAAGGGCTGCACCGTCGAATTGTTGTCGTCAGCAAACAGCACCTGGTCCACCGGGTCGCCGCTACCTCCGACATCGCCGTGCATCCGGACGAAGCTCTCCTCGGTGACCACCACGCCGCCACCGACGCGGATGTAGGGATGCACCACCTGGTGACTCGCGATGCGGTAGACCGCACCGGCCGAGACGGCGACGGAGGTGGCGCTGCGTTCTGCGCGACCGATCGACTTGCAGAGCGCTGCCGTCTGGGTGTCGCCCTCCGTGTACTGGATGTCGCAGCCGTCTTCGGTCCCGAGGCCGAGCATCTGGGCCTCCCCGACGAAGCCGAGATGATCGGTTGGAAAGTAGGTCCCGGAAAATGAGACGTTGATGGTTCGGCGGAAGCTCCGGTTGATCGAGAGCGTGTCGATGTTCGTCGTATTCACGGCGAACGGCTGCTTGCCCACCCGCCAGAGCCGGCCACCACCCGATGTCTGCCCCAGCCCGATGGTGAACTCCAGTTGGGCCTGGTCGGCGGTTGCCTGGGCCCGCAGGTGGTGTGGCGCGAGCGCCAGGCACGGGAGGAGGACCATGGGGAAACAGAATCGCATCATACACTCACCAGCCAGGGGTGGTCCACCATGAGACATCGGTCCATCACGACGGGAATGCCCGCCGCCTCCAGCTCCGCAGCCACGGCGTCCTCCCGGATGCCAACTTGCAGCCAGACCAGCCGTGGTCGCACGACAAGCAGGGCGTCGCGCAGGTCCGGGATCGCCTCCGAACGACGGAAGACATTGACAATGTCGAGCGGACCGGCGGCCGCGGCCGCCGTGACCAGATCGGGGAAGCAGGGCTCGCCCAGCACCATGGTGACGCCGGGCCGCACCGGCACGATCCGGTATCCCGCCTCCCGCAGATACCGCGCGACCTCGTGGCTCGGCCGATCGGGATTGGGTGAGAGGCCCACGACCGCAATGGTCCGGCTGGCGCGGAGGATCGCGCCCAGGGCGGCCGGCGTCACGGGTGATTCGCGGAGCGTGGATGCATGCGACCGGCATCGTGTGGTTGGGCAGGACTGGAACCTCGGAGACGGCCGTGGCGGCCGCCGCCCGCACACCGCGTCACCGGTCCGCGGGGATCAGTCGAGACCGGTGCACTCGGCGGAGAGCGTCGCATCCTCGGCCACCTGCAGCCGATCGAGTCGGACGCCGTCGGGGAGGCGGTGGGCGACACGGCCGAAGAGATAGCGCGCGAGGGCTTCGCAGGTGGGGATCGGTCTTCCGCTGGCAAAGGCGGGATGATCGAGGTTGATGTGCCGGCCCTCGAACGGCCGGCGGATCTCGTCGTCGAGAATCTGGTCGAGCTCCGCCAGGTCGCAGATCATGCCGGACTCGGGGTCCATCGATCCGCTCACTGTGACCTGGCAGCGATATTCGTGACGGTGCGGCTCGCTGAGCGCCCCGAATGCCGCCCGGTTGTCGGCCTCGGACCAGCCCGCCATCCAGAGATGGTGCCGGGCCGCGAAGCCAGTCACGCGGGTGAGGCTGGTCGGCATGAGACGGTGCGGCCGCTAGAAGGCGAAGCCCAGGCCGGCGCGCAACTCCCGCGCACCGCTCCACTGTTCCCGCTTGCCGTCCGGCAGCACCGCGTTGGCGAGGTCGCCATTGGGACTCGGTTCGGCGATCGGGTCCTGAGTGTAGGACAGCGGGTACTTGAGTTTCCAGAACAGTTGCCGGGCGTCGAGCCGCAGCTGCAGGTTGTTCGTGATGATGATCCGCAGCCCGATCGTGGGTGCGAAGTACAGCTTCGAGCCGAATTTGAAGCCACTCGAGTCTTTGGCGGCCGACGCGGGCAACGACGAGCCATGGACCCAGCCGGCCGTGCCGCTCACGAACGGCGCCAGCCGGTGCCAGCTCTTGCGCCCGGTGATGTTGAGCTGCAGCGTCGCCTCGATCATCGTCAGCTTCTGATCGAATGGACCGGTGGTGCGCTTGGCGACGCTGTCGTCGGCGCTCACCACCAGGCGCTCCAGATTGGCCTGGCTGACCCCGAGCCCGAACTGCACCGGCCCGCTGATGCGCAGGTCCAGCCGGCCGCCGTAGGACCGTCCGTGGTGCGGACCGACGCCGACCTTTCCACCGTCGCCGCCGACATCCCCGATCAGGAACGTGAGGGATTTGCCGTTGGGAATGTCACGGTAGGGCGACGTGGCGGGATCGTGCCCCACCTGGGCGGCGAGCGACGTGGTAACCGCGAACAGCAGGACGGGCAGGGTAAGGCGCATGATGAACAATCGGGGTCAGGGAGCTGCGGCGACGCGCCCGACGGGGCGCGCCAACAGTTAGGATGCGCGAAGGTCGCGCCCGGTCATGACGTCGGGGGGCTCGAGGCCGAGGAGACGCAGGACCGTCGGTCCGACGTCACACAATGCGCCGCCCTCGCGCAGGGCGGTCGCCCCCGCCCCCAGGGCAACGAGGGGAACCGGATTGGTGGTGTGCGCGGTGTGCGCCCCGCCGGTCGCGGGATCGATCATCAGCTCGCAGTTGCCATGGTCGGCGGTCACCAGGAGCGCGGCGTTGGCCTGCTCCGCGGCGGCGACGACACGGCCCAGGCACAGGTCGACCGTCTCGACCGCCCGGATGACCGCCGGGATCACGCCGGTATGTCCCACCATGTCGGCATTGGCGAAGTTACACAGCAGGAAATCGTGCGACTTGTTCGCCAGCGCCTGCACCAGCACATCGGTGATGCCCACGGCGCTCATCTCCGGCGCAAGGTCGTAGGTCGCAACCTTTTGCGACGGGACCAGCAGCCGTTCCTCTCCCTTGTACGGCGGCTCGTAGCCGCCGTTGAAGAAGTAGGTGACGTGGGGATACTTCTCCGTCTCCGCGGTCCGCAGCTGGGTCCGCCCCTGCTCGGCCAGCACCTCGGCGACGATCTTCGCCATCGTGAAGGGGGGAAAGGCCTGTGGCACCGGAAAGGTCCGGTCATACTGGGTCATGGTGACCATGGTGAGCCGGGGCCGGTCCGCGATATCGAAGCCGTCAAAGCCCTCCACCATGAGGGCTCGCACGATCTGACGCATCCGGTCGCTGCGATAGTTGAAGCAGAAGACGCCGTCGCCATCACGCATCAGGGCGACGGGCGCGCCGTCCTTCTCCAGCACAATCGGTTTCACGAACTCGTCGGTCTCGCCCCGCGCGAACGCCGCCTGGACCGCGCCGACCGGGTCGGTGGCGTGGGCGCCGATGCCGCGCACCATGGCGTCATAGGCGATGGCCGTCCGTTCCCAGCGCCGGTCGCGGTCCATCGCAAAGTAGCGGCCGACCAGCGACGCGATCGCGGCGCGGCCCGGCGCGATCCGGGACAGGTCGGCGTTGAGCTGACGGACCACCTGATCCCCGATGACCGGCAGCGTGTCCCGGCCGTCGAGAAATCCGTGGATGGCGATGCGCGCGACACCGAGGCGGACCCCAAGTTCGACACAGGCCAGCAGGTGCTGGTCGATCGCGTGCACGCCGCCAGGCCCCAGCAGCCCGATCAGATGCAGCGTGCCACCGCTCTGCCGCAGCCGGGCACACAACTCGGTCAGCGGGGCCAGCTGGAAGAATTCGCCGACCTTGATGCTCTGGGAGATCCGGACGAGATCCTGGGGGACGACCCGGCCCGCGCCGAGGTTGAGGTGCCCCACCTCGCTGTTGCCCATCTGGCCCTCGGGCAGTCCCACCGCGAGTCCACTGGCCTGCAGCAACGTGCGTGGTTGCTGCTGCCAGAGCCCATGCCAGACCGGTGTCCGGGCCAGTTCGATCGCGTTGCCGTCACGGGCCTCGCGGTAGCCCCAGCCATCCAGAACCAGCAGGACTACCGGCCCCGCGGGGCCACGCGCGTTTGACATGACTCTCCAGCGTCTCTACAATCGTGACCGTGTGTGTCGCGAACCAATCTAGTCCGCCCCCGTTCCGCCTACCAGCCTTTCTGCTGCTGGCGCTCGTGCTGTGCGCCCATGTCGTCGTGGCGCAGGGCCCCGTTGCGCTGTCCCAGGATACCCGCTTCACCAAGACCGCCGGTGGCGTGGTGCTGGGCACGCTGGTCGCACGCGCGGAGGTGACGCCGGGCCGGAAGAGCGGCACCGCGGTCGAAGTCGCGTTCGAGGGCTGGATCAGGACCGCGTCGCTCGGCCCGCTGAACCGCGACGGCTTCGACGTCGTGGTCCGGCGCCGGCCCGCGGAGATCCTGCGTCGCACGCCGGAGGGCGACACCCTCGCCCGGGTCTCGTCCGGCACCGGTTTCATCAAGGTGGAATCCCGGGGCGACTGGACCCGGGTCCGCCGCACGGCGTGGATCGGCGGAAAATCACTCACCGCCGCGACCGTGCCCTCGGCTGTCGCCGCGCCACTCCCGGCCGGTACCGAGGGGGTCGAACTGACCCGCCGCGCGCCACTCTTCACGACGCCCGGTGGCACCAGGCTCGGTCAGATCGACAGCGGGACCGTGACGCGCGCGCTGGTGCATTCCGGCGGCTGGACCCGGGTGCAACTCGAGGCGTGGGTTCCCGACAGCGTGTTGCGCAGTGCGGCGGGCGGGGTGATTGTCGGGGTGAGTCAGGCGGAGGTCCGGGCCAATCCGGGCAAGTACGTCGGCCAGGTGGTCGAATGGAAGGTCCAGTTCGTCGCCATTCAGAAGGCCGATGAACTCCGCCCCGAGATTCCCGAGGGACGCACCTACCTGCTCACCCGCGGGCCGCTGCCGGAGCCGGGCTTCGTCTACATTATCGTTCCGCCGGAGCAGGTGGCGACCTTCGAGGCGCTGCCACCGCTCAAGGAACTCACGATCCGCGGCACTATCCGCGCGGTGCGCACCCGGTATCTGCCCACCCCGGTCCTCGAGCTGGTCCGTGTCATGGAAGGACTGAACCCATGAATGAACTCTTGAAGCAACGCCTGCTCCGCCGCCTCGAGCTCCTGCCGGACGAGCGGGGGTACCAGGTGCTCGACTATGTCGAATTCCTCGAGAGCAAGTACGCCGAGCGCGCCGCGCCGACGGGATTCCTCGCGCGGTTCACCGAGACGGTCGAGGACACCATGCGGGCGGCCAAGCTTCCGGTGCAGGCCATCAGCGGCACGGCGAGTGTCATGGACAGCGCCTCCAAGCTGATGAAGGGTCTCGCGGCGGCGGGGCATGCGGTGGTCGACGAAGCGGTGAAGGCCGCCAGCGCCACGGACCCGAGCGTCACCCCGCCCGCGACGGTGAAACCACTCAAGCCCACTGGATGACCCTGACATGACCGACGCATCCTCGACGCCGGCCGGCAGTTCCCAGTTCGTCCAGGGCATCGGTCCGCTGGCCGCCATTTCGCTGGTGGTGGGGACGATGATCGGCTCGGGCATCTTCATCGTGTCCGCCGACATCGGACGGCAGGTGAACGAGTGGGGCCCGGGTGCGCTCCTGCTGATCTGGCTCGTGACCGGCCTGATGACCGTCACCGGTGCGCTGGCCTACGCCGAGCTGGCCGCCATGATGCCCACCGCGGGCGGGCAGTACATCTTCCTGCGCGACGGACTGTCCCCGCTGGTGGGATTCCTCTTCGGCTGGACTCTGTTCACCGTGATTCAGACCGGGACCATCGCCGCGGTCGCGGTGGCCTTCGGCAAGTTCATCGCCGTCCTGCTGCCGGGGATCACGCCGGACGTCTTCCTTTCGTTTGGCCACCTCCCCATGCCCGGTGGCACCATCGAGATCGGGCTCTCGTGGCAGCGCCTCGTGGCGCTCGGTGTCGTCCTCTGCCTGACGCTCCTGAATGTCCGCGGCGTGGCGTTGGGTGCGCGGGTGCAGACGGTGTTCGCGATCGCCAAGGTGGGGGCGCTCGCGATGCTCATCGCGCTGGGGCTCACCCTGTTCCGGCGGCCGGAGGTGGCGGCGGCGAATGCCGCGAGCTTCTGGGGAACCGGGAACTGGAGTCTCGCGCTCATTCCGATCTTCGGCGCCGCGATGGTCGGCAGCCTCTTCTCCGCCGACGCCTGGAACAACGTGACCTTCGCCGCGGCGGAGGTCCGGGATCCGAAGCGCAACTTGCCGCTCGCGCTCGGGGTCGGCACCGGCGTGGTCTGCCTGCTCTACATCCTCGCCAACCTCGCCTACCTCCAGGTGCTGCCCTTCGCCGGTGATGCCGAGGGGCTCGATGCGCTCGCGCGCGGGATCCAGCACGCCGCCCAGGACCGGGTGGGTGTGGCGGCGGCCGAAGTGATGTTCGGGCCGGCGGGCGCGGGCCTGATGGCCTTCGCCATCATGCTGTCGACCTTTGGCTGCGTGAATGGGCTGGTGCTCGCCGGGCCGCGGGTCTATTACGCCATGGCGCTGGATGGACTCTTCTTCCGCCGGGCGGCCACGCTCCACCCGACGACCCGGACCCCGGCGTTCGGACTGATGACGCAGGCGGTCTGGGCGATGGTGCTCTGCCTCAGCGGGACGTACGGCAACCTGCTCGACTACGTCATCTTTGCTTCGCTGTTGTTCTACTTCTTCACCACCCTGGCGCTGTTCCGTCTCCGAATCACCCGGCCCGACCTGCCGCGCCCGGTGCGCGCGTTCGGCTATCCCTGGCTGCCGGCGCTGTACATGGTCTCGGTCCTCGTCCTGATGATGATCCTGCTGGTCAAGAAGCCACTCTACACCTGGCCAGGCCTCGGCATCGTGGCGCTCGGGCTCCCGGTGTATTTCGTCTGGAAGCGCATCCGCCCCGCCTGAGAAGGGCAGCGACAACTTCGCCGCCAAGCTCACCGAGGCGAAGGTGTGCAAGGCACGTGCGCTGACCCCCGCAGTTCATGGACACCGGTCCGGCGCCGGAACGTTCCCGCGACGGACCAGACCTGGGGACGGAGATGCCGACGATCCAGCAACCCGCCGACCGGGCCGCCCTGGTCGGTCGTCTGCGACGACTCACGCCGACAACCCAGCCTGGGTGGGGCCGTCTCACGGCACCGCGCATGCTTTGTCATCTCTCCGACCAGCTGCGGGTCGCGCTGGGCGACCTGCCGGCCCGACAGCGGAGCACCTGGTTCACCCGCACGGTGGCCCGTTGGCTGATCATCCATACCGGGCTGCGCGCGCCGCCGGGAAAGGTGCCCACGCTCCCCGAAATGCTGACGACGGAGCCGGGCGGCTGGGCCGGAGATCTGGCGCGGGTTGAATCGTTGCTCGAGCGGGCGTCCGGTGCGGCGAGCTTTGCGGCACATCCCGCATTCGGGCCGCTGTCACAGCGCGAGTGGGCCGTGCTGGCCTGGAAACACGTTGACCATCACCTGCGCCAGTTCGGGGTGTGAGGGGCGTCCGGGCGACCGCTCCCGGCTTGCGTCGCCCCATGTCCGCCCCGTAGACTTAGAGATGGAACACCCTATCCACATCGGAACGTCCGCCGCATGAGCACCATCCGTCCCGGACTGGCGCTCACCTTCGATGACGTCCTGCTGGTCCCGCGCTATTCGTCGGTGCATCCGAGGCAGGTCGCGGTCGCGAGTCGTCTCACCCGGAAGATCCCGCTGCCGATCCCGCTGGTCGCCGCGGCGATGGACACCGTCACCGAGGCCGAGATGGCGATCGCCATCGCGCGGGCCGGCGGGATCGGGGTGCTGCATAAGAACATGTCGGTCGAGCGGCAGGCGCAGGAAGTCGACCGGGTGAAGCGCAGCGAGAGCGGGATGATCCTGAACCCGATCACGCTGACGCCCGACCGGCCGCTGCGCGAGGCGGCTGCGGCCATGGCGCGCTTCCGGATCTCCGGGGTGCCGATCGTCGACGGCGCAGGGCTGCTGGTCGGCATCATCACGAATCGGGACCTGCAGTTCGAGCGCAATCTGGAGCAGCGGATCCAGGAGGTGATGACCAAGGATCGGCTCATCACCGCGCCGGTCGGGACCGGCCTCGACGAGGCGGAGCGCATCCTCGCTCGGCACCGGATCGAGAAGCTGCCGGTGGTCGATGCGCAGGGCGTGCTCAAGGGGCTGATCACCGTCAAGGACATCTTCAAGCGGCGGCAGTTCCCTGACGCCAACAAGGACCAGCATGGCCGGCTGCGGGTCGCGGCCGCTGTCGGGGGCACGGCCCAGGCGCGGGACCGGGCCCGGGCCCTGATCGACGCTGGGGCCGATGCGCTGGTCATCGATTCCGCGCACGGGCATAGCGAGGGGGTGCTGCAGACCGTCGAGCTGCTGCGACAGGCCTTCCCCGATGTGCAGCTCATCGCCGGCAACGTCGCCACCGAGAGCGGGGCGCGCGAACTGGTGCGGCGCGGAGTGGACGCCGTGAAGGTGGGGGTCGGGCCGGGCAGCATCTGCACCACCCGCGTTGTCACCGGCGTGGGTGTCCCGCAGGTCACCGCGATCATGGATGCGGTGCGGGGGGCGGGCGACGTGCCGGTCATCGCCGATGGCGGCATCAAGTATTCCGGCGATATCGTGAAAGCCCTGGCCGCCGGTGCCAGCAGCGTGATGATCGGTTCGATGCTCGCGGGCACCGACGAGAGTCCCGGTGAGTCGGTGCTGGCCGAGGGCCGCCGCTTCAAGACGATCCGTGGCATGGGCAGCCTCGCGGCGATGCAGGATGGTTCCGCCGACCGCTACTTTCAGGAAGGCGAACTCTCCAGCAGCAAGATGGTGCCCGAGGGAATCGAGGGTCGGGTGCCCTACAAGGGGCCGGTCGGCGAGGTGCTCTTTCAGATGGTGGGCGGTCTGCGGAGCGGCATGGGCTACTGCGGCGTCGCCACCATCGACGCGCTGCGCCTCGATGTGGAGATGGTGCAGATCTCCAGCGCGGGCCTGCGCGAATCCCATCCGCACGATGTGACCATTACGCGGGAAGCACCGAATTACAGTGTGTGAGCAGAAGCGTTCAGCGGTCAGCATTCAGCTGGACGACCGAGGGCTGGCAACTGAGGGACCCCTTACTGCTGAATGCTGAACGCTGAACGCTCCCAACCAATCCCAAACCCCGTGCTTCCATGAATCTCTGGGCCACCAAATCCATTGCCGCGCTGCGCGCCGAGGCTGATTCCGGCGAGGGTGGCCTCCAGCGTACGCTGGGTCGAGGCGGACTCCTCGCGATCGGCATCGGCGGGATCATCGGGGCCGGCATCTTCGTGCTCACGGGACAGGCGGCCGCGCTGCACGCCGGTCCGGCAGTCCCGATCTCGATGATCCTCGTCGGCATCGCCTGTGCGTTCGCCGGACTCTGCTACGCCGAGATGGCGAGCGCGGTCCCGGTCGCCGGGAGCGCCTACACGTACAGCTATGCAACGATGGGCGAGCTGGTGGCATGGATCATCGGCTGGGACCTGGTGCTCGAGTACGCCGCCGGCGCGTCCACGGTCGCCGTGGGCTGGTCGGGGCATTTCGTATCCCTGGTCCAGCACTTCGGAATCCATCTGCCGTCCGGCCTCACCACCTCGCCTACCGTCTGGTGCACCGCCAGCAACGTGACCGACGGCATGGCGGGGTGCGCGCACCACGGCCTCAACTTCACCGGGGCGCTGATCAACCTGCCCGCGGTAATGATTGTCGCGATCGTCTCCACGATCCTGGTGATTGGCATCAAGGAATCGGCCCGGGTCAATAACGCGATCGTGATCATCAAGGTGGCGATCGTGGTGCTGGTGGCGGCGACAGGCCTCTTTTACATCAATCCCGACAACTGGACGCCGTTCATCGCACCGAACACCGGCGAGTGGGGCACCTTCGGCTGGTCGGGCGTGCTGCGCGGGGCCGGGCTGGTCTTCTTCGCGTACATCGGATTCGACGCGGTCAGCACCGCCGCCCAGGAGGCCAAGGACCCGCAGCGGGACATGCCCTTCGGCATCCTCGGCTCGCTGGCGATCTGCACCGTGCTGTACGTGGTGGTGTCGGCGGTACTGACGGGGATGGTGCCGTACGGCGAGCTGAACAACGCCGCTCCCACGTCGTACGCGCTCGAGAAGGTGGGGGCGCCCTATGTCATCCGGCTGCTGGTCGACCTCGGCGCGGTGCTGGGCCTGGCGTCGGTCGTGCTGGTGATGCTGCTGGGCCAGTCGCGGGTCTTCTATTCGATGTCGCGGGACGGACTCCTGGGTCAGTGGGCGGGCAAGGTGCACCCGAAGTTCCGCACTCCGTACCTCTCGTCGATTTATACCGGCGTGGTCGTGGCGATCGCCGCCGGCGCACTCCCCCTGCAGCTCCTCGGGCAGTTGGTGAACATCGGCACGCTCCTGGCCTTCATGCTCGTCTGCGCCGGGGTGTGGATCCTGCGCGTCAGCCGTCCCGACCTGGAGCGGCCGTTCCGGACCCCACTGGTGCCGTTCGTGCCGATCATGGGCATCCTCTGCTGCTTCGGTCTCATGCTCACCCTCCCAGCCGACACCTGGATCCGGCTGGTCGTCTGGCTCCTGATCGGGTTCGTGATCTACTTCGGCTACGGCCGCAAGCACAGCGTGCTGCAGCGGGAGCTCCGGGGAGAGCTGAAGTAGCGGGACCGCGACTCCCCTTCCTGCATGTTCGTGGTCCGTGTCCGCAGAGACGCACGATGTCCACCCGGTGTCCCGTTTGCCAACGGCCAAGGGCCAGCGGCGAACGGCCACCCGCTGAATGCTGAACACTGAACGCTTTCCTCCACCCCCGCACGGAGTCGCCATGTCCCTGTTCCGCACCAAATCGATGTCGGAGCTGATGCCCACGGAGGATGAGCACAGCCTCAAGCGCGTGCTCACCGGCACCAACCTGGTCCTCCTAGGCATCGGGGCGATCATCGGCGCCGGCATCTTCGTGCTGACCGGCACCGCCGCGGCCCAGTATGCCGGGCCGGCCATCGTGATCTCGTTCGTGATCGCGGGGGCGGGGTGTCTCTTCGCGGGCCTCTGCTACGCCGAATTCGCCTCCATGATCCCCGTCGCCGGCAGCGCCTACACCTATGGCTACGCCACGCTGGGCGAACTGGTCGCCTGGATCATCGGCTGGGACCTGATCCTCGAGTACCTCTTCGCCGCGAGCACCGTGGCGGTCGGCTGGGCCGGCTACTTCACTGCGTTCATGACCGGGCTGGGGATTCACCTGCCGCCGCAGTTCACCGGAGCGCCGTTCGGAGTGGTAGGCACCCATACGCTGGTGCCGTCACAGATCTGCGTCGACCCCGCCACTGGCGGGGTGGCGGTGGAAGCTGTCAGCCACACGGCGGTCAGCATCGCGAACTGCACCACCCAGGGATTCAACGTCATCCACGGCATCCTCAACATTCCTGCCATGGTGCTGATCGCCCTCCTGACCACCCTGCTGGTGATCGGGATCAAGGAGTCGGCGCGGTTCAACAACATCGTGGTGTACGTGAAGGTCGCGATCGTCCTGCTGGTGATCGGATTCGGCTTCTTCTACGTCGACACCGCCAACTGGCATCCCTTCATCCCGCCGAACACCGGTGAATTCGGCCACTTCGGCTGGAGTGGAATCCTGCGCGGGGCGGGGGTGATCTTCTTCGCCTATATCGGTTTCGATGCCGTCAGCACCGCGGCGCAGGAAGCGAAGAACCCGCAGCGGGATCTTCCGATCGGCATCCTTGGCTCGCTGGCTGTCTGCACCGTGCTTTACATCCTGATGGCGCTGGTCATGACCGGCATCGCGCACTACACCGACCTCAACGTGCCACACCCGGTGTACGTGGCCATCGAGAAAGCGGGTCCCGGCCTCGCGTGGCTCGGCTACCTGATCAACATCGGGGCGATCGCCGGCCTCGCTTCGGTGGTGTTGGTCATGCTGATGGGCCAGCCACGCATCTTCTTCACGATGGCGAACGACGGCCTCCTGCCCGCCGTCTTCGGCAAGGTACATCCGAAGTTCCGCACACCCTACGTTTCGACCATCGTCACCGGCATCGTCGCAATGCTCATCGCCGGCCTCTTCCCGATCGGCCTGCTCGGTGAGCTGGTCTCGATTGGCACCCTGCTGGCATTCGTCATCGTTTGCGGCGGCATCATCGTGCTCCGGCGGGTCCAGCCTGACCTCCCCCGCCCCTTCCGGACACCGCTGGTCCCGCTGGTCCCGATCCTGGGCATCCTGATCTGCGGCTACATGATGTACGGCCTGCCCACGGACACCTGGCTCCGGCTCGCGGTCTGGATGGCGCTCGGCCTGGTGATCTACTTCTTGTACGGCAAGCAGCACAGCAAGCTGAATCGCGGATGAGGGAAAGACGGTAGGGTCGGTAGGGGCGGTAGAAATACCTTGCCGTCCTTCCTACCGTCCCTATCGTCCCTACCGTCGATGACGGTCCCACGTCCCCGCCCTACCATCCCGCATCCCCTCGGTGTAGCTTCGCCGCCCATGCCAGTCCTGCTCTCCCCTGATCGCATTGCCGCCGCCCGCAGCTTCGCCGCCGCGCTGACGCCTGGTCAGCGGATCTGCATCACCACCCATGTGAATCCCGATGGCGATGGGCTCGGCAGCGAGGTCGCGATGGTCCACCTGCTGCGCGCGCAGGGTGTGACCGCCGTCGTGACCAATCCGACCCGGACGCCGGAGCGCTACGAGTTCCTCTTTCGCGATCTTCCCGGGGTCGACAAGACCCCGGAGGCCGTGAAGGAACTGCGACGGGCGGACCTGATCCTGGTCCTCGATATCGCGGATGTCGACCGGTTGGGCATGCTCAGCCAGACCGTGCAGGACCGCGGGGTGACCGTGGCCTGCGTGGATCACCATGTCAGTCAGGGTCACCTCCCCGACGGGCCGCGCTACGTGGATCCGGAAGCCTCGGCCACTGGCGAACTCATTTTCCAGATTGCCCAGGCGAACGGCTGGCCCCTCACCCCACTGGCGGCCCGGGCGCTCTACGTTGCTATTCTGACCGACACCGGCGGATTTCGCTTCAGCAACACCCGGCCGGCGACGCTGCGCACCGCGGCGGCATTACTTGAGGTCGGCCTCGATCCCGAGCAGATCTATCTTGACGTGTACGCCAGCGCTCCCGAGGGCCGCGCGCGGCTGCTCGCCGAAACGCTGCAGACGATGGTCGTGGAGCATGAGCATGGCCTCGCCTGGGTCACCGTGCCGCCCGGCGCGCTCGAACGCCTCGGCGCCACCGCCGATGATCTCGACGGGATCGTCGAGGTGCCCCGCAGCATCAATGGGGTCCGCATGGCGTTGCTCTTCCGGGAAATCGCCGCGGGACGCGTGAAGGTGTCGCTCCGCTCCGTCGGAACGGTGGATGTGGCGGCCTTTGCGAATCCGTTCGGCGGTGGCGGTCATACCAAGGCGTCCGGCCTCTCGATGGAAGGCTCCCTCGCCGAGGTGCAGGCGCGCGTGCTGGGCGCCGCCCGCGAATATCTGGCGGGGAATGGCAACGGGCTTGCTTGAAGCGGTGCAGGGTGGTTGACTGCAGGGAGCAGTGAGCGCCTGTCATCCTGAGCGAAGCGAAGGATCCCTCTGCCCCGGAGCCATCCTTCGGGGATTCGGCTCTGGCCTCAAGAGATCCTTCGTCGCTACGCTCCTCAGGATGACAGCCGCTGGACGCTGATGGCTGATGGCTGATGGCTGACGGCTGAACTCTGGAGCTCCACCGTGGCTGACACAACGCTCGACCGCATCGAACAGAGCCTGGACACACTCCGGCCCTATATCGCCTCACATAAGGGGAGTGTGGAGATTGTCGATTTCGACGAGATCGATGGTCGGCTGCTGCTCCGCCTCGGTGGCACCTGCCATGGCTGCGCCGCCTCCACCATCACGCTCAAGCAGGGCATCGAGACCCGTCTCAAGCAGCTGGTGCCCGAGGTGCGGGAGGTGGCGTCGGTGTAGATTCGGCCGTCAGCCGTCAGCCGTCAGCCGTCAGCCGTCAGCCGTCCGCTGCTCTCTACT
>JBDTMI010000035.1:0-34258 GCA_039934355.1 Gemmatimonadales bacterium
ATAGCTGGGGCGGGACTCGACGCGTAGCGCGAGTCCCTGGATTCCTGGCCGCAACGAAGTGAGGCCAATAGCTGGGGCGGGACTCGAACCCGCGACCCCGGCATTATGAGTGCCGTGCTCTAACCAGCTGAGCTACCCAGCCACAAACATCAGAGGGTCGAGGCTGGCCTCGACCCCTCACGAGGCGGCAATCCTAGCGACCGGGACTATTGCTCGTCAAGGCTGTCGCGGCCGAGTCGGTAGAGGAATTCCCCCGACCGGACCATCCCGAACTCCTCGCGCGCGATCCGCTCCTGGAGCTTCGGGTTGGTCTCCAATTGCATGGCAAACCGCCGCAAGCTGTCGACTGCGACGGTCAGATCGGCGATCGTTGCCTGCTCCACGCGCTCCTGGCTCCGCAACGTCAGCCAGTCGCTGATGCTGTACTCGCCGCCGATCAGGGCATACAGGATCGCGAGCCCAATGACCGCGGCGCCGACCTGCCGGGTGCGACTCACAGAGCGTACAGGTCCCGCCCAGGATAGGAGGCGATGTCGCCGAGCTCTTCCGCAATGCGGAGCAGCTGGTTGTACTTGGCGACCCGGTCGGTGCGACTCGCGCTGCCGGTCTTGATCTGGCCCACGCCGGACCCCACGGCCAGATCCGCGATGAAAGTGTCCTCGGTCTCACCGGAACGATGGGAGATGATCGCGCCGAACCCCGCCGTCTTGGCCATTTCGATGCACTCGAGCGTCTCGGTGAGCGTGCCGATCTGGTTGACCTTGACCAGCACCGCGTTGGCGACGCCGTTCTCGATGCCGCGTGAAAGTCGATCGACATTGGTCACGAACAGGTCGTCGCCCACGATCTGCACCCGCTGTCCCAGCCGGTCGGTGAGCAGCTTCCACCCGTCCCAGTCATCCTCGGCCAACCCGTCTTCGATGGAGACGATCGGGTAGCGATCCACCCAACTGGCGTAGAGGTCAACCATGCCGCTGGCGGGACGGCGGCTGCCGTCGCCCTTCTTGAAGACATACTCGCCGTCCTGGAATAGCTCGCTGGCCGCCACATCGAGGGCGATGGCGATATCCCGGCCCGGCTCATACCCCGCCTGGCGAATCGCTTCCATCACGACATCCAGCGCCGCCTCGTTGGACGGGAGCATCGGCGCGAAGCCGCCCTCGTCGCCCACCGACGTACTGAGCTTCATCTTCGTCAGGACCTTCTTCAGCGCATGAAACGTTTCAATACCCATGCGGAGACCGTCGGCAAAGGTATCGGCCCCGATGGGCACAACCATGAACTCCTGCGCATCAACGTTATTGGAGGCGTGCGCCCCGCCATTGAGGATGTTCATCATCGGTACCGGCAGAACCCGCGCCAGTGGCCCGCCCAGGTAGCGATAGAGCGGCAGCCCCGCATCCTGTGACGCGGCTCGCGCCACGGCCATCGAGACCGCCAGCATGGCGTTCGCCCCGAGATTGCTCTTGTTGGGGGTCCCGTCAACGTCCAGCATCTCCTGGTCGATCGACACCTGGTCCTCGGCCGCCATCCCTTCCAAGCGTGGCCCGATGACCTCGTTCACATTGCGCACCGCCTCGAGCACCCCCTTGCCGAGGTACCGCTTCGGATCGCCGTCGCGCAGCTCCACCGCCTCGTGCTCGCCAGTGGAGGCGCCGCTCGGAACCGCTGCTCGGCCGTTCGCGCCGCTGGAAAGGACAACTTCCGCTTCGACGGTGGGATTCCCGCGGCTGTCGATGATTTCGCGGCCGTGAACTTCGATGATCGTGGACATGATTTTCCGGGTCGGTGATGCGAGGAACGTAAGCGAGGCGAGGAGAGGGGAAAAGGGAACGGGGAAAGGGGAAAGGGAACGGGAGGAAGCAGGGTCGCCGGCGGACGGCTACCCACCACCCATCCCCTCCACTGCACCCAAGCCAAGCATCGCTGCCCGGCATTGGGCGCTCAGCCGGTCACGATCCTCGTAGCCCAGGCCCGCCGTCGGGATCGGCTGGCCGATGCGGACTACAATGGGACCAGGCCTGGGTCGAAAGCTGCCTCGAGGCAGGACGTGAAAACTGCCGACCACCACGACCGGGATGACGGGGACCTGTGCGACGATTGCCAGGACGAAGGCGCCCTTCTTGAACGGCAGCAGCCGCCCGTCACGGCTCCGGGTGCCCTCCACAAAGACGACCGCCGACTTGCCGCTGCGGATGGTCTGGCCAGCCGCTGCGTAGGCGGCGACGGCGGAATCCAGGTTGTGCCGGTCGATCCCGATATGCCCCCCCGTCCGGAGGGCGGCACCGAACAGCGGCACCCGCATCAGCTCCTGCTTGGCGACGAACCGCAGCGAGCCGGGAAGCAGCGTCACCAGCGCCGGTATGTCGAACCAGGAGGGATGATTCGAGGCGTACACGCACGGCGTCGCACCTGCAGTGTGTTCCAGCCCCTCCGCCCGAATGTCCAGCTTGTTCCACCGGATGAGGCAATGGCCGTAGTCGCGCGGAACCTGATCGTGGATCCCCCCCGGGACGTCGGGCACCCTGCGGAGTCCGGCGATCACGAGCCGCACCGAGTGATAGAAGGTGCAGCAGAACATGCTAACGATGTACCGCAGGGTGCCGATCATGCAAAGTGATCGAAGCCATGCAACGTCACGGCTTTCTCGCCCGCGAGCAGATGCACACCACTCCCCGCGCGGCACTCGCCAATCAGGGTGAGCGCCACTCCGGTTTCCCGCCGCACGTCCGCGGCTTCCGACCCACCGAAGGATGGCGGCAACACGGCGAGCAGCTCGTAGTCCTCACCCCCGAGGGCCCCAAAGACCGCTGGCGCGACGCCGGCTCGCGTCGCCTCCGACAGCACGGCTCCAGCGATGGGGAGTTGAAGCAGCTGAATGTGCAGCGCGAGCGAGGACGCGGCGGCGAGGTGGCCCGCGTCTCCGGCCAGCCCGTCGCTCAGGTCCAGCATCGCCGTCGCGCCCGCGCGCGCCAGCGCCTGCCCGCACGTCACCCGGGGCACCGGCCGCGCGAACGCCGCCCGGGCCTCCGCGGAGGGCGTGTCTCCGCGCAGCAACGCCGCGAGCCCGGCGCGTGGACCGCCGAGTGATCCCGTCACCCAGAGCTGATCTCCCGGGCGCGCCCCTGCCCGGGTGACCGGCCGCACCGCCCGGCCAAGCACGGTGATGTTGATCAGCCAGTGCGTGCCGCGAGAGAGATCGCCGCCGAGCACTCGACCTCCGACGGCCCGCACCGCGGCATGGACTCCACCCATCACGTCCGCTGGCGCATCCACCGCCGCGTCGGCTGGCACGCCAAGACTGGCCAGGACGCCGACGACCGCCGCACCCTCGGCAGCCAGATCCGAAAGGGCCGCCGCCGCGGCCCGCCAGCCGATTTCCTCCAGCGAAAGCCAGTCACGCCGGAAGTGCACACCCTCCACCGCGAGATCAGCACTGAGTACGAGCGAACCAACGCCCTCGGGAATCACGGCGCAGTCGTCCCCAATCGACTCGGCGTCCGGGCCCAGCCGCTGCAACATCATGCGGATGCGGTCAAACTCGGGGCCAGGACCCAGTTTCATTCGCCCGCCAGTTCGCGGCGCAGCCGTACCAGTCCATTGAGCGTGGCGATCCAGAGGTAGCGCTCGTCCACGGCGATGTCCGTGACTTGCCCCGGCAACTCTCCCGGGACCAGCACCGGCCGCAGGAGGGGAGTGTTGAGCTGGGCGAAGCCGATGCCCTGCTCTCCCGCGACGAACATCCCGCGCGATCCATTGACGATCGTGTGCAACCGTCCCAGCGCGTTGCCGAGCTGCGGCCCGGCGGTGAACCGCCCGGTGGCGGGATCGCGCCAGAGCAGCCGCGCATCGGTGAGCATGACGAGCGTATCGCCGCGCCAGGCCAGGTCGAGCACCGGCGCCTGCAGTGTCAGGCTGGCGCGCAGAGCCTCAGGCTGCAGCAGGTCGCGTTCCCCCGCCACGGCGACGAAGAGCCCGAGACGGGTGCCGATCCAGGTGCTGTCGCCCATCGGCAGCACCGAGAGTGCCGCGTCAGTGAACTCCGGGGCGAGGCGCCGGAAGCCGAGCGAGTCGGTCCATTCCGCCAGACCGTGCGCGGTGCCAGCCACGACTCGGCCACGCTGTTGCGCCACATCCAGGACGCGGCCATCCGGCAACCCTCGACCCTCATCGAACCGCTCGACATCCTGGGATTTCGGCTCCAGCCGCACCACACCGGATTCCGTCGCGATCCAGAGCGCCGATCCCTGGCCCACGATCCGCCGGGCCCGCTGGAAGGGGAGTCCAGTCGCGCCCGGGCCCTGCAGCCAGTGGAACGACCCGAGCGCATCACCGACAAACGTGACCGCGGGATCGCTGGTCGTCGTGCGTTCGGTCACCGCCCACACGCCATCGAGCCCGGCAAAGACCGCATCCACCGCATCACTTGGCAAGCCGAAGGTCAGCGGCTCGGGAATTCCCGCTCCTTCCGCGAAATAAATCAGTCCCGCTCCAGAAGTTCCGAGATACCAGCCGAGGCCGGTGAAGGCTTCCGCCCTCGCGGCCGAGGTGTAGCGGACATTGCGCAGTCGGCCGGCGAACGCGAGCGAAGCACTCGTTGCCTGAATCGCGGGATTCGAACGGATGGCGTCGTCCACCGAGGCGGGGCGAACTGGCCGCTGTGGTGCGCTGCCAGGGAAGGCCGCGCCGCCACGGCCGGCGTTGTACCACCCGCTCGTCGTCCGAAGGAAGAGTCCGCTCCCCGGAGCGAACTCATCGAGCGCGATATCAGTAATCCGTCCGGGGAGCTGCCCCTCATCCCAAAGCTGGATGCCGGGATCGAAATGCAAGTAGCCATCCGCGCGCGCGAGCCAGACTCCCCCGTCCAGCGGATCTGCGAGCGCGGCGAAGACGCCCCGGAGCGCACCCGGCCGTGGCGGCGAGAAGGGCCCCTCCCAGCGTCGCCCCACCGCGTCGTACGCCACCAGTGCATCGGCGGTGACGGCGAACACCCGGTCACGGCTCGCCGCCACCGCCGAGATGCGGGTAAAATCGGTGAGGACAATGCGATCGTCGGTTGAGAAGCTGCGCGATTGCGCCTGCATCGGACCTGCAGCCAGGAGCAGCGGCGTGAGGCGCAGCAGGCTTCGGTGCAGGCGCGACAGCGATCGACGGGCAGGAGTGACTACCATCGCTGGGGCGCCTCGAGTTCGAGCAGCACCGGCGGGCGCGGCGCAGGGCGCAACTGGCGGAGACTCTCCCACGCGCGCCAGAGATCGGGCAGCGCAGCGACGACGTCCATCGGGCGCAGTCCCCGGGCCGTGGTCCGGCGCGCGGCGAGGTCCGCGGCACGACCCAGCGCATGAGCGGCCAGGGCGACCGCGGCATCCGGCGACTGACCAGCAGCGAGAAAGCTGCCGGAGATCCCACTCAGGATGTCGCCGCTGCCACCGGTCGCGAGGCCGGGATTGCCGGAGGCGACGGTGACCGGAGGCCGCCCTGGCGTAGCCACCACACTCGGCACCCCCTTGGCCAGCAGGGTGACTCCAATCAGCTCAGCGGCGCGGGATGCGGTATCCCACGGGTTGAGTTCGAGATTGCTGGCGAGTTCAGGGAAAAGGCGACGGAACTCGCCTGGATGAGGGGTGAGCACCAGGCGGCGCGCCGCTGAGAGTTCCCGTAACAACTCGAGCTCTCCGGTGAAGGCATTGAGGCCGTCGGCATCGAGCACGACGGCACGCGATTGCCGGATCACTGCGGTGACGAAGGCCAGCCGTCCCGGGTCGCGGCCCAGCCCGGGCCCGATGACCACGGCGTCGGCCCGATCGAGGAGGTCACGCAGGGCGGGCGAGAGGGGCAGATCGAAGTTGTGCGGAAGGGTTTGCAGGTCCGGCTCAGCACCGAGCAGGTGGTCGATCGTCGCAGCCGGTGCGACGGCGTGAACCAATCCCGCACCGGCGGCGAAACTGGCGCGGGCCGCGAGTCGAACGGCGCCGCTCATCCCGGCCGCGCCCCCGAGCACCACGACGTGTCCGCGGGAGCCCTTGTGTGCCGCCGAGCTGAACAGACCGACCATGCCGGCTGCGGCCTGATCGGTCATCAGCGTGGGCCAGGTGGGGTCGGCGGGAGGATGGCCAACATCCACGACAACGATGTCACCGCTCTCATCTCGCGCCAGCAGGTGCCCCCGCCGCAGGCCGCCGAAGGTGACCGAGACCTGCGCGACCAGCGCCAGTCCGTGCACCACCCCGGTGGCAAGATCTACCCCAGTCGGGCCATCCACCGCGATCAGCGGCACGGCGAGTTCGGTGAGGCGCTGGACCAGTGTGGCCACCGCCGGGCGCAGCGGCCCATGCGCGCCGGTGCCGAGCAGCGCATCAATGCCCAGCGTGACGGCGGGCCACGGCCCGTCGATGTCCACCATCCGAACGCCATCGCCCTGCGCGAGATCCGCCATCTGCCGGTTGAGCGGCGAGAGATCGCCTGGCGCGGCCGCGACAAAGACCGGTACCTCGAGACGGTGGAGCACGCGCGCGATCACCCACCCGTCGCCCCCGTTGTTCCCGGGACCAACGGCGATGAGCACTCCACCGGACAATCGCTCGGGGAATCGCGCGGCGACGACGTGCGCCACGGCCCGGCCCGCCGCATCCATCAGCGTGCCGAGCGCGGTGCCCGCGTCAACGGCACGACGATCCCATTCGGCGGATTGTTCGGGGGAGAGGACGGGGATCAGCATGGCGGGCGGGGCGTCAGGGCACCGGCGCGGCGCGGCGAGAGGGCGGGCGGTGGGCAAAGGTGTTCATGGGACACCCCGGCCGCGGCAGCCCTCGACCGCTGTGCTACCGCAGGGTCGCAACACCGGCCCACGCATAGGGCTCGCTGAAGGCGGTGGCGAACTCGTACACCGCCACGAAATCCTCCTCCTTGTCCCGCGGCTGCGTGGACAGCAGGCCGGCACGGACGAGGGTGAAGACGATGCAGCCGAAATCCCGGGTGCGGTGCACGCCCCAGTAGGCGAGTACCTGGGGAGCCAGCAGGCCAAACTGCTGAACCGCGAGATCGCGGCAGGCCCAGGCCAGTTCCGCACCAGTGACGTGCCGCCGCACCTCGAGTGTGGATTGGATGAATTCGACAGCCTGCAGCACGAAGAGGTAGGCCCGCTCGTCAAAGCGGTCTCGCTCCTCCGCGCGCAGCCGCGCGAGGACGTCCACCGAAAATTGGAGATCAGGCATGGTGCTTCAGGATGGCCCCGGGAACTCGTTTTCCCAACCTAGGTCCCGGGGCCGCGAGAATCAAGCGCGACGACGACTGTACAGCGGAAATTTCGAGGTGAGTTCACCCACCGCACCCTTGACGCGCGCGATCGTGGTCTCCTCGGGATGCAGCAGCACGGTGTCGATCAGCTCGGCCACCCGGCGCATCTCGGCGGTGCCCATGCCGCGCGTGGTCAGGGCCGGTGTCCCGAGGCGGATGCCGCTGGTGACAAAGGGCGACTGCGGATCGTCGGGGATCGTGTTCTTGTTGACCGTGATCCCGGCGGCGTCCAGCACCTTCTCCGCCACCTTGCCGGTCAGGTTCTTGGGCCGGAGGTCGACCAGCATCAGGTGGGTATCGGTTCCGCCGGAGACGATCGCGAAGCCCCGCTCGATCAGCGCGCCGGCCAGGGCCTTGGCGTTCTCGACCACCTGCTTCGCGTACCGCTTGAACTCCGGTTGAAGTGCCTCGTGAAACGCGACTGCCTTGGCCGCGATCACGTGTTCGAGCGGCCCACCCTGCGTGCCGGGGAACACCGACTTGTTGATCGGCTGGGCCCACTCCTGGGTGCAGAGGATCAGGCCGGACCGGGGGCCCCGCAGCGTCTTGTGCGTGGTGCTCGTGACCACCTGGGCATGCGGCACCGGCGAGGGATAGACTCCGCCCGCTACCAGGCCGGCGAAGTGCGCCATGTCGACCAGCAGGTAGGCGCCAACTTCATCGGCGATCGAGCGCATCGCGGCGAAATCGATGATGCGGGCGTACGCGCTGCCGCCGGCGATGATCAGCTTGGGCCGCTCCTGCCTGGCCTGGTCGCGGATCACGTCGTAGTCCATGCGCCCGCTGGCGGGATCGACCCCGTAATGGACGGCGCGCCAGATGGTGCCGCTGTGGTTCACCGCCGCCCCGTGCGACAGGTGGCCGCCGTGGGGCAGCGACATGCCCATGATCGTCTCGCCGGGCTTCACCAGCGGCATGAACGCGGCGAAGTTCGCCTGGGCCCCGGAGTGGGGTTGCACGTTGGCATGGTCAGCACCAAAAATCTGCTTCAACCGGTCGATGGCGAGCTGCTCCACCTTGTCGACCACCTCACAGCCCCCGTAATAGCGCTTCCCCGGGTAGCCCTCCGCGTACTTGTTGGTCAGCGGCGTGCCCATGGCGTCGATGACGGCGCGGCTGGCGAAGTTCTCGCTGGCGATGAGCTCGAGGCCGTGCTGCTGGCGATGGAGCTCCTCGTCAATCAGCTGGGCAATCGCCGGGTCAGCCTGGCGGAGTGAAGCGTTATGGTCGAACGACATGCGGTCTCCCTTCAGGGTTCGATCTTCTGGACCCGGCGTGCATGGCGGCCACCTTCGAAACTGGTGTCGAGCCAGGCATGCAGGATCGCCAGTCCGTCCGCCTCGCTGACGAAGCGCGCCGGCAGGACCAGGATATTGGAATCGTTATGTGACCGGGAGAGCTGGGCGACTTCCGGCGTCCACGCCACCGCGGCTCGCACTCCGTGGTGCCGGTTGGCCGCGTAGGCCATGCCGAGCCCGGTGCCACACAGCAGAATCCCGCGCTTCGCGCTACCGTCTTCCACCTGCTGCGCGACCGGGTGGGCGTAATCAGGATAGTCGGTGGAATCCGGGGAATGCGTCCCGAGATCGATGGGTTCGTAGCCCAGCGCCTGCAGTTCCTGCTTCAGACGCTCCTTGAGCGCGAAACCGGCGTGATCAGACCCGATCGGAATGGCTTCAGACATACGGAATGGTATAAAAATGCAGAAGGGGATGTAAGGGGGTGGGTGCGGGAATCCCTCCTTACTCTTTACTGCCGTAGTTGTAGAACCCCCGCCCCGTCTTCTGTCCCAGCTGGCCTGCGGCCACCATCCGGCGCAGCAGCGGACAGGGCCGGTACTTGTCGTCGCCCAATCCCCGGTGGAGCACCTCGAGAATGGCGAGGCAGGTGTCGAGTCCAATCAGGTCGGCCAGCATCAGGGGCCCCATGGGATGCGCCATGCCGAGCTTCATGACGGTATCGATCGCCTCCGGCGTCGCGACCCCTTCCATCACGCAGAAAATCGCCTCGTTGATCATCGGCATGAGCACCCGATTGCTCACGAACCCCGGATAGTCGTTGACCTCCACCGGTGTCTTGCCGAGGGCCGTCGCGAGGTCCATGACAGTCTGGGTGGTTTCGGGGCTCGTGGCCTGGCCGCGAATCACTTCAACCAGCGCCATCACCGGCACCGGGTTCATGAAGTGCATGCCGATCACCAGCGCCGGCCGCTTGGTGCGCGCGGCAATCTCGGTGATGCTGATCGAGCTGGTATTGGTCGCCAGGATGACACCCGGGGCGCAGGCGGCATCGAGCTGCTGAAAGATCTGGAACTTGAGCGCGGGATTCTCCGTGGCGGCCTCGATCGCCAGACCCGCGCTGGCGGCTTCAACGATGGTAGTCCCGACGGCAATACGACCCAGGGCCGCGGCGGCGTCCGCCTCGGTGATCGCCGCCTTCTTCACCATGCGCGCGAGGCTCCCCTTCACTGCGCCGAGACCCTGCTCCAGCGCCTTGGCGGAGACGTCGATCATCCGGACCTGGTGCCCATGCATCGCGAACACCTGCGCGATGCCATTGCCCATCGTCCCCGCACCGATCACTGCGACTTCCATCAGGCCAGCTCCTTTCGAGCCCAGCGCCACGCCGTCGCCGTGGCGAGAACAATCGCCACCGTTGCCAGCAATCCGCCTTCCGGCCCGAAGCTGCCACCGGTGAGCCAGATGGGACCACCCGGCGCGTAGTCGATCAGGGGAATCTGGAACGGCATCCCGCTCACCGGCGCATCCGACGCCGCGAGGGCGGCGTTCCAGCCGAGATGCGCCCCCCAGGCGGACCAGATCCCGCCCGGCGCGTAGAACGTCAACCCGAGGAAGACGCCCGCCAGCGCGATGTTCACCAGGCCGAGCGCGGAACTGTTGGGATTGGCCAGATGCGCCATCGCGAAGAGGACGGACAGCACCAGCACCGCCGCGACACGACCGAGCGCGCGGGCAAGCACCACCTGGGCCACCCCGCGAAACATGACCTCCTCAAGCAGCGCCGCTGGCGCGAGCAGCAATCCGGTCCTTCCCACCTGGGCGAGATAGTCAGGCAGTGTCCCGCCATCCGGGAGGAACCGGGCCCCACCCGCCACGAGCGAGAGCGCGAGCGCGAACGCTGCCGCCCCGGCACCCAGGAGCAGCCCGAGCCCCATCCCGCGGCCCGCCTGTGTCATGGGAGCCCAGCGCAAATCGGTGAGGGTCAGCCTGGCTCCGCGCATCCCAACCACCCACGTCATGAGCCCGTAGGCCAGCAGGCCGCTCGCCGTCTGGATGATGAGACCGCGGGGACCGGCCTGGAGACCATCCGCTCCACCGAACAGCGCGGCGCCGGCGATCGAGAGCGCCAGCATGAGAAGAAAGCCAAGCGCGAGAAACAGCACGGCCCACCCGACGGAGATGAGGACCGAGGGGCGCGCTGGTCGCTCGGGCAGCGTCACGCGCGCGGTCGGAGCAGATGATGACCCTTCCAGAGAATGATTCCCGCGAGCAGCACTTTCATCCCGTCCGGCACCAGGAACGGGATCACGCCGATGGTGACCGCACGTTCGGCGTTGCCGGTCAACAGGGTGAGTTGGGCCCAGCCGCCGAGGTGAATCGCCAACGTACCCGCCGCTGCGGCGAGGATCGAACGGATGAGCTGGCCGCGCACCGCCAGGCGCGCCGTGACAATCGCCGCGAGCGGAAACGCGAGCAGGTAGCCGCCCGTGAGCCCAAGGAGCCTGGGCAGGCCCGAGGCTCCGAGCGCGAAGACCGGGGCACCGAAGGCACCGGCCACAAGATAAAGGACCATCGCACCGGCGCCCGCCGCCGCCCCGAACAGTCCTCCAACCAGCACCACCGCGAGTCCCTGCAGCGTCAACGGCACCGGGGACAATGGGAGCGGGACCGCCACCTGGGCGGACAGGGCGACGATGACAGCACCGGAGACCACGGCGAGCGGCCATTGCAGTCCGGACGCACGCGCGGGTGCGCCCGGCGTTCCCGCCACATGGGCTTGTGACGGCCGCTGATGCTGAACGGAGGCGCGAGTTGGGGGTGTCATGAGTCTTAGAGCCTTTCCACGGAAAGCGCCACGGCATTACCACCGCCGAGGCAAAGGGTGGCGAGTCCGGTGACCTTGCCTCGATCCTTCATGGCATAGAGCAGCGTCGTCAGGACCCGCGCGCCGCTCGCGCCGATCGGGTGCCCGAGGGCGATCGCACCGCCATTGACGTTCACCCGGTCCCAGTCCCAGCCGAGTCCGCGACCATCGGCGATCGCCTGCACGGCAAACGCCTCGTTGGCCTCGATGAGATCGTAGTCGTTGATCGTGGTCCCGGCCTTCTTCATCAGCGAGTGCACGGCCAGAATCGGTGCAAAGAAGAGATCCTTCGGTTCCCCGCCGCCGGTCGCGTACGCCGTAATGCGGGCGAGGGGGGCGAGTCCGTGCGCCTTTGCGAACGCGAGACTGGCGACCACCAGCGCGCTGGCGCCATCATTCAGACCGGGGGCGTTGCCTGCCGTCACACTGCCGTCCTTCTGGAAGGCGGGCTTCAGCTTGGCGAGCGAGTCGATGGTGGACTCCTTCCGCGGCGATTCATCCCGGTCCATCATCACCGCCCCGCCCTTCCCTGCGACACTTACCGGAAGCATCTCGGCGGCGAACCGCCCCGCCTCCTGCGCACTGACCGCCTTCTGATGACTGCCCAGGGCGAACTGGTCCTGCTCCTCACGGGTGATACCGGCTTTCGTCGCCGTGTATTCTGCGTAGACCCCCATGTGGTTGTTACCGAACGAATCCCACAGCCCGTCGTGAATCATGCCGTCCACCACGGTCTGGTTGCCCGCCTTGATCCCGGTGCGGTAGCCGTAGAGATAGTGCGGCGCGGTAGACATCGACTCCATTCCGCCCGCCACGACGCACTGCGCATCGCCGGCCTTGATGGCCTGTGCCGCGAGCATGACCGCCTTGAGCCCCGAGCCGCAGACTTTGTTGATGGTCAGCGCCGGCACGATCCCGGGAACGCCGGCGTGGATCAGCGCCTGACGCGCCGGCGCCTGGCCTGAACCGCCCTGCACGACATGGCCGAGGATCACTTCCTCCACCGCCCCCGGCTCGATCCCCGCGCGCCGTATGGCCTCGCGCACGGCCAGCGCACCGAGTTGCGGGGCGCTGAAGCTGGAGAGGCCGCCGAGGAACTTGCCGATCGGGGTCCGTACCGCGGAAAGCAGGACAGGAGTTGTCAGGTCGTTCGCAGCCATACGCGCTCAGAGTAGAGAGAGACCAAAACAAACTTTTCCACTTCGGAGACTCGATCGTTCCCGGACGCGCACCGAACGGCGTCAGGTTCCAGCCGGCCCGGCGCTGGGTGCCACGTCGGGGTATACCCGTGCCAGTGGGAAGCTACTCCCCTGCATCTGCGTCCCGCTCCACTGGCCGATCCGCTCCTGGATCTCCGCCGGGACATCCTTGTGCCGGTCTGCGGTGCCACTGACAAACAGCTCAGCATTGGTCTGCAGGATGTGCGGCGGATGCATCTCGAAATTATCCTGGTGCTCCTGCATGTACTTGAAACTGCACTTCTCGACCACCCGCGCCCGCTCGGCGGCGCTCAGCGGTGCCACCCCAAGGAAGGCGGCGACCTGCTGCACCGTGGCGTCGAGGTCACGCTTCATGTCCTCGAAGTAGAGAAAGAGCACATTGCGGTCGCCGGCGATCCGGTCCCACCAGCCCTTCACATGATCCGGCCAGGTCCCCCACCACATCAGCTCCGGCGAACAGTACCACTGCTCGAACGCTTCCACCGTCGGCGCCATGCCCCCGACATTCGTCACGACGAAATCGATGCAGCTTGCAAAACAGGAGACCGGATGTCGGGCGACGTAGATGTAACGTGCCGCCGGGGAGCGGGGACAGAGTTGCGCGGGGAAATGGGTCTTGATGATGCGGGAGGGCCGTTCCGCCCCGATGAGGGGCGCGTCCGTCAGCGAGACGCTCTTGCGCCCTTCCAGCCAGGGAGAGACGGCATACATCGCGGTGCCCGACTCCACCAGCCGGCCCTGCCCTCGCTGCAGCACTTCGTAGACGACATGCTGCATCCAGGTGGTGCCGCATTTCATCTGGGTGACCACGAAGATGTCGGCGGCACCGGCGGCGTAGGCTTCCCCGGTCGCGAAACTCGCTTCGCTGCAGCTGCCATGGGGACCGGCCACGCCCTTATAGAGGAAAGAGATCTTCCGGAAGTCGAGTTTGGCGCTCGCCGCGTTGAGTCGGAGGATGGGCGACAGCAGCCATGCGTGGCGCCGCAACGTCCGCTTGAATGCCTCGCGACCCGCCGCGGTCCGGCCATAGTACGCGAGCCCGACCGACTGCTCGTCCTCCCACTTGAGCACCGTCCCGAGGTAGATCCCCTGCACCACAATGAAGAGTACGACGACTCCAGCGGCGATCAGGAACCACCACACGATCATCATGGGTGCCCAGGCGTGAGAGTTCGACTGGCGATTTCCTCCGACAGCCGGGCCGCGAACGCGGCGACCGGCACGATCTCCTGCTTGTTGCCCGCGCCGCGGACCCGAATGGCGACCGTCCCCGCCTCCGCCTCCCGCTGCCCCACCACCGCCATGTAGGGCACCTTCTGCAGCTCGCCCTCCCGGATCCGGTAGTTCAGCGTCTGGCTCCCTGCGCTGAGATGGGCCCGGATGCCGGCGTCCCGCAGACGACGATAGATCAGCTCCGCGGCCGCCTCCTGCCCCTCGGCGATCGGCAGCACCCGCACCTGTTCCGGCGCGAGCCACAGCGGGAAGGCGCCGGCGAAGTGTTCGATGAGAATCGCGATGAAGCGCTCGAAGGAACCGTTCACCGCACGATGGATGACGACGGGCCGGTGCGCCGTATTGTCCTCACCAGTATAGGTCAGGTCAAACCGCTCCGGGGCCGCGTAGTCGAGCTGGATGGTCCCGAGCTGCCAGGTGCGGCCGATCGAATCGGCGACGTCAAAATCGATCTTGGGGCCGTAGAAGGCCCCGTCGCCCGGCTTGAGATCGTACGGCAGCCCGGTCGCCTCGAGCGCGGCCTGCAGCGCGCCTTCGGCGCGATCCCACATCGGGTCGTCGCCAATGCGCTGCTCCGGCCGAGTGGCGAATTTGAGCGTCGCCGTGAGGCCGAAGATGGCGTAGTAGTCGAGGATGAAGCGGGTGAGCCGGCTCACCTCGTCGGGGATCTGCGCCTCGGTGAGGTAGATGTGGCAGTCGTCCTGCTGGAACTGGCGCACCCGAGTGAGACCGGAGAGGGCACCGCTCACCTCATTGCGATGCAGCACGTCGTAGGTGCTGAAGCGCATCGGCAAGTCGCGGTAGGAGTGCCCCCGCGCGCCGAAGTACACATGATGCGAGGGGCAGTTCATCGGCTTGAGCGACATATCGTGCTCGCCGGTCTCGCTGTCGAGCACGAGAAACATGTTCTCGCGGTACTTGCCCCAATGCCCGGACGTCTCCCACAGCGACTTGTGGTAGAGCAGTGGCGTCTTGATCTCGTGATAGCCGTCGCGCTGCAGCTCCCGCATCAGGGCATTCAGCGTGTTGTAGATCGTGGTACCACGATCGGTCCAGAACGCGGCGCCTGGAGCCACCGGATGGAAAAGGAAGAGATCGAGCTCCTTCCCCAGCTTGCGGTGGTCGCGCTTGCGAGCCTCCTCCAGCCGATGGGTGTACGCCTCGAGATCTTCCTTCTTGAACCAGGCTGTGCCGTAGATGCGCTGCAGCATCTGCCGGCGACTGTCGCCGCGCCAGTAGGCCCCGGCGCCGGTGAGCAGCTTGAAGAACTTGAGCCGGCTGGTCGAGGGAATGTGCGGCCCGCGACAGAGATCCTGAAACGGCCCATCGGTATAGACGGTGATGGTTTCGTCGTCGCCCAGTTCGCTGATCCGCTCCAGCTTGAGCGGGTCATCCGCGAAGCGGCGATTGGCCTCGGCCCGGTCCACTTCTTCCCGCACAAAGGGCAAGTCGCGACCGGTGACTTCGGTCATCCGCGTTTCGATCCGCGCCAGATCCTCCGGGGTAAAGGGCTGTTCCACACCGAAGTCGTAGTAGAAGCCATCCTCGATGCTGGGGCCAAACCCGATCGCGGCGGTGGGATAGAGCTCCCGCACCGCGGTGGCCAGGATGTGGGCCGCCGAGTGGCGCAGCAGATCGAGGGCGTCGGGATCCTTGTCAGTTACCACGGCGAAGCGGGCATCGGCGGTCAGGGGACGATCCAGGTCCCGGATCTGGCCGTCGACCCGGGCCGCAAGCGCGGCGCGGGCCAGTCCGGCGCCGATGCTCTGCGCGACCGCACGGCTGGTCGTGCCCGCAGCGACTTCCCGGACAGTTCCGTCCGGCAAGGTCAGGCGAATCGGGCTCATGGGTCGGCCGAGGTGGCGGGCGACTGCACCACGACGGGCACCTGGTCCGCCACCGAGAAATAGGCGGCGATCGAGATAATGAGCAGAGTCAGCAGCACCAGCCAGCGGCCGGTCTCGCTGTTGGAGGCGGGGGCATTTTCGTCACTCATGGTGTTAAGTTAACCGCTCGCCGTCGAGCCACGTAAGCCGCCACCCGCGACGCCTCATGCCCCGCCGCTTCTCCAATTCCGAACTACTCGCATGGACTTTGGTCGGAGCCGCCTTCGGCGTCGCCGCGGGCTTCGCCGCCAGGCAGTGGCTCGGGCCGGTCGATCGGGAGCGAGCCGGCCAGCGGCTCCGCGCACTCGTGGGAGGCGCGGACCCCGGGCCCCAGCCGGTGAGCGGCTCGATGGCCCTGCAAGCGGTACGCGTGGCACTCGCCCGGGATCCCGAACTCATCGCACTGGACCTTACGGTGGTTGTCCCCGGACGCGGCGTGGTCGAACTCCATGGGTGGGTGCCCAACCGCCGGATCCGGGCCCGCGCCGCCCGCCTGGCCGCCGCAGCCCCCGGCATCGAATCATTGCTTAATTGCCTGCTGGTGCGTGGGGAGGACGACGCCGATCTGCCCGCCCTCGAGCCCAACGACCAGACCACATGACCGACCTGAGCCTCCCACCGCAGTACAACCCCGCCGCAATCGAGGCCGAACTCTACCGGTTCTGGCTGGAGCGTGGATGCTTTGCGCCAGACGCGGATCAAGCGTGGAGTGGGGGAGCACTGGCTCCCCCCCGACCCTACGTGATCATGATGCCACCGCCGAACGTGACGGCGGTGCTGCATATGGGCCACGGTCTCAACATCACCGTGCAGGACGTCCTCGCCCGGTTCGAGCGGATGCGGGGCCGGCCGACCCTCTGGCTCCCCGGTACCGATCACGCCGGCATCGCGACCCAGAACGTGGTGGAGAAGCTCGTCGCGAAGGAAGGGAAGACCCGGTTCGACCTGGGCCGGGAGGAATTTGTCCGCCGGGTGTGGAGCTATGTCGACGAGACCGGCGACGCCATCCTGGAACAACTCAAGGCGCTGGGAGCCAGCGCCGATTGGTCTCGCACGTACTTCACCCTCGATGACGGCCTCTCGCGCGCCGTGCGCGAGGTGTTCGTGCGCCTCCACGAGAAGGGCCTGATCTACCGGGGGAAATACATCATCAACTGGTGTCCCCGCTGCCTGACCGCGCTCTCCAACGAAGAGGCGGAGAAGTCCGAAGTCGACGGGAAGATCTGGCGGCTGCGCTACCCGCTGGCCAGTGGTCAGGGATTCATCACCGTCGCCACCACCCGTCCCGAAACAATGCTGGGCGACATGGCGGTCGTCGTGCATCCCGAGGACAAGCGCTTCCACCCGCTGCTGGGCCAGTCCGTCCGGCTCCCGCTGGTGGACCGGGAGATTCCCATCCTCGCGGACGAGGCGATCGATCCGGAGTTCGGCACCGGCGCGGTGAAGGTGACGCCGGCGCATGACCCGCTCGACTTCGAGATCGGGCAGCGCCACGGTCTGACGCCGCTGGACATCATGACCCCGGATGCCCATCTCAACGATACCGTACCAGCGCGGTTCCGCGGTCTCGATCGTTTCGAGGCCCGGCGCCGCGTGGTGCAGGAATTCGAGGCGCTGGGCCTGCTCGATGGCGTCGACGGTCACCGCCATGCGGTCGGTCACTGCTATCGCTGCGACACCGTGATCGAACCGCGGCTGTCCGATCAGTGGTTCGTGAAGATGAAGCCGCTGGCGGCGCCGGCGCTGGCCGCGTACCGGACCGGAAAGCTGCGGTTCATCCCCGAGCGTCGGGGCGACGAGTACGCCAGCTGGATGGAGAACATCCGCGACTGGTGCATCTCGCGCCAGCTCTGGTGGGGCCACCGGATTCCGGTGTGGTACTGCGACGGCTGCGGCACCACGACGGTGAGCCGTGATGACGTCGCCCGCTGCAGCTGCGGCGCGGTGCCCCGGCAGGACGAAGATGTCCTCGACACCTGGTTCTCCTCCTGGCTGGTGCCCTTCTCCTCACTCGGCTGGCCGGAGCGCACCGAGGACCTCGCGCGCTATTACCCCGGCTCGGTGCTCGTCACGGCCCCGGAAATCCTGTTCTTCTGGGTGGCGCGGATGGTAATGGCGGGTATCGAGTTCATGGGCGAGGTCCCGTTCGACACGGTGTACCTGCACGGCACGGTCCGGGATACCCAGCATCGCAAGATGTCGAAATCGCTGGGGAACGGCATCGATCCGCTCGAGGTAATCGAGAAGTATGGTGCGGATGCGCTGCGCTACACGGTCATCGCCTCCATGGCGGTTGGCACCGATGTCATCCTCGACCCGAAGGATCTGGAGACGTCGTTCGCACCGGGGCGCAATTTTGCCAACAAGTTGTGGAATGCCGGCCGGTTCATCCTGACCAATCTGGGCGACCGGCGCACCCGCCCGCTCGCAGGGCCGTATGCGAACGTGGTGCGCCGCGAGGAGCTTGGACTGGCCGATCGCTGGATCATCGACCGCTGCGACCAGATGGTGCGCGACGCGACCGACAGCTACACCAAGTTCCGGCTCAATGAGGCGGCCTCGACGATCTACCACTTCGTCTGGAGCGACCTGGCCGACTGGTACATCGAACAGGCCAAGCCGCGGCTCTACGACACCGGATCCGGCGGCGAAATCGCCCGCGCAGTCGTGGGACGGACCTTCGAGGTTGCCCTGCAGATGCTGCACCCGATCATGCCGTTCATCACCGAGACGCTGTGGAAGCGCCTGCCCGGCCGGGCACCCGATGCCAGCATCATGCGGAGCGCGTGGCCTGGTGCAGCGCGTCTCGCGGTGGACGCCTCCGCCGAGCGGGAATTCACTCTGGTGCAGGAGCTGGTGGGCGCGGTCCGGCAGATCCGGGCGGAATACGGTGTCGAGCCCGGCAAGTCGGTGAATGTCCGGGCCTCGCAAGCGCACGCCGCCTTTCGCGCCGAGGAGGGGACCATCATGCGTCTGGCAAAGATTGGCAGCCTGACCTACGGTGCGCCGCTTGCGGAGCCAGGCGCGAATGCGGTCCTCGCCGACGGCACTACGCTCTACATTGCACTTGGTGATCTGGTCGACGTCAAGAAGGAATGCGAGCGGCTTGGTGCCGACCTCAACCGCATCTCCCAGCTGATCGAATCACAGCAGAAGAAGCTCGGCAATGAGCAGTTCGTCGGCCGGGCGCCGGCGGCGGTGGTGGAAGGGGAGCGTGCCAAGCTGGCGCAGTTCGAGCAGCAGGCCGCGGCATTGCGTGAGAAGCGCGGGCAGCTGGGATGCTGAGGGCGGAGGCTGGCGTCGCGCTCGTGCTGCTGGGGCTCGCGGCCTGCGCCCGCATCGGCTCGCCTGCGGGCGGTCCCGAGGATACCGTAGCGCCGTCCCTCCTGGGTACAGTGCCGGAATCGGTCGGGGTGTACCCCGACTGGAAACGCGATGTCGAGTTCCGCTTCGACGAGATCATCTCCGAGGGCGGCAGTCCCAATCAGGGCCTCGGAACCGGCGACCTTGAAAAGCTGATCCTGCTCTCACCGACCGCGGGCATTCCGGTCGTGCGATGGAAGCGCGACCGCATCACGGTGCATCCGCGCGAGGGATGGAAGCCGAACCGGGTCTACCGCCTGGAGCTGCTGCCGGGAATTACTGACCTGCGCCGCAACCGGCTCGACACCACCTCGGTCCTGACCTTCAGCACCGGCGGACCGGTGCCGACCGACACGCTGAGCGGACTGGTGATCGATTGGGTGGCCGGCCGGCCGGCGCGCGCCGCCCTGGTGGAGTTAAGCCTCGCGCCCGACAGCCTCGTGTATCGTACCCTCACCGACAGCAGCGGCCGCTTCCGCCTTGGTCCCCTTCCTCACGGCGACTACGAGGTGTTTGCCGCCATTGACCAGAACCACAATCTGCGTCGCGAGCGGCGTGAGCTCTACGATTCCGCGGCCGCTCCCTCCGGGACGCTCGTCGTCGCTCCGCTCTGGCTGATCCCGCGCGACACCCTCGGCCCGCGCATCCAGAGCATTGCGCCGGACGATAGCGTGAGCGCCACGATCATTTTCAGCGGCCCGCTCGACCCGACCCAGCACCTCGACAGTCTCGCGGTGCGGCTTATGCGGCAGCAGGACTCCGTGCCGGTGCCGTTCCGTTCGCTCCTGCCCAGAGCGGTCGATGACAGTCTGAAGCAGATCGCACGCGCCGCCGCCGATTCCCTCAAGGCCGCGGCGGACACCACGAGGCACGATTCACTGCCGGCCAAGCCAGCGAAACCCCCGACGCCCGCACCTCCCTCGCGGGGAAGGCCCGGCGCGGCGGCACCCATCGAGGATCCCGCCACCGATTCCATCATCGCCTCGCGTCCGAAGCTGTTCGACCGCCTGGTGCTCAGGGTCGACAGCGCCTTCGTCCCGGAAACGAAGTACATCGTGATCCTCGAAGGAATCCGTAGCGCCGCCGGTGTGGCATCCAGCCCGAAGGCGGTCCTCGCCATTCCCAAGCCGAAGCCGGTGCCGCCTCCGACTGCTGCGGACAGCGCGACCACATCACCTGGGTCGGATTCGCTGCGCGTCGCGCCGGACAGCGCTCCGCCGCCGCCCAAGCCGTAGCGCCTCCGGCCCACTCCTCATGACCGACCCGCGTCGCCAACTCCCATCGGTGGATCGGCTGCTGCGTGAGCCGGGAATCGCCGCGCTGCTCCAGTCCGCCCCACGCAATGCCGTCCTCGACGCCGTCCGCTCGGCGATCGACGCCGCGCGCGGCAACCGGGCCGGCCTGCCGGAGGATTGGACCGCCGAAGTGCTCGAGCACCTCGAGACCGGCACCGCCCGTTCGCTCCGGCCGGTCCTCAACGCCACCGGCATCGTCCTGCACACCAACCTCGGACGGGCGCCGCTGGCCCAGTCGGCCATCTTGGCGATGACCGAGATGGCCCGCGGGTACAGCACGCTGGAATTCGACCTGGGCAACGGGACCCGGGGCCACCGCTCCGATCACTGCCGCCACCTGCTCGCCTCGCTCACCGGCGCCGATGACGCGCTGGTGGTCAACAACGCCGCGGGTGCGCTGGTCCTGGCGCTCAACGCCCTCGCCGCGGGACAGCCGGTGCTGATCTCGCGGGGGGAGCTGATCGAAATCGGAGGTTCGTTCCGCATCCCGGATATCATCGCGAAGAGCGGCGCCATCCTCCGTGAAGTTGGCACCACGAATCGCACCCATCTCGGCGACTACGAAGCGGCCATGCTGGATTCGGCGGCTCCCCCAGCCGCGATCCTCACCGTCCATCGTTCCAACTTCGAGCAGCGCGGTTTCGTCGCCACGGCCGAGCCAGGCGCATTGGCCGCACTGGCCGGGCAGCACGGGATTCCTTTCATTCATGATGTGGGAAGCGGGCTGCTCGCCGATCTCGCGCCCTTCGGACTCACCTCCGAGCCCAGGGTTGCGGACGCGGTGGCGCGCGGCGCCGGGCTGGTGCTCTTTTCAGGCGACAAGCTGCTGGGCGGTCCGCAGGCGGGGTGTATCGTTGGACAGCGGAGCCAGGTCGCGAGCTGCCGGAACAATCCGTTCGCCCGCGCGATGCGCGCCGACAAGTTCACCCTGGCGGCGCTGGAAGCGACTCTCGCCCTCTATCGGGACCCGGAGATGGCGCTGCGGGAGATCCCGGTGTTGCGGATGATTACGCTGGGCGATGATGTGCTCCAGGCTCGAGCGCAGCGGCTCGCGTCCGCCTGTCCCGCCGACTTTGCCCCCCGCCTCGAATCGGGCGACTCGGCGGTGGGCGGCGGCGCGTTTCCCGCGGAGCGACTGCCGACGACGCTGGTTACACTCGCATCCGGCTCAGAAGGTGCCAATCACCTGGCACTCCGGCTCCGGCTCGGCAATCCACCGGTGATCGCCCGGGTGCTGAATGACCGCGTCGCGCTCGACCCGCGCACGCTAGAGGAGAGCGACATCGAGGGGGTGGGTCGGGCCCTGCGGGATGCATTGCGCGGGTAGGCAACGCTGATCGAGGGACCCCTCCGGACGCCGGCCCGGTGGGATCCCCCGAATCATTCGGGACGGTTACGCCCCGCAATCAATACGTGAAGATGCTCAGCGTGTCAGGGGGCGCGCCGCTGCCCACGAAGCTGCCGGTAATGACCTGGGCCGCCGAACCGGTACGCTGTACCGTCGCGGTCCAGTTGGTCTGGGTCAGGCCGCATGCCGAGTAGTAATGCAGCACGACTTTGTAGATGCCGGGAATCGCGGTACCGGTGGGCCAGACGATGTTCTCGTTGCTCTTGTGAAAGCCGGTCGGCGGGCCGTCATCGCTGCACGCGGCGTTCGAATCGATGTCTAGATGACCACCACTCGCCACATCGTGGTTGCCGTAGTAGACCTGATCGCCGTTCGGATCGAAAACGTGCAGGTCGACGTCGCTGGTGTCGCTCCACGAGACGCTCACCTGGATGTCGCCGGTGAGCGCGGTGATGAACTGGACGCTCTGGTTGACGTAGGCACCAATCGTGACCGCGTCGCCCACGGCGTAGGCAAATGACCAGGTGAAGGGCTGCGCCGTCTCCTTGGCCGTCAGCAACAAACCCTCGCTCGGGACGCCGGCCGGCAGGGTCAGCTCGTAGTAGCCGGTCAGACCCTCGATGGAAACGATGACGTGGGTGTAGTTGGCGCTGCCGCTTACCGTTTGCTGGGCGCTGCCACCATTGATCATCACGCTGATGCCGGACACGGTCGCGGTCGGTCCGGCGCCGGCATCGGGACGATCCCCGGTGTGGAACACAGCGGTGACGGTGCCCGAGGCATCGGTCACCTTGCTGATCACGTCCGAAATACTAGTTCCACTGTTGGGGCGAAGACTCGAAGTACAGGCGGCCAGGGCCGACAGGCCCAGCACCGCACCGGCGCGGAGCAGTGTCCGCAGTGAGACTGACGTCATGACAATACCCTCTTGGCGGATCGTGGAGTGGCCTGGATGGCACCCTTGATTGGCAAACGTGGGGCCAACCCTCGGTCCCCTCAGCGCCTCCGGCACGTGTTTGTGGCCTAAACCCAAGCTTGTCTTGCGATTATCGGTTGGGTGACCGCCATTCCTGAGGCCGGTTTGCGATGAAATTCATGTCCCCGCTCCCCTACTCCCTCCGGCGTGGGGCCGCTAACTTCTTGCGCCATGCCAATGCGGATTGCCATCTGCGTCTCGGGTCGGGGCAGCAACCTGGTCGCCCTGCTCGATGCCCTCCAGGGCGAGCCGGCGGCGGAACCGGTCCTGGTCCTCAGCAACCGGGCCGACGCCCCCGCACTGGAGCGGGCAGTGGAACGGGGAATAGCTGCCGAGGCGCTCGACGATTGGAAGAGCGGCGCGGAATGGCTGGAGCGGCTGGCTCGACATCGGGTTGACCTGGTCGTGCTGGCGGGCTTCCTGAAGCTGGTGCCGGCGGCGGTGATCGCCGCCTATCGCGGTCGCATCCTCAATATTCATCCCGCCCTGCTGCCGGCTTTCGGTGGGCCCGGGATGTTTGGGTCTCACGTTCACGAGGCGGTGATCGCCAGCGGGGCGACTTACTCTGGCGCCACCGTCCACCTCGTCGACGAGCAATACGACGAAGGGGCCATTCTGGCCCAGGTCCGCGTGCCGGTGCTGCCTGGCGACACCGCCGATGTGCTCGCGCGTCGCGTCCTCGCCGCCGAGCATGTGCTGCTGCCGGCGGTCGTGCTGGCCGCAGCACGGGCTGGTCACCCGATTCCCCTGCCTGAACCGCTGGCCCTGCCCGCGTGAGGAGTTCGCCGTGCCCCGTGCATTGATCTCGGTTAGCGACAAGCGGGGCATCGTACTCTTCGCCCAGGGACTGGTGGACCTCGGCTGGGAGCTGATCTCGACCGGTGGCACCCACGCGGCACTGCGGCAGGCTGGTGTCCCGGTCCTCGCGGTGGAGGCGGTGACCGGCTTCCCCGAGATCCTCGATGGACGCCTCAAGACGCTGCACCCGATGGTCCACGGTGGGCTGCTCGCCCGGCGGGACGTGCCGGAGCACATGGCGGCGCTCGAGGCGTGGAAGATCGCGCCCATCGATCTGCTGGCGGTGAACCTCTACCCGTTCCGGGAGACGATCGCCAAGCCGCATGTGAGCTTCGAGGATGCGATCGAAAACATCGATATCGGCGGTCCGGCGATGCTCCGCTCGGCGGCCAAGAATCATGAGTCGGTGATCGTGATCGTGGACCCAACCGACTACGGCCGGGTCCTCGAACTGCTCCGCGCGGGCCCCATCGCCCAGCCCGAGCGCCAGGCCCTCGCCGCGAAGGTCTACGGCCACACCGCCGACTACGACGGGGCGATCGCGCGCTACCTCACCCCGGTGAGCGAGGGGATGCCGCACCGGATCGGCTTCTCGTTTGAGCGGCTGATGGCGCTGCGCTACGGCGAGAACCCCAGTCAGCGGGCCGGGCTCTACGTGGACGAGGAACCGCGCGGCATGCGCGACCTCAAGCAGCGGCAGGGGAAGGAACTCTCGTTCAACAACATCCTGGACCTCGATGCGGCGATGTGGGCGGTCGCACTGTGGCCGACCCGGCCGGCCTGTGTCATCGTCAAGCACACGACGCCGTGCGGTATCGCCATCGCGGCGACTGGCGTGGAGGCGTTTCGGAAGGCACTCGCCTGCGACCCCCTGTCGGCCTTCGGTGGTGTCGTCGCTCTCAACACCGTGGTGGACCGGGCCACGGCGGAGGCGATGCGCGAGCTGTTTCTGGAGGTGGTGGTGGCACCGTCCTTTCACGACGAAGCCCTCGCGGTGCTGGCGGCCAAGAAGAACCTGCGCGCGGTGGAGCTGCCCGTCAGCCGGGGGCCAGGCGGCCTCGACTTCAAGCGGGTGCGAGGCGGTATCCTGCTCCAGGACCGGTTCGCCCCCGAGTTGAGCGATGCAGACTGGAAAGTGGTAACGGCACGTCAACCGACCGAGCAGGAGTGGATCGATCTGCGCTTTGCCTGGGGCGCGGTGGCCTCGGTCAAGTCGAATGCCGTGCTCCTGGCGCGCAACGAGCAGACGATCGGCATCGGGGCGGGACAGATGAGCCGGGTGGACAGCTCCTTCATGGCCGTGCACAAGGCGCGACAGCAGCAGCATGACCCGCGCGGGTCGGTCCTGGCCTCCGATGCTTTTTTTCCGTTCGCCGATGGCGTGGAGGAGGCCGCCGCCGCCGGCGTGTCCGCGATCATCCAGCCCGGTGGTTCCATGCGGGACGCCGAGGTCATCGCCGCCGCCGATGCGCACAACATGACCATGGTGCTCACTGGTCGCCGGCAGTTTCGCCATTGATGCAACCCAGCCCCGGCGGATCGAGGGCACGGGCGGACCAGTGGTCCGCCCCTACGGTCTTTTCGACCCACAAATCCCCAACCTCCTTCTCATGACCAACCCCTCCGTCCCGGTCACCCGCGATTCGCCGCCCTATCTCTTTGCGGCGCTCACGGCAGCGATCGTCTTCGTCATCTACTGCTTCACGCTGGCGCCGACGACCGCCTTCTGGGACACCTCCGAATACATCGCGGCCGCGTACGTGCTGGGCATTCCCCATCCGCCCGGCAATCCGCTCTTCACCCTGCTGGCCCACGTCTGGGGAGCGCTGCCCCTCAGTTCGCAGTACGCGGTGCGCATCAATCTCTTCGCGGCGGTGACGAGTGCGGCCTCGGCGGGGTTCCTGTTCCTGGTGGCGGATCGCTGGATGCACAACGTCGTTTCCGTGCGGTGGGCCCGGCTGGCGGCGGCGTTCGCCGGCATCCTGGTCGGGGCGCTCTCCTGGACAGTGTGGAACCAGTCCACGGTCAACGAGAAGGTCTACACCGTCTCGATGCTTTCCACCGCGATGGTCCTCTGGCTCGGGGTGCATTGGGCCGATGACACCCCCGGCCAGCACCGGGACCGGTGGCTGGTGCTGATTGCCTACCTGATCGCCCTCAGTTCGACCAACCACATGATGGGCGTGCTGGCCGGTCCCGCCGTCGCGGTGTACGTGCTGCTGACCGATCCCGGGATGGTGCTCAAGCCCTGGGTCCTGCTGCTGGGGTATACGCTGGCCCTCGCGGTGTCGGGGAAATGGGCGGTCATGGTCGACGGGCCGGCGCCGGAGGCGACGGTTGTCGGGCTCATCTTCGCCGGCCTACTGGCGTACGCGGCCCTGCGCGATGCCAGTGAGTTCCGACGCCCGATCCTCTACCTCGCGCTGCTCGCGGTGGTGATCGGCGTGTCGCTCAACTACGTCTTTCTCCCTCTGCGCGCCATGCAGTACCCGCCCATCAACGAGGGCGAGCCGACCACCTGGGACGCCCTCAACCAGGTGCTCAACCGGGCCCAGTACGGCAAGCCGCCGGTCACCTTCCGTCAAGCGGACATCGTCTCCCAGTTCGGCAACTACCTGCAGTACTTCAACTGGCAGTTCGCCCGCGACTGGGGCAACGCCGGCATGCGGATCGGGACGATTATTTTCACCCTCCTCGGCCTGACGGGTGCCACGGCGCTGTGGCAGCGTGACCGGCGCGCCTTCTGGGCCTCGATCACCCTGATGGGCACGATCACCGTCGCCCTCATCTTCTACCTCAATTTCAAGTACGGCTATTCCTATCCTGTGGACCCGAGCAGAGGCCAGGTGCTGCGCGAGGTGCGCGAGCGCGACTATTTCTACATCGTGTCGTTCGGCGCCTTTGGTCTCTGGGTCGCGGTCGGGTTCGGCGCCATGCTGCAGGCGATCGCGGATTCGCTGCGCGGGCGCGTGAGCGAGACACTCCGCTGGGCCGCCGCGACCCCTCTGCTCGGGCTCGCGCTGATTCCGCTCTTTGGCAACCATACCACCGCCAGCCGCAAGGGCGAGACCCTGGCGCGGGACTTCGCGCGGGACCTGCTCGAGTCGGTGGAGCCGTACGGTATCCTCATCACCGCGGGCGACAACGACACCTTCCCGCTCTGGTACGCCCAGGAGGTCGAGGGGATCCGGCGGGACGTGACACTGGCCAACCTGTCGCTGATGAATACCCGCTGGCACCTGCAGCAGCTCCGCCGTCGGGTCACCCCCGATTTCGACCCGGCACACGCGGCGAAGATCTGGCAGGACAGCACCTGGACCAAGCCCACCACGCCGGTGCTGACCCTCACCGAGCAGGAGCTGAACGAACTGCCGGAGGCGCAACTCGTGCCGCACGGCAGCGGCCTCAAATTCGGCAACGTGCAGATCGCATTCGGGCGGGATACCCTGGTCCTGTCGGACCTGATGACCATCTTCCTGATCCGCGACAACATCGGGAAGCGGCCGGTTTATTTCGCCTGGAGCGACGGCGGATTCGCTGACCAGCTCCTCGGCCTCACCGGCTATCTCACCACCGAGGGCCTGGTGCGCAAGCTGCACAATGGCCCGCTCACCGCCGGCGGACCGATCGTGATCAACCGCAGCGTGGGGTTTGTGGACCTGGAGCGCACTCGCAAACTCCTGTTCGGGACCTACAATTACGACGCGGCCGCCCGGCCGCGGCGGTTCGGGTGGGTGGACCGCCCCAGCCAGTCCATCCTTTCGCTGTACAGCGTCATTTACGGCGCAGCCTCGACCTCCATCACCGCCGCGGGCGACACCGCGATGGGGCAGCGGTCCGATTCCATTGCGCGTGCGGTGGAGGCCAACCTCGAGCGGTAACCGGCCTTTGACCAATGGCGGGGTGTCCCGTACCTTCGTTCCATCACCCCGCTGCTCCAGACCAGATCATCACCGACCAGTTCCCCACGCCCGGCGCCCCGGGTCGCGGGGGAGTGATCATCCAGGGACCACGTATGCGGCCAGACGCCGTCCACCGTAGTTCCCCCGCCGGCTCCGTCGCCGGCTCCATGCGCCCCGCGCACCTCGCCCGCCTGCTCCTGCTGCTCGGCGGGGCGGCCGTGGCCGCCTGCTCCGACGCATCGTCCATCGGGCCCGGCAGCGTGATCACGGTGCGGGTCGTTCCTGACACGATGACGCTGTTCTTCGCTGCCGGGCAGGATACCGCTACCGCACAGGCATTCCCGCTGGACGACCAGGGGGCTTTCCTCCCCGGCAAGGCCATCACCTGGGCCACCGACGACCCGCTCGTGGCACAGGTGGACAGCGCGGGGGGTGTTACTGCGATAGGCTTCGGCACGACCCACCTCACAGCCACGGTCAACGGTATTGCCGGGACGGCAGTCGTCAATGTGGCCGTGCCGCCGGCCATCGGGGTCTCGCTCAGCCCGGTGCCACTCGCGGTCATCGGCAACAGCGGAACTCCCTCCGGCACCACCGTCGCCGTGACCAACGCCGGGGGCGGCAGCCTGACCGGTCTTGCCGTGGGCACCATCACCTATCCCGTGGGCACCCCCGGCTGGCTCAGCGCGAGCCTCGATCAAACCACCGCCCCCGCGACACTCACGCTGAGCGCGGCCCCAGGCTCGCTGGCGCTGGGGAGCTACACTGCGCAGGTCCCCATCACCTCGGCCGTGGCAAGCAACAGCCCGCTGACCGTGTCGGTCAACCTGACCATCGGAACGGGTCCGGCGACCACGATCGCCATCCAGGCGGGGAATGCGCAGGCCGCCCAGGTGGGCAGCGCCGTCACCACGCCACCGGCCGTGCTTGTCACCGACCAGTTTGGCAATCCGGTTAGCGGGGTCGCGGTCTCCTTCGCGGTCGCGTCAGGCGGCGGCTCCGTGGCAGGCGGCGCCGCCACCAGCGGGACAAACGGGATCGCCGCCGTCACGAGCTGGACGATGGGCACCGTCGTCGGCAGCAATACCCTCACCGCCACCTCTGCCGGTCTGACCGGTTCACCGCGCACCTTCACCGCCACCGCGACTGTCGGTGCGGCACTGCAGATTGCCGTCAGCGCGGGGAATGGTCAAAGCGCGACGGTTGCACAAGCGGTCGCCACCGATCCGGCCGTGCTGGTGACGGACCAGTTCAGCAATCCCGTCAGCGGGGCCGCCGTGACCTTCGCCGTGACCGCCGGAGGCGGCAGCGTGACCGGGGGGACCACGACCACGAACGTTAGCGGCATCGCTACTGTGGGAAGCTGGACGCTGGGCACGGGGGCCACGGCGCCAGCCACCGCCAACAACACGCTGCAGGCCTCGGTAGCCGGCGGCGGCAGCACGAACTTCACCGCGACCGCCAATCCTGGCGCCGTGAGTAGCGTGACCGTGTCCGCCGGCAACGCCCAGTTCGCCCGGCCGACGACCGCAGTTGCGACGGCGCCGAGCGCACGGGTACGTGATGCCTTCGGGAATGATGTCTGTGGCGCGGCCGTGACGTTCGCCGTCTCCGCCGGCGGCGGCTCGGTGACCGGAGCCAACACCACGGCGACCTGCGGCGGATTCGGCGCCATTGCCACCGTGGGGAGCTGGACCCTCGGCATCACCGGCACGCTGAGCAGCGGCACCTACGCCAATGTCCTCAGCGCGACGTCCAATGCGACGTCGGCCAGCTTCACGGCATCGGCACGCTACTCCTACAGCCTTGATGTGCAGCCGATCTATACCACGAGCTGCGCTGGCTGCCATCCAGCCCTCAGCGCGCCGAACCTGGGCGCGGGCAGTTCCTTCGCCGCGACGGTCGGTGTGACCTCAGGATGTGGCGTCCTGGTCTATGTGGTCGCGTCAAACTCGGCGACCAGCTACCTGTACCAGAAGCTGATCAATGCCATCCCCGCGTGCGGCTCGCGGATGCCACCTGGCCCGACGGCCCTGCCCGCGTCGACGACAAACATCATTCGGGACTGGATCGACAATGGGGCGCCCAACAACTAGGCGGTAGGCGTTGGGCGGGCAGGTCGGGCCTCCCTGCCCGACCGGTGCGCGGTGGAGGAGGGGGCTTAGGGTGGTGGTGTGCAGACTGGAGCAAGGAGTTCTCCGTGCCCCAGTCGAGCGCCATCAACGCCAGCGGGTCGTCATCCCCCGCGATGCGATTGCGGCGCAGTTCGTGGCAACCGCCCGCAGCGGTGAATCAGGGTCCACTCACCAACGGGCTTGAGCGCGATGGCGATCGGCGCCACCGCGCTCCGCGGCGCGATCTCCGGGCTCGACATCGAGGTGCCGGCTGCAGAGGCAGACCAGACAGTGGTTGCGGTACCGCGCGCCTGGCGCACGATGAGAAAACCGCGCGAGGCCCCTGCCCCGCGCGGTGAACACCTTCGCCCCCAGACGGCCGACGACATCAATCCACCGCTGAACGCTGACGGCTAACGGCTAACGGCCAGCGGCTAGAAGTTGAACTCCACTCCCGTCGTCCACGTCACATTTGGCTGCAGGCCGCCGCGGAGCAGCGGGATCAGCGCATTGGTCACGATGGTCGGTGCGCCCACCCGGAACTTGAAGCCGAGCGAGGCGTTGGCCCGATTGTCCCGCTTGTTCGGAATCTCGGTCGGATTCACCGTTCGATTGAAGGGGATCGTGTAGATCACCGGCCCCGGCAACACGAGCTTGCTGTGCCCGACTTCCCATTCCGACAAGACTTCGGCGGCGATCGTGGCCCAGTCGCTCAGCGCCTGGTCAAATCCGATATTCGCCAGCACCGCGTCGTTGGCCAGGTTCCCGCCGCGAAAGAGATAGCCAGCGTTCAGGTGCGGGCTGAACGTGCCGAACCGGCTGGAGATTGCCCCGATGGCCCGGAAGGAGGCGTTCCCCGCGCCGAGCAGTTGCCGTTCGTCGCCCGTCGCGAAGCGGGCATCGCCCAGCAGCGCCATGCCGAAGTGTTCGGAGTTGGCCAGGTTGATTTTGAGGCGCGCCGCCACGTCCCCGATTCCGGTCGCGGATCCGAAGGTCGAAGTCGAGGCGCGCAGAATCGGGTCGGCGGAGGTGCCCCCGAAGAAATGGAAGGCCGGTGTTCCGAACGGGATGATTTCGGCCGTACTGCGCCCCTGGAATGACGTGTGCACCAGGGGCACGGCGACGCCGATGTCCACCCGGTCCAGGAGGCCGTAGGTCACGAAGAACGACGACACCAGCAGGTCGACGTACATCGACATGCGAAGCTGGATGACGTCGTTCTCGAAGGCGGGATTGCCCAGTCCGGGAGCGCCGACGTCTTCGTGGGTGAAATTGAGGGTGAGGTTGTCGATTGGCACGCCGCGCAGCGTCTTGAACCGGATGCCGCTCAGGTTGGCGCCCATCAGGAAGCGGCCCTTGCCGAGGGTCTGGGACCGTTCGCCGAAGATCGGCCCGCTGGAGGCGGAGGACTTGACCGGCACGCCGCCCACGAACTTGAAAGTCACGCCGCTCGAGGACGAGCTCAGCGGAAAGTTCGAGGCGTTGCTGGCGATGGCATCGGTGATAAAGGAGATGACGGCGAAGTTGCCGACGTCGGCGGCGGGGATGAAGTGGTTGCCATGTCCGTTCAGGGCATTGTTCGAACCGTCGAGGCAGAGCGGTTCGCCACAGCTCCCGAATGTGAACAGCTCGGAAATCCGGTCTTTCAGCTTGGTGGACTGGGCAGTGGCCGGTGTGGCCGATATGACGAGAGCTGCGAACGCGAGCAGGGCTCGACGATGCATGGCGCCTCCGGCTTTTCCATTCTGGGATGCTACAGAGTAAGACCGGCCGTGCAGGCCCGCAAGCGGGGCTGGAATAGACAACGGCAACGGAGGCTCCGACCGCTCCCGCCCCGGTCAATGGATGGAGGTAATCCGCCAGCCCGAGCCGATCTTGTCGAGCACGGCGGTCCGGGGCGGTGGGGCCTCGCTCTGCTTGCCCTTCTTGTCGCGCTGGATCGAGACCCCGCCGATCCGCACCGTCGCCGTCCCGCCCGTCACTTCCGTCTCGATGAGCTTCCACCGGCTGGTGTCGAGGGAGTACTTCTGCTTGAAGAACTCCTCCCAGGCCTGCCTCACCTGCGTCGACATCCCGGGAAAGGCCGTCTGCATCGCCTGCAGGTCACTGGCGGAGAGCGCTCGCGCGTATTCCCGCAACACCACTTCGACTGCCGGCCGCTCATCGACCGGGGCAGTGACCGGCGCGGGGGCAGGTGCCTGGGTGAGGACCGGCGCGGGCACAGTGGCGGCGGGCTCCGTTGCGGGCTTGCGGATCGGATCAGCCGCCGGGATCGTCTCCGGCGGGGTCGACGGGTGCATCCGGGCCGGATCCGCCGCGGCCTGCTGCTGGGCCAAGCGCAGGCGGGCGATGTTTTCCGCGACCCCATACGCTGTGGCCGCCTCGGTGACCTGCCGCATAGCGTTGGCGGGGTTGCCACCGCCGGCCAACTGTTCCGCCTGTCGCCGCAGGTTGTCGGCGGGACTCAGCTCCGGCCCCGTCGCTCCGGCCTTGACCGCCCGCTGACGCGCCAGGGTCGCTGTGGTGAGGGCGCCGTCGTAGGCCCGCCGCTCGCGTCGCAGCTGTGCGGGGTCAACCGGCGATGCCGGCGGGTCCGCGGCCGGTGGCGTTGCGGCCGACTCTCCATTCGTTCCGGCCGGGACACTGCTGTCGACCGCTGTTTGCGCCGGTGGAAGCTCCGTCGAGGGGGCTGGTTTGCCTGAGTCGGCCGGAGCGAGCGCCACCACCCCGGGGTCGGCCGGTCCCGGCGATTTCCACGGCTGCCACACCGCCAGGGCTACCGCGACCGCTACCGCACCCACACCCCCCATCAGCAGTCCCTTCGAACTGGATTTCGGGGCGACAGCGCCCTTGGTGATCACGGTTGCGGCGCTTGCGGCAGTCACCCCTGGGCGGGGCCCGCCGGAACGGGGCTGAATGCCCGGAGCGGTCCGAGGCGACGGGATCGCCGTCCCCGGCTTGGTCCGCTTGGGGATCGGGGTCGGACTGACCGGTGTGCTGAGCCGCTTGAGCAGCTTGGTATTCTCGCTCTTCTTGGCGAGCTCGATCAACTGGCTCCGCATGACGTCGTCGCTCTTGGGCGGCGGCGCACCGATGGCCTCATTGGCCGCCTCCATGCTGGGCCACCGCTCCGCCGGGTCCTTGGCCAGCATCCGCAGCACCGCCAGGCGGAGCTCATCGGGGCAGTCAGGGCGTGCCACTTCAATTGGCGGTGGAGGATCGTTGAAGTGGCCGTACATGATGGCCATCATCGATCCCCCGGCAAACGGGGGCCGACCGGTGATCATCTCGTAGGCGACAATGCCGAGCGAGTACTGGTCCGAAGCGCCGGTCACATCCTGCGCCATGCACTGCTCCGGACTCATGTAGGTCGGGGTGCCGACAGTCATCCCGGTCATCGTCAGGCCTTCCGCCTGCGAGACCTTCGCAATGCCGAAGTCGGTCACGACCGCCCAGCCCTCGTCGTCGATCATGATGTTGGCGGGCTTGATGTCCCGGTGGATGATCCCCCGCCGGTGGGCATACCCGAAGGCACCCCCCACCGCCTGCAGGATCATCTGGATCATCGGGATGGGCAGCGGACCCAGCTCCTTGAGCACCGAATCCAGCGGCCGCCCCGAGATGAACTTCATCACGAAGTAGAGCAGCTCGTCGGTCTCACGCACGGCGTAGACCGGGATGATGTTGGGATGGCTGAGAGAGGCGGCGGTGCGGGCCTCCCGCTTGAAGCGTTCGACCATGCCGTCGCCATGCACCAGCGCCGGCGACATCACCTTGATGGCCACCTTGCGATCGAGCGCCATCTCATGGGCCAGGTAGACCGCCGCCATGCCACCCCGGCCGAGCTCCCCAAGGATGTCGTATTCCCCGATGGTGGCCTCCCGAAGGAGGTGTTCCTGCTCCTGCCACATCCCATCGGCGCCCCCGGCGCGAGCCGGAGTCGCGACAAACTGCTCGGTGGCAAGAGACCCCTGCTGCCCCGACACGTCGTCACCGCATACCGTGCAGAAGTGCGCCCCGGCGGTTACCGGGTTGCCACAGCGGGCACAAAAGGATGGGGCAATAGGCAGGGTCACTCGCGTTCCTTGCGCGGGCCTGGCCGACTCATAATTGGGAGATGACAAATTAACATACTCCAGTTCGGAAGGCTCGCCAGCATCCGGCTCGACCACGAACCCCCCGGGATTATTACGCGCGGAGGCCCCCTTAATACCCAGTCAATCGGAAAACCCGTCGACATCCCGCCAGGCATGTTCCGCCCGTTTGTCGAGCGCGGCACTGACTCCCCGGCCCGCAGGGCCAGGGCGACTGGCTCGACCTGGATTCCACCGCGTGCGCCCGGGGAAATCTTGGGCGCGAAGGAGGCAAGTCCCGCGCCGATGGACGCACTGACTCCAGCCGTTTGGGGGCAGGCACCACGCAACATTCCATCTGGTTCCACCCCAGCGACTTCGGGGTCGACAGCGACCCGAGTGACTTCCCGAGCACCTAGTCTCGATCGGCGCAGTTCACCGCCCTAGGCCGGGAACGAAACATCAGCTCCGAGGCCGGCGGCGAGAGTCGTGGCAGGTTGCGAACAAACCTCACACCAGGTGATCTGGACCGGCTTGGACTGACCACCGGGAAGGTGGCAGGCGGCAGGTGGCAAGGAGCAGGGAGCAGGGAGAAGGGAGAAGGGAGAAGGGAGAAGGGAGAAGGGAGAAGGGAGAAGGGAGAAGGGAGA
>JBDTMI010000036.1:0-33897 GCA_039934355.1 Gemmatimonadales bacterium
TGCCATGCGGCGAATATACTTCATGGTTCATATTCCCGTCAAGTCACATGATGTCCCGCGCGCGCTTTTGCGCTGGTCAGCATTGTCTCCGGTGCGGGCGGACACACCGCCCGCCTTTTTTCGCGCTGGGGAAAGCGACTCGGCTATTGCCGCAGCGCTTCCGGGCCTCCATGCCTCGATTCGTGGTGCCGGAGGCACGGTCGAGCTGCACATCCTCGCTGGCGTCGGCCAGGGCTCCGGTATTCGCGAGGGCAACCCGGCCGCGGTGGCCAACTGGCTCGTGGTGTTCGTCGACTGGCTTGATGCGCGCCAGATGCTGACGCGTCGCTCGGTAGAGGCGCAGATCACTCCACGGATGCAGGGCGGCACCGGCGATGCGAAACCGATCCCGGTCTACCCCCCCTGGGACGGCAGGCCGCGGCGCAGGAGGCGCGGGGAGTGGCCGCATTACCGACGCTTGGGCCGACCTTCTCGCTGACGCAAACGCTCCTTATGGGCGGGACGGTGCCCAGCTGTCGATCTGGAAGCCGTTGTTTGTCCGCGGGACTGTCAGCGGAGGCGAGATCGGCGTCACCATCTGGGGGATCCACAACGACCGCCATGTGAATGTCGGCTTCACGTCAGCTTCCACGAAGTCCACCCTGCTGGATTACCGTCTCCCCGCGGCGGGCAACCGCGGGTCGTCCCTCGAAAGCTATGGAGCAGCGGCTCGGCGCCGCAGCACCGTCAGCACCGCCTCACTCGCCGCCACGTCAGGCGTGAGCGGTGGCGCCTTGGCTCCGACGTCGAGCAACAACTCCAGGACACCGGCGAAGTCGCCGCGGTCGACATGCCAGCCGTTGAGCGAGCCGTAGATGGTCCAGCCCAGCGGCGTCTGTCCGTAGTCCTTCTCCCGCACCTCCAGTGGCGGATGGTGCGGGAGGATCACCCGCGCCATCGCGGTGTTGCCGTGGAAGCCGGCCCAGTGGAGCGCGGTGGCGCCATGCTGTCCCACCTCGCCGACCGGCCAGCCCGCCGCCAGCATCAGCCGCACCGCATCGACGTTGTTGTTCTGCGCTGCGAACGGCAGCTTGCGCCGCTCCTCATCATCCAGCGTCTGTGCGAGGGTGGGTCGCTCTTGTAACAACGCCGCGAATGTCGCCTCGTCGCCCAGCTCGCAGGCCAGAATCAGCTTGAGCGAATCGGGGCTGCGGCCGAGGAGCAGCCGGAACACCTCCTCGTGACCGAACTCCCTGGCCACCGTGTGCGCCGTCTTTCCCTGGCCCAGGGTCCAGGTGTAGATGTGACCCCCTGCGTGGAAGTTGCGCTTGGGAAAATATTTCTCGGATACCGTGGTGCGAATGGACTCGGGATTGGTATCGAGAAAGCCACGCACCCGTTCGAGGTCACCCAGGGCGGCAGCAAGCAGGATGTCGGTGTGGGCCCCGCGTTCCACCAGGAAGCGCGCGACATCGGGGTGACTGCGCACCAGGTATTGGGCCGGGGTGGATTCATGATCCACGTCGCGGGCGTCGATGTCCGCGCCGTGGCTGAGCAGCAACTCGGCGATCGCGACGGTGGGTGCGACGTGGAGCGGCGTCTGCCCATCGCCGGCCCGCATGTTGACTGCCTTGGGATTCGCCGCCAGCAGCGCCGTGAGGTCGTCCAGCCGTCCCAGTGCCGCCGCGGACTTGGCATCGAGCGTGGCTCCGCGCGCGATGAGGAAATCGGCCAGGCCGTGATCGTCCTCGAGCACGTGGAACCCGCCGGCCCACCAGTGGCTGCGCTGGTTGATGTTCGCGCCGTTGGCGAGCAGCAGGTCGACCAGGTCGCGATTGGCCTGCTCCACGGCGACGATCAGCGGTGTGGCCCCGAAAGCGCCACCGAGCACCGGCTCGTTCAGCTTCGCCGTCAGTGCCGGAAAGCGGTCGAATACGTCGGCGACGGGAGCGGCCTGGCGGCTCTTCAACGCCGCCGCGAGTGCTTCCCTGGGATCGGTCGCGGCGAGCGCCTCGACGTGGGCTTTCAGCTTGGGCCAGCTCGCGAAGCCGTACTCCCGTGCCAGCGCGTGCTGGCAGTCGGCGAGTTTCGGCTGGTCGGAGGCGCCGGGCGCTCCGGGTGGCCCCCACGCGCGCAGCCGTTCGCGCGCGATGGCGTCGCCCGCTTTCGCGTCGTGGAGAAATTCCTTCGCCTGCTTGGTGAGAAACTCGAGATTGGCCCGTGCGGGCAGGGTGCGGGACATCATGCCTCCTTCGTATAGCCCGGGGTCCGCCGTCGGTGGGCTGGAAGAGAGGAGATGTCGGTTGTGTTGCGGTGCTGCCAGGTGGGATCGTCCCTGTCCGCGGACCGGATGCGCCCTGTCGCGCACGCCGGGACTGTAGCGGGCCGAGGCGGGAGCGTCAAGTCGGCCTCGGTCAACGACTGTCCAGAGCCGGCACCCCCCTCGGCGCCCTCCTTGCTTGCGCGAGCCAGCCGAGGCCGGCAGTTTGTGCTTGGGCGTTAGCCCGCCGTCCCTCCCGCGGGAGGGGAAGCCCGTTGTGCCACCACGCCTCCGGCTCATGATCCTGCGCTCTAGCGGAGTTCTCCTGATGGCCTTGGGTGCGCTGCACCTTGCTGCAACACCGTTCATCGCCCGCAAGGAAGCATGACCTCCTCAATCACCAGCCTGGCTGGCTCGGTCGCCGCCGCACCGTGAGGGAAGGCGTCGAGCAGTGTGCCGACGAGTGGGGGCTGGAGATCAGCGAGATGCGGGAGACGCCCACCTCTCTCCTCGCCTTTGGCCACCGCGGCAGCCTGCCCGTCGTCGTGAAGCTATCCCGACCTGGCGGCGACGAGTGGGATGCTGGCACGATCGTAGAGGCCTTTGGTGGCCGAGGCATGGCGCGAGCGTATGCACACCGTCCGGGCGCGGTGCTTCTCGAGTGGTTGACGCCGGGCACACCGCTGACCACGCTGACGCTGGCCGGGCAGGATGATGAGGCCACCGCGATTCTCGCGGATGTGCTGCAGCGTCTCGTGGCTCCGATTGTCCCCGAGGGATGCCCGACGGTGGAACAGTGGGGGCAGTCGTTCGCTGCCTACCTCGGCGGCGGCAATCGGGAGATTCCCCAGGCACTGGTTGAGCGGGGTCGGACCTGGTACGACGTGCTCGCGACGTCCCAACAGCAACGCCGGTTGCTCCACGGAGATCTGCAGCACCACAACGTGCTGCATGACGCCCAGCGCGGTTGGCTGGCCATCGACCCAAAGGGTGTGGTGGGCGAGACCGAGTACGACCTGGGAGCCAGTCTGCGGAACCCCTCCGAGTCATTCACCACGCGACAGGTTCTGGAGCGACGCCTCGCGATCTACGGAGCCCGACTGCCGATCGCACTCGACCGGGTCTTGGCCTGGGCGTATGCCCAGGCGGTCCTGTCGGTGATCTGGGAATGTGAGGATGGGGTACCGGTAACGCCGGACAATCCGACCCTCCGGTTTGCAACGATGATCGAACCGATGCTGCCGCCACCGCCATGAGGGCTGGCACACTGGGGCGAGCGCCCCATACCCGGCACCTTACGCCGGTCCCATGTGTCGGCTCCGCTTCCTCCCGCGCATCCGCAAGGCACTGAAATGCCGCTCCTCTGTGCGTTCCTGCTGGCCTGGGCGGTGCTGCTGCCCTTGCCGTCCACACCTTCAGGCGCACGACTGGCGCACGCTCCGGTCGCCTCCAGCGATTACCTCTACGTCTGGTCCGGGTCGCTCGACAGTGTGGCGCCAGACTTTCTGGCGGTCTTCGACATCCGCGATCCCGGGACGGCCGACCGCTACGGCGCCCTGGTCACGACGATTCCCGTCCCCGGCTTCGGCAATGGCCCGCATCACACCGAGCACGAGATGGCGGCAGACGGCCAGCTCTTCGCCAACGGCTACCGCTCGGGGCAGTCGTTCATCTTCGACCTGTCGCATCCCGCCTCTCCCCGCCTCGTCCGGCAGTTCGGCGACGTCGGCGCGCTGATGCATCCCCACAGTTTCTGGCGCCTCCCCAACGGCAACCTGCTGGCGACCTTCCAGATGCAGCACGACTCGCTGGGCATGGCCCCGGGCGGGGTGGTGGAAATGACCCCCGCCGGGGCGGTGGTGCGCAGCGGCTCGAGCGACTTCCCCGGCGTCGATCGCCGCATCCGCCCCTATTCGGCGGCGATTCTTCCCGCCATCGACCGGGTCGTGACGACCACGACCGACATGGTCAAGGGTGACACGACCCGCGCAATCCAGCTCTGGCGGCTGTCGGACCTGTCGGTGCAGGGCACGATAGAACTGCCCAACGGGCCGCGGGGCGACGAGGGATTCAAGACCGCCGAACCGCGGCTCCTGTCTGACGGCAAGACGGTTCTGGTCTCGACCTTCAACTGCGGGATATATCTGCTGGAGGGCATCGCCACGCCGAGGCCGCAGGCCCGGCTGGTGGCGTCGTTTCCGAGGAAGGAAGGCACCAATTGCGCGGTGCCGGTGATCGCCGGGCACTATTATCTCATCACCGTACCGGCGTGGAGCGCGGTGGTGTGTCTTGACATTGCCGACCCATCGAAGCCGGTGGAAGTGTCACGCCTGACGCTCGGCCCCGACGACGTACCGCACTGGATTGCGATCGAGCCCAACCATGAGCGTGTGGTAATCACAGGATACAAGGCCATGCGCACCCGCGTGCTGATGGCGCGGTTTGATGCCGCGACGGGGCGCCTGTCGCTGGATGAGCGATTCCACGCCGCCGGCAGCACGGAGCCGGGGGTCCGCATGGAGAACATCGCGTGGCCGCATGGTGGGAGTGCCGCCGCAATCCCCCATGGAGCGGTGTTCTCCCGGCCGTAGTCTCCCTCGGCCATTGCTCCTTTACCCCACCGTCCCGCATCCCCTACGGCTTGGCGTGTATCCCGTCCGGGGTACTGTCGTCCTGCTCCCGCTTCCAAATCACATACGAATAGATCACCGAGCCGAGTGCCGCCACGGCCGCCATGCCAAAAGCGCCATACCGCACCCAGGGGGCGGTGACCAGGGCACTCGGACATGTGCAGGCTGGGCGGCACGAGCAATCCGTAGATGACGCACACGACGAAAGTGATGGCGCCCAAAAGGCCCAGCGACCAAGTCACCACTTTGAGATTCAGCATTGCAGTTGCTCCCTGTCGATGTCGGCGCACACGCGTGGACGGGTTGTCCCTTTCAATGGTGGTGACCGCCGGCACTTCGGTTCGCCCCGCCTCGCTGCGTGTCGTCTGTCTTTCCTTCATCGTCGCGGCGCGGGCGGCTACCGCCGCCATGCCCGCCATGCCCGCCATGGCCGAAGAGGTGCATCGCGATGAACAACACCCCGATCAGCACCCAGAACCAGTTTGTCACGAACCATTGCATGGCCGTCATCCTTCCAAAGTGTCGTCCTGCGGTGATGTCCGTCCGGGTACGCCGTGGCCGGGTCCAGGACCTGAACCATCCGGCCCTGGTGCGCGACCACCGCGCATGCGTTCGGTACCATTCTCTACTTGCCGGGGCCCTTCGGTGGGATGCCCGGCTTGGCCGGCTTCCCCATGTCGTGCCCTGCGTGCGGGTCGGGCGTGGGGGGCGGGCTCGGCTTGGCCGTCTCGGGCTTCGGGGGGCTTGCCGGCGTGTGTCCAGTATGGTCGTGCATGCTGCTCTCCTTTACGGTGTGAGGCGAACATGGAGCGCCCTGTGCGGCGTCTCCGGGTGGTGGGAGCCTCGGGATTGCACAGGCCATCATGAAGCTCCTGGGTCAGTGTCGGTGCCGCCGATGTTCTCCCGCCGGAGGCGCCGGAGAAGGACGATGCTGATCCACGCGATCACGAGCTGAATCGCCGGAAGGACGCTGTCCAGATCGATACCTTCATCAAAGCTGTCGCCTGGCATGAGCCAGGGATGGCTGGCCGCATTGGCGATGTGGAGATTGATCGCCAGGAAGGCACCGCCGATCGTGGCCACGACCGTGAAGAACAGGACGGCGCGGCGCAGTCGGTCCGGCGCCCGATCCCAAGCGAAGAGCCAGATGAGCGGGCCGACGATAAGCACGACCCCGGCGAGGAGCTCGGCGATCTCGATCGCATAGCCGAAGGACGTCGCGTCTGGAATGACGGCACCGTTGAGAAATCTGCCGTACCACGCTGGCACCTTGGGCACCTTCTCGATTAGCGCTGCGGCGAGCCCGGAGGGGAAATCACCTCGCACGACCTTGACGACGCCGGACATGAACCACTCGTACCCGATGATCATCTCCACAGCCAGCAGGCCGATCATGCCGATACCGGGCTTGCCGCGCGGCGTATCTGGGCTTGGCGTCATTTCACGTGACTCCATCTGGTGCATTGTCCATCTGGACGGTATCGGTCCAGCGGCGTTCCTCTGGGTACGGGGCACGGGGCTGCCGTCGCGCGTGGTACTCATCGGATGAACCGCTCCCAGCTGCCATACCGCTCGCCGACCGTGCCACGGCGGATGCTGAGCAGGATCACCAGCCCGCCGGCGATCGTATCGCTCCAGCGGGAGCTGCTCGTCGCGCCGGTCAGCACCCACGGCGCCGCGATCACCAGGGCGCCGAAGAGCACGTTCACGAAACGCAGCGCGCGTCCGACATCGGCCAGTGCCATCACGCCGAAGGTGAGGATCAGCGCGCCGATGAGATGGTCGCTGTGGGCCGCCACGCCAGTGCTTCCCAGTGTGGCAGGCGCGAACATCAGCCAGCCGCCCAGCCCGACACTGGCCAACAGGTTCCAGGGCAGCGCCACGCCCCAGACCATGGCCATCGGACGCACCACGTCGGGGTGAACGGGACTGACGGCGGGCAAATCACGCAGCGTGCCGCCGAGCCAGAAGGTGCGCCAGAACGGCTGCCCCTCACGAACCGCCTGGGCGAGGAACTGGCACATCGCCACGACCTCGTCGAGCGTGAGCGCGATCATGATGACCATCGCGGCGGCGGCGATCAGGCAGTAGGTGCACCACGCTCCCACCGCGAGCGGCTGCAGGATGATGAGCGTGATGCTGACGATGCCGAGTGGCACGACCAGGATGCCGAAAAAAGTGACCATCCACGGCATCGTCCGCCACCGCGCCTTGTCCCCCATGAAGCCCATCAGGAACTCGATCATGTAGGCGAGCGCGCCAAGGCCGGCATCCGGAATCGGGAAGGCGCGCGACACGTCCGACGTGAGCACGCGCTGGGTGCCGAGGCCGAAGAAGGGATCGGGGAGCGAGGTGATGTGCCTGAGCTCGAAGGCGGCCATCTGCCGCGACAGGAAAAACCCGACCAGCGCCAGCGCGATGATGGGTGCCCGTTGCGGCCAGCTCGACGGGTTGTACGACCAGCCCGGCGGCCGGTCCGGGCCCTCGGCCATGGACATCCCCTGTGCCATGGGCATGCCCGGCGCGAGGATGGCGAACACGACCACCAGTGCCCCGACCAACGTGTCGTTCGCATAGCCGGCGGCCGTTGGCGCCCAGAAGACCAGCGGCGCCAATAGCAGCCAGAGTCCGACGAACGAGTTGGCCCACGGCGCCCAGAACCTTGCCAGCGGACGACCCGTCAACGAAAGGATGGCCAAAACGATGACGAGGGCCCCGCTCGCGATGTCGCTCGCCACCAGTGCGGAGCTACGGTAGTCGAGCGCAAAGGCGCCAGTGATGAGCCACAAGCCGAGCACCATGTTGGCGAAGTGTGGCCACGGGGTGCTCTGCCCGTGACTCATCGCTGCGGCCGCCACGCCTTCGTGCGTCGCCATGCCTGCGTGCGCCGCCACGCCTTCGTGCGTCGCCACACCCGCGTGCGCCGCCATGCCTTCGTGCGTTGCCATGCCTTCGTGCGAAGCCATGCCGCCGGCACCGGCTTCTGGCGCCGCACCTTCGACCGGTTGGGTATGGCCGGTATGTCCGGCGTGCTGGGAACTCATGCGGGTGGCCCCCGGCGCGATGCGCCCGCGCGCTTTCGCACCTCTGAAGAGGGCGCGAGCTTGTTCTCCTGGTACCACCCCAGCGGGTCCGCCTTGAGGGCCGCGACCATCTTCGGCAGCGTCTCCCGCAGCGACCGCGTCGGCCGCCACTCGAGCAGGGTACGCGCCCGCGTCAGATCGAGCGCATAGTGATCCGCGGCCCGGTCGATCATCCACGGCTTGATGAACTGGGTCTGGCCCGGGATGAGGTTCATCAACCAGGCGCCGATCTTCGCCGGCACGCGGGGCACGATGATTGTCTCCAGCGGCTTGCCGTGAATCAGGCGGGAGAGGGTGTGCTGCAGCTCGTCGTAGCTGAGGGCCTCGGGCTCGCCGAGCAGCAGCGGCAACTCGGGCGGGAGTGTGGCGCGGCGCTCCACCACGCGCTCAATGGCCTCCACCAGATCGTCGACGTGCAGGAATGCCTGCCCGTGTGCGGTCGAAGCGGAGTAGAAGTGATTGGTGAACTGTCGTTCGTAGATCCGCTGAATCTGGTGCACCAGCGGGATCGAGTGGCAACCGTCGTCATAGACACCCGAGATGCGAAGCAGCACCACCGGGATGTCTCCCCGCCCCGCCCGGAGGAGTTGTTCGGTCCTGACCTTCGATTCCGGGTACGCCCAGGTCGGCTTGATGGGCCAGTCTTCGGTGATGAACTGGCCCGGCTCGCCCGGGGCGTGTACCAGCATGGTGCTGGAGAAGACGAACTGCTCGACCTGAAAGCCGGCCTCCCGCAGGCCGCGCAACAGGCGGTCGGTGCCCCGTACCGTGATCTCGTCATATTTGGGGCTCGGCGCACCGAAAAAGTCGTAGTAGGCAGCGAGATGGATGACCGAGGCGATCCGCACCCCGTGATGCTCGCGGAGGACGCGGAGTCCCTGCCGCACGCTGTCGTCCGACGTCATTTCCACGGCAAGGTGGGTGCATCCGGGTGGGGCCGGATCTGGCGCCTTGCGATCGAACCCGACGACCTGCTCGAAACGCCCGGCGAATCGGCGCATCACGGCCTGGCCGATCTCCCCGTTCGAGCCAGTGACGAGAATGAGACCGCTCTCTGGTCTCATTGATTATGCCCCGCGATCGGCTGCCCCGGGCGCACTGCGGTGTGGAATCGGTGCGTGCGGGTTGTCGCCACGGGATCGTCGCGGAGCTCGATTCGCAATTCAGGGTGCGCCATACTTTTCCTCCAGGTGAAGTGCTCGTACACACCGGTCCAGTACAGGCCGAAGGTGAAGCCAAATAGCAACTCTTCCAGCGGGATGCCGTACACCAGCCCGCCTTGAAGGGCGGAAAGATTCCAGACTGCCACGATGTAGCCCGGCGCGAGCCATTTGAGTCCGAGCATGAACGCGGCGTACAGTCCGAGGAAGAGGAGGCCGCCGATGACGGTCTTGCCGCGCAGGTCCGGTCGGCACAGGACGGACGCGACCGCGCCCAGGCCAAGGCCCGTGATTGACGGGTAGATGGGATTCCACGGCAGGAAGTACAGCGGCACGAGCGCAATAATCGGAAGGACCAGAGCCGCCGTATGAAACCGATGCAGCGGTCCCCGACGTGCGTCAGCCGGGGTGCGAACGAGGCCGTGGTGAGCGAGGGCGTAATAGAGCACACCGCCGATCCCGCCGACGGCGAAGGCGAAGATGAAACTCTCGATATCGAAGCCGGTCCGTCGCGCCAGCTCCAGGAGGCTGGGCGGATTCCAATACTCGGGGACGAAGAGTGGCTCCGTTAGGCCGAGCAATGAGGTGGCAAGGCTGGTACGCCACATCATGGCACGGAGCCCGGGATTCGCCCGATACAGCACGAGCCACGGGACCAGGAAGGCGCTCGACCAGAGGAGCCAGGCGTAGTGATAATTCATTGCTCATTCCCGGCAATGCGACTCTGAGGTGACGGCTTCCGGCATGTGGAGGAGTCAGACGATCCGTCGAACGCAGGTGCCATTGTGCGAGTGTCCCAGGCGCGGCGCCCAGTCGTGGTGTCAGGCGCGCATGCCGCGCTCCATGCGAGACTCCGGGTCAACGATGGTGGGGAGGGCCTGAGGAGGCAGTGAGGCGGAGGTTAAGAAGTCGCCACCTGCACGCCACGCCTAACGTACGCCGGCGGGGTCCTGGGTATGACAAACCCCGGACTGCGACTACCGAGCAGGTCCGGCCGATGAGAGGGTGCCAGCAGCAGCACGCTAGTGAGTGTTGTCGCGTCCGGCTATCGCTCGAAGGAGTTACTGCAGAGATATCGCGGCCGCGTTGCCTCGCGCGGCAGCCCCTGGGCTGGGCCGGGTCAACGGGCCTCCCGCATTCAAGTCGGTGGACTCACGATGGCGCCGAGTACGATGCACCCCGTCCAACGCCCTGCGGTGAAGCGGGGCTTGCCGGGAAGCCGCCGAGGGCGCGGTAGCGCAGGTGGAGATACACGAGGACGCTCAGAACTGCCGCGAAGAAGCACCAGAGCGAGGCGCGCTCACTTCTTCCTGCGAGACAGCATCCACACGAGTAGCACCCCGACGCCGACCAATCCCAGCGCCGAGGGCCACATCCAGCCGTAACCACCCATGGTGCCGTTGCCCATCATTCCGCCTCCCATACGCCCCCCGGTCATCGTGCCGCTGCCGAAAAGCAGCACTACCGCGATGACGACCGCGAAGATGAGAGCTGTCTTGGCTGTGGAGTTCACGAGGTGAGTCTCCTGATTGTTGTTGCAACGCCCGAAGGCGTCACATACGCATCATGCCCTCATGCATCCCCATCATCCGCTGCATCCGTGCGACATGCGCCTGCATCCGGGTCGTGAGTCCCTCCCCCGAGAGCCCCGGCAGGTCGGTGAGATCCCGGCGCACCGAGTCAGCCAACGCGGTCCAGGCGGCGTCGGGCTGCATGTTCCTGCCTCGCATGTCTGAGCCCATCGCGTCCATCATCTGGGATGCGAGCGCCTGATGGGCCGGCATCATGGTGACCATCTGGGTGGACTGCATCGACCCAATGGAGTCCAGATGCACCCGCATCTGGGGGATCATCTGCATTCCCGGCATCGCCATCTGGGTTCCGCCCATGCCGCCCATGCCGCGAGCGGTGTCGGCCGTCGCTGTCTGGGCCGACTCAGGTCTCTTGCCACACGCCGCCAAAGTGACCACGGCCACCGCCACTACTGCCTGAATCGCGCGCATACTTCGTCTCTCCGTCTTAGTGTGAGGTCGTTCTACTGGCATTGGCCCCGCGGACGATCAGCCGCAGCAGCAACCACTCCCGGGGACCGCGCCTGCCTTGCCTGCAGCACTGGGTGTGCCCCCGGCCAGAGGTTCGTAACCCGACTCGCGAACCGCCTGGGCGATCGCCTCGGGGCTGGTCCGGGTGGCGTCGTAGCTGATAGTGGCCGATCCCACGGCCACCGTATCGGCGTGTGCGCCGGGAACCGCGTCGAGCGCCTTGCGCACGGTGCTCACGCAGCCTCCGCAACTCATGCCGGATATCGCCATCGTAAGGTGTTGCATCGGATCCTCCGTAAACGTCGGCCGTCAAGGCCATGATTGCAGCAAGTCTCAGGACCATCTCGTTCGTGAGCAAGGTGACTGCACCCTCGTGGACCATAGTCCGTGCCAACTATTTCGCGTATCGCTCGAAAGACTGAGCAGGGCGGGTCCGGGTCAGAGTTTCGTCCGCCGCAGCGACACCGCGTTCAGCGCCACGATGATCGATGAGGCGGACATGAGCAGCGCGGAGATCTCGGGACGCAGCGACCAGCCGAGGGAGTGGTAGAAGACGCCGGCCGCGACCGGGATGGCCAGCAGGTTGTAGACGGATGCCCACCCCAGATTCTGTTTCATCTTCCGCACGGTCGCCTTGCTCAGCCGGACCGCGCGGGCGATATCGGTCGGGTCGGAGCGCATCAGCACCACCTGCGCCGCCTGGATCGCGACATCGGTGCCGGCGCCGATCGCGATACCGATATCGGCCTGGGCCAGGGCGGGTGCGTCATTGACCCCGTCGCCCACCATGGCGGTGAACCGTCCTTCCGCCTGCATCCGCTTCACATACTCCGCCTTCTGTTCCGGCCGGACCTCCGCATAGACCTCCTCGATACCGACCTCGGCCGCGACCTGCTCTGCGGTCGCTTTCAGGTCACCGCTCAACAGCACCGGCGTGATCCCCATCGTCTTGAGTTCGGTGATCGCCTGCTTCGAGGAACTGCGGATGGCATCGGTGACGCCGACAAGACCAAGCAGCTTTCCACTACTAGCGACGTAGACCAGCGACCGACCGGTCTTCCCCAGACGTTCCGCGTCAGCGGCGAGGCCGGTCAGGTCGACTCCCGCCTCTTTCAACAATGCAGCGTTGCCGACAAGGGCCGGCGCGCCGCCGATGCTGCCGCGCAGCCCCTGGCCGGGAACATTGGTGACCTGGGCACCGGGTGTGGTGGCCGCAAGCCCGCGCGCAGCGGCCGCGGCGACAACCGCGAGCGAAAGCGGATGGGTGGACTGACTGGAGAGGGCGGCGGCGCTCTGGAGTAGCGCCTCCGCTGTCGTGCCGGCGGCGGGGACAACGTCCGTCACGCTCGGCCTGCCCTCGGTGAGCGTGCCGGTCTTGTCGAGCACCACGGTCTGGATGCGGCTCACGCCTTCCAGCGTCGCGGCGTCCTTGATCAGGATGTTGTGTTTCGCACCAAGGCCCGTCGCGACCGCCACCGCCGTTGGAGTGGCGAGGCCGAGGGCGTCGGGGCAGGCGATGACGACGGCGGAGATGGCAAAGGTCAGCGCGGTCACGAACGGCACATCGGCCAGGACAGTCCAGCCGATGAAGGTGAGCACGCCGGCACCGACCGCGACGACGACGAGAATGGCGGCAGCCCGGTCGGCCAGACGCTGGCCGGGCGCCTTGGAGTTCTGGGCGGTGGCGACCAGGGCGGCGATCTGAGCCAGCACGGTGTCCGCTCCCACCTTGGTGGCACGCATAGTGACGGCGTTGCTGACGTTGATCGCTCCGCCCACCAGCCCGTCGCCCGCCTTCTTCCTGACGGGCCGACTCTCGCCCGTCACCAGCGCCTCGTCGACATCGGTTTCGCCCTCGCTCAGATCCCCATCGACAGGAATCTTGTCTCCGGGCCGAAGGCGGAGTTGATCGCCGACGATCACCTCGCTGGTCGGCACGGTGACTTCGACGCCATCGCGGACGACCCGTGCGGTCGGAGGGACGAGGTCGAACAGCGCCCGCAGGGCGTCCGAGGTGCCCCGGCGGGACTTCATCTCCATCCAGTGGCCGAAAAGGACGAAAGTCACCAGCATCGCCGCCGCTTCGTAGAATGCGACCGGCTCCCCGATCACCGTCAGGTACACGCTGGCCAGCCAGGCAGCCAGCACGCCCGTGGCGATGAGGACCGACATGTCAAGTTTGCGCTTTCGCAGCGCATGGTAGCTGCCGGAAATGAAGATCCAGCCGCACCACCAGACGACTGGAGTCGAGAGCAGCAGGCCGAGCCAACTGGCGAGCGGAGGCATGACCAGCATCGGCACGCCCGGGATATGGCCGGCGAGCAGTGCCACCGGAATGGTGAAGCCGAGGGCGACCCAGAAGCGGCGCCGCATATCGGCTTCCATCTGTGCGGCCATCGCCGGATCGGCCATCATCGAGGCGTGATCGTGGTGGACGGCAGGCGCGTGCGACGGCACCGGGGGTTGAGTCGTGGCCTTGGCGGGTGTGGCAACCGGCGCGGAACCAGATGCCGGAGTAGCAGTAGCGGCGGCGTGATGGTGGTGACCGTGGTGGTCGTGCTGCGGCATGAGACCCTCCCGTGAACAACGGTGACATTGTCAATGGCTCAAGGCTAATGATCAGTCGAACCGCACGAGGCGAATCTCAAGAAACCGTAATCTCAGCCCCAGAGACAACTCATTCAGCCGCGCCACCTTCCGGCGATGTTGAACGCAGCGCAGCGGGCAGTGACCCGGCTGCATCCATCGGTCCTCCCGGTTCCGAGAGTTGTCGGTGAAATCTCAGGCAGGAATCCTTGCTGCAATTGCCGTCGGGCTGCTGCTCGGCGGCGCGCCGCGAGCGCTGGGCTGTCAGGAGTCGGCGCAGGCGCTGACGCTCGGGGAGCTGTACCGGGAGGTCGAGGTCGCGAGCCCGCGGCTCGCGGCGTCCCGTGCCGGCGCGAAGGCCGCAACCTTTCGAATTGCGCCGGCCCGGACCCTGCCGGATCCACAGATCCAATTCGGGTTGATGAATCGCAATCTCCCCGGCCTCGGGCTGCAGGACCCCCTCGGCATGAACCAGATCCAGCTCATGCAGATGATTCCGTTCCCGGGAAAGCTGGGTGCCGCCGGTCGTGGCGCGCAGGCCCAGGCCGACGCCAGTCAGGCGCGCGCCGATGACATGGTCTGGGAGCTCCGCAGTCAGGCCGCCATGCTCTTCTATGAGATCTACGCCACGGAGCGCTCCACCGCGGTGGCGCTGGCCACGCAGCAGCTCCTGCGGGACATCGCCACGACCGCCCAGCGGATGTATGCGGTGGGCGAGGGACGGCAGCCCGATGTGCTCCGCACCCAGGTTGAGATCGGGCGCATGAGTGAAGAGGTGCTCCGGATGCGCAGCATGCGGGATGTACTGGTTGCCCGCTTGAATGCCCTGCTTGCCGTTTCGTCCGATCGGGTCGTTGCCGAAGCGCGCATCCCCCTCTTCCCGGCAGAAGTGCCGAAGCTGGATTCGCTGGTCTCACTGGCGCTGGGCCATCGCCCCATGCTTCGGGCGGGACAGGAGGATATCCGCGCCGCGGAGGCCGCCCAGATGCTGGCGCGCCGGGAGATCTGGCCCGACCTGCAGCTTGGCGTGATCTACGGACAGCGGCCCATGTCAGGCGGCCGCACCGACCGGATGGCGAGCTTCATGTTTGGATTCAACCTGCCGGTCTTCGCCGCGAGTCGTCAGCTCAAGATGCGACAGGAGACGCAGGCCATGCAGGAGATGGCCCGAGCCGACTTCTCGGCCATGGAGGCCGACACCCGGGGCCGAGTCGGGGTCGCCCTTGCCGATCTCCGTCAGGCGCGACAACTCCGCGACCTGTACCAGGCGACGCTGCTGCCGCAGGCGCGGGCGACCGTGACATCAGCGCTGGCAGCGTATCAGGTGGGCGATATCAATCTCATGAGCCTCCTCGACGCGCAGATGAATGTGAATCGATACCAGCAGGAGCTGTATCGGCTGGAGGCCACCGAAGGACAGAGCTGGGCGGAGCTGGAGATGCTGACGGGTACCACACTCCTCGACCCCGACCGAACCCAGGACAGTGAGGCAGCGCCACCATGAGCCAGTCCGTGAGTGCCCAGACCGGGGAAGTGCCCTTCGGCCAGCGAGCTTCGCGGTCCCGCCGCTGGCTCATGGCCCTCGGCGGCGGCCTCGGCCTCGCCGCCATCGCGGCGGCCGTCTACTTGAGCAGCAAGAGCGCCGGCGGGAATGGCGCCGCCCCGGCCGGTCACAATCACGCGGCAACACCGACGGCAGATTCGGCGATGCCGGTCTCGCTTACCGATACCGACAGCCGCCGGATCGGGGTCACCTTCACCGGCGTGGAACGCTCGTCCCTGGATCGGCTGGTCAGAACCGTTGCCCAGGTCACCTATGACGAGACGCGCGTGACCCAGGTCGTGCCGCGGATCGATGGCTACGTGGAGCAGCTGTACGTCAACGCCACCGGCCAGCCGGTTGCGCGTGGTCAGCCGCTGTTCGCCATCTATTCCCCGATACTGGTCACCACCCAGCAGGAGATGCTGCTGGCTCGGGGGCTCGCCGAACAGGTCGTGAACGGCACCCCGGACGCCACGCAGGGCGCGGCCGGCCTGCTGGAATCCGCCCAGGCCCGCCTGCTCCAGTGGGAGGTTCCGCCGGAGGTCATCGCCGAGGTGCTCAGGACGGGAGTGCCCCAGCGTACCGTCACCCTGCGATCACCGGTGTCAGGGGTGGTGGTGGAGAAGGCGGTGGTCGCGGGTCAGCGACTCATGGCCGGCGAAGTCGCCTACAAGATTGTGGACTTGAGCCGAGTCTGGATCGAAGGCGAAGTCTTCGAGCCCGATCTGCCGCTGGTGCATGTGGGACAGATGGTGACGGCGGAGTTTCCGGCCCTGCCGGGGCAGGAGCGTTCCGGTCGCATCACCTACATCTATCCCACGCTCAACCCTGAGACCCGCACGGCACGGGTGCGAGTCGAGATGGCCAATCCCGGTCGCCGTCTCATGCCCGGGATGTACGCCACCATCCACTTTTCGACCGCGACGACGAAGGTGCTCAACGTTCCCCGATCGGCGATCCTGATCACCGGCCGGCGGGCGCTGGTATTCGTCCGCGACTCGGCCGGTCTGCTGATCCCGCGCGAAGTCGTGCCCGGCCGAGCCACGGATGACCGGATCGAAATCATCAGCGGCCTGCGGGAAGGGGAGACGGTCGTGGCCTCGGCCACCTTCCTGGTGGACGCGGAATCCAATCTGGGCTCGGCGCTGGGCGGGATGGCCAACATGCCCGGCATGGAGGTGACGACGCCGCCAACCAAACGAGGCGCTGATCTGCCCGCCGTCGCACCGCTCCGTGCGGCGCCGGCGGACACTGCGGCGGAGATGCCGGACATGCCCGGGATGAACCATGGCGGCGATTCCGCCCACACGGAGTAACCGGCGATGCTCCGGAAACTCATCGAGTGGTCGGTCGCCAATCGTCTGATCGTGCTCCTCGGCGCGGTGGGGGCGATCTTCGCCGGGGTCGTGGCACTCCAGCGGACGCCGCTCGAAGCGCTGCCGGACCTGAGCGACGTCCAGGTGATCGTGCAGGCGGAGTTCAATGAGCAGGCGCCGCGCATCGTGGAAGATCAGGTCACCTATCCGATCGCGGCGGAGATGCTCAAGGTACCCGGCGCCCGGACGGTGCGGGGGTATTCCTTCTTTGGCGTGTCGTTTGTCTACATCATCTTCGAAGATGGCACCGATCTCTACTGGGCACGTTCGCGGGTGCTCGAGTACCTGAACGGGATCAGAGGGAGACTCCCCGCCAGCGTGACACCGACGCTCGGCCCCGACGCGACCGGGCTGGGCTGGGTGTTCCAGTACGCCCTTGAGGATACCACCGGTCGCCTGACACTCGCGGAGCTGCGCGGACTCCAGGACTGGAATCTGCGCTATGCCCTCACGGCGGTCACCGGCGTGTCGGAAGTCGCCACCATTGGCGGCTTCGAGAAGCAGTATCAGATCGACCTCGATCCCGCCAAACTCCTGGCCTACAACATCCCGATCACCCGGGTGATGTCCGCCATCCAGAACGCCAATTCTGACGTCGGCGCCATGGTGATGGAACTCTCCGAGCGGGAGTACATGGTCCGGGTGCTGGGGTACCTCAAGTCCATCAGTGATATCGAGAATGTCGTGGTGGGGGCGACGGCGAACGCCACGCCGATCCGGGTGGCGGAACTTGGCCGGGTCGCGATCGGCCCCGCAGTGCGGCGCGGCATCGCGGAGCTGGATGGACGGGGCGATGCGGTCGGCGGGATCGTGATCATGCGGTTCGGGGAGAACGCGCTCTCGACCATCGCGAAGGTGAAGGTCAAGCTGGCCGAGATCCAGAGCACCCTCCCGGCGGGAGTCGTGATCACGCCGGTATATGACCGGAGTGACCTCATCCAGCGTGCCATCGAGAATCTCCGAGGCAAACTGATCGAGGAGAGCATCATCGTCGCGCTGGTCTGCGTCATCTTCCTGTTGCATGCCCGGTCGGCGCTGGTAGCGATTCTGACGCTGCCGATCGGCATCCTGATGGCGTTCATCGCGATGCGCGGCGTGCACGTGGGCGCCGACATCATGTCGTTGGGCGGTATTGCGATCGCGATCGGTGCCATGATCGACGCAGCGATCGTGATGATCGAGAACATGCACAAGCACCTGGAGCGGGCAATCGACGCCAAGACTGCCGCCACCGGCGGGCCGCACGCCGATCGGCGGCTTGACACGGGGCTGCTCTCCCGGGAGGAGCGCTGGAGCGTCGTCATCGATTCGGCGAAGGAAGTGGGTCCCGCGCTCTTCGTGTCGCTGCTGATCATCACGGTGTCCTTCCTGCCGGTCTTTTCCCTCGAGGGGCAGGAGGGTCGGCTGTTCAAGCCACTGGCGTTCACCAAGACGTTCGCCATGGCTGCGGCCAGTCTCCTGTCGGTGACACTGGTCCCGGTCGCGATGGGGCTCTTCGTCCGGGGAACGCTTTACCGGGAACGGGCCAATCCGGTCAACCGCGTGTTGGTCTGGCTGTACGGGCCGGTGATCCGCGTGGTGCTCCGGCACCGCTGGCCGGTGATCTGGGCCGCGGTGGCGGTGTTGATCGTGACCTGGCTGCCGTGGAAATGGATCGGGAGCGAGTTCATGCCCCCGATGGGTGAGGGGACCATCCTGTATATGCCCACGACCCTGCCGGGTGTCAGCGTGGCGCGCGCGCGGGAGATTCTCCGGATCCAGGATGCGATCCTGAAACGGTTCCCCGAAGTGGACCATGCCTGGGGCAAGGCGGGGCGCGCGGGGACCGCGACCGACCCGGCCGGCCTCGACATGATCGAGACCACGATCAGTCTCAAGCCGGAGAGCGAGTGGCGTTCCGGCATGACCTATGACCGGCTGGTCGCCGAGATGGATTCGGCGGTGCGGCTTCCGGGGATCACCAATGCGTGGACCATGCCGATCAAGGGCCGGATCGACATGCTCGCGACCGGCATCCGGACGCCGGTCGGGATCAAGCTGTTCGGCCCCGACCTCGCGGAGCTCGAACGGCTCGGCAAGGCGGTGGAGCAGGCGGTGCGGACGGTGCCGGGCACCCGGAGCGCGTTCGCCGAGCGGGCGGTATCCGGCTACTACCTCGATATCGACGTCGACCGCGCGGCGGCGGCGCGTCATGGCCTGAATGTCGGCGACGTCCAGACGGTGATTGCGACCGCCGTGGGCGGGATGACCGTGACGCAGACGGTGGAGGGACGGGAACGCTATGGTGTGCGGATCCGCTATCCGCAGGAGCTCCGCGACAATCCGGAGCGTCTCGCCTCAGTGCTGGTCCCGGTGGCGCACGGCTCCGGCGACCCGGGGAGTAGTGGTGAGGCGATGGGTGGCGGGGCGGTTCGGGTGGACGGGGGGCGCGGTGCGCTGGTCCCGCTGGGTCAGGTCGCGACGATTCGTCAGGTCGCGGGACCGATGGTCGTGCGGACGGAAGATGCCGTGCCCACTGCCTGGGTCTACGTCGATGTGGCGGGCCGCGACATCGGGAGCTACGTGGAGGAGGCGCAACGTGCGGTGGCGCAGATGGTGCCGATGCCGGCGGGATATCGGATCGCGTGGAGCGGCCAGTTCGAATACATGCAGCGGGCGGCGGCGAAGCTCAAGCTGGTCATTCCGGCGACGCTCGCACTCATCTTTCTGCTGCTCTACTTCAATTTCAGGAATGTTGCCGAGAGCCTCATCGTCATGCTCTCGCTGCCGTTCGCGCTGGTCGGCGGAATCTGGTTCATCTGGGCGCTGGGTTACAACTGGTCTGTGGCGGTGGCGATCGGGTTCATCGCGCTAGCTGGTGTCGCCGCCGAGACCGGGGTGGTCATGCTCATCTATCTGGATCATGCCTGGGAGGCCCAGCGGGTTGCCGGCCGGCAATCGCTTCTTGGGCTCTACGAGGCGGTCATGGAGGGGGCGGTGGAGCGGGTCCGGCCCAAGATGATGACGGTGACGGCGATCATCGCCGGCCTGCTCCCGGTGTTATGGGGTTCGGGGGCAGGATCGAGTGTGATGCGGCGGATTGCGGCGCCGATGATCGGTGGGATGGTGAGCAGTACGGTGCTCACGCTGATCGTGATTCCGGCGGTGTATTCGCTCTGGAGGGAGCGGGAGCTGAGCATTGAGCGTTGAGCATTCGGCAGTCAGCGGTACGTCGTCAGCTTCCAGCCGAATGCTGAACGCTGACTGCTTATCGCTGAACGCTGAATGCTGAATGCTGAATGCTGAACGCTCGCTCACTACTCCAAAGTTAAATGTTTGCTAAGGTGGGCCTCAGGGTCGTTTCAGCACCTCAGTGCCAGATTGATCGCGTAGGATGGCACCACGAGGTACCGAAGCCCGAGATCAGCCGAGCCGCTGACCGAAATCTCAAGGAGGATCCCATGACCGCCCGCACCGTACTTGGTCTCACTGCCGCTCTGCTGCTCGCCGCCTCGACCCCGGCGCGTGCCGATGGTCCGGTGCCGCGGGCCTTTCAGAGCCTGAAGCCTCACCAGGTGGTGGAGCAGATCATGGCGCAGAAGGAACTCCTGAATCTGACCGAGGTGCAGTTCGCGCTGCTGGACAACCTGAGCTTCGCCATCCGGAACGAAAAGCACAGCTATACGCATCAGGGCGGCAAGCATCACAACACGCAGCACATCCCGATGATCACGCAGCGGCAGGCCTACGAGCAGGCGCTGGCGGTGCTCACGCCCGATCAGCAGGCGCGACTCGAGGCGCTGTTCCAGGCGCCGGTATTGAACGAGCGCGCACCACGCCGCACGCTGATCGCTCCGCACGGCAAGCCGTGAACGGATCCCGCCGGGTGCGTGCCACCGCGCACCCGGCGGGGACGCATGCTCACGATCGGCCCACGCAGGGCCGATCGGTACTTCCTCCCCGCTTGCGATCGTTCGCACTGGAGCTTCCGATGTTTCGCACTCTCTCGTTGGGCGTGGTCGCACTGGCGGCGCTCGTTGCCTGTTCCGACTCCACCAGCCCGGATACAGCCACACTCGCTTCCGTCAGCCCGGCACCCGCCGCCAGTGCGGTCGCCCCGTCGACCACAATCACGCTCACATTCGGGCAGGCGATGATGGCCGGAATGGAGCAGTACATGGACCTGCACCAGGGCGGCTTCAGCGGACCCACCGTCCCGATGAGCTGTAGCTGGAGTCTCGATCTGACCACGTTGACCTGCACCCCTACGAATCCGCTTGCGGCCGGCACCCAGTTCACGATTCACGTCGGGGCGGGAATGACCGACGCGCAGAACCACATGATGAACATGAATGGCTGGACCGGCATGGGAGGGCAGTGGGCGACCAGCGGGATGATGGGTGGCAGCCACGCCGGCCAGCCGCTGGGCATGATGGGCGCCGGGTGGAAGCAGGGCACCCACTACGGGATGATGTTCACCTTCACGACGGCGTGACCCCCACTGGAAGGATGAGCTGAAACACCGCCCCCGGGGCATTCCCGATGAACTCCAGACGGCCGCCGTGCGCTTCGGCGGCCGCCTTTGCAATGGCGAGTCCGAGGCCGGTGCCGTGGCTGTCTCCGTGTCGTGCCTCACCACGGAAGAACCGGTTGAAGAGCTGAGGCTGGTCGCCAATCGGCACGCCCGGGCCCTGGTCGTGGACGGTCAGCCGCACGGCATCCTCTGCACTGATCTCCAGCGTGATAGCCCCACCCATGGGAGAATGCTTGACCGCGTTCTCGACCAGGTTGCCGACCACACGCTCCAGCATGGCGGGGTCGCCCCGCACGACGGTCGCCGGCCCTGAAACGCTGAAGCGGAGTCCCCGCTCGGCGGCGACCACCCCGAACCGGCCGACCACCCGCTCGGCCACAAGGCGCAGCTCCACCTCGGTCGTATCCTGCGGCGTCAGCCCTGCTTCGTTGCGCGCGAGGGTGAGCAGATCGGTCGCGACCCGGGTGAGGCGAATCACCTCCTCGCGGCAGCGCGCGATTGTGGCCCGATACTCCTCCGGGCTGCGTTCGCGCTTCAGCGCGAGATCGAGCTCCCCCCGGAGCGCGGTGAGCGGGCCGCGCAGCTCATGGCTGGCATCGGCGGTGAAGCGGCGTTGCACCGCCGACGCCCGGTCGAGCCGGCCCAGCATCGCGTTCAGCACCTGGACCAGCCGGGCGAATTCGTCGGCGTCAGCGTGGGCGGTGATTGTGGGGGTGGGCGTGCCCTCCCGGATCGCTTCCGCCTGCGCCGTAATCTCCGCGGTGGGCCGCAGTGCCACGCCCGCAATGCGCCAGCCCACCACGAACCCGCCTCCCACCGTCGCAAGGCTGAGCATCAGGCCGAGGAGGAGGAAGTCGCGCAGGGTCCGATCGAGCGGCGCGAGCGGTGCTGCCACCTGAAGGAGATGCATGCCGTGGGCGATTCCGACGAGACGCAGCGGGTAGACCACACAACGCAGCTTCTCGCCCCGCCAGTGGTGGGTGTCCCACACGATGCGGCCTTCTCGAGCCGCGGCGACGGCGGTGGCGGGCAGCAGGAGATCTTCCGGGAGATTTCGGCTCCGGAGCAACGGCTGTCCATCGTTGGTCCAGAGTTGGGCGTACCGGGTCAATTCCTGACTTGAGCCTGGACGAGCGGAGAGCAGGATTCCCTCGTGGAACTCGAACTCCGAGCTGGTGTGTGCCGCGCCCGCCTGTGCTTCCACCTCCGCCAGATGCACCAGCGTATCGTCGAGCTGGCGATAGAGCAGGGTCCGCAGTGCCAGCGCGCTGACCGCGCCGACCAGCAGCGTCAGGGCCAGCACTCCGAAAGCTGTGCGCAGGGCGAGGGCCAGACGAAACGAGCGGTTCACGCGTCGGTCCCACCCGGTCGCAGCGCGTAGCCGGCGCCCCGAACGGTCTGAATGAGTCGGGGGCGTTCTCCTTCCTCGAGTTTTTTCCGGAGATTGGAGATGTGCGCATCAACGACGTTCGTTTCGGGGTCGAAGGACATGTCCCAGACCTTTTCCAGCAGGGTGGTGCGGCTGACGACCCGTTCCGGATTGAGGAGGAAGAACTCCAGCAGCCGGAATTCCCGCGGGGAGAAGTCCAGCGGCCGGCCGCCGCGCTTCACCACGCGCCGGAGGCGGTCCATTTCCAGGTCCTTGAAGCGCAGTATGCCGGTGACGGGTCCGAGCTGACGACGGGTGAGGGCATTCACCCGGGCGAGGAGCTCTTCCAGGGCGAAGGGCTTGGTCAGGTAGTCGTCCGCCCCCGCATTGAGGCCGCGGACGACGTCCTGGGTGGAATCCCGTGAAGTGAGCATCAGGATGGGGCACTGCAGACCACTGCGTCGGAGCTCGGCGGCGAGCTGCAGGCCGTCGAGGCGGGGGAGCTGCACGTCGAGCAGAATGAGATCGTAGCTGTTGACATGCGCGAGGTTGCCGGCCTCCACCCCATCGCCGGCGGCATCCACGGCGTGGCCCTCCTCCTCAAGCGCCTGCACCAGGAAGCGGGCGACCTTGGCTTCGTCCTCCACTACCAGCACCCGCATCAGAGCTCCTTCCGTTATTAGCCCGGGACTAGCCTAGCAGCGTCGCTGCCGGTCCGGTCGATTCTCAAGAAACCCTAATCATCGCTTGAGGAAGCAGTAACCTCCACCGCGTAGGTTGCTCTCATGCCATTCAGGAACATCCGATTGACGCGCACCACACTCCTCCGGCTCGCCGTCAGTGTGGTACTGCTTTTCGCCCCGCGAATTCCCCTCGCCGCGCAGATCGACTACCGCAATCTGGACGACGATCGTCCCGTCCTCACCGAAGACGCCTACCCGGCGGAATATCACGCCTTTGAACTGCTGCTGCCGTACGCCTACGAGCGGGCGCGCGGTGGCGCCGATCTCCACGCTTTCACCTTCGAGCTGGAATACGGCGTCATTCGCAATGGTCAGCTCGGATTCAAGCTTCCGGTGGCTGGGGCACCGGCGGGCGGCAACACCGATTGGGGCCTGGCCGGCCTGCGGGCCTTCGGGCTGTACAACCTCAACACCGAGAGCCGGTCGCTCCCGGCACTCGCTGCCCGAGTTGACCTGCTGCTCCCGGTGGGCTCGCTCGGCGGGGATGCGACCCGGGTGACGCTGAAGGCGATCGCGACTCGTTCGTGGGGTCGGACCCGATTTCATGCCAATGCCGCGTGGACCATCGGTGAAACCCGTTCGCTCGCCGCGCTCGAGCCGGGCAACCGGTGGAGCTACAGCCTCGCGGTGGACCGCACCCTGTTCCGCCAGAGCGCCCTGCTGGTCGGCGAGGTCGTCGCCCTGCGCCCGGTCCGGGGTGCCCCGGTCGAAGTCGATGCCGCGCTCGGTGCCCGCTATCAGTGGACGACGACCACCGTCTTCGACCTCGGCGTGCGCCGGCGCCTTCGCCAGGTTATCGGGCCGGATATCGCGGTCACCGCCGGATTCTCCCATGCGTTCGCGCTGCCGTGGCTGATGCCGCGCGGCGCCGGGCGCTGAGTCAGGAACAGCCCACCATGTATCATCATCGTCTCGCGCTGATGTGCGGTCTTCTCGGCACCCTGCATGGTGTGCTGGAGGCGCAGGACCAGCGCAATGAGCAGTTCTACTACCCCGGCAGCTTCAACTGGCAGTTCCTCGACCGGTATCCCGAGGGCGGCCGGCTGTTCAACGCCTTCGACTACGGTCACGCGGTGCTGTACGAGAAGCTGTACACCCGACCCCGAGATCTGGCGGCTGAACTGGAGACCCGTCAATACAACTACCTGACCACTGACCTGCTGGTGCGTCCGCCACGCTTCGCGGTGGCGGAAGAGACCATCGAGCCGGCTTACGCCAAACTCGCGTGGCGGGCCAAGATGATGTTCGACTGGGCCCACCTGCTGCACCGGCAGATTTACGACGTGTACGCCGATCCGCGGCTGACGCGCGCCGAGCAGGATGCCAGGATCGAGCAGCTGACGGATTACTACCTCTCGAATCGACGGTTCGCCTTTCCGGCGACGCCGAAGTCGATGTCGCTGATGGACGATCAATACTACAGCCAGGTCTTCCGGCGGGGCTATCCCAAGTTCAACGGGTTGATCTGGGCCTACCACTGGCTGCAGGTAGGACTGTACGAACCGCTGATACTCGGCACGACCACCGGTGAAAAGAAAGCCGGGGTCCAGGCGACGATCGCCCGCTTCTGGTCCATGCTCAAGGATGCACCGGCGCGTTTTCCCAGGGTCATGCCGATGACGCCGGTGGTCGCGCCCCATTTCACGGCGGCGCATCCTCGAGCGGCGATCATCTTCGACAACCTGCACATGACCCACGATATCATCTCCGACATCCTGGCGTCGGACACCGTGCCCGCCAACCGGAAGCGGGCGGTGATCTACGCGGCGCTCGATGAAATGCAGGACACGACGCGGAACGTGATGTCACCCGGCGAGTGGCGGGACATGGGGGCGATGATGGGTGGCGTCGGCATCATGGGCGGGCCAGCGACCGGACTGCTCCCCGAGGTGCCGACTTTGGGTACGGAAGCGCCAGCGATGAGTGACATGGCCGGCATGCACGACGCCGACACCGCGACGGGCCACGCCCAGGGAGCGACGACCGATTCCACCAAGGGTATGGGTCACGACATGCCGGGCACAGGGCATGACATGAGTGGCATGACAATGCCGCCCGCGACGGAGGATTCGACCCTGGTGGCCTGGATGCAGCTGATGATGGAGATGCATCGACGCATGATGGCAGACCCGGTCCTGCACCAGCGGATGATGGCCGACACCGCCATGCAGCGGATGATGGGGGAGATGTTGACGGCAATGCCGCTGGAAGCGCAAGCGACCATGCAGGACAAGGCCGCTCGGCCGGCGGGCCCAGCCACGCCCGCGAGACCGAAGCCGGCGCTCAGGAAGCCGCGCCCGGTCGCATCCGATTCGATGCCAGTCAGGGATCACAGCAATATGCCCGGGATGTCGATGCCACACGACTCCACCCACCACTAGCCATCGCCACCGACCGGGAGCCGCCCGATGGACCCGTTCCCGCAGCACAGCTGGCATCCGATGGTCATCCACTTCCCGCTCGTCGGACTCCTCCTCGCCGTTGCCCTTGACGCCTTCGCCGCCTGGACCGGATCGTCCCGCTGGCGGGAGACGGCGACGCTGCTCTGGTGGGTCGGACTGCTGGGCGCCGCCGCCGCGGTTGCGACCGGCCTGATCGCGTACAACAGAGTGGAGCATTCCGAGCTGGCACATGCGCGGATGACACTGCACCGGAACCTGGCGCTCGCGACGTTTGTGGTGCTGCTCGGCGCGGCGTTCTGGCGCTGGCGCCAGCCGGCATCGCGTGGCCCGGCGTTCATCGGTGCGGTTGGGGCGTTCGGATTGCTGGCGGTCGGCAACCTGGGTGGGGAACTGGTCTTTCGTCACGCGATCGGAATGCCGACGGAGACGGTGGAACAGGTCATGATGGAACGAGGCGGGCACGAGCACGGGCATGCCGTGACGCGGGATGGTGCGGCGCATCCAGATTCAGCTGACACAGACTCCGCCCCGGATTCGAGCGAGACGCACGGGGTCGATGGTGATCACCACCATTCCTGACGCCGCCGTGCCGCCCGAGATGCCGAAGTCGAACTCATTCTAACCCGAGCGTCCTCGTCTGGACGCGTATCGCAGTGAGGGATAGGTTGGGCCTTCCCCGCATCAGAACCGGTCACCTCAATGACAATCCGGACACGCTCGCTCCCAATCGTGGTCCTCGTTTGTGCTGTCGTCTGGGCCAGGCAGGTTGTGGCACAGGCCCCGACGGATTCCTCGAGTGTCGCCGCTACAGTGCACCACTTTCACCAGGCCCTCGTCGAGGGTGACAGCGCTGCCATGCTCGCGCTCCTCGCTCCCGACGTCACGATCATGGAATCCGGGGACATCGAGACCCGGGCACACTATCGGGCGCATCATCTGCCAGCCGATATCGCCTTTGCCCGAGCTGTACCGGCGAAAACCGGGGCGATCACAGTCATGCTGCAGGGCAATGTGGCGTGGGCGATGTCAACCAGTCGGGCAACGGGCCAATTCGAGGGTCGCGCGATCGACAGTGACGGGGCGGAGCTGCTGGTGCTCAGCCGCGGTGCGGCGGGTTGGCGGATCAGGGCGATCCACTGGTCGTCGAGGTCGCGTCACCGCGGGGAGTAGTCAGCCGTGAAGCGGATCGGTCGTTCCGGGGGAGCGGAGCGAACGAAGCAATCAGTTCTTGATGCGTTGCTCCCGGCCAAGCATCAGGATGGCCGCCGACCCGGCGAGTGCCGCACCGGTGTAGAACGTCGTGCCCGCGCCGTGGGTGTCCCAGAGCCACCCGGCCAGTGCACTCGCGGCCAGCAGGCACAGGCCGGAAACAAGATTGAACAGACCGAACGCGGTGCCCTTGAGCTCGGCGGGAGCGGTATCCGCGAGCAGCGCGGCAAGGATGCCTTGGGTGAGCCCCATGTGCAGTCCCCACGCGGCCACGCCGCACAGGACCAGGACCGTCGAAGAAGCGCGGGCGAGGATCAGGTCCGCGACAATAAGAAGCCCAAGCCCGGCGATCAGCAGCGATGAACGCCGCACCCGATCCGACAACGCGCCGGCGGGATAGGCGGCGAGGGCATAGACCACATTCATCACAACCAGCACGAGGGGGACCCAGGTCAACGCCAGCCCTGACTGCTGGGCGCGCAATACCAGGAACGCCTCACTGAAGCGCGCCAGCGTGAACACCGCTCCGATCCCCACGACCCACCAGTAGGCGGGTGACAATGTCCGGAGCGTCGCGAGGCGGAAGGGAGACCGCCGCGGACCAATGGCCGATGTGCCCCGCGTGTCATCGACCCCAAGGACAATCAGCAGGACCGCCACACCCGCCGGAATGACGGCAATCCAGAAGACCCGCCGCATCTCCCCGTGGAAGAGGATCATCAGCACGATGGCGAGGAGCGGACCGAGGAACGCTCCGACCGTGTCCATCGACTGTCTGAGCCCGAACGCCGCCCCACGGATCTCGGGCGGGGTGACATCGGCGACGAGGGCATCACGCGGCGCGCCGCGAATGCCCTTGCCCACGCGGTCCAGCAGCCGTGCGGTCAGGATCGCCTCGACCGAGCGCGCCAGCGGAAAGAGCGGCTTGGTCAGCGCCGCCAGGCCATATCCCAGGAGGAGGAGCCCCTTGCGGCGGCCGACGAAGTCACTGAGTGCACCGGAGAAGACCTTGGTGATCAGTGCCACCGATTCGCCGAGTCCCTCGATCAGCCCGACCGTCAGGGCGCTCGCGCCGAGCGTCGTGACCAGAAACACCGGCAGGAGGCTGTGGATCAGCTCGGAGGAGAGATCCATGAAGAGGCTGACGAATCCCAGGGTCCACACGGTGCGAGGGATGGCGACAGCGGGTCTGAATGCGGGCATGGGGCCATGGCCGAACAGGGAGACAGTCGGATCAGGCGACCTTCGAAGGCGGCGACGCGTTGGTGCCAGCCGCCGACGAGCCATCCCGTCCCGGGCCGCGAAGCGTCGACCAGACGGCCACGCCGGCAACGATCACGTTCGCCGCAATGATGGGGCGGGCGCTGATCGCGATTCCGTAGCTCGTCCATATCACGGCGGACACGGCCTGCACTCGGCGCAGGGTAATCTGGTTGCGGCAGAAATAGGAGCCGACCGTCAGGGCGGTCGCCACTCAGCCGATCCACTGGACATGGTCAGCGGTCATCAGTCCCCACTTCCGAGAGTGTCTGATCAAACTCACTCGCCAGCAGATATTCCGTCATAAGCTTGGCCCCGGGGTTGAAGCACATGCCTGACGACGCCGGAAACGTAGTACCATGTCCGAGTCGTCTGCTGTCGGTGGCGTGTGGTGATGCGGAGGGTGGGCGGGAGGAAAACGCAGGGGCGACCCGCTGGGTCGCCACGAACGGCATCAGGCCGGGCGCTTCATTGCGCCGGTCGTGTCACCCCGGATCAGCAGATCGAGGATTGGTGTCGTGGCAAAGGTGGTCACGAGGGCCATGACGACCATCATGGAGAAGAGCGTGGGAGAGATGATGCCGAGATCGAGGCCGATATTCAGCACCACCAGCTCCATCAGGCCCCGGGTGTTCATCAGGATGCCGAGCATCGAGCCTTCGCGCCAGCTCAGGCCGGTCGCCCGCGCGGCGAGGAGACTCCCGCCGAATTTGCCCACCGTCGCGACCAGGATGATGAGTCCGCAGAGCAGCCATCCCGCGCCGCCTGCCAATAGGCCGATCTCGGTGCGCATTCCGGTAAAGGCGAAGAAGGCCGGCAGCAGCAGCACCACGACCACCCCTTCGGTCTGCTTGGGAAGGAGCCGGGCGACATTACTGTCGTGCGGAGTCAACGCACCGAGCACGAAGGCGCCGAACACGGCGTGAATCCCGATGGCCTCGGTCGCGAGCGCGGAGAGCAGCAGCAGGATGAACATCAACCCCTGCATCGGCCGGCTGAGCGTCGTGGCGTTCCCCCGCGGCAATCGCTTCAGCAGGGGGCGCGCGACGAAGAACATCACCGCGACATAGGCGAGCGCGCCGAGGGCAGTGGTCAGCGTCCCCCCATACTGCGCCTGGGTCACGCCGGTGACCACGGCCAGCAGGCACCAGGCGGTCACGTCGTCTGCGGCGGCGCACCCCAGCGCCGTGGCCCCCAGTTGCGTCCCCGACATGCCGCGTTCGCGGAGGATGTAGGCCAGCACCGGAAAGGCGGTCACCGACATCGCCAACCCCAGGAACATGGCGAAGCTGATGAACGGAACACTCGCATCACCCAGCCGGGGATAGAGTACCAGCGCCAGGGCCGAGCCGAGGACGAAGGGCAGCAGGATGCTGCTGTGCGAAATGGCGACGTTGGCGTGCAGCCTGGACCGAAGCATCCGGCTGTTGAGCTCGAGGCCCACCAGGTACATGTAGAGGATGACCGCGAACTGGGAGATGACTCCCAGTGTCGGCGCCCCCGCGGGGGCGAGAATCCTGGCCGAGAGGGCGTGGCCGAGGAGCGAGGGTCCGAGCAGGATACCGGCGGCCATTTCGCCGATCACCGCCGGCTGCCCGATCTTGGCCAGCAGCCAGGACAGCACCTGACCCACCGCGACGACCGCGGCGAGCGCGATGAGCACCTGTGGCAGCACACTCACTGGGCGGGGCGCTGCGACGGTGGCGGGCGCGATCGCGGTGGCGGCGGTGAGTCCGGCGCCGAACTTCAGCACCACAATGAAGATGGCGGCACTCGCCGCGAGCAGGCCGGCATAGAACAGTCCGGTGCGCTTCAGATAGTTCGGCGGCAGGTCGACGATCCGTTCTTGGATCACGCTCAAATGATCTCCTCAGGAGAACTGTCACCCGGCGTCGCGCGAGGCCATCGCCATCAGAGTGCCGGAGCCTCCCGCACATGCCGGAGGCGCACGGCGGACTGGTGATGTTGGGCTGGCCGGGAGGTAGTCTGGACCCGGTATTGAAGTGCCAGAATCCTGCCTCGAGGCACGACGGAACAAGTGCCCGGCCGCCTGGTGCCCAAGCCTTTATAGCATCAATTCTTAGCCAGCTTGTACAAGGGCGGGCGCCACCTCACCAGGAATGACGTAGGCAGTGCACTGTGGCACTCGTGCCGCAATCGGAGGCGCCGGTTCAATCTTCCCGCAACGCCGGTTCGATCGCAAGCTCCGGATAGCCGCTCCACGACGGGGGCGCTATTCTCTCCCCATGAATCGCGAGATCACCACGCCCATCGAAGTCGCTGCCGCCTGGGATGCGGTTTCCCGCCGGGACACCGCGTGGGATGGTCAGCTCGTGTACGGCGTTACCAGCACAAAAATCTACTGCCGGCCCTCCTGTCCATCGCGTCGGGCACGGCAGGACCGGGTGCGCTTCTTCCCGGACACCGACTCGGCGCGGTCCGCTGGATTCCGGGCCTGCCGCCGCTGTCATCCGGACATGCGACAGCTCTCGCGCGCGGATCAGGCCATCGTGCGGGCGCGGGCGCTGCTCGACGCCGCGCTCGATCGTACCGTGCCGCTCACCGAACTGGCCGGGGCGTCGGGGCTCAGCCCCTGGCACCTGCAGCGGATCTTTCGAAAGGTCGTCGGCGTGTCGCCGAGGGCGTATCAGGCCGCGCGCCGCGCGGAGCGACTCAAGAGCGGGCTCAAGCGAGAACCGAATGTGAGCCAGGCGGCCTATCTCGCCGGCTTCGGCTCGGGGAGCCGGCTCTACGAGCAGGCGCACACACTGCTCGGCATGACACCGGGCGCCTATCGCAGGGGAGGAAAGGGTATGGAGATTCGCTACACGATCGTCGACTCACCGCTGGGCCGGTTGCTCGTCGCCGTCACCGACCGCGGCGTCTGCGCAGTCGCGGTGGGACAGTCCGACACCACGCTGATTCGTGAACTGGACGCCGAGTTCCCCGATGCGCACCGCGCCCGGGTGGACGACGGCGCCGATGCCTGGTTGGGCGACCTGATCGAGCGGGTCGCCCGCGAAGTGCATCAGCCCGGTCGCGACCGCACGATTCCACTCGACCTGCAGGGGACGGTGTTCCAGTGGAAGGTCTGGCAGGCCCTGCAGGATATTCCCGCCGGTGAGACCCGCAGCTATACCGCCCTGGCGCGCAGCGTCGGCAGCCCGCGTGCGGTGCGGGCGGTGGCCAGCGCGTGTGCGGCGAACAAGGTGGCGGTGGTGGTGCCCTGTCATCGGGTGATCCGGGAGGATGGCAGCCTTGGTGGGTATCGCTGGGGTCTCCCGCTCAAGGAACAGCTGCTCGAGACAGAGCGGATGGCGGCGGGCTAGGGGAGCCGTCAGCCGTCAGCCAAAGGCCGTTGGCCGTCGGCCGTTGGCTTGACACCTCCGACCGGAAGCTTGCCGAATCGCCCCGCCCTCGCGCGGAGTCGCGGCTTTGCCGCTCCTAAGGCGTTTCGGTCGCGCCCAACCGCCCAACCGCCGAACCCCCAATCGCCCAACCCCTACTTGCCTTCCCCCACCTGCGACATTCATTTCGCCCGGTCGGCCTCCCTCCCATCCCGGTTTTCTTCGTCCAGGAGTACGCGCATGCGATACCGCTGTCACCATCTCGCACTCGGCGCTATCGCCGTGCTCTCGACCACTGCTTCCCCCCTGGCAGCCCAGGTGCCCGCCGCCGAACTGCAGATCGCCGGCGCGGTGAGTGCAGCGCCGGAGGGATTGCGCGCCAATGCGACGGTGATCGGCTACACCAACTACCATCGCATGGCCACACTGCGCGAAGGCAGCAACGAAATGATCTGCCTGGCCGACGATCCGAGCGAGCCGCGCTGGCAGGTTGCCTGTTACCACAAGGACCTGGAGCCCTTCATGGTGAAGGGGCGCGAACTGCGCGCCACCGGCGCGGACCCAAAGGCCATCGAGGCGGGCCGCCTCGCCGCGATCGAGGCCGGTACCCTGAAGATGCCGGATGGACCGCGGGTGCTGTACAACCTCTTTGCGTCCGGCGACAGCGTTGATGCTGCCACCGGCCTCGCGCACGGCACCACCGCCATGCAGTCCGTGTATATCCCCTATGCCACGGCGGAATCAACCGGCCTCCCCGCCCGCCCGGGCAACGGATTGCCGTGGATCATGTATCCCGGCAAGCCGTGGGCGCACATCATGCTCATGCGTTAATGGTGTGGGGGCCGGCATCCCAGCCCGCCCGCGCCGCGCCCGTTGACGTCCGGATTTCATGGACTCCATCGAACAATCCTGCTTCTGGCTCGCCGGCCTCCCGTCGCGCGAGCCACGCCTGCTGGCTGGCCGGGCCAGCGCCGAGATCGTCATCGTCGGCGCCGGCTTCACCGGCCTGTGGACCGCGATCTTCCTCAAGCAGCTCGAGCCGGGACTCGATGTCGCCGTGGTGGAGCAGGGCATCGCCGCTTTCGGGGCGAGCGGGCGCAACGCCGGGATGTTGTCGGAGACGGTTGATCACAGTCACAGCCTGGCGATCCAGCACTTCGGCCTCGAGGAGGCGGGCCGACTCGCGCAACTCGGCGAGACGAATGTGGCGGAGCTGACCGCCTTCCTCACGGAGCGCGGGATCGATTGCAACTATGAGGCGACCGGGCGCCTTCTCGTGGCGCTCACACCGGGCCACCTCGAAGAGTTGCATCGGAGTGTGGCTGTCGCCCGCCACCTTGGCATCACGACCTGGACGTTCCTCGATCAGGCGGCGGTGCAGGCGGAGGTCCATTCACCACTGTATCAGGGCGGCGTTGCGGTGCGCGGAGGGGGGATCCTCGATCCGGCACGCCTGACCGATGGACTGCGGCGGGAAGCGGAAGGGCTGGGCGTCCGGATCTTCGAGCGCTCCCCGGTGAATGCGGTCGAGCGTGAGGGCGACGGCGTCGTCGTGCGCACCGCAACCGGCCGGCTCCAGGCTCGACGCGTAATCCTGGCGACCAGCGCCTACACCCATCATTTGCTGCCCGGCATCACCTGGCGATTCATTCCGCTGTACGACTACATCCTCGTGAGCGAACCGCTGAACCCGGCGCAGCTGACGGCGATCGGCTGGCGGAACCGCCAGGGAATTACCGACGGGCGCACCTTCTTCAATTACTATCGCCTGACCGCGGACAACCGGGTGCTGTGGGGGACCAGCGAAGCGGCGTACTATCCGGGGAACAGTGTCGGGCCGTCGCACGATCATTCCCCGCCGCACTACCGGTCGCTCGAAGCCAGCTGGCAGCGCCACTTTCCCGCGCTCGCGGATCTGCGCTGGTCCCATCGGTGGGGCGGTGCCATCTGCTCGACCACGCGGATGACGCCGTTTTTCGGCAACGCCCATGGCGGACGGGTGCTCTACGGCCTCGGCTTCACTGGCCACGGCGTCGGCACGACGAGGATCGCGGGCCGCATCCTGGCGCATCTCGCGCTGGAACGCTCGAATGAGCTGCTCCAACTCTCGCTGGCCACTCACAAACCCTTCCCCTACCCCCCCGAGCCGCTGCGGGCGCTGGCGGTGAAGGCCATCACGAGAGCGCTGCGCCGGGTCGACGCCGGAGAAACGCCCAGCCTGCTGTTGCGGGTGCTGGATCGGCTGGGGATCGGGTTTAGTAGCTGAGGGGGCCGTTGGCCGTTAGCCATCGGCCGTCCTAAGGAGATCCTTCGCTGCGCTCAGGATGACAGCAATATCTTCCGCCCAACCGCCCAACCGCCCAACCGCCCAACCGCCCAACCGCCCAACCGCCCA
>JBDTMI010000037.1:0-31894 GCA_039934355.1 Gemmatimonadales bacterium
AACATGGCGACAATCCGGGATAGGGACGGGCGTCTCCGCCCGCCCGGGAACATGGTGACAATCCGGGGTAGGGGCGGGCGTCTCCGCCCGCCCGGGAACATGGCGACAATCCGGGATAGGGACGGGCGTCTCCGCCCGCCTGGGGAACATGGTGACAATCCGGGGTAGGGGCGGGCATCACCGCCCGTCCGGACTCATGGCTACACCCGCCGCTCGAGCGTGCGGAAGCCGAGGGCGGTGTTGAGCCATCGGACGAAGGGGGTAAGCGCGGTGAAGTTTCGGGTCAGGGTGGCGGGGAGTCGCGGCGACAGTAACTCGGCGTCGGTCAGGAATCGCCGAACGAAGAACGACTGGTGCCGGAGCCATCGTCCCGCGGGGTGGTCGGCGGGATGGCCGCGAGGCACTCGGAGCAACATCCCTTCCGTGTCGAGTCCGCCAAAGCGCCGCCGGAACCCAGGCGCCATCACGATGGTTTCAAAGGCCGGCAGCTGCTCCACGATTGTCTCGCGAATGCGCGCCAGGGCTGGTCGCGGTGGCATCCAGATGCCAGCGCCGATGCGGCACTGCCCCGGCTCGATGTGCAGGTAGAACCCCGCCCCACCCTCGGCCTCGCCCCCGACACTGCGGCCGGCATCGACGTGATAGAGCCAGCAGGCGGCGTGGGTCTTGTACGGCGACTTGTCCTTCGAGAAGCGTACGTCACGGTGGATGCGGAAGGCGGAGCGGCGCGGGTCGCCGATGATCTCCGGGGCGATCATCGCCAGCCGGACGTCCATCTCCTCGATCAGCGCCTTGAGTGGTGTCCGGACCTCGAGCTCGTAGACCGGGCGGTGCTGCTCGAACCACGCCTTGGTGTTTCGCTTCTTGAGCTGAGAGAGGAAGCGGAACAGCCCCGGTCGGAAGCTGGTGAATCCCTCGTCGCGCAGCACCGTGCCCCCCGCACTTCGCGCCCCGGTCTCCCCGTCACCACGCCCGGCCCCCGCCTCGCCTTTGCCCATCACCAACCTCTCCTTTCGTGCCCGACTCCACTGCTTGATGGCATACTCCCGCTTGAGCGCGGTGCCGTGATCCGCCGCCGGCTCGCTCCAGAGCAGGGCGACCGGCCGATGCGCGCGGGTATAGCGGGCGCCCCGGCCGGCGTTGTGCTGCGCGAGGCGCTTGCCCGGGTCCCGAGCGATACCGGTGTAGAGGGACCCATCCGCGCAGCGGAGGATATAGATGTGCCAGGACATGGGGAGATAAAGTAGAGCCGTCGGACATCGGCTGACAGCGTTCAGCGTTCAGCCACTCGGGTCCATTGCACGCCATCGCCCAATCGCCCACCGCCTACTCCCCACTCTCTCCTCCCCGTCACTACCTTTCGCACACTCCATGACAACTCCTGTTCCCCTCGCGACCGATCGCGCGCTTCCCGGACAAAAGACCCTGCTCGGCTGGGTGTTCGGTGCCCGCGTCCTCGTGGCCATCACGTCGCTCGCGCTTCCAGCGCTGGTGTGGAGCGGATCGTCGCGGGAGGGCCAGTTCGTCGTACTCGTGGTGGTGGCCGCAGCCGCGCTCACCGCCTACGGCTACTGGTTCATCTGGCGTGCGGCTCGTCGCCCAGGACAGCTTTTCCTCGTGGTGCAGGCGCTGGGTGATGTCGCCCTCGTCACCCTCCTGGTGCACCGCACTGGCGGACCGGACAGCGCCGCGCCGTCGCTCTACATCCTGATCATTGCCGCGTACGCATTGCTCCTGTCGTTCGGGGGTGGTCTCACCGTCGCGCTGGTGATCGCCCTGGCCTACTTCGGTGACAGCATGTTTTTCCAGGCCAGTCGACCGGGCCTGGCGCTGTGGGGTCAAATCGGGGTGTTCCTCGCCGCCTACGTGCTGGTGGGGGTGCTGGCGCAGCGGTTGCGCGCCGCCGGGGCGGAACGGGAGTCGCTGCAGAGCGAACTGCGCCGGGTCCGCCTCGAGGCGGATGAAATTCTGCGGAACATCCGCTCCGGGGTCATGACCGTCGACGACGCGGGCCGGCTCGCCTTCATCAACCCGATGGCCGAGCGGCTGCTCCAGATCGATGGCGAAAGCAGCACCGGTCTGCCGGTGCTCGACAAGCTCAAGCTGCGCTCGCCCGAACTCTGGGCCGCGATGGTCGCCGCGATCCGCCATGGCAGAAAAGTGAGTCGGGGCGAGGGTACCGTGCTCCACGAAGACGGTCGCATCTTTCCGATTGGCCTCTCCACCACCACCTTTGAGCGGGATTCTGACGGTCGGCTGTCTGTGACGGCCATCTTCACGGATATCTCGGATCTCAAGCGGCTCAACGAGCTCAATCTTCGCGCCGAGCGGCTGGAGGCGGTGGCGGCGCTATCCGCATCGCTGGCGCACGAGATCCGCAACCCGCTCGCGTCCATCCGCAGCAGCGTCGAGCAACTGGCTCGCTCCGCGCACGGCGACGAGGACGACCGTTACCTGGCGCAGCTCATCGTGCGGGAGAGTGACCGGCTCTCCCGGTTGCTGTCGGAATTTCTGGATTTTGCGCGAGTACGGGCGACGGAGTTCGTGCCCGTGGATTTGCAGACGGTCGTCACCGCCGCCGCCCGCCTGGTGCGCGAGCATCCCGACTGCCGGCCCGATATCGAAATCCGGGTGCAGGGCAGTCGCACCTCGCTCGACGGCGACGAGGACCTGCTGCACCGGGTGGTCGCCAATCTGCTGCTCAACGCGGTGCAGGCCGCCCGCGGACCGATGCTGATTACCGTGACGACTCGACCCGGCAAGGTCGCCGAGTTGCCGGGTGGCTGCGCCATCGATCAACCGGTCTGTCTTGAGATCCGGGACAATGGTCCGGGCATTCCCGCGGACCTGCGCGACCGGCTGTTCGAACCGTTCGTCACCGGCCGGGTGGGTGGGACCGGACTCGGCCTCGCGATCGTTCAGCGAGCCGTGGAAGCACACCGGGGCGTTGCCCTGGTCGACTCGGCCCCCGATCGGGGCACGACCTTCACCATCTTCTTTCCCGCCCGCCGCGGGGCGGAGGAAGCCGCATGAGCCAGAAACCGACTGTCCTCGTCATCGACGATGAGTCCGGCATTCTCGATACCCTCAGAATCCTCCTGAAAAAGGAAGGGTTCGAGGTGACGGTCGCCCAGGGCGGCAAGGCCGGTCTCGAGGCGATCAGGGCCGGCATTCACGATATCGTGCTCACCGACGTGCGGATGCCGCAGGTCACCGGTCTCGACATCCTCCAGGCGGCACGGGAACAGGACCCGATGACGCCGGTCATTCTGATGACCGCGCAGGCGTCGCTGCAAACCGCCATAGGAGCGGTCAATGCCGGCGCCTTCTACTACATCCAGAAACCGTTCGCCAACGACGAGCTGGTCGCCATCCTGCGGCGGGCGTGTGAATTCCGCGCCGTGCGGGTGGAGAACAAGCAGCTCCGGACCGAGATCAAGCGGCGCGACCGCGCGGGGGTCAGCCGGCCCATCGGAAAGTCCCGCCGCTTCCTCGATATCCTCCGGCTGGCTGAGCAGGTGGCGCCGACGGAATCCACCGTGCTCATTCAGGGCGAGAGCGGAACGGGCAAGGAAGTCATCGCCCGCTACCTGCACAATCTCTCGACCAGAACCGAAGGGCCGTTTCTCTCAATCAACTGCGGCGCCCTGCCCGAGAACCTGCTGGAGAGCGAACTGTTCGGTCACGTGAAGGGTTCGTTCACCGGCGCGGTCCGGGACAAGCAGGGGCTCTTCGCCGCGGCCCGCACCGGCAGCTTCTTCCTCGACGAGGTCGGCGAGATGCCCGCGCCGCTCCAGGTAAAGCTGCTGCGCGTGCTGCAGGAGCGCGAAGCGATTCCCGTCGGCGCAACCGAGGCGATACCGGTCGACGTTCGCATCCTGGCCGCGACCAATCGGGACCTCGAGGAGGAGGCGCGCCGGGGCCGCTTCCGGTCCGACCTGTATTACCGACTCAATGTCATCACGATCCACCTGCCCCCACTGCGGGACCGGCGGGAGGACATCCTCCTCCTGGTCGAGTCGTTCATGCAACGGCTGGCCTCGGAGCACAATGCCGATCCGAAGGCGCTGTCGGCCGAGTCGCTCGATGCTGTCATGGTCTATGACTGGCCCGGCAATGTCCGCGAACTGGAGAACGCGCTGGAGCACGCCTGGGTGCTGACGCGGGGCGACATCATCGAGCCCGCAACCCTTCCAGAGCGGATCACCAAGCGGCGCAAGGAGCCGCTGGTGGCGGAGCGGAGTTATGCCAACCCCACCCTGGACGTCATTGAGCGGGCGTACATCATGTACGTGCTGCAGACGGAGGGTGGGAACAAGACCCGGGCGGCGGAGGTGCTGGGCATCGACCCCTCAACCCTGTACCGGAAGCTGAGCCGGTACGAGGAGACGGAACCGCCGGCCTGAGGTGCCAGGACAGGCTGGCCTGGCCGCTTCCCTCTTGCGTTTTCCCAGAGTTCGGGAACAGGGTGCGGATCTGCCAATTTCGTTAAGCGGCGTATTTTCAATAATTTAGCTCGGGTCCAGCAGGCTGGTATGACGGTTGCTTTTGTAGTCGGTGGAGTTCAGCGGTACACTTAATCCTGCGCGGCCCCATGGCCGCAACCTGACCGTGGAGGCGTTATGATGAATCGCAAGGGCTTTACCCTGATCGAGCTTCTCATCGTGGTGGTGATCATCGGCATTCTCGCGGCGATCGCGATCCCGAAGTTTGCCAACACGAAGCAGAAGGCCATCGTGGCCTCGATGAAGTCGGACCTGCGCAATCTGGTGACGGCGCAGGAAGCCTTCTTCTCGGACAACAACGACTACGCCGGCACTGCGGGCGCGACTCAGGCCAACGGCACCGGTGGCGCTGGCGTTGTGACCTTCGTCCCGAGCACCGGCAACGTGCTGACCCTGACCTACGTGGACGCCGCCGGCTGGACGGCCACGATGGTGAACCCGGCCGTCACGGGCGTGCCGAGCAACTGCGGCATCTACACCGGCCCGGTCGGCAACAACCCGTCCCCGAACCCGCTTCAGGAAGGCTCGCCCGGCTGCTGGTAAGCTGAGCAGCAGGTCAATCGGAGCGGGGCGACGGAACACCGTCGCCCCGCTCTGCATTTCTACCCCCCGCGCGAATTCTGCCCCTCTCCGACCGATTCCGGTACGCGCTTCAGCTGCACGCCTTCACACCTTGCTTCCACTCCTCAACTGGGTGGCACGAATGAACACGGATCGCGACGGGTTCACCACTATCGACTGCCTCGTCGCCCTGGTCGTCTTTGCCGTGGGCGTGCTTGGCAGCACCGCGACGGTGGCGCTGGCCATCCGGGCCGCCGCCGAAGGTGGTCATGCGGCCCGCGCCGCGTGGCTCCTCTCCGCGGAGTCCGCCCGGCTCACGGCCGAAGTGGCCGGCGCGGCGGGAGCCTGCGCGGCCGCTACCCCTGGTTTGCGATTCGGTCAGTCGGGACTGCGCCTCACCTCCAGCACGATCGCTGCGAGGGGCGGACAGTTCGTCCAACTGGTCGCCACTTACCAGACAGTACGCGGCCAACATTCCGACACCGCAAACACCTTCCTCCCATGTTACTAAAGACAGGACAGCGTGGATTCGCGCTGATCGAACTCCTGGTCGGGCTAATCCTCCTGGGGCTGATTGGCGGGGTGATTCTCCACGCGACCGTCGTGCTCCAGCGCTCCGTTCGCGCCCACCTCGCTCGACTCGACGCTGAATCGGCGCTGGATACAGGTGTGGGGTTTCTCGGCAGCGAACTCGCGTCGCTCGGCCGGGATGCCGCCGGATCCGATCTGCTGCGCCAGACGCCGGAGTCGCTGTCCTATCGTGGGGAGCGGGCGACGGCATTGGCGTGTCAGGTGACGGCGAATGCGGTCCTGGTCCCGAAGGCGCGCTACGCCGGCGCCCGTCTTCCTCAGCCCGGGCGCGACAGCCTCCTGCTGTTCGTTGGTCCGGATCCCCAACTGAGACGGGCGGGGAGTTGGGTCGCGGTACCGATTCTCGCCGTGCAGGCCGGTGCCTGCGGATCGAACGCTGCCTGGAATCTGGTGACCGTCGTCGACACGACGCGGGTCTCGCTCTCAGCGCTTCCACTCTCAATCCCCACCCGATTGTTCGAAGTCATGCAGGCGCGACTGTATGCCTCCTCGGGCGCGACCTGGCTCGGGGTCCGGTCCGTCAGCGCTGGCGAAGCGATCCAGCCACTCACTGGCCCATTTGCGCTCGCGAGAAGCGGCTTCATTCTGCGGGACTCCATCGGAAGCACCACCGCCTCACTGGTCGCTACCCGGCAGATCGAGATCGGACTCAGCAGACCCTGGTCGGGCTGGGGGGCCGGGACGGGGCCGGCCCCGAGCGAGAGTGCCGGTGTGACACTCACTCCAGGAAATCTTGCGCCATGAACCAGCGCGGCCACGCACTCTTCCTGGCGCTCCTGCTCGTGCTACTGCTCGGGGCGCTGTCGGCACTGGCACTCACCAGTGCCCGCCTTCGCCTTGCCGGGGGACGCAGCGGAACGGCCCGCAGTCAGGTTACCCTGCTCGCCGAGGGGAACGTGAACTGGCAGGTGAGTCGCTGGGATCCCCTGCTCGCGGAGACCATCGGTGTCGGAGGGCACGCACTCCTTCCCGCAACACTCTCGGCTTCGGGGATGACCGTGTTCGATTCCCTGGAGCGACTGGGACAGGGTCTCTACTTGCTGCAGTCGACTGTCGAGCGTCGTTCAGGGGCCGGTGCACTCCAGGCGAGCGAGCGGACCGGGCAACTCGTGGTGCGAACTGCGCCGCGCCTGCGGGACGATGCGGGCGTCATCGGTAGCGGTGCGGTGTCGGTGGCGACGACCGCGATTGTGGACGGGGCCGACTTCAATCCGGCTCCATGGGGTGCACTGTGCCCGACGCCCGCACCACCAGGGCCGAGCCTCGTCCTCGGACCCGCTGGCCGTCTGGACCCCGCGAGCTGCAGCGGCCCCCCCTGCATGTCCGGCAGCCCCGTGGTCAGCATGGATTCGACGGTGGTGGCCAGCTGGCTGGACAGCCTGGGCGCGGTACCGTTGGACAGCCTGGTCGTTCACGCCGATCAGCGTCTGGGCGGACTTGTGCTCGGCGCCGGCCCGGCGGTGCGGGTCGATGGGAGCTGCGATCTCGTCGCGCCGGGAAATCTGGGAGACCCCTCCGGCCCCCTCCGGCCTTGCGGCTCGTATTTCCCGATCACTGTTGCCTCCGCTGGCACGGAGTTGCGCGATGGTGTTGGGCAGGGGGTGCTGATCGGGCTGGGCGCGCTGACTTTGAGTGGGGTCTTCCAGTTCACTGGCGGCATTGTGGTGCTCGGTCCGTTCACGGTTCAGGATCAGGCGACCCTCACTGGGGCAGTTGCTGCGGCTGACAGTGTGACCCTGCGCGATGCCAGCAGCATCCGCCGGTCGACCTGCGCGGTCCGCCGAGTTGCGGCGGGGGCAGGGCGGCCCTTCTTCCAGGTCGAGCGGCGGTGGTTCCGGCCACCCTAGGAGGGCGGCAATTCGCAGGGAGTGCTTGATCTTGCCGCAGAGTCCATGAGTGAAGACCATGGCAAAGCGCAAAAGGTGTCTGACTATTTTTGCCCAAGTGATTATATACCAGAGGGTTGATCGACTCTTGCATTTGTTGGCATATGCGTTGCTTTATCCCCATGCAGAGTTACAGCGGTCGCCCCCGACCATCGTTCCGCAGGTATCCATCTTTGGAGGTAGCATGAATCGCAAGGGCTTTACACTTATCGAGCTTCTCATCGTGGTGGTGATCATCGGCATTCTCGCGGCGATCGCGATCCCGAAGTTTGCCAACACGAAGCAGAAGGCCATCGTGGCCTCGATGAAGTCGGACCTGCGCAATCTGGTGACGGCGCAGGAAGCCTTCTTCTCGGACAACAACGACTACGCCGGCACTGCGGGCGCGACTCAGGCCAACGGCACCGGTGGCGCTGGCGTTGTGACCTTCGTCCCGAGCACCGGCAACGTGCTGACCCTGACCTACGTGGACGCCGCCGGCTGGACGGCCACGATGGTGAACCCGGCCGTCACGGGCGTGCCGAGCAACTGCGGCATCTACACCGGCCCGGTCGGCAACAACCCGTCCCCGAACCCGCTTCAGGAAGGCTCGCCCGGCTGCTGGTAAGCCTCTGAGGTTGCACGATGGCGGGCGATCCACACGGGTCGCCCGCCATTTGTTTGGTACCCAGGGCGGAAAAAGAGTGTCTGGCGCCAGCCTGACTCGGTGTGGCGCTAGTCGTTTTAAGAGGTTTACATACAATACTTTAGCATGGTATGGCTCAAGCAATTTCACCCGGTGGTCGAGAGTGGGGCGAATATACGGTACGCTGTGTGCTAAGGGGTATATGTGAAGCCAAGCGACCTCAAGCATTGTATGATGGGAAAGTAGATAAGTCTTACCTTACCAATGGTTTGTTCGTTTGCACCTCAAGCAACTTAATAGCTTGACAAAAGTCGGGACAGGCTGTAGCGTAGCCTTCCATTCCTTGGTCATACCTACTCAGCTCCAGTGCGGTCAGACGCCTATGGGCATCTTCAGCCGGAAAAAGACTACGGTCGCCCTGGATATCGGATCCGGGCTGATCAAGCTGGTCGTCATCTCGCACGGGGTCGGTGATCCGGTGCTGACGAAGGTGGCCTATACCAGCGTGGTCGACGATGCGATCGTCGAGGGCGAAATCATGGACCCGGGCATCGTCGCGGATGCCATCCGGGGACTCCTCGCCTCGGCGGGCGTCAAGACCAAGCAGGTCGTGATCGCCGTCGGAGGTCGCGACGTGATCATCAAGAAGATCCAGATGGACCGGATGAAGGAGGCGGACGCGCGCGAAGTAATCCGCTGGGAGGCCGAACAGCATGTGCCCTTCGACATGGAAAATGTCGAACTCGACTTCCAGATTCTGGATCCGGAAGGGGAGGGGCTGCAGATGACGGTGCTCCTCGTCGCGGCCAAGCGGGAACTGGTTGAGAACAAGGTGGCGCTGCTGGCGGAGGCGGGCCTGACCCCGATCGTCATCGACGTCGATGCGTTCGCGCTGCACAATGCGTTCGAAATCAACTATCCCGATGAGATGAGGGGGGTTGTCGGGTTGGTGAACATCGGTCATGAAATGACCAACATCAATATCCTGGAAGACGGGATTCCGGTCCTGACCCGGGACCTCCCGGTGGGGACCCGCCGGTTCCGCGAGGACATTCAGCGGGAACGCGGCCTGTCGGCGGAAGAGGCCGATCAGCTGCTGCAGGGCTTTGAGCGCAACGAGATCCTGGATCCCTTCCTCGAGACCCGGGGTGAGGAGCTGGCGGTGGGCATTGAGCGCGCCGCGGCGTTTCTCCAGTCGGCCAGTCGTTCGGCTGGCGGTATCTCACGACTCTGGCTCACGGGCGGCGGTGGCCGGATTCCCGGACTGAACAAGGTACTGGCTGACCGGCTGCGGCTGCCGGTGGAACTGGCGAATCCGTTGGCCCGGCTGCGTGTGGCGGACGGAGTCTTCTCGACCATGAGCATGGACGAGATCTCTCCGCTGCTGATGCTCCCGATTGGCCTGGCGCTCCGCGCCGCCGCGTGAGCCTCATGTCTGGAGACCGCGACTCATGATGATCACCGTCAACCTCCGACCCGGTCAGAAGCGCAAGGCGCCTGGCGGCGGTACGCGTCAGGTCGTCGACCGCTTCAAGGCGCTCGGGGCCAAGGTCAAGGATCCCTTCCTGGTCGGCGCCGCCGCCGCGTGCATCGGGACGGCTGTGTTCCTCGGCTACGGATTCGTGAAGGGCAACTCGCAGTACAGCGCGCTCGCGCCGAAGCTCGAAGCGGCCAAGGATGAACAGAAGCGCTTCGACAATCTGCTCCGGCAGAAGCGCCGCGCCGAGCTGATCGGGGATTCGCTCAAGGCCCAGATCGCGACGATTCGCGGCGTGGACGGCGATCGTTACGTCTGGCCGCATATCCTCGACGAAGTCGCCAAGGCTCTGCCGCCCTATACCTGGCTCACCACGATCGGGCAGCCGGTGGCGCAGCGGGCGGTGGTCACGGATACCGGAGAGGTCGCCCCGAGGGCCATGGTCTTCAAGATGGAAGGTCGCACGATGGACCTGCAGGCTTACACCCGGTTCCTGCGCCAGCTCGAAGCGTCGCCGTGGCTCGACAACGTGACGCCGCTGGAGGCCAAGACGATCGTGGAGAAGGAGCGCCCGGTGACCCAGTTCACCATCCAGGCGAGCTTCGCCAAGGCGGATTCGGCATATATCCGCACGGTCCCCATCAGCCAGTCGGTGAGGTGAGCCATGGCGCTCGTACCGCAGGACAAGCAGGTCCCGGCCTTCCTGATCCTTCTGGCGCTGGGCATCGGATACCTCGGATACACCGGCACCGGCCTCGACATGGTGGGACTGCGAGGCGTGAGCCAGACCAGGGACAGCATTGTCGCGCGCCAGAACATGATCGACTCGCTCACCATCCTGACCGACAGCGCCAAGCGGCTGCTGGCCTCCGGGACGGTGGATGATCTGCGCCGCAAGCTGGAGGGCTATCGTGTGAGCCTCGAGCTGATGCGCCGCCTGGTGCCGGATCGCAATGAAGTCGCGAACCTGATGGACGAGATCTCCACCCGCGCCAAGATCCGCGGCGTGCAGGTGGCGAACTTCCAGCCGCTGCCGCCCGAGCCGGGGCCGGCGCCATTCCAGACCTACAAGTATCAGTATTCGGTGATCGGCCGCTATGACCAGCTGGGCGAATTCCTCTCGGATGTCGCCAGCCTGCAGCGCATCATCGTGCCGGTCGATCTGAACCTCGGGGTCGCCGACATGACCCGGGCCAAGGCCCTGGGGGACAGCTCCGGTGCACTGCTCGAAGCTCGTTTCCAGGTTCGCACGTTTGTGAAGACGCCGGCCGGGGAGGGCCCGACCAGTGGCACCTAACGCAATCGGTCGACTGCTCGCCGTGGCGACGCTCGTGGGCCTGGCGGCCTGCGGGAAGAAGCCCGAGGTACCCGCCGTGGACATGGCGGAGCTCCGGGCACGCCGTGACAGCCTGCACCAGGTCGCCGTGAAGGACTCGGTGGCGCGGGTCCGGTTCGCCACGTGCAGCGACTCCGTTCTCGCCGTCGTGCAGAAGACGCCGGCCGGCAAAAAGCGGCTCGCCAGCGCACCTGCCGGGCTGATTCAACCCGAGGTGCTGGCGGGCTGCGGCAAGCCGCCCGCCGCTCCGGCGGCGGTCGCCATGAAGGACACGACCGCGAAGCCGGCTGCGCCGGGCGCCAAGCCCGATACCACGAAGAAGATGGTGGCGACGCCCGCGCCGGCCCCCGCCACCAAGCCCGGGCTCACGCCGCAGCAGCAACAGGTCATGCGGGCGGACAGTCTCCGGCTGGCCCGCGAAAAGGTCCGTACCGACTCGCTCCGGCAGGTCGCCGTGAAGATGCGGGAGGATTCGCTGGTGCGCGCCAAGGCCGACAGCGTGCGTGCTGATTCCATCCGACTGGCCCGGGAGACGGAAGTCTCGCGGGAAACCTTCACCTATGCCGGCGGCGCCCGCGATCCGTTCCAGTCGCTGATCAGCACCGATCGGGTGGGTCCGGAATTCAATGATCTTCTGCTGGTCGGCGTGTACCTCGATCTGCGCCGGGCGGGCAACAGTGTCGCAGTACTGCGGGACAAGGCGAATCAGAAGCGCTACAAGCTCCGCGTCGGGGATCGGCTCGGGCGCCTGAAGGTGGCCCAGATCCGCCAGACCGACGTGGTGTTCACCGTTGAGGACATTGGATTCGAGCGCCAGGAGACACTGTCGCTTCGCAAGAAGCAGCCGGAGGAGACCCCATGACCCATCATTCCCTGTCCGCGCCCGCGCGACGCCTGCTGGCGTGCCTCGGGATCGTCGCCGTCGTCACCGCCTCGCCGCTGCGTGCGGATAGGACCGGAACCGACGCCCAAGTCACCGCGGTCAGCGTGCTGCCGACCCCCGGTCACGCCGAGATCGTCATCGCCCTCCGCGGGGCCGCCGAGATCCAGGACTTCGTCCTGCGCTCGCCGGACCGGCTGGTGGTCGACATCGTCGGCGCCACCCTGCAGCGCTCCGGCGCGGCCTACGACGGCCTCCGCCGCGGTGCGATCCGCGATGTCCGGTTCTCGCAGTTCCGGCCGGACGTGGTGCGGGTCGTGATCCAGCTTGACGGGGCGACCGACTACAAGCTGGAGCGCTCCGGCGGTGAAGTCCGGATCCGGTTCGGCTCCGACCAGAGCTTCCTGGCCTGGTCGAGCACCGCACCATCCGAGCTGCAGCCGCCGCGCTCGGCAGCGCGCGATGTGATCGCGTCGCAACCGGAAGTGGCTGTGCTGGCCGAGCCCGCCGCTGCGCTGACCAGCGCCGTGGCCCCCCCGGCTCCGCGCATCACCGTGACCTGGGACAAGGCCAGCATTGCCGATGTGGTGGTCGGATTCGCCGCCTTCTCCGGTCGCACCATCATCCTGGGCAAGGACATCAAGGGTGAAGTCACGGCGGAGGTGAAGAACCAGCCCTGGACCGAAGCCTTCGCTGCAGTGCTGGCGACGCAGGGGCTGCAGGCCACGGAACTGCCCGGCGGGATCATCCGGGTGGACACCCCGGCCGCGCTGGCCGCGCTCGACTCCACCGAGCCCACGATTACCCGCATGATCCCGATCAATTACGCCAGCGCCAGTCAATTGCTGCCGAGCGTGAAGTCGGTGCTGACCAAGCGCGGGGCGGTCGTGAGCGACACCACCACCAACTCGTTGATCGTCACCGAGACCCGCACCCGCATGAACGAGGTGCAGGACTTCGTGAAAAACCTTGATGTGCGGACGCCGCAGGTGTCCATCCAGGCCAAGATCATCTTCGTCGACCGGACGAATGTGGAAGCCCTGGGACTCAAGTATGACATCGGTTCCGCCGAGGGGCCTTTCTACAACAAGATCGTGCAGCGAATCGACCCGACGACCGGCGAGCTGTTCGACGACAAGAACTTCGTGTCGGTCGCCGGCGAAGGGGTCGCGGCCGTGGCCAACGCGGACGGGCTGATCACGCAGCCGGCGCTGGACCTGGTCTGGTCGACCGCGATCGGCGGCTTCCGCTTCACCTCGTTCCTGCAGGCGCTGCAGCGGGTCGATCTGGCGGACGTGCAGGCCGAGCCGTCGATCACGACGGTCGACAACCGCGAAGCGGTGATCAAGGTCGGCGAAGACGTCCCGGTCCGTATTATCGACTTCGCCTCCAGCGGCTCCGGAAACAGCGTGCCCAAGGCGACGGTGTCCTTCAAGGAGACCGGCATCCTGCTCCGCGTGACGCCGCACGTCACCAACAATCGCCAGGTGCTGATGCAGCTTGAGGCCGAGCGCTCCAACGTCAAGTTCCTCTCGACGCTCGACGCCGGGTTCACGGTGCAGAAGCAGAACGCCAAGAATCAGCTCCTCGTCAACGACGGCGAGACGGCGGTGATCGGCGGGCTGACCATCACCGAAGTGAGCAAGACCCGTTCGGGGCTGCCGTTCCTGTCGCAGCTCCCGGTGATCGGGAAGCTGTTCGGCTTCACCAACAACACGGAAAATCGCAAGGATCTGATCATCCTGGTGACACCGCGGATCCTCGACGAAAACGAATAACCCGGGCAGTATGACTGCCGGTGGCGCGAGCCCGACCGCAGGTCGGGCTCGCCTGTTATGGGGGAGCACGTGGCGCTGAGGTATTTGACCGCGGGAGAATCGCACGGTAAGGCGCTGGTCGCGATCGTGGAAGGGTTGCCGGCCGGCCTGCCGGTGAGCGCCGAGCAGGTCGATCGCGACCTGGGCCGCCGCATGATGGGCTACGGTCGCGGGGCGCGGATGAAGATCGAGCGCGACCGGATCGAATGGCTCGCCGGGGTCCGCGCTGGCGAAACGCTGGGCAGTCCGGTCGCGATGCTGGTCCACAATCGCGACTGGGGCAACTGGGAAGACGTGATGTCCGCCGAAGGCACCCCGGGGGAGGACCGCCGGCGGCGGGTCTTCCGTCCCCGTCCAGGCCATGCCGACCTGACGGGCGTGCTGAAGTACGACCGGCAGGATGCACGCGACATCCTGGAGCGCGCGAGCGCGCGGGAAACAGCAGCGCGAGTCGCCGCCGGAGCACTCGGCCGCCGACTGCTGGAGGAGTTCGGCGTTGATATCGGCAGCCACGTGGTGTCCCTCGGGGGGATCCGCACCACGTCGCCGAAGGTGCTGCCTCTCCCCCTCAACCCCGCGGCGGATCGGTCCGAAATCCGGGTGCTCGATCCGGAGGTAGAGGAGCAGATCATCCGCCGGATCGATCAGGCCAAGAAGGAAGGCGACACACTCGGCGGGGAATGCGAGGTCGTAGTGCGCGGGCTGCCCGTCGGGCTGGGCAGCCATGTACACTGGGATCGCAAGCTGGACGGGCGCCTCGCTGGCGCTCTCATGTCCATCCAGGCGGTCAAAGCGGTCGAGATCGGAATGGGGTTCGAGGCCTCGCGGCGTCCAGGCTCGGAGGTACACGACCCCATCGACGCGAGTGCGACACCGGGCCAGACCGCCGCCGCACCGGCCCTGCAGGGCGGGTATCGACGCCGCAGCAACAACGCCGGGGGCCTCGAGGGTGGGATGACCACCGGGGAGCCGCTGGTCATCCGGGTGGGCATGAAGCCGATCGCCACACTGATGGCACCGCTTCCGACAGTCGATCTTCGCACCGGTCTGCCGGCCAAGGCCCAGAGCGAGCGCTCGGATGTCACCGCGGTGCCCGCGATGGGCGTGATTGCCGAGGCACTGACAGCGTTCGTGCTGGCCGATGCGCTGATGGAAAAATTCGGCGGCGATTCGCTGCGGGAGATGCAGCGCAACTGGCGGACCTACCTGGACCAGCTTGCCGAGAGGTGGGCGCGGCTCGCCGAGGGCGCGGCGCTGCCCGTCGAGGAGGCGAGATGAAGCGTCATATTGTGCTGATCGGGCTGCCCGGCGCCGGCAAGACCACGGTCGGGAAGCTGCTGGCCGAGCGGCTGGGCGCGCCGTTCGTGGATCCGGACGCGCTGATTGTCCGCAAGATGCAGAAGCCGGTGACGCGCATCTTCGCGGAAGATGGCGAGACGAAATTTCGCGCGCTGGAGCTGGAAACAATGCGCACGGTCCTGGCGGGGCCACCCGCGGTAATTGCGCCCGGCGGCGGCTGGGCGGCGCAGTCCGGTGAGGTGCAGGCGGCGCGCGCGATGGCGTTTCTGGTCTACGTTCGCACGATGGCACTCACCGCCGCCAAACGTTCCGGTGTCGAAGGCAATCGCCCGCTGCTGGTGGGAGAAGACCCGGTCGAGAAGATGCGCATCCTGCTCAAGGAACGCGAAGCATTCTACCTGCAGGCAGACGCCGAAGTGAAAGCCGACGTGAAATCCGCCGCGTTGCTGGCGGACGAAATCGCCGTCCTGGCGCGCGCACGCGCCGGGTGGGATTGACCGGTACGTCCGCGCGTTTTTACCCCCGCTGAAAACTTCCTGCCTTGCCAATCCCTTGACACCGGGATTTTCTTGTCAGCGGCCGGAATGACTCCGACCCAGCCCGAGAGCAGTCACAGCGACAACATGGCCACTACCAAAAAAGCAAAGAAGCCCGCTCGCACCACCGCGCCCAAGAAGAAGAGCGCCGCGGCGGCGGACGTGCCCGAGATCGATGCGAAGCCCGCGAAGGTCGCCCCTGCAACGAAGAAGCGGGCGAGCCGCCCGCGGTCGGCGGACGCCGAGGGGCCGAGCGGCCAGGCGCTGGTGATCGTCGAGTCGCCCACCAAGGCCAAGAGCATCGGCAAGTACCTGGGTCGTGGCTACGACGTGAAGGCCACGATCGGCCACATCCGCGACCTGCCCACCCGCAAGCTCGGCGTCGATGTCGACAACAATTTTGAACCGCAGTACGTCACCATCAAGGGCAAGACCCAGACACTCGCGGACCTGAAGAAGGCGGCCAAGCGAGCCAGCGCCATCTACCTCGCCACCGACCCTGACCGCGAGGGAGAAGCCATTGCCTGGCATGTCGCTGGCCAGCTCGAGACGACCGCCCCGATGCACCGGGTGCGCTTCGAGGAGATCACCAAGGAAGCGGTGAAGGCTTCGATGGCCAAGCCGGAAAAGGTCAACGAAGATCTGGTCAACGCCCAGCAGGCGCGGCGCATTCTGGATCGCCTCGTGGGCTACAAGGCGAGCCCGATTCTCTGGCAGAGCATCAAGACCGGGCTTTCGGCCGGCCGGGTGCAGACGGTGGCCTTGCGACTGATCGTGGAGCGTGAACGCGCCATCCGCGCCTTCACGGCGGTGGAGTACTGGACCATCGAGGCGGAGTGCGCCAAGGGGGGCCAGACCTTCGAGGCCGAGCTGAAGAAGATCGACGGGCATAATCCCGTGCTGGGGACCGTCGACGCGGCGAGCGCCGTGGTCAACGACCTGCAGCAGCTGGCGTTCGTCGTCAGCAAGGTCGAGAAGAAGAACCGGAAGAAGCGCCCCGGTGCACCATTCACCACCAGCACGCTGCAGCAGGAGGCCGCCAAGAAGCTGGGCTTCTCCGCCCGCCGCACCATGCGCGCCGCCCAGGATCTCTACGAAGGCATCGAGGTCGGTGAGGATGCGCCGGCGGGTCTGATCACCTACATGCGAACCGACTCGGTGCGGGTGTCGGACACCGCCATCGCCGCGGTGCGCGAATTCATCGCCGACCAGTATCCCAACGGGTACCTGCCGGAGACGCCCAACGCCTACACCTCGAAGGCGGCCCGGGTGCAGGATGCCCACGAAGCGATCCGGCCGACTGATGTGCGCCGCCGGCCGGAGGAGATCCAGCAGTACATGGAGCCGGATCAGTTCCGGCTGTACCAGCTCATCTGGCAGCGCTTCGTCGCCTCGCAGATGAACCCGGCGGTCTACGACATGACGATCGTCGACTTCGATCTGGGTCGCTATCTGCTGCGGACCACCGGTTCGGTGATGATCTTCAACGGCTATCATATCCTCTATACCGAGGGTCGCGAGGCCGAAGAGGGCAAGACGATGGACGATCTGCCGCCGATTCCGCCCCTCGCGGCGGGCGACACGGTCGAGGTCCGCGCCATCACACCCAATCAGCACTTCACCGAGCCGCCGCCGCGCTTTTCAGAAGCGAGTCTGGTGAAGGAACTCGAGCGCCTCGGCATCGGGCGCCCGTCGACGTACGCCCAGATCATCAGCACGCTCTCCGCCCGCGAGTACGTGAAGCTGGAGCAGCGGCGCTTCACGCCCACGGAGCTCGGCGAAACGGTCGAGCGGATCATGGTGGATCAGTTCCCCACGATCTTCAACGTCGAGTTCACCTCCCAGATGGAGGAGGAGCTCGACGGCATCGAGGCGGGCAAACTCGCGTGGCGGGCGGTCCTGGCCAAGTTCTACGGTCCTTTCAAGGAAGCGCTGAGCGCCGTCAATCTCGGCGCGATCGTCGCCGAAGCGCACGGGCTGGATCCGGTGGAGCTGGAGAAGGAGGTCTGTCCCAAGTGCGGCGCCAAGGTGGAGCTGCGCACCGGGCGGTTCGGGCCCTACTTCGCCTGCGTCAACTACAAGCAGACCTGCGACTACGTGAAGTCGCTCAAGAAGGCACGTGCGCCGGACCGGCCGACCGACGAGAAGTGCCAGCTCTGTGAGGCACCGATGGTCATCAAGACCGGCCGCTTCGGCGAATTCCTCGCCTGCACCCGCTACCCCGAGTGCAAGGGGACACGTTCCATCCCCCTCGGCATGAAGTGTCCTAAGTGTGATGTCGGGGATATCGCCGAGCGGCGGACCAAGAAGGGCAAGTCGTTCTGGGGCTGCGTGCGTTACCCGGCCTGCGACTTCTCGACCTGGAACCGGCCGGTGGCGGAGACCTGCCCGAGCTGCGGCTGGGTGGGCATGGAAAAGAAGGTGAGCAAGGCAGATGGCGAGACGCGCACCTGCCTCAAGTGTCAGCACAAGATCGTCGTGCTGGAGGCCGAGGAGGCCGCGGCGACGTGACGATGGAGCGGCCCCCGGGAGCGGCGCCCCGCGGCCCGTCCGCGAGCGCATCCCCCGGAGGTGAGGTGATCGTGGTGGGCGGTGGCCTGGCCGGATGTGAAGCGGCGTGGGCGCTGGCGGAACGCGGCATCCGGGTCCGGCTCCGCGAGATGCGCCCGACGGTCCGCACCGCGGCGCATCAGTCCGGCCACCTGGGCGAACTGGTCTGCAGCAATTCCTTCAAATCAACCGAACTGGCCAATGCCCACGGGCTGCTCAAGGCGGAGCTTCGCGCGCTGGGCAGCCTGCTGCTGCCACTGGCGGACGAGGCGCGGGTGCCGGCCGGCGCGGCACTGGCGGTCGATCGCGAAGTGTTTGCGGGACTGGTCGACGGGCGGATGCGGTCCCATCCTAACATCGTCGTTGAGCGCGGCGAGGTGACCAGCCTGCCCTCGCCGGGGATCGTGGCGACCGGCCCCCTCACGTCGCCAGCGCTGGCCGAGGTGATCGGTGCGCGGCTCGGCACCGCGGCGGTGGGCGGATCGGTCGCGCTGGCGTTCTACGATGCGATCGCGCCAATCGTGAGTCGCGAGTCGCTCGACGAGTCCCGGGTCTATGCGCTCTCCCGCTACGGCAAGGGCGACGGCGACGACTACCTCAACGCGCCATTCACGCGAGAGGAATACGACGGGTTCATCGCGGCGCTGGTGGAGGCGGATCAGTTCACCGCCCACGAGTTCGACAAAGTGCCGTATTTCGAGGGGTGCCTGCCGGTCGAGGAGATGGCGCGCCGCGGACCGGAGACGCTCCGCTTCGGTCCGATGAAGCCGGTCGGGCTGCCCGATCCGCGCACCGGGCGCGAGCCGCACGCGGTGGTGCAACTGCGACGGGAGGATCGCGCGGGACAGATGTGGAACCTGGTCGGGTTCCAGACCCGGCTGCGCATTCCCGAACAGAAGCGGGTGCTGGCGCTCATCCCCGGATTGCAGCAGGCCGAAATCCTCCGCTTCGGCAGCATCCACCGCAACAGCTATATCAACAGCCCCGCCACCCTGGGGCCCGGGCTCGCGGCGCGGGATGATGACCGGCTGCTCTTTGCCGGGCAGCTCACCGGAGTGGAGGGGTACACCGAATCGCTTGGGACGGGGCTGCTGGCGGGGATCAATCTCGCCCGGCGCCTGGCGGGCCAGCCGGTGCAGGTCCCCCCGCCCACCACGATGCTGGGGGCGTTGTATCGCTATCTTCGAGAAGCCGACCCACGCCGATTCCAGCCGATGAACGCGAACTGGGGATTGGTGGAGCCGCTCCCGGAGAGTCAGGCGGTGGGGCGGTCGGGCGGTCGGAAGAAGGAAGCGAAGAAGGAACATCTCGTGGCGCGCGCGGTAGCCGACTTCGACCTGTGGCGCAGGCTGCTATGACGACGAGGGCCCGTCCCCCGATCCGCCCGTCCGCCCCGGCGGATGTTGCTGCCTTTCTCGTTCACCTCGAGAAGGAACGGCAACTGTCGCTGAACACCGTCCTCGCCTATCGGCGCGATCTCGAGGCCTTTGTGACCTTCCTCAACCGCCACTACGCGGGGGACTGGGATTTCGGCCGGGTGGATCGACTGGGCATCCGCGGCTTCCTGGGCGAGATGCAGCGACGTGGCCTCGCCAAGCGGTCGATGGCGCGGTCGCTGTCCGCCGTTCGCTCACTCTACCGGTTCCTGCAGGCCCACCATGGGCTGGAGCATTCTCCGGTGCGGGCGGCCCGGGTGCCGAAGCAGGATCGTCACCTCCCGGCGTATCTGGATCGGGCCCGGACCGAAGAGATGTTTGCCGCGGCCGAAGTCCGGGCGGAAGACCACGACCTGGCTGGCCTGCGCGACCTCTCGATCCTCGAACTATTTTATTCCAGCGGTCTTCGGCTGTCGGAACTCACCGGGCTCAACCTGCATGACCTCGACCTGTTGAGCGATCAGGTGAAAGTGCGGGGCAAGGGCAGCAAGGAACGGCTGGTACCGGTCGGCGGGCGGGCCAGCCGGGCGCTGCGACACTGGCTCGACCAGCGCGAGCGACTGGTACAGCGTCCCGGTGCGGACCGTATGGCGGTCTTCCTGAGTCAGCGGGGGCGGCGCCTCACGCCCCGCTCGGTGCAGCGGATCGTGCACCGGGCGCTGGATGTGGTCGGCGGGGACAACCTGCGCACCCACTCGCTGCGACATACCTTTGCGACGCACATGATGGATGCCGGAGCGGATCTGCGGGCCCTGCAGGAAATGCTGGGTCATGCCAGTCTCAGCACGACACAGATCTACACTCACACGAGCGTGGAGCGATTGAAGAAGGTCTATCAGCAGGCGCACCCGCGGGCATAGGGGCCGTGGCCGCGCCTGACAGGAGATTCATGACGACGTATCACGGCACCACCATCCTCGCCGTCCGAAAAGATGGACGTACCGCCCTCGGCGGCGATGGGCAGGTCAGTATCGGAGACACGGTGGTCAAGGCGAGCGCGACCAAGGTGCGGGCCCTCAAGGGCGGCAAGGTGCTGGCCGGGTTCGCCGGTTCCGTCGCCGACGCCATCACGCTGTATGAGAAGTTCGAAGAGAAGCTGGAGCGTCACCCCGGCAACTTGCCGCGTGCGGCGGTGGAACTCGCCAAGGACTGGCGCAGCGACCGGGTGCTGCGACGGCTCGAGGCGCTGCTGGTCGTCGCGGATCTGGAGCACACCTTCCTGCTCTCGGGTGGCGGGGAGCTGATCGAGCCTGACGACGGCATTCTCGCCGTCGGGTCGGGCGGCAACTACGCCCTCGCCGCGGCCCGTGCGCTCCTGCCGGATGATCGTCTCTCGGCTCGCGACACGGTGCAGCGCTCGCTGGAAATCGCGGCGGACATCTGCGTCTTCACCAATCGCAACCTGACGATCCTGGAGCTGTGAGCGTCGTGACCGTTGCCTCGGGGCTGTTCCTCAACGCGCTTTTCGCCGCCCGGGCGAACGCCGTGCGTGTCACCGCCCAGCGCTTCGTGACGATGCGGGAGCAACCGCAGTGACGGTTCCCGAGCAGGTTGGCGGACCGCCACCGTCCGGTGACGCGCCCGGCGCCTCCCCCTGGCTGGAGGAGCTTCCGCCGCGGCAGATCGTGGCGGAGCTGGATCGCTACATCGTGGGGCAGGATCTCGCCAAGCGCGCGGTGGCGATCGCCATCCGAAACCGGTGGCGCCGCTCCCAGACCCCGGACGAAATCCGGGATGAGATCACGCCCTACAACATCATCCTGATCGGGCCGACCGGAGTGGGCAAGACGGAGATTGCCCGCCGGCTGGCGCGCCTCGCGGGCGCTCCCTTCGTGAAGGTGGAGGCGTCGAAGTTCACCGAGGTGGGCTACGTCGGGCGGGATGCCGAGTCGATGGTGCGCGAGCTGGTGGACGCGGCAATCAGCATGGTCCGGAGCGAGCGCGAGGACGAGGTGTACCCGCAGGCGGAACAGCGCGCCGAGGAGCGGCTGCTCGATATCCTGCTGCCGCCGCCGGTGGTGCCGCTCCGCAGTGAACGGACCGATGGCCCCAGCCGTCCAGGAATCTTCGTGGTAGGGCCAAGCGGGCAGGCCAAGCCGGAGCAGGAGTCCGACGACGAGCGGCGGTCACGCTCGCGCGAGAAGCTCCGGCAGATGTTGCGGGAAGGGAAGCTGGATGATCGGGAGGTGGAGATCGAGGTGACGCCGCAGGGCTACCCGATGCTTGACATGATGCAGCCGCCGCAGGGGATGGAGGGCGAGCAGATCAACTTCCTCGAGATGCTGCAGGACATGATGCCCCGGCGGAAGAAGCGACGCACCCTGCGGGTGCCGGAGGCTCGGCGCATCCTGATCGACGAGGAGCTCAAGAAACTGGTCGACATGGACGACGTGATCAACGAGGCGCTTGACCGGACCGAGAATCACGGCATCCTGTTCATCGATGAAATTGACAAGATCGCCGGCGAGCGCGGGTCCTCGCCCGGTCCCGATGTGTCCCGCGAAGGAGTGCAGCGTGACCTGCTGCCGATTGTCGAGGGCTCGACGGTGCAGACCCGCTACGGCTACGTCCGCACCGATCACATCCTGTTCATCGCCGCAGGGGCCTTTCACGTCTCGAAACCCTCCGACCTGATTCCCGAATTGCAGGGGCGCTTCCCGATCCGGGTGGAATTGACCCCGCTCACCGAGCAGGATTTCATCCGGATCATGACCGAGCCCGAGAGCGCCCTCACCAAGCAGTACCAGGCCCTGGTGGCGGCGGAGGGGGCGGAACTGTCGTTCACGGCGGATGGGATCGCGGAGATCGCGCGGGTCGCATGGCTGGCGAATGACCGGATGGAGAATATCGGTGCCCGCCGGCTCCATACCGTGATGTCGACCCTGATGGACGAGGTCCTGTTCGAGCTGCCCGACTACCCCCACAAGAAAATCGTCTTCGACCGCGATGTGATTCGCGGTCGGCTGGAAAAAATCGTGAACGACGACGACCTGCGGCGCTACATCCTCTAGCGGTGACTGGCTGGCTGCAGGGCACCTGGCGCATCGGATGCTCCATCGCTGTCGATCCACCTCCACCGGACACCCGTGATGACTGACACTCCGCTGCAGCGCACCCCACTGTACGATGTCCACCGTGCCCTCGGCGCCAGGATGGTGCCGTTCGCCGGATGGGAAATGCCGGTGCAGTATGCCGGCGGGATCCTGGCCGAGCACCGCGCGGTGCGCGAGGGAGCGGGGATCTTTGATGTCTGTCACATGGGGGAATTCGAGGTGACGGGCCCCGATCGCAACGCATTCGTCAACCGAATCACGACCAACGATGTTGGCGCACTGGCACCGGGCCAGGTGCAGTACTCGACGCTCCTCAATGAGCAGGGCACGATCGTCGATGACTGCACCGTCTATCGCTTCGAGGACAAGCTGATGCTGGTGGTGAACGCCTCGAATATTGACAAGGACTGGGCCCACGTGGTGGCGCAAAAGCAGGGGGCCAACGCCCGGCTCCGGAATATCTCGGACGAGGTGGGACTCCTCGCGCTGCAGGGACCGCTCGCCGAGGCGGTGCTCCAGCCGCTGACGGCAACACCGCTCGGCGACATCGGCTATTACCGCTTCGCCAGCGGGAAAGTGGCGGGGGCGGGCTGCTTCATCTCCCGCACCGGGTACACCGGCGAGGATGGCTTCGAGCTCTATTGCCGGATCGGCGACACGCGCACCATCTGGGATGCGATCGTGGCGCCGGGCACCGCCCAGCCGATCGGGCTGGGCGCCCGCGACACGCTGCGGCTGGAGGTCAATTATCCGCTCTACGGCAACGATATCGACGACACCACCACGCCGCTCGAGGCCGGACTCGGGTGGATCGTGAAGCTCAACAAGGGGTCGCCCTTCACCGGCCACGTCGCGCTGGAGACGCAGAAGGTCCGGGGCGTCACCCGGCGCCTCGTCGGATTCCGCATGACGGGCAAGGGCATCCCCCGTCACGGCTTTCCGGTGCTGGTGGACGGTGTCGTGGTGGATCAGGTCCGCAGCGGGACGATGAGCCCGTCGCTGGGCTACTCCGTCGGGACGACCTACCTCCCGGTATCACACACGGCGGTGGGAAGCCGGTTCCAGGTGGAGATTCGGGGCGAGCTGCTGGATGCCGAGGTGGTGCAGAAGCCGTTCTGGACCAAGGGGTCCGTCAAGCGCTGAGCAGGCCGCCGGAAGGCACCGCCGGCTGGCGGTGCCAACGCGGAATCCCTACTTCTGGAAAATGCCAAACCCGAAGTAGCAGGGGTCGTTCTTGCACTTCACCATCGTGATCTCAATGGTGTACTTGCCCGACTCATCCGGCTTGAAGGCGATCACCGGCGTGTCATCGTCCTTGGTATCCTTCCCCACGACCTTGTCATCGTCATTCTTGATCACCATGTCGACATCCTTGCAGTCGTTGTCGCACGCGGCGGTCAGGATGGAGGAGTTGGAGGCGTCGAAGTAGAAGGTCCAGCTGTCCACGCCATCTTCCTTGAGCTTGCCCATGACATAGTTCCGCAGGTACCAGTCGGACGAGTTCTTGGCGATCGTCTTGTAGTGCACCTGGAGCTGATCCCACACCTGTTGGGCGTAGGTCTGAGCCGTGAGCCCCCGGGGAGCCATCACGAGCAGCAGGAGGGCGAGCACGACTGGGGTCGTCCGACGAAAGTTCATACTGGCTCCGGGGCAGGGCGGGAAGGCGGCGTCAGCGGGACGCCTGTGTGGTGCTGCGTCACTATATATCCGGAGCTTCTGGGGAGCAATCCATATGCCACCAAAGTCGCAATTGTGATGGTACGGGTCGGCATTCTCACCATCTCCGACGCCGGTGCCCGCGGGGAGCGGCTGGACGCTTCCGGCGACGCGATCGCGGCGTGGGTGACGGCCCGCGAGGACCAGCTGGCGGTGCGCGCGCTGGTGCCGGATGAGCCGGCCCGCATCACGGCGCTGCTGATCGACTGGACCGATGCGGACCGCGCCGATCTCATCCTCACGACTGGAGGCACCGGACTCACGGAGCGCGACGTGACGCCAGAGGCCACCAGGACGGTGCTCCACAAGGAAGCCCCCGGTATCGCCGAGGCGATCCGGATGAGCGTCTACCCGCGGTTTCATCGTGCAGCCCTCTCCCGCGGCGTGGCGGGGGTTCGCGGCAGGACGCTCATCGTTAATCTGCCGGGCAGTCCCAGCGGCGTCCGCGATGGCCTTGGGGTGCTGGACGACCTGGTTCACCATGCGGTCGATTTGATTCGTGGACGCAAGACCGGGCATTGATGCCGCACGCCTGAACGCGGAGCGTCGCGCACGCTGCCGCCGCATGCTCGGCGCCTCACCCTGAGAGTGTCATGGCCTCAAAGATTCTGCTGACGATGGACGACCTCGAGACCGCGGTGCGGGTCAATGCGGCGCTCGAGGCGGCCGGGCACAAGACGGCGATGGTCTCGTCGCTGGACGATGCGCGCCAGGTGTTGCGGCGCGAGGCGCCCGAACTCGTCATCCTCACCGGATCGCTGTACGAACCGTCCAGTCGCACCATCGCCGGCCTGGCGCGTGACGCCGAGATCTCGACACTCGCCCTGCTCGAATCGACCGACGCCAGCGCGGGCGACCGGGAGCGTCGCCCGGTGGATGTCACCGAGATCGTCGCCAAGCCAGTCGCACCGGCGGAGGTGGTGCACCTCGCGGAACGGCTGATCGCGCGGCGCCAGTTGCAGCATCACACCGGCATCATGGGGGAAAGCGCGGCCATCCAGGAGCTGCTCATCCGGATTGAGCAGATGGCCCCGGTCTCCAGCACCGTCCTGGTGCAGGGGGAGAGTGGCACCGGCAAGGAACTGGTCGCCCGCGGCATTCACGATCTCTCGCCCCGGCGGGGCCGCCCGTTCATCGCGGTCAACTGCGCCGCATTGCCGGAGACGCTGCTCGAGTCGGAGCTCTTCGGACATGAGAAGGGCGCCTTCACCGGCGCGGCCGAGCGGCGGCTTGGCCGGTTCGAGCTGGCCGACACCGGCACGATCTTCCTCGATGAAATCGGCGAGATCCCCGCCAGTGTGCAGGTGAAGCTGCTGCGCGTGCTCGAGACGCGCACGTTTTTCCGACTTGGCGGCGTGCAGCCCATCAAGGTCGACGTGCGCGTCGTCGCCGCCACCAACCGGAGTCTGCGTGAGTCGGTCGGTCTGGGGGAATTTCGCGACGACCTGTACTACCGGCTCAACGTCCTGAACATCTACCTCCCGCCGCTGCGGGAACGGCGGAGTGATATCCCGCTGCTGGTGCGGCGATTCGTCCGTGAGTTCAGCCAGACTCATGAACGGCCCTTCCGGGGTATCACCGCCGAGGCGATGCAGATCCTCGCCGAGGCACCCTGGCCGGGCAATGTGCGGCAGTTGCGCAACCTGATCGAATCAATGGTGGTGCTCGCCCCCGGCAGAGAGATCCGGGGGAGCGACATTCCGGCGGATGTCATGGAGGGCGGGGGGCGGCTATTACCGGTCAGAATCGGGGGTGGCGGGGCTCAGGCTGGCGGGCAGGAACTTGAGTTTATCCTCAGGAACATCATGGATTTACGCCTCCAACTGGATGAGCTGCGGAGGCGCCTGGACGATCGTCCTCAGCGAGTTCAGGTTATCGAGCTTGGGGAAAGCCAACCTCTGGCCGACGTCTTGCCAGTTGGAGAGGGAGAAGAGCGGGGTGCCGTCGTCTATCGCCCCGGAATGACCATGGCTGATCTCGAAAAAGAAGCGATCGCCGTCGCGCTCAGTCAGTCTCGCGGCAATCGCCGGAAGGCGGCTGAGGTCCTGGGCATCGGGGAGCGGACTCTGTATCGAAAGATCAAGGCTTATAAACTAGACTAGGTGGCAACGCCTAAGTCCTGTCATACTCGGACTTTCGGGAGGTCTTGCTGCTTGACACCCGGACCCGTTGAACACCATATTTCGCCAGACCCTTACTCCTAAGTCAAGACAGGGTCTTCATCCGTGATATTCTCGATTGACCCCAGCGCGTGCGTGGCGTGCTTGGCGTGCGTGCGTGTCTGCCCCACGGGTGCCGTGGAGGTGCAGGAACCACTTGTCCGTATCGAGGATGAGTCCTGCATCCGGTGCGGCCTCTGCGTGCCGGCCTGTCCGCACGACGCGATCGAGGTCACCGGTCAGTTAGGCCGTGCGATGTCGGTGGCCGCACGGGGCGGTGGGGTTCTCATTCTGGCTCCCGAGGCGGCGGCGCACTTCTACCCTGCGTCTCCGGAGCAGGTCGTCAACGCAGGGTACGCAGCCGGCTTCCGGATGGTGAACCGGGGCGTGTTGGGCGACGAATTGATCGCCGCCGAGTATTTGCGGCTCTGGCGGGAACCGGGGTGGGGCACGCTGCTCCGCTCGACGGATCCGGTGGTGGTCGACACCATCCGGCGGGACTATCCCGAACTGGTGCCGTACCTGGCGCCGGTCACGATTCCGACCGTGGCGGAAGCCCGGTACCTGCGATCACAGCTCGGGGACTCGCTGGAAATCGTCTTCGCGGGGGTGTGTCCCCCGGCGGGACGTGAGGAACTGGATGCGGCGGTCACCTTTCGTGACCTGGAACAGCTCTTCAAATTGCGGGGAGTTGCTCCGCTGGAGCAACCCAGCTACTTCCTGCGGGTGCCGAGCGAACGGCGGCGGCACCTGAGTATCGCGGGTGGCCTGCCGCTGGAGATGCTGCAGGAGTCGGCCTACGCCAGCCGCCGGTTCCGGAAGGTGCGGGGGCTCAAGGACCTGCGATCGCTGGCCCATGCGATCACCGTGGATCGGCTCGACCTGGGTTTTGTCGACGTGCTGTCGCATGAGGGATGGCTCGATCACCCGCTGTCCGGGCCGCCCGAGGAGTTGTTCTGGCGCAGATCGGTAGTGGAGAGCACTGAGCCGCAGCGGAGCCGGTATCCAGTGGTCGACGGCTCGGTGGTGGCCAGCTACGGTGCCACCTTCCAGGTCGAGCCCCGGCTGATCCAGGCCGATCCGACGAAGGTGCAGGAGCTGCTGGAGGCGATCGGCCCGGGGCCGAACGGACGCGCCTGGGACTGTCAGGCCTGCGGCTTCGAGACCTGCGAGTTGTTCGCGAGTGCGGCGGCGATTGGTCGGGCGTCGCTCCGGCAATGCCCGCCGTTCCAGTCGCGCAAGGTGGATGCGGCGGAGCGGGACTCCGCGGTGGACGCGCTGAGCGGACTGGCGTCCTACCGGGTGCTCCACGACCGGATGCAGAACGAGATCGAGCGCAGTAAGCGGAGCCTGGAAGGGTTCGCGGTACTATTCATCGATCTGGACTATTTCAAGCAGGTGAACGATCAGTTCGGGCACGAGGCGGGCAACGAGGTGCTGCAGGCGGTGGCGACGGAGATCCGTTGTGCCATCCGCGCCTCGGACCTGGCGGCCCGGTATGGCGGCGACGAGTTCGTGGTGATCCTGACCCGGACCGAGCTCGCGGGGGCCAATCGGGTCGCCGAGGTGATCCGGGCCGGGATCGAGGGTGTGGGGCGTCGTCTGGGCTATCCTGTGGGACTGGTCACCGCCAGCATCGGGGTGGCCGAGTATGATGTGCGGCGGCCTCACGAGGGGGATCTCCTCGTCCAGGCCGACCGGGCGCTCTATCAGGCCAAGTCTGCCGGCCGAAACGCTGTGGCTTGAGACCGTCCGAATCGAAAGCGAGTGACAGTGACAGGACCGAGTCCCATCCGCCATCCTGACCCAACGGCCCCCGGCCGGAATCCGAACGCGTTCGACAGCGCCCCGGATCCCTGGGGTGTCCGCCGCGCGGAAAATCTCCTGACCAGTCTCGAGGGTGTCCTCTCGGCCCGGGTGGTGACCACGCCACTGGGAGAAGTGAGCGAAGTCCATATCCTGGCGCAGGCCGGCCTGGCGCCCAAGCAGCTGGTCCGGAATATCGAATCGGCCCTGCTGGCCCAGCTGGGACTCAAGATCGATCACCGCAAGATCTCGATTGCGCAGACGGCAGATGTGCGGCCCATCGAGGTGGTGGAAAAGGGTGTCGTGCGCGAGCGGGCCATGCGCCGGGCGGCGCTGTTCGAGTCGCTCTTCGTGGCGCCGGGCAAGCGGCCGCATCGGGTGAGCCTCGCTGTGACGCTGTCGTTCGGGGGACGGACCGCCTCGTCGGAGGAGGAGTCCAGCGATACGCCGCGGAGCAAGGTGGAAGCGGCGGCGCGGGCCGCGGTGGGGGTGCTGGATCAGCTGCTGTCGGACCACTCGGTGGCGCTGGAAGGGGCCAAGATCATCGACGCCTTTGATCGCGAGTTCGTGATCGTGGCGGTGCAGGGTTTGGGGGGACGCGAGGCCGTGCTGCTGATCGGCACGGCGGAGGTCAAGGAGAGCGCGGAGCGTGCGGCGGTGTTCGCCGTGCTCGACGCGACGAACCGGTGGGCGGAGTCGCGCCGGCCGGGGTGAGTGCGGCGGTTTGAAGCAGGGGTTGGATGGATGGAACGTTCACCACAAACATCACAAGGAAAAAACGGCAGCGGCCCTGGTCTTTGTTAGAAGTAGCGGAGACTAGCGGATGAGTAAGAGCGGAGCGTCGGCTGAGCCTTAGCGGGGCTTGGACCTTCCCGAGGGATTTTTTCTGACTCGAGCAAGGAGACGCTCATGCACGCAACGTTGTGGGCCCTGATCGCTGGGTTTGTCGTCAAGGCAGCGGTGAATGTTGTCACTGCTTCTGAAGGCGGAAACTGGGCTTAACCTGATTTCTTGACCAAGGCCGCTGCCAACTACTTCATGAAACAAGAAACGAAGACCCGACTGCTTGTGGCCGCTGTGGCCTGCGCGAGTGTCGCCGTCATGGCGGGCGCTTGGGATGTGCGCATGCAGTTTCCGGGTCTTTGGCCATTGTTCATGTTCGGTTTTGTTGCGTTTCTGTTGGATTTGAGCAGTAGCCCGCTCCAGCTAGGGGCAGTCGGGTCGACGTCTTTCGTGGTGCACCTTGCTGCAGGAATTCTCTTCGGACCGTTTTGGGGGGGGTTGATCGCCGCATGTGCGACGCTCGTCTCTCAGCTGAAGCAGGGCTCTCCGTGGCTCAAAGTTGCCTTTAACGTTACTCAGAGGGCGTTGTGCGTTGCCACTGGGATGCTCGTTTACAGTGCTGTGGGCGGGGACCTGCCGCCAGCGTATCTCGCCGAAAACGTGCGGCTCGGCAGCTTCGCTGCACAGAGAGACTTGGCCCTGTTCTTCCTGGCGGCCATATCATATTTCGCAACCAATACGGTCCTCTTGAACGCGGTGGTGGCCTGTAGCTCTGGGCGCCCGTTCCGAGAAGCATGGAATTTGAATGCGAAGGGTGTTTTCGGCTACGACATCGCTGCCAGCACGCTCGCAATAGTCTTGGCGTTCGTATACGCAGCATCTGAGCGGGCATTCGGATTGGGGGTATTGGGGTTCGCCGCCGTACTGGCTCCCATTCTTGTAACAAGACACGTCTACGGCCTTTATCGGCGGTTGCAGAGTAGTGGTCGGGAGCTCCTCGACCTAATGGTCAAGGCAATCGAGGCGCGTGATCCCTACACCTCGGGGCACTCCGTGCGCGTTGCGTCGCTCGCAAAAGCCATTGCCCAAGAAGCGAAGATGTCCGCCGAGGAGGTCGAACTCGTATATACTGCGGCAATCCTGCACGACGTCGGTAAGATCCATGAAGAGTTTGCTCCACTGCTTCGAAAGGATTCGAAGCTCACGCCGGAGGAGACGGCACTCCTCCAAACCCATTCGGTCAAGAGCGCTGACCTGGTGGGCATCATCTCGGGATTTCGTGGAGTGGTCCAGGACGCTGTGCGGAGCCACCACGAGCGCTGGGATGGCGGGGGATACCCTGATGGGCTCGTCGGCGACGATATCCCATTGGGTGCGCGGATCATCATGATTTCGGATACGACCGATGCGATGACTACAGATCGGCCCTATCGCAAGAAGCTGCCCATCGACGCGGTAATTTCTGAGTTGCAGAAGTATCGTGGTACCCAGTTTGACCCGAGGCTAGTAGACATCGCGGTGAGCTCGATGGCAGTCCGCCGGGTGATGTCTGAGCTCCAGTCGATACAGTCCACCATCGATTCGAAGACGCTCGAGGGAGGCTCGAAGAAGGTCACTGCCAAGCAGACCAGCACTTGGAGGAGTAGAGCCAGTTGGCCGAAAATTCGCGCTTTCTAGTCGGGTGGGAAGCCCAATCGGTGTAACTGAAGGCCCGTGGCCATCGGGAGTCTTGCAAGGGTCAAATTCAGTGACGCGTGATCGTCTGGGCCTCCAAGTCCACTTCTACGCCCAAACCATCCCCACGCGCCAAGGATTTCGGCTTGATCAACCAAGTCATGTGAGCTTAGGTCTCGTAATAACGGCTTGAAGGCATCGCGAGCCCCCCTCCACTCGCCTCGTTCCGCCCCCACCTTTGCAATCCAGCGAGCGAAGGTGCCCGCAAAGGCGCGGGTCCTTAGTTTCCACTCTGAGTCGCATAAAGCTTTGCTCGCGGTGATAAGCGCAAGTCTTTTCTCACCGCACAACTCATAGATGTCAGCAACCAGCAGGCCGACCGACTGGGGCGCCCAAGGACTTTCAACCAAGCAATTGCGCGAACAGTCTTCGGCGGTTCCAATCGCCTTGCTCGCTTCACTCAACATGGCTTGCGCCTTGGCGAGTCGAAGGCTCGAGTAGAGGGTTGCCCAATCAGTTTCTGGGGTCACTCCGTTCAAGGTCGCAGTGATTGCCCAATCGCGAGCGAGCCCGTAGTTCCCTAGCCGGTAGTGGGCCAAGCTTAGGTTGCCCGCGGTCAGCGCTTCCATCGCTTCGTCCAAATGCTGAAGGTGAAATGCGTGAGCGTGGTTCATAGACTCTACAGCTGCCGAAAAGCGCCCAAGGGATACTTCTAGACACGCTTTCATTTCCGTGAGTTGTGCGACCGATTGAGTCTTCAGCCCCTCTGCACTTGCTCGCCCGAGTAACACCACTGCATGGTCAACGAGTATCGCGAACTTTTCAGATTTTCCACCTATCCAAGCCAGTAGGCCCAGTGTCTTGGTCAGGATCAATTCGTCGCGAAGCAAGATGGCGCGGTTCGCGAACTTGGCCGCTTTTTGGTAAAGCCACTCTGCTGCCACGGAATCGTTTAGGAAGTATGCAGCCTTCCCACCGCACCGAATCAATTCAATGCTGTTCGAGCTGTCAGAATCGTGCTCAAGATGTCGTTTGATGTCGCGAAGTTGAGTTTCGGCGCTGGTCTTGTCTCGCAGTTGAAACGCCATCGCATTCACCTCCAGTGTCAACCGCCGGCGCGTTTCGCTCCCTCCGAACATTTCCACGGCACTCACCACCTGGCGCGACTCCTCCCACCGCCCCTGCTCCTGCAATGCCTCCGCCA
>JBDTMI010000038.1:0-30925 GCA_039934355.1 Gemmatimonadales bacterium
CCAGCGCCCACACTTCCATTTCACCGAAGCGCTGGCCGCCGAACTGCGCCTTGCCTGCCAGCGGCTGCTGGGTCACCAGCGAGTACGGCCCGATGCTGCGGGCGTGGATCTTGTCGTCCACGAGGTGCGACAGCTTGAGCATGTAGATCGCGCCCACGGTCACATCGCCTTCGAACTCCTGGCCGCTGCGACCATCGCGGAGCCGCGCCTTGCCGGCGGGCGTGAGCCCGGCCGCACGAATCAGCTCCTCGGCCGCCTTGCCGACTTCTTCCGGATCTCCCTTGCCCGCCACCAGCACCGCCAGCGCCGGCCGGCCGGTGGCTTCGAGCAGTTCCGCCGCAGTCAGTGTCGTGGGCTTCTCCAGCTCCTTGACCACCTTCTGCAGCAACTTGAGATCGGCGCCTTCCGCCTCCGAGGCGCGCTGCTGATGGTACGACAGCTCCTGCCGCCGCTGCGCCAGCTCCCGCTCGGCCAGCTCCTTGGCCGCCGCCACCAGGAACGCCTTCACGCCCTGATAGAATTCGCGGGTCAACTCGCTCGTGCCGCGGTGGCCGAGGTCCTGGATGCCGGCCTCACTCACCAGGGTGCCGGCGGTCTTGAGATCACCGACCAGCGCTTCAATTGTCTTCACGTTCGCTTCCGGCGCCCGGACCTTCAGCGCCAGACCCTGACCGGCCCAGCTGATCCCCGCGATGCGGAGCAGCACGCCGATCTCGTGCTCGTCGGCGCCACGGAACACCGGCGTCTTCGCCTTGAAGCCGAGCAGTGACGCGCACCAGCCGAGGTGAGTCTCCAGAATCTGACCCACGTTCATCCGGCTCGGTACGCCCAGCGGGTTGAGCACGATGTCGACCGGCCGGCCATCCGGCAGGAACGGCATGTCCTCTTCCGGCACGATGCGGGCGACGATGCCCTTGTTGCCGTGACGACCCGCCATCTTGTCGCCCACCGAGACCTTCCGCTTCTCGGCGATATGCACCTTCACCAGCTGGATGACGCCCGGGGGCAGTTCATCGGGCTGGAGAATCTTGTCGATCTGGTCCTCCGCCTTCTCTTCGACCTTGGCCCGCTCGCGCGTGGCGGTATCGATGGCAAGACGGATCCGCTCATAGGCCGTCTTGTTCGCGACCCGCAGCGTCTTGAGGTCGACCTCGTCGAGGTCGAGCTCGGCCAGCAGCGCCTTGGTGAGCTTGGTCCCCGCGGGGATCGCTTCCTCGACCGTGCCGGCCTTCAGCATGAGGGCGACTTCCTGGCCTTCGAGCAGGAACAGCACCTCCTCGAACATCACGCTGCTGATGCGGGCCTTTTCATCGGTCTCGACCCGGCGCACTTCACCGATCCGTTCGCCCCGGTCCTTCTCGACCACCTGGTCCTCTACCCGGCTGAAGATCTTCACGTCGATGACGACGCCCTTCATGCCCGGCGGCACCTTGAGACTGCTGTCCTTCACGTCCTTGGCCTTTTCGCCGAAGATCGCGGTGAGCAGCTTCTCTTCCGGCGACAGCTCGGTCTCGCCCTTCGGCGTGATCTTGCCGACGAGGATGTCGCCCGGCTTCACATGGGCGCCGATCCGCACGATACCGCGCTCGTCGAGGTCGACCAGCGCCTCGTCCGAGACGTTGGGAATTTCCCGGGTGATCTCCTCCTGGCCGCGCTTGGTGTCGCGGACGTGGAGTTCGAGCTCCTGGATGTGGATCGAGGAGTAGACGTCGTCCTTCACCAGCCGTTCGGAGAGGACGATCGCGTCCTCGAAGTTGTGGCCATACCACGGCATGAACGCCACCAGCACGTTGCTGCCCAGCGCGAGCTCCCCCGCCTCGGTCGCCGCGCCGTCGGCGATCACTTCGCCGGTCTTGACCTTCTGCCCGGTCTGGACCAGCGGACGCTGGTTGATGGCGGTGTCCTGGTTGGTGCGCCAGAACTTCCGCACCCGGTACCGGTCATGCTGCGACAGCCGGGCGAGCGGGATATTCGCGTCCACCCTCCCCATCTCGCCGCTATCAATGATGATTTCGTCAGCCGTCACCCGAGTGATGGTGCCGCCCCGCCGCGCCAGGATCACCGCGCCGGAATCACTGGCCACCTTGCCCTCGAGGCCGGTGCCCACGATCGGCGCCTGCGGGAACAGCAGCGGGACCGCCTGGCGCTGCATGTTGCTGCCCATGAGCGCGCGGTTGGCGTCGTCGTGCTCGAGGAACGGAATCAGCGCCGCGGCGATAGAGACCAGCTGCTCGGGCGCCACGTCCATGAAGTCGATCCGCTCCGGGGCCAGCAGCGGGTAGTCGTCGCCCCGGCGGCAGAGCACCAGCTCATCCGCAAAGGTGCCGTCAGGATTGATCAGCGCGTTGGCCTGAGCGACACCACCGACCTGCTCTTCGTCGCTGGCCGACAGCCACTTGATCTCCTCGGTCACCTTGCCGCTGCGGACCACCCGGTACGGCGTCTCGATGAAGCCGAGGTCGTTGATGCGGCCGTAGGTCGACAGGCTGGTGATCAGGCCGATGTTCGGCCCTTCCGGCGTCTCGATCGGGCACATGCGGCCGTACTGCGAGTAGTGCACGTCGCGGACTTCGAAGCCGGCACGCTCCCGGGTCAGGCCGCCGGGCCCGAGGGCCGACAACCGGCGCTTGTTGGTCAGCTCGGCCAGCGGATTGGTCTGGTCCATGAACTGCGACAACTGCGACGAACCGAAGAAGGCCTGGATGACGGCGGACACCGTCCGGGCGTTCACCAGGTCGTCGAGACTGATCTTCTCCGGATCCGAGTTGATGCTCATCCGCTCCTTCACCAGCCGCGCCATGCGCGACAGGCCGACGGAGAACTGGTTGGCGATCAGCTCGCCCACCGACCGGATGCGGCGGTTGCCGAGATGGTCGATGTCATCGGTGAAGCCGCGCCCGTCATTCAGGTCCATCAGGTAGCGGATGATCGCGATGAAATCCTCTTCCGTGAGGACGGTGTGGTTCGTCGGCAGCTTGAGCTTGAGCCGCTGATTGATCTTGTACCGGCCCACCCGGCCCAGGTCGTAGCGCTTCGGGTTGAAGAACAGCCGCTTCAGCGCCTCGCGGGCAGTCTCCAGGTTCGGGGCCTCGCCGGGACGGAGCAGCGCGTAGATCTGCTCCAGCGCCTCGGCTTCGCTGTGGGTCGGGTCCTTCGCGATCGTGTTCTTGATCAGCGGCGACTCGCCGCGGCCCGCCGGCAGCAGCACCTCGACCCGGGTGACGCCGGCCTTGTGCAGCTTCTTCCGGACCGACTCCGTCAGCTCGCTGCCGCCCTCGACCACGACTTCGCCGGTTTCCGGATCGGCCACGTCGAACGCCAGGATCTGGCGGGCCCGCTCGCGCGTCGTGGTGGGCTGGTCATCATCACGAAGGTCCAGCGTCGAGTAGCCGGCGAACACCGTGACGGCCTTCACCCCGACATGCCGGAGCACGTTGAGCCGCTCCGGGGTAAGCTCATCGCCCACACCGGCCAGCGGCGCGCCACCCTTGTCCTCGGGATTCGGCACGTCGGCGGCCAGCAGCGACCCCACGACCTCGCGCCGCTCCTGCCGACCCTCGAGCTTGCCGGTGATGTCCAGCTCCTTGGTCGCGAAGAACAGCTTGAGGATCTCCGCGTTGGTGCCGTACCCGAAGGCGCGCAGCAGCGCCGTCGCCGGGAACTTCTTCTTCTTGTCGATGTGAACGTAGATCACATCGTGAATGTCGATCGTGAACTCCACCCACGAACCGCGGAAGGGGATGATCCGCGCCGAGAACAGCCGCTGGCCGTTGGGGTGGGTGTCCTCCTCGAAGACCACGCCGGGGGAGCGGTGCAGCTGGCTCACCACGACGCGCTCCGCCCCGTTGATGACGAACGTGCCGAGCGGGGTCATGATCGGGAGCTCCCCGAGATAGACCTCCTTCTCGATCGCGTTCTTCAGCCGCCGTTGGCCGTCCACCTCCTCGAACACGTCCAGCCGCAGCGTCGCCTTGAGTGGCGCCGCATACGTCATGTCGCGCTCGATGCACTCCTCCACGGAGTACTTCGGCTCGCCGAGGTTGTAGGAGATGAATTCCAGACTGTACTTCCCGTTCACATCGGCAATCGGGAAGAGGTCGCGGAAGACGCGCTCCAGCGAGACGTCCTGGCGTTCGCCATGGACATCGTCGGGGACCAGCAGGCTCTGGAACGCCCGCGTCTGGATGTCGAGCAGGTTCGGCATGGGCATGCCGACCTGTCGCTTGGAAAAGACGATCTGGGGTCGAGTCGACGTCATGTGGTCACTCGCGCAACACAAAGGGCCCCGTCGCGTGCCCCCCGGCCGAGTGCCGGGAGGACAAGCGGGGCTCGAACGAAATACCGATTACCGAAGCCGAACAGCGGTCATGTCGCCTCACTGAAATAGGAGAAGGGCCAGGAGATCCCTCGCGCGTCCGCGGTCGCGGACGCCGTTCGGGACCGGCCTTCGACCTACTTCAGCTCGACGACACCACCCTGATCTTCCAGCTTCTTCTTCATCTCCATCGCCTCGGCCTTCGTGACACCTTCCTTGATGGTGCCGCCGTTGTCCACGAGGTCCTTCGCTTCCTTCAGGCCCAGGCTGGTCAGCTCACGTACCGCCTTGATGACCTGGATCTTCTTCTCGCCGCCGCTCTTCAGGATGACCGCGAACTCGGTCTGCTCCTCGGCGGCCGGGGCCGCGGCCGCGGCGGGCGCGGCGCCCGCGGCCACGACGGTCACGTTGAACTTGGTCTTGAAGGCCTCGATGAGGTCTGCGAGATCCAGTACGCTCATCTTGCCGATGGCCTCGAGGATGTCATCCTTGCTGATCATGGTGGTGCTCATCTTATTCTCTCCCTCAGGCGTTGGAGGCTGCGTCGCGCTGCTCGCGAAGCGCTTCGAGGCAGCCGGCAAATGAAGCGACAATGTTGTTCAGCGTTCCGGCAAACATTCCCAGCAGCGTCTGGCGGTCCGGAATCGTTCCGAGGCGCTGAATGTGTTCCTTCGTGACCGTGACCCCATCCACCAGGCCGGCGCGGATCCCGGGCTTCTGGAATTCCTTGGCGAAGACCGTGAGCACCTTGGCGGCCGCCAGCGGCTCCGTGCTGAGCACCAGGCCGGTCGGGCCTTTGAAGTGCTCCGACAGGCCGGCGATTTTGTGCGACTCGAGCGCCCGCTCGGCCAGGGTGTTCTTGACCACCACGTACTTGGCACCGGCGCCGCGCAGCCGCTTGCGGAACTCGGTCATCTTGGCCACGTCCAGACCGGCGAAGTCGGTGACGTAGATATTCGGTGAGGCTGCGATGGCCGCCGTGATGGAATCGACTTCGGCCTGACGTTCCGTCTTGCTCATCGATACACCGCCGTATCCAACCGGACCCCGGGCCCCATGGTGCTCGACACCGTGGCGCTCCGGATATACTGCCCCTTCGCCGCGGCCGGTTTCACGCGGACGATGGTATCCATGAAGGACCTCAGATTCTCCGCCAGTTGCTGCTCGGAGAAGTTCACCTTGCCGATCGGGGCGTGGACGTTGCCGGTCTTGTCAACCCGGAACTCGATCTTGCCCGCCTTGATTTCCCGCACCGCGCGGGCGACGTCCATCGTCACCGTGCCCGCTTTCGGATTCGGCATGAGGCCGCGGGGACCGAGGATCCGGCCCAGCTGACCCAGCTGACCCATCACATCCGGCGTCGCGACGATCACGTCACATTCCAGCCAGCCTTCCTTCAGCTTGGCGAGATATTCCACGCCGGCGAAATCCGCGCCCGCATCGAGCGCATCCTTCACCTTGTCGCCCTGCGTGATGACCAGCACGCGCACCGTCTTGCCGGTGCCGTGCGGCAGAACCACCGTGCCGCGGACCACCTGGTCCGCGTGCCGCGGATCCACGCCGAGCCGGACGGCGACGTCCACCGTCTCGTTGAACTTCGCAAACGCGGCCTGCTTGACCAGCTTCACCGCGTCCCCGATCGGGAACTCGCGGGTGCGGTCGACGCGGGCGGCCGAGACTCCGTACTTCTTGCCGTGAGCCGCCATCAGTCCGCGACCTCCAGGCCCATCGAGCGCGCGGTGCCGGCGATCATCCGCATGGCACCCTCGAGATCGGCCGCGTTGAGGTCCACCATCTTGATCTCGGCGATCTTCTTGAGCTGGGCGCGCGTGACCTTCCCGACCTTGGTCCGGTTGGGCGACGCACTGCCCTTCTCAAGCCCCGCCTCCTTCATGAGGAGGTTCGGCGCCGGAGGGGTCTTGGTGATGAACGTGAATGTGCGATCCTGGTAGACCGTCACGAGCACGGGGATGACCATCCCCGACTGCGCCTGCGTCCGGGCGTTGAACTGCTTGCAGAACTCCATGATGTTCACGCCGTGCGGACCCAGGGCCGTACCGACCGGAGGCGCCGGATTGGCGGCTCCCGCCGGGCACTGCAGCTTGATGACTGCGGTGACCTTCTTGGCCATGCTCTCTCCTTCATGTCGCCCGGGATGTCACTCCCGATGGCTGCCGCAATGCTCCGTGCGGTCGCGGGGGGGCAGGCGATTCGTCGATCGGACGATTTGATGACTGGTGGTCGAACTCCAATCGCCCGATCGCCTAGTACCCCAATCGCCTAATGGCCCCTCAACTGCAAATAATCCATCTCCACCGACGTCGGCCGACCGAACAGGCTGACCGACACCTTCACCTTGCCCTTGTCCGACAGGACTTCTTCCACCGTGCCGCTGAAGTCGGAGAACGGTCCCTCGGTGATCTCCACGACCTGACCGACCAGGAACGGGATCTCTTCCTTGGGCTCCGACTCCGCCACTTCCTCCACGATGCCCAGCAGACGGTTGACTTCGTCCGACCGGAGCGCCTGGGGGAACTTGCCGGCGCCGACGAACTTGATCACGCCCTGAATGCTGTTGACCACATGGAGCGATTCCTGGTTCATCAGCATCTCGACCAGGACATAGCCCGGGTACAGCTTCCGCTCGACCGTGACCTTCTTGCCGTTCTTGATCTCCACCACCTCCTGCACCGGCACCAGCGCCTGACGGATCAGCTTCTGGCCGTCGGGCCGGGTGTCCTGCAGGATCCGCTGGGCGATCAGGCTGCGGACCTTGTTCTCATGGCCCGCCGTCGTCTGGATCGCGTACCAGAGGTAGTCTGGCGCGTCGGTCACCGGGACAGCGCCGCCACCCCGTCCACCAGGACGAGGTTGAGGAGCAGGTCCATCCAGCCGATGGCGAGGCCGAGCAGAATCGACAGGACGACGATCATGCGGGTCGCCTTGCTGAGCTCATCGCGCGTCGGCCAGGTCACCTTCTGCAACTCCAGCTTCGTCGCGCGCAGGAAGCCGATGGTGTCCTGGACGAATCGCGAAAGTCCGGTCGCCTCGGCGGCCGCGACCTCCGAGCTCACTTGGACTCCTTGTGCGTCACGTGCTTGTTGCACCGGGGGCAATACTTGTTCTGCTCCACCCGTTCCGGGTGCAGGCGCCGATTCTTGTCCTGGAAGTAATTGCGCTCCCGGCAGGTGGTGCATTCCAGGATGATTTTTTCTCTGGGCATCGTGTCCTCGGCCGTTGGCCGTTTGCCATTGGCCGTTAGCACCTCTCGCCAACCGGGGCCGGGGTCGAAACCCCACGGAGCCAACGGCTAGCGGCTAACGGCTGTTGTTCCAGAGCTCGCGACCGGGATTGAACCGGTGACCTCATCCTTACCAAGGATGTGCTCTACCAACTGAGCTACACGAGCAGATCCTGCCCGATGCGGTCCACCTCACGCCCGCCCGCACCGCTGTGCTGCTCCAGACGAACGTGCGTCGTGTCGTGCTGCAGAGCGGGCGACGGGACTCGAACCCGCGACATTCAGCTTGGAAGGCTGACGCTCTACCAACTGAGCTACACCCGCGAGTCTCGCGGACGGGCGGTCCGGAGCCTGCTCTACGTCATGATGTCGCCCGGCTGCATTCTGTTGCAACGGTCCGCCCGACCGCCACTACCCGCTCATGGTGGGGGTAGGATTCGAACCTACGTAGCGCAAAGCGCGGCAGATTTACAGTCTGCTGCCATTAGCCACTCGGCCACCCCACCCTGCACTCGTGATACGGTACCCACCCACGCCGCTGAACCCGCAGAGCTGACGAAGGGAATCGAACCCTTAACCGCCGGTTTACAAAACCGGTGCTCTGCCAATTGAGCTACGTCAGCCGATAACGGAAAACGAGCAGAACGTCATGATAACCGGGGGCTTAGCACAGGTCAACGGGGGGATGTGGAGCGGATAATCTGGCGGACCGGCGGACCGAATACCGGCCTACCCCCCAGTCCGCCGAACTTCCACCGTCCCATCTTTGTTGTCCCGGACCTCCCACCCGGCCGCCTTGAGGAGGTCCCGGGCTCGGTCCGCCTCCTTATAGTCCTTCCGCTTCTTGGCAGCGAGCCGGGCGCCGGCCCAGCCGAGAGCCCAGGCTTCCGCGGCGGCCGGGGCTGTGGGGGCCACCTCCACCAGTGGATCGCCCTGGTCCGCTGTCCCCGCAACCCCCGCTGGCTTCAGGCTCAGGACAGAGGAGGGGGCGGGGAGGATGTCGAGGATCCGATTGGCTGCCTCGACAGAAGCGAGCAAGGTCGGCGCCCCGCCCTTCCCGGCGTCCATCCCCCGATTCCCGATGGTCACGAGGTTGAACAACTCCCCGATCACGTTCGGCGCATTCAGGTCGGAGTCCAGTTCCTGTTTGAGGACGGCGTCGAACCGTTCGCCCTCCTGGGCCAGCGACCCCTCCGGCTCCGGGTGGCTGGCGACATAGAGACGGAGCCGATCAACAAACTCGCCCAGTCGCCGCGAGCCGCGACCAGCCGCAGCCAGGGAGTCATCGGTCAGATCCAGTTTCTGCCGGTAATGCGTCTGGAAGAGCAGCAGCCGGATCGCGCCGGCATCGACCCCGTCAGCCTTGAGGTCCCGCGGCGTCGTGATGTTCCCGAAGCGCTTGGACATCTTGGTGCCGCGGACGTTCAGGAACTCGCCGTGCAGCCAGTAGTTGGCGAACATCGGCTGGCCGGTGAAGGCGCAGCTCTGCGCGATCTCATCCTCGTGGTGCGGGAAGATCAGGTCGACGCCGCCGGCGTGGATATCCAGCACGTCCCCCCAGCCCTGTTCCCGGAGCAGGTCGAGCGCCATCGCCGAGCATTCGAGGTGCCACCCCGGCCGCCCCCGCCCGAAGGGGGCATCCCATGCCGCACCCACCGCCTCATCCTCCGGTCGGACCGCCTTCCACAGCACGAAGTCCTGCGCATTTTCCTTGTCGTACTCATCGCTGGATACCCGCCCGCTCGCCCCGGCCTTGAGTTCACGACGGTCGAGCTGCGAGAGCCGCCCGTAGGCGGGAAAGCGGTGGATCGCGAAGTACACCGACCCGTCCTCACCCTGATACGCCGTGCCGTTGGCCAGCAGCCCCTGCACCAGGCGGATCATCCCCGGCACGAAATCGGTGGCACGGGGGTAGACGTGCGCGGGTCGGATCCGCAGGAAATCGCGATCCTCGAAGAAGGCCTCCGCGAATGGTTCCGTCAGCTCCCGAATGCCGATGTTCCGCGCGCCCGCTTCCTTGATGATCCGATCGTCCACATCGGTGAGGTTCATCAGATGCAGCACCTCGTATCCACTCGCCTCGAGCCAGCGACGCAGCAGATCCTCGAAGAGGAATGTCCGGAAGTTGCCGATATGCGCGTAATTCCACACCGTCGGCCCGCAGGTATACATGGACACCCGCCCCGGCCGGATCGGAGTGAACGGCACCAGGCTGCGCGTGAGCGTGTTGAACAGAGTCAGGGGCATCGGTCGGCTCGGGTGCGGGACTCGGGACTACTCGTGGCTGTCGGCCGGCGGTGCGACATCGACCGGGGGAACCGGGCCGGGGGCTGGAGAGGGTGGTTCCGCCACCGGCAGCCGCCCGGCACGCGCCAGACGCATCGCGGGTCCACTGAGCGCTGCACCAGGCCGGTCCACCTCGGCATCGGTTCTGATGCGGATGGTGCGCTGCGCCGTCGGGATTTCGATCTTCTCGCGGTCGAGGCGCGTCTTGATCCGGCGGCGAAATTCCCGGGCCACCGACCACTGCTGACCGGGATGGGTGCGGAAGAGGACCCGGATATTCACGGCGTTCTCGTCCAGGCCGATGATGCCGGCGATCTCCGGGTCGCCGTCGAACTTCGACCGCCACGCCTCGTCCCGGTTGAACCGGAGCGCCTCATCCCGGAACACCTGCAGCGCCCGGTCCACATCGGTCTCGTAGCCCACTCCAACTTCCACCACCGCTCGTGACCACCGGCTGGTGAAATTGCTGACGGTGACGATCTGTCCGTTCGGCACCGTGTGCAGCGTGCCGTGCAGGTCACGCAGCATCACGACGCGCAGCGTCATGCGTTCGACCTCGCCGGTCTTGCCGGCCACTTCAATCACGTCGCCCACCGCGAACTGGCCTTCGACCAGGTAGAAGAAGCCGGAGATGATGTCCTTGACCAGGCTCTGAGCCCCGAACGACACCGCCAGCCCGAGGATACCGGCGCCGGCAAGGATCGGGGTGATGTCGATGAACACCTTGAAGGTGAGCAGCAGGCCGAGGAAGACGAGGACCACCCGCCCGACACTGCGAAGGAGCTGGGAGATGGTGCGACCGCGCTGTTCCCGCTCGGTCAGCGTGGTGTCGTCGCCGTCGTCCACGGCCATTTCGATCCGCCGGGCGACCTGCTTGACCAGCCGATTGCCCAGCCAGCAAAAGAGCCAGATGGCGACAATCTGGAGCAGCTTCCGGAGCATCTCGCTGGCATCAACCCGGAAAAGGTCGGCCAGGTTGCGCAGGAATTCGGGCATGGCCAGCAGCTCGGAATGCACGACCGGACCTCGGGGATGGAGAACTGGGGAATGCGGGCCGGAACATAGGCCGCCCCGCCGGGCGCTTCAACCCGCGCGGCCTCACGCTGCCGGACCCGGGCATGCCGCTCCCGGCGAGGACTCGCAGGGTCCGGAGTGGGTCGAACGAGCCGGTTATCTTTGTCGGGGCCTGCGACTGCGCCTCCCGCCCCACGTGATGAGCTGATGCCGACCTTGCCACCAACGCCGCCCAAGAGGACGCTGTTCGCCCGCGCGATTCGTCGACGCTGCCCGATCTGCGGTGGCGGACCGCTCTTCGTCAACTGGCTCAAGATGAAGGATCACTGCCCTTCGTGTGGCATCCGCATGCGTCGTGGAGAGGATGGCTACACCCTGGGCGCGCTGTGGTTCAACCTGTTCCTCGCCGAGCTGATCACCACCACCTCCTTCGTCGTGACGCTGGTGCGCACCTGGCCGGACCCGCCCTGGGATCTGCTCCAGATCATCGGCCCGATCGAGGCCGTGATCATGCCGCTGCTGGTCTGGCCCTTTGCCCGGACGCTGTTCCTCGCCTTCGATCTCTGCATCCGCCCGCTCGATCAGAAGGACGTGACGTGAGCCACCGGAACGCCTGACCATGCTCCTCCCCAAACTCTTCACGACGCTGCGTCACGGGTACAGCCGGCAGAAGTTCGTGGCCGACCTCACCGCGGGGCTGATCGTCGGCATCGTTGCCCTGCCGCTCTCGATCGCCTTCGGCATCGCCAGCGGCGCGACCCCCGAGGCCGGCCTCTTCACCGGGATCGTCGGCGGATTCGTCATTTCCGCCCTGGGGGGGTCACGGGTGCAGATCGGCGGGCCGACCGGCGCGTTCGTGGTGATTGTCGCGGGAGTGATTCAGCAGTACGGGATGGATGGGCTGCTGCTCGCCACCATGATGGCCGGCGTGATTCTCATCGGACTCGGGGTCGCCAAGCTGGGGGCGGCAATCAAGTTCATCCCCTACCCGGTGACCACCGGATTCACCACCGGGATCGCGCTGATCATCTTCTCCAGCCAGATGAAGGATTTCCTCGGACTGCAGATGTCCGCCGTGCCGCCGGATTTTGTCGCCAAGTGGATGGCGTACTTCAACAACGTCACCAGCATCAACCCGTGGGCGATTGCCGTCTCTTTCGGCGCGCTGGCCATCCTGATCCTGTGGCCCCGGGTCTCAGTGCGGGTGCCGTCGCCCTTCGTCGCCCTGATCGTCTCGACCGTCGTCGTGTACGCCGGTCACCTCCCGGTGGAAACGATCGGGGACCGCTTCGGCACGATCCACGCTTCGCTGCCCTCGCCGCATTTCCCCACGGTCTCCTGGGATGTGCTGCGAGGTCTCGTCTCGCCAGCGTTCACGATCGCGCTGCTGGCCGCCGTCGAATCGCTCCTCTCCGCGGTGGTCAGCGATGGCATGATCGGCACCCGGCACCGCTCGAACATGGAACTGGTGGCGACCGGGGTCGCCAACATCGCCTCCCCGCTTTTCGGCGGCATTCCGGTGACCGGCGCCATCGCCCGCACCGCGACCAATGTGAAGAATGGAGGACGCACGCCGGTCGCTGGCCTGGTCCACGCCGGCACCCTGCTGCTGATCACGCTCTTCTTTGGCCGCCTGGTGGCGCACATCCCGATGGCTGCCCTTGCGGCAATCCTCGTCGTGGTCAGCTACAACATGAGCGAGTGGCGACGGTTTCGCGGCGAACTCCGGGCGCCCAAGAGCGACGTCGCCGTGCTGCTGGTCACTTTCCTGCTGACTGTCCTGGTGGATCTGGCGGTCGCGGTCCAGGTCGGGATGGTGCTGGCGGCGTTTCTGTTCATGAAGCGGATGTCGGAGGTGACAAACGTCAGCCTGATCTCCGGCACGTTTGCGGACGCCGACGAATCGACGGACCTCAATGCGGTGACCATGCGTCAGGTGCCGGCCGGGGTCGATGTCTACGAGATCGACGGCCCGTTCTTCTTCGGGGCGGCGGAGTCATTCAAGTCGGCAGTGGCATCGGTCGCGAAGCGGCCCCGGGTTCTCGTGATTCGGCTCCGTCGGGTGCCCGCCGTCGATTCCACCGGTCTCGCGGCGTTGCGGGACGTCGTGGCCCGCAGTCGACAGGAGGGCAGTCTGGTGATTCTGTCGGAGGTGCATTCCCAGCCGATGGTGGCGCTGACCAATGCCGGGATGTACGAGGAGCTGGGCGAAGCGAACATCACCGGCAATCTGGACGACGCACTCGACCGGGCCCGGACCTACCTCGGGCTGCCTACCGCGGAGCGCCCCGCGTTCGTCGAAGCCAGCGTCGCGCGCGAGCGCGCCCATGGTGAGCGGCGCAAGACGCCGCGCTCCTGACCCCCCGCAAGCCCCGGCGAGGGCGCGTCGGGTGACTCACACCGCTGGCACCGGCCGCGACGCTGAGCTGCGGTCGCCGCGGCTCAGGAGGCCAGTGTGACGGGCTCGGCTCGAAGTCGATGGAATTGGGCCTGTACCGCGAGCGTCAGCAACCGCTGATCCTGGACACCGCTGACGCCTCCGGAATCTGATGGTTCCCTGAGCTCCTAGCTGGACCGGAGCCCTGCCTCATCGGGACGGACGACCAGCGTCGGGATCTCGGACCCGCGAACCACTTTGTCTGCTACACTTCCCACCAGCAGTCGTTCAAATCCCCCAGCGCCATGACTCGCGACCACCAGCAGATCGATCCGCTGTGCCCGGACCTGTTCATGGATGGTGGCGGCGACGGTGGGACCGTCGACGGCGGCGCTGGTGACCACGCTCCCCTCCGCCGTAAGTCGGGCGACGACCGAGGCCAGGTAGCGCTCGGCGCTGTCGCGCATTCGCTGTACTTCCTCCTGAGTGGGAGGAAACACGATCAGGCCGGTCGGGTCAGCGATCGGAACCGGGGGTTCGAACACCAGCAGCAACACGATTTCGGCGGCGTACGCGCCAGCGAGGGCCTGCGCTGTCCCCAGTGCCTGTTCGGCGAACCGGGAGCCATCCAGCGTGACCATGATTCGTGCGATCTTCGGCGCAGTGTCGCCCACCACGCCAGGACGAACCAGGAGCAGGGGGAGGTGCAGCCGGTGCATGAGCTGATCAGCCACACTCCCGAGCCAGAAGCGACTGACTGGCCCGCGGCCATGGGTCGTGAGCACGAGCAGGTCGGCACTGGTTGCCTCGGCATGGTGGCGCAGCGCCTCGACGACCTCACCGTCCAGCAGGACCGCGCTTACTGGCACACTCCAGATCGCCCGAATCCGGTCGACCTGCGCCGCGAGATAGGCCTCTTCCCGGACCCGGGCCTCCGCCTCGAGTTGCGCCCCGATTTCCGGGACCTCGAGCGCGGTCGCCATGGGCGGCGTCGGATGGTGCACCAGCGCGAATTGGATGATCGCTCCGGCACGCCTGGCGATGTCGGCTGCCAGGGGAATGGCCTGTTCCGCGAACGGAGACCCGTCCAGCGGAACCAGCACAGAGCGAAGTGGCGACGGCGGCATATCCCCTCCAGCCGATGGTGACTTCACGAGGGAATCTGGTGGGACATTGTGAAGGATCCCTGAAGTCGTGGCGAAACGGCTGGAGGTATCGGTCACCCGGACGCGGCGCTGGTTGCCAGTCAGGCAGCGGAGAAAGCCGCCACCCGACGGTAGCCGTTGCTCAGCTCCGGCCGAGCCAGACTCTCCCGGCGGCGGCCAGACCGGCAGCAGGCTCCAGCCCCTCCACCAGCGTCACCGCCGCGATCACCGCGTCGGCCCATGCCAAGATAGATCAGCCACCGTGCCACCCAAACCGTCGTCGATTTTCGCTCCGTTCGACCCTCATTCCGCCCGGTCGAGTACGTCCTCGACTCGACGCCGCGGGGTGGCCCGCACCACGCGCCCGTACCCGAGGCGGAGAATGATCTGCGGCATCCCTTCGCGCCCGAGCAGCACCCGCACCCGGTCCCGCAGCGTCGGCACTTCTACGGGCTGATTCAGATGAGAGACCGCAATTCCGTCGGCCTGCAAACTGAGGAGCGTCGCCCCCAGCGACTGACCGGCCCGCAACCAGTCGCGCACGGTATCCTGTTCGGTCCAGAGCACCGCCAGCGCTGGCGATCCCAACGCCAGTTGCCGGTCCCGCGCGGCCCGTCCATCACCGATATCAAAGGTGCGAATGACCAGGGGCCCGACCTCCGCCGCGAGATTGCCGAGTCCGTGGGCAAAGCCAGGCATGCCGTCCCGGGAGGCGGTACGATTGGAATGGACCCACAAGGCGAGCTCCCGCCGGAAGCGCCGATCGGCCAGTTGCTGCCGGTCGCCTTCCGCAATCAACTCGGCCAGGGCGGATCGATCGGTATCACCGGTGAGCGTCTGCAGCCAGGCGCCCTCCTTGTCGGCGAGGTTCCTGGCGCGTCCCAGCAGTGGCTCCGGCACCGGCGCATCGTTGAAGGGAAAGCGATTGGTCCGCCGCCCGGTGATGGCGCTGAAAAGTTTATGGGCCCGAGGGGAAGGTTGCACGACGCCGGTGAGTGTGACCCGTGCGAGGAGATCCGGGGAGGCCACGCTGGGAAGCAGCGCGACCCGGACGCCCTGGCCAAAGTGATTCAGGGCTACCCGGAGGAATCGGAGCGCGACCCCGCAGGAGATGATCAACTCGCGATCTTCCGGATCGACGACAGGCAGGGCACGCGAACGATCGGCGAACAGTTCGAGGGCGTTCTCCCGTAGCCGGAAGAGCCAGGGCTGGGAGTTGTGACTGGATGGCGCCAGGACCGCATGTCGCAGGGCCGCGACAAAGCGGGAACGGGGGGACCCCGTCAGGGGAAACTGATCAATGGCCTCGGCCCAGGGATCGAGGTGGGATTCATTCATGCGCCGCTGCGACTCGAGAGTGATGGATGGACCGCCGGAAAGCCACGAACGCGACGCAAATGGTACACCGCGCGCTCCGGATCGCTAGAGCGGAATGGTGAGCACGGCGCACGCGGTCTCATGAGTCAACCTCCGCGCAACGCTGCCGGCCTCGATGACACCCGCCGGCCCCCCACGGTGGTAACCGACCACCAGCACATCAGCTCCATGACGGTCGACCTCGCGGGTGATCTCTTCCACCACCTCACCCCGATGAATCACCAATGGCTCTCCCGGATCGACGATCAGGCCGCTCGGCCGGCCCGCACGATGCTCCATTGATGCACGGAGGTCCCCCACCGCCTGGGCGAGCCGGGCGCTTCGTCCCGTCGGCACCCGGCTCACGCCGATTTCGTTCCGGTACTCCGGTTCGACGGTGACCGCCCGCAGGTGACCGCCAATCTCCCGGGCAAATTCCGCAGCCGCAAGCAGCACCGCAAACCCGCGTTCCGTCCCATCGAGCGCAGCGATCACCCGGGTGAAGGTCCCCTGCTCGGCCGGGACGAACAGGCAGGGGACCGCACTTCGGCGAGCGACGGCATCGGCGGTGTCCCCGATGAGGAGTCGTTGCCGTTCTGACCTGCACTTCCGGCCCATCACGATGACATCCGCCCCGCACTCTTCCGCGAAGCGGCAAATCTCAATTCCCGGCAACCCCGCGACCGTGGCGTATTGAACCCCGGGCGCATCGGTCAGGCCCGCCAGCATGGCCTGGGTGATCCGACGGAGGCCTTCGGGCTGGTGTGACTCCCCGGTCAGGCCTCCATCCGCCTCGGTGACGGTCAACACTATGACCGATCCACCAGCGGCCTGCGCCAGTCTCGCCGCGGCGAGGATTGCGGCGCGGCCCTCCGCGGAGTGATCCGCGGCCGCCAGGATCTGTTGAAGATGCATTGCTATATGTGGATAGCCTCGGATTCACGTTAGGCCCCGCTGCATGAAGGCTTCGTGAAATGGGGGCGAATTATCTGACTCGCGGCCGTTCGTCGGGAGCACTACCATTCAGGCATGAGCCCCCCTCCCTCGCCGCTGGACCGCCGATCGACCGATGGCAACCGCAACTCCCGCCTGGAATTGCTGGTGGCCGCCGGCCAGAATCTCACTGCGGAGCTCTCGTTGGAGTTCGTACTTCAGCGGGTGGCGGAGCTGGCGGTCGAACTGATCGGGGCGCGGTACGCCGCCGTCGGCATGCTTTCGGCCGATGGACGCAGCCTGCAAACCTTCACGACCGCGGGCATGACGGCCTCGGAGCGCGCCAGCATCGGGCCGTTGCCGCAAGGACACGGCATTCTCGGTCTGGTCATCCACAAGGGGCGGAGCGTCCGGATACCTGACCTGACGAAGCATCCGGCGAGCTCCGGCTTCCCGGCCCATCATCCGCCGATGCGCTCGTTTCTCGGGGTCCCGATCATGAGCAAGCGGGGCGTGGTGGGCGACCTCTACCTGACCGAGAAAGAGGGCGCGGACGAGTTCAGCGACGAGGACGAACATCTCGCTACGCTGCTCGCGGCCACCGCCGCCGCTGCCATCGAGAATACCCGGCTGCACGAGGAGAGCGCACGACTGCTGGAGGAGGTCCAGCAGCTGCATCGATCCCGTGAGCGATTCTTTGCCATGGTGAACCACGAACTGAGGAACGCGCTGGCCGGCGTCTATGGCTGGGCCGAGCTGCTGGTGCGCAAGAAAGATCCGGCGACGGTGCCCCGCGCCGCCTTTGAAGTCCTCGACTCGGCCGAGCAGGCGATCAGCCTGATCAACGACCTGCTGGACCTGAGCCGACTGGACGAGCACCGGCTCCGGACGGTCATGCGCGAGATCGACTGTGCCGGCATTATCCGCCACGCCATCAGTCGCGTCACACCCGCTGCCGAGGGGAAAGGGGTGCAGCTCGTCCCGATTATCTCCGAGGAGCCGCCGCTCTGTCATACCGACCCCCATCGAGTGGAACAGATCCTGGTGAACCTGTTGGCCAATGCGATTCGGCACACCCCTGAGAAGAGCACGGTTCACATCAGGCTCGTGGGTGAGGACTCCCAAGTCGTCTTCCTTATAGAGGACGAAGGCCCAGGGGTACCCGATGAGGATCTGGACCGCATCTTCGACATCTATCAGACCAAGGCGGGGGAAGGCAAAGGGAGCGGTCTCGGGCTTCCACTCTCTCGACGGCTGGCGCAACTGCTCGGCGGGGAACTGCGGTGCCTCGCTGGAGCGGACCGAGGGGGGCGGTTCATCTTAGAGCTACCCAGAGCCAGAACATAAGGCTTTCTTCATAGTGCGTTTGATAACGGTTCATCTTTCCATTCTTAAGTTATCCCCATGAAAATTCTTGTCGTAGAAGATGACCGCAAAGTCGCGGGATTTATCGAGCAGGGCCTGAAGGAGGAGGGTTACGTCGTGGATGTCGCCGCGGACGGCGAGGAGGCCGGCACGCTGGCACACGTCTACGAGTACGACGTGATACTCCTCGACGTCGTCCTGCCAAGGAAGAACGGCTTCCAGGTGGCGATCGAACTGCGGCGAGAGGGTCGCAACACGCCCATCATGATGCTCACCAGCCGCGATGCGACCGAGGATGTGGTGCGCGGACTCGACGCCGGCGCCGATGACTATCTCGCCAAGCCGTTTCGCTTCGATGAGCTCCTCGCCCGCATTCGCGCGCTCGCTCGGCGAGGCGGGGCCGAACGGATGGAGGTGCTGCGTTACGGGCCGCTCACGCTCGATCGGCTGCGCCACCTGGTACTCGCGAATGACCGCCCGCTCGACCTCACGCCGCGCGAGTTCCAGATCGTCGAGTACTTCCTGCTCCACCCCGAGCAGGTCGTCCGGCGGACCACCCTTCTCGAGAAGGTCTGGGACATGCACTTCGACCCCGAAAGCAATGTGGTCGATGTGCACGTTGGAAATGTGCGGAGAAAGCTGCAGAAGGCCTCCGGCGAGAATCTGATCCAGACGGTGCGTGGTGTCGGATTCATCTTGCAGCGGGATCCCGTCGCGGAATCCCAGGTGGCGGTGTCCGACATCGCATGATGGCGCCGCCCCGGGCCCCGGCGATGCGCGCCGTGGCCATTCCCATCACGACTCTCCTGGTGATCCTCATCGGCCTCGCCCTCCAGGCGGGGCCGTTCGATGTCTGGGGTGTCGGGATCTGGCGCGTGGGACTGCTCTGCCTCGGCGCCCCGGTCGTCTGGCAAACCGTGGTGGGGGTCCTGCGAGGACAGCTCGCGGCCGATCTTGTCGCCACGCTGGCAATCGTGACGGCGGTGCTGCTCGACCAGCCCCTGCCCGGGCTGGTCGTGGTGCTGATGCAGACCGGCGGCGAGGCCCTCGACCGGTTTGCGGCCGGACGTGCCTCACGCGCGGTGGCGGCGCTGGAGGCGGATGCACCGCGGGTCGCGCACCGCCTGCGCGGAAGCGAAGTCGAAGACATCGCCGCCGATCTGGTGGCCCCGGATGATCGCGTGCTGGTTCGCCCCGGGGAGATGGTGCCCTGCGATGGCGAGGTGACGGAGGGCCGCTCCAGCGTCGACAGTTCCCGACTGACCGGTGAGCCGATGCCAGTCACCGCGGTCCCTGGCACGGCGCTCCTGAGCGGCAGTCTGAATGTGGATGGACCCCTGGTCCTTCGGGTGATCCACGTGGCGCGGGAAAGCCAGTACGCCCGCATCGTCGAGCTGGTCCGGACCGCCCAGCAGAGCAAGTCACCACTCCAGCGCCTGGCAGACCGCTATGCTGTCATCTTCACGCCTGTGACGCTGATGGTGTGCGTGCTGGCGTGGCTGGTGTCGCGCGATCCAACCCGAGTGCTGTCGGTCCTGGTCGTCGCGACGCCCTGCCCGCTGATCCTCGCGGCCCCCGTCGCCATGATTGGCGGCATCAACCGTGCGGCCCGCCGTCGCATCATCATTCGTCACGGCGAGGCCCTGGAGCGGCTCAGCCATGTTACCGCCGCACTGCTGGACAAGACCGGCACGATCACGATCGGCCAGCCGGTCGTGGCCATGGTCACTCCGGTGTCGCCCTTCGCCGAGACGGATGTCCTTGCTTTGGCCGCGGCCGTCGAGGCGGGCTCAGGGCATCTCCTGGCCCGGTCCGTGGTCGCCGAGGCGCACCGGCGCGGGCTGACCCTGCGCCCGGCCGGCGAGGTCGTGGAAAGCCCCGGGCAGGGAGTGTCCGGAGTGGTAGACGGCCGCCTCGTCATCCTCGGCGCCCGGAGTTTTCTCCTGACCCGCCATCCCGAACTCGCTGGCGGCTGGCCCGATGCCAACGGCTCGGCGCTCCGCGCCTGGCTGGCCATCGATGGCCGCGCGGCAGGGACGCTCACCTTTGCCGATCAGCTTCGGCCCGAAGCCGCTCCGCTGATAACCCGACTGGCTCGCCTGGGCATCCGGCAGATCGTGATGGTCACTGGCGACGATGCAAGTCATGCGAGAGCGATTGCGGACGCAGTCGGAATCAGCGACGTCCGTGCCGGCCTGCTGCCGGCGGACAAGGTCGCGGTGGTGGTGGAGATGGAGGAGGCGGGCTACCACGTCATGATGCTGGGCGACGGCACCAACGATGCGCCGGCCCTCTCACGGGCCAGCGTCGGGGTGGCGCTCGCCGCCAACGGAGGAGGCATTACCGCCGAGGCGGCCGATGTGGTCGTGCTGGCGGACAACCCGCTGCGGGTAGCCGAGGCAATCGAGATCAGCAGGCGAACCATGCGGATCGCGCGGGAAAGCGTGTGGGTGGGGCTGGGGCTTTCCGGGATCGCCATGCTGGTGGCGGCCGCCGGCGCGATTCCCCCCACGGTCGGCGCGATCCTGCAGGAGGTCATCGATGTCGCGGTGATCCTGAACGCGCTTCGGGCCAGTACGGGGCCGACCGCAGAATCGTGAAGGCTCTTTCATCCTGCTTCTCACGACACTTCACAGGGCCATTCCTATCCTACGCGGTCGCCCCACCGCCAGACGTCGCCAACTTCGGTCACTGGTGCGACATGCCTGGCATCGGGTCGTGCCGCACCGCACCAGGAATCATTTCGCTCGATGCACGTGACCAGATCGTCCAGAGACCGGTCACGAGAATCAGGATCGCGAGCAGTCGGCGGCGCCAGAGCGTCGAGAGCACCAGGCGGTGGATGCCGAGCGCGGCAACACTCAGCGCGGGAATCGTCCCGAGTCCGAAGGCCAGCATCGCAAGTCCACCCCAGAGTGGATCCTTCACTGCCACCGGGATAGTCAGGGCCGAATAGACGAGACCGCAGGGCAGGAATCCGTTGACGACGCCGAAGAGAAACTGCGCCGCAACGGAGGGCCTTTGAACGGCCCGGGTTCCCGCCTGTCGCAGTCCCGGTGGAATGAGACGTGGCTCCGGGACGAGGCCCGCCAGCGCCAACGCGAACCAGGCGAGCAGGAGACTCGCGAGGACACCCGGCACCCAGGCCGGCCCAGGCAGCAGATGACCGGCGGCTCCGGCCAGAGCGCCGAGCAATCCGTAGGTCAGAACCCGCCCGAGGTGCCAGGCCGGGAGCCCCAGGCGGACCCGGCTGCAGCTTGCCGCGAAGCCGCCGCACATGCCGATGCAGTGGACGCTGCCGAGCAGGCCAGCAATCAGTGCGGCGATGAGCAAGGAAATCATTCGACCCAGGGGAGGAGGCGAGGCGTGGAATATACCGGAACCCGGACCGGCGATGGCAACACCACCTATGACGACGCGATCGTGAAACTGTTCCTGATCGCGACCGTGACATGGGCCATCGTGGGCATGCTGGTGGGCGTGTGGATCGCGCTGGAAATCGCGTGGTGGCCGGCCAATCTCGGGCTGCCCTGGACGACGTTCGGACGACTCCGGCCGCTGCACACCAACGCGGTCATATTCGCGTTCGGCGGCAACATCTGCTTCACCGGTATCTATTACTCGATCCAGCGCCTGCTGAAGACCCGGATGTTCAACGACACGCTCTCCCGGCTGCACTTCTGGGGCTGGCAGGCGGTCATCGTCGCCGCCGCGATCACGTTGCCTCTGGGGATGACCCAGTCGAAGGAGTACGCCGAACTGATCTGGCCGATCGATCTGCTGATCAGCGTCGTCTGGGTGATCTTCGCAGTGAATTTCTTCGGCACCCTCGCCATCCGGAAAGTGAAGCATCTCTACGTCGCCATCTGGTTCTACATGTCGTTCGTCATCACGATTCCCGTCCTGCATATCGTCAACAGCCTGGCTGTCCCGGCGACGCTGACACGCTCGTACCCGATCTATGCTGGTCTGACCGACGCCCTGGTGCAGTGGTGGTACGGGCACAACGCGGTTGGCTTCTTCCTCACCACGCCGTTTCTCGGCATGATGTACTACTTCCTGCCGAAGATCGCCGAGCGGCCGGTCTACAGCTACCGGCTTTCGATCGTGCATTTCTGGGCACTGGTCTTTCTCTATATCTGGGCCGGCCCGCATCACCTGCTCTACTCCGCCCTGCCCGAGTGGGCCCAGACCCTGGGCATGGTCTTCAGCATCATGCTGCTGGCTCCCTCCTGGGGCGGCATGCTGAACGGCCTGCTCACGCTGCGGGGCGCGTGGGATCGGGTGCGAACCGATCCGATCCTCAAGTTCCTCGTGGTCGCGGTCAGCTTCTACGGCATGAGCACGTTTGAGGGGCCAATGATGTCGATCCGGTCGGTGAACAGCCTGTCGCACTACACCGACTGGACCATCGGCCATGTGCACTCCGGTGCCCTCGGCTGGGTGGGCATGATCTCCTTCGGCATTCTCTACTGGCTGGTCCCGAAGCTGTGGAACCGGCCGCTGGCGTATCCCGCGTGGGCGACGACCCACTTCTGGCTGGCGACGATCGGCATCGTGATCTACACCGTGTCGATGTGGGCGGCTGGCCTCACCGAGGGGCTGGAGTGGCGCGCCCTGGACGACGCCGGCCAGCTCAAGTATCCCAACTTCGTCGACATCGTCCACCAGCTTCAGCCCTTCAACTGGCTGAGGCTCCTCGGCGGCGCGATGTACCTGATTGGCGCGGTCATGATGGCGTGGAATTTCATCAAGACCGTCAACGGCTCCGCGACGTCGCGGATGCCGGTCGCGGTCCCGACGGCGAACTGAGGGGGCGACGATGAACGAACCACGCGAAACCGGCTACATCGCCGCCCACCGACGACTCGAGGGCAACAGCGCGCTCTTCGCCGTGCTGACCACGCTAGCGATCCTGGTCGGCGGGATTGTTGAGATCGTCCCGATGTTCACCACCCAGGCGGGACCCGAGACGTTGGCCGGCGTCACGCCCTACACCCCGCTGGAAGTGGCCGGGCGCGACATCTATATCCGTGAGGGCTGCTATACCTGCCACTCGCAGATGATCCGACCGATGCGGGCCGAGGTGTTGCGCTACGGGGAATGGACGCGCGCCGGCGAGTACGCCTACGACCACCCGTTCCTGCTCGGCTCGCGCCGCGCGGGGCCGGACCTGCAGCGGGTCGGCGGCAAGTACCCCGATGCCTGGCACTACGAGCACATGCGCGATCCCCGCAGCACTTCGCCCGGCAGCATCATGCCGGACTACGCCTGGCTGCACCACGACACCTACGACCCGTCGGACATCCAGGCCTCGTTGCGAGCCCTCCGGAGAGTCGGCGTGCCGTACACCGACGATGAGATTGCCAACGCACCGGGGACAATCGCGGCCCAGGCCCAGGGCATCGTCGATCGGCTGACGCAGGCGGGGGTCACTTCCGAACCGAACAAGGAAATCATCGCGCTGATCGCCTACCTGCAGCGGCTGGGCAAGGATGGACGCGCCGCGATCGCCGCTGGCGCCACGGCAACACCAGCCGCGCCCAGCGCGGTAGCCCCATGAACCCGCTGATTCAGGAAGCGGCGGCTTCGGTCCGGCTGGGGTGGATTATGGCCGTGATGACCGTGTTGTTCCTCGCCAGCTTTCTCTTCTGGATCTGGTGGGCCTATCGGAGCCCCAACAAGGCACGGTGGGAGGCGGACAGCCGCCTTCCCTTTAATGACGGAGGCGAGTCGTGAGCAAGCCCACCTCGAAGAACCAGGTCATGGGCCATGCCGACGAGAGCGACGGCATCGAGGAGTACGACAATGCCCTCCCCAACTGGTGGCTCGGCCTCTTCTACCTGTGCCACATCTGGGCGCTCGCCTACGTGGTGCACTATCACTTCATCGCCAAGCGGTCGGAGGTCAAGACGTTCGCGGCGGAGATGGCGGCGGCCAGCGTGCGGTGGCCCCAGCAGGCGGCTGCCGCCGCCGCCACGACGGTGGATCTCTCGGAGCAATCGGTCGAGGCGGGAGAAGCCGTCTTCAAGGTCAACTGCGTGGCGTGTCACGGCGCCGACATGAAGGGGGGCATCGGCCCGAATCTGCTGGATACGACATGGATTCACGGCGGCACGCCCGAAGCGATCCTGCATACCATCACGGTCGGTGTGCCTGAAAAGGGGATGCTGACCTGGGGCCCGATCCTCGGGCCGGCGAAGGTGTCGCAGGTGGCCGCATACGTGGTGCATCAGAATCGGGAGGCGGTGGGGAGTAAGGAGTGAGGAGTAAGGAGTGAGGAGTGAGGAGTGAGGAGTCGCGAATGGCTGAACGCTGAAGGAGCAGGTCATGCTGGGAATGCAGCACAAGCGGCAGTGGATCTACGAGCAAAAGGTGACCGGCCCATGGCAGCGGCTCCGCAAGGCCACCTTCACCCTGCTGCACGTCATCCTGTTCCTGACCCCCTGGATCACCATCAGCGGCAATCCCGCCCTGCTGATCGATCTGCCGGAGCGGCGGTTGTTCGTGTTTGGCGCCATCTTCACCGCCGCCGACACGATCTTCCTCCTGATGCTGCTGCTCTTCCTGGCCTTCTCGCTCTTCTTCTTCACCTCGCTCTTCGGCCGCCTCTGGTGCGGCTTCGCCTGCCCGCAGACGGTCTTCCTCGACACCTGGATCCGGCCGCTTGAGGAGTGGATCGAGGGTGACTGGGTGCACCGCCGGAAGCGGGATGAGGCTGGCTGGACTGCCGCCCGTGCCTGGCGGAAGGCACTGAAATGGAGTCTCTACCTCGGAATCTCCCTCGTGATCGCGATGTCCTTCGCGAGCTATTTTGCGGGGGCGCGGGCGCTGTGGAGCGGCCACGGCAGCGCGGTGGAGTACGCCATCGTCGGCATCTTCACGACGATCTGGTTTCTCGACCTCGCCTGGTTCCGGGAACAGTTCTGCAACTACCTCTGCCCCTACGCCCGCTTCCAGGGCGCACTGACCGACGCCGATACGCTGATGGTCGAGTACAGCGTGCCCCGCGGCGAGCCGCGGGGCGGCGCGGATGCGAAGGAGGCCGGGCGCTGCATCGAGTGCAACAAATGCGTCGTGGTGTGCCCGCAAGGGATCGACATCCGCAACGGATTCCAGCTCGAATGCATTGCCTGCGCCCGGTGCATCGATGCCTGCGACATCGTCATGGACAAGCTGGGGCACGAGAGCCTCATCACCTGGAGCTCGCCACCTGTCACGGCGGGTGCGCGCCGCCGTCGTATCCGTCCCCGCACCCTCATTTATGGCGGGATGCTGACCGGAATCGCGGCGGTTGGCGTCACGCTGGTGGCCGGCCGGGTGCCGTTCGACGCGGCGGTGCAGCGTGCACCCGGCTCCCTTTTCACCATGGATGCCGACGGATACGTCCGAAACACGTACCTGCTCCGGGTAACCAACAAGCAGGCCTCGTCCGGAAAGGTGTCCTTCCATGTTCAGGTGGACGGGCTGCCCGATCCGCAGGTACTGGTCCAGGATATCGCGCTGGGCACGACCGAGAGTGCCACCATCCCGCTGATCATCCGGGTCAAGGCCGACGACCATCTCCCTCGAACGATTCCGTTCGGCGTCCGGGTCATCTCGCCGTCGGACCATGTGAAGATCGATGCCACCTTCAAGACCGAGGGTCACATTGGCACCAACACACCGTAGTACGCCGGAGCACGGCTGGCCCTGGGCGATCGGCCTCGGCCTCTTCCTCGTAATCCTGGTGAATGCTGTCTTCGCCTGGATCGCCGTCTCGGGGGCAGATCCCGTTGTCAGTTCCTACAATACCGAATCGCGCTGACCGGGCGGCAGCGCCAGCCCACGGTCCCGTCGGAGCGCGCGCGCGCGCCGCCCACGCGGAGTGCCCGCATTGCGGGACGCCGGTCGAAGGCACCACCGATGCGTTCTGCTGCACCGGCTGCGAGATCGCCTCGCAGATCATCAGCGACGCCGGCCTCGGGCACTATTACGCCGAACGCACGGCCTACCCGCCCCGCCCGGAAGCGCCAGGCGCGGCCGACTGGAGCGCGCTGCCCATGGCTCCCGGTGCGGACGGCCGCTGCGAAATGCGACTCATGGTGGAAGGGCTGCGCTGTGCCTCGTGCGTCTGGGTGACCGAGCGGGTGCTGGAGCGCACTCCCGGCGTCGTCGTCGCCATGGTGAGCTACGCCACGGGCCGAGCCACCATTCGCTGGGATCCGGCGCAAGTCGACCTCCCGACCCTGGCGCGCCGGATCACTGCGTTAGGCTACCATCCTCGGCCGCTGGGAGTGGAGGCCTCGGCCGACCGCAGCCTGCTGCTGCGCCTCGGCGTCGCCGGATTCGCGGCGATGAACATCATGCTGCTCGCGGCCACGATCTACGCCGGCTGGTGGGACGGCATGGCCCCCCGCTACGCGGCGCTCTTTCACTGGGCCACGCTGGTCCTCGCGACCCCGGTCGCCCTCTGGTGCGCCCAGCCTTTCTTCGTCGGCGCGTGGAGCGGCCTCCGCCACAGAGTGCTGCACATGGACCTCCCCATCGCTGTGGGCATCGCGATCCTGTACCTCCAGGGAGTGGCCGCCACACTGGCTGGACGAGCCGGTTACCTCGACTCGCTCGCAATGCTGGTCCTGCTCCTCCTCGCCGGCCGAGTGCTCGAATCGCGCGGCCGACGCCGGGCGGTGGAGGCGGCCGCGGCCCTCGTCGGCAGCGTGCCCAGGACCGCACGACGTCTCCGCACCGAGTCACCCTCCCCAGGCAGCGTGGAGCCCAGACTGGAATCCAGCGAGACGGTGCCGGTGCAGGACCTTCACCCCGGCGATCGAATCGACACCGGTACCGGCGAGGAGATCGCCGCCGATGGCACGGTCCTCGAAGGCTCGGCCCAGGTGAAGATGGCGCTCGTGACCGGCGAAGGTGCGCCAGTCCTGCTCGGGCCGGGGGACCGGGTTGTCGCCGGGACGGTGGTGATCGAGGGTGCACTCACGACGCTGGTCGAAGCGGTCGGGGAACAGTCGGTGGTCCATCGGATGGCGGCGGAGCTGGCGTTGGCACAGGACCGAGGCATCGCACCGACATCCGCAGACCGGATCGCGCCGTGGTTCACCGCCATCACGCTGCTCGTAGCGAGTCTCACTCTTGCCGGCTGGTGGGTGTTTCGGGGAAGTGAGATCGCCATCGCCCGGACTGTCGCCGTGCTGGTGGTCGCCTGCCCGTGCGCGCTGGCGCTTTCGCAGCCGCTGGCCGCCGCCGCTGGACTCGGTGCGGCCGCACGGCGCGGGCTCCTGCTGCGCTCCAGCGATGCCCTGCTCCGGCTGGGTCACGTCACGGTCGTCGGCCTCGACAAGACCGGCACGATCACCACTGGGACGCTGTCGGTTACCGCAGCCAGCGATGCCACCCTCCGACTGGCGGCGGGACTGGAGCGCTATAGCGCCCACCCGATCGCGTCGGCGATCATCGCCGAGACCGCCAGACGCCGCATCCCCCTGCCGTGCGCCCAGGAGATCCGCGAAGTCCCCGGCGAGGGCATCAGTGGCGTGATCGACGGGACCCGCTACGAGATCCGTTCCGCCGGCCCCGGTGCCACCGAGGTCCGTTGCGCTGACGCGGTGGTCGGCACGATTCAGCTGGGCGACGTGGCTCGTACTCACAGCAGCCGCACAGTACAGCAACTTGCGCAGCTCGGCATCCGTGCGGTCATGCTCACTGGCGATCATGCCGACGTGGCGGCACGCTTCGGTCACGAGGCCGGCGTCACCGACATTCTCGCCCGCACGCTGCCCGCCGCCAAGGCGGACTGGGTCCGACGGCAACAGGCGATGGGTGAACGGGTGCTGTTCGCCGGCGATGGCCTCAACGATGGACCGGCACTGGCCGCCGCCGACGTCGGGCTGGCGATGGCACGCGGCGCCGCGAGCAGTGTCCTCATCGCCGACGGCATCATCTCGACCGAGTCGCTTGCGCCGGTGATCGCCGGTATCCGCGCGGCCCGCGCGGCGCAAACAGTGATCCATTCGAGCCAACGCCGGTCCATCATCTACAATGTGCTGGCCGTGGCCGCCGCCGCCGCTGGGCTGGTGAACCCGCTGGTGGCTGCGGTGCTCATGCCGCTTTCCAGTGGCATCGTGATCTGGAACGCGACACGAGTCGAGCGGGTCATTCAACGGGAGGATACATGCGCGCCGTAATCTTTCTGCTTCCGATTGCGCTCGGGCTGGGGGCGATCTTCGCCTGGCTGTTCATCGCTGCGGTGCGGGACGGGCAGTTCGACGACCTGGATGATCCGCCCGAGCGGATCCTGCACGACTGAGCCTGCAATCCCCCCGTCATCTGACCGACTCACCTGAAGGCATCGCCATGCGCCTCACCTCACTGCTGCTCCGGTTGCTGCCCTTCTGCGTTCCGCCGCTGCTCGCAGCCCAGAACACACCACTCGCGCCGCTTCCGCGTCCCCCGGAGGTGACGGACTCCGCGGTCGCGCGCGGACGCGATCTCTTTCATGGCTCGGCGAACTGCGTCGCCTGTCACGGGATGGAGGGGATCGGGACGGACAGTGGGGCACCGCTGGCGCAGGGGATCTGGATGCATGGACCGGACACGTACCAGGGCATCGTGTCACGGATCATCCATGGCCTGCCGAAATCACTCTCGACCCGGGGCACCACCATGCCGATGCGTGGCTGGATTACCCTCTCCGACGCCGAGGTGCAGGATGTGGCGGCCTATGTCTGGATGATCAGTCATGCCTGGCAGGACCGGCCGCGCCAGCCGTGATCCTGGCGGCGCCCTCGGCCCGCTCCGGGGGGAGCGGGTAGATTCTGGCACCTAGCGGTCGACCGTCGCGGCAAGGTCCGGGCGGCTGCGACGCACCATGGCACGCACGTCTCTCAGCGTCGCTTGGGGAAACGCCGGACCGCACACGACGGACGTGGGCAGGGCGCCTGGGGCCTGAAGGAGGATCTGGCGGGGGCAGGCGGACTGCAACGTACGGATCAAGTCCGCGGTGGCGGACGGCGCCGCGAAGATGACTTCGCTCGCCCCTGCCTGTCGGAGGATGCTGGCGGAGGTGGAGATCGCCACGGTGTCGCTGCGCCCGTCATCGACGAGGATGACGGTACGCTCCCAGACATCGATCGCCGGGGCGGTACCGCGCCAGCCCTTTGAATGCCGCAGCGCCTCGCACCGTCCGACTTCGACCAGCCGGTCAACATATTCCAGCGGGAGCCCGAGCGCCGCGATGCGTTCGGGGAGGAGCGTGACCTCGCCGTCGGTCACGGCGCCGAAGATCGAGTGCGGTCGTCCGGGAACGGCCAATCGTACCGTCGCCAGGATATCGAGCGGGGCCGACAAGGCGTGGGCAACCTCACTCGCGATGGTTGCTCCGGCGGGAGACACCGCGACGACGACCGGTTGGTTGTCGACCGCGTCCAAGACCCGCTCGGCAAGTTGTCGGCCGGCTTCGCTCCAGGTCAGCATGGTCATTGGTTCCTCCTGATGGGGAATATTTCCAATCTCTGCTCCGATGCATGAGACCGTGATGAAGGAAGGGTGACGGAATGCCCGAGATCCATCCGTTTTTCGTATTCGAAGGGGCGCAGGGAATCGATCTGGCCCAGGCTGAGCGGATTGTCGGCGGCGGGTCGGAACGCCAGATGTTCCCGCACCGGGACCGTGCGACGGCATTCGTGCGGTTCCGGCCCGCGCCTCTCCGGGTGGCCCAGGAGGGGGCACCGCTGCTCCTCGGCCGATGGAGCACGGAGGCGGCCGTTGACCTCGTGCTGTACGACTTCGGGGCCGCCTCAGTGGCCTACCAGATCACCGTCGACGGAGGGCTGGCGGATTTGCAGGAGGTGAGCGCCCTGCTGCGACGGCCCGATGCCCTGCGGCTCCACGCCCGGGTCCAGGTGGAATCGCTGCTCCAGTCGCTGGGGACCGCGGTGACCAAGCCGAGCATCGCCGAATTCATGGAAGACTACCGGATCATCGGGATGCGGGACGGCACGGGCAACGAAAGTGCGACCGCGTTCTGTGAGACCCATCGCGGGTCGATCGCGCAGAGTCTGCGGCCCGATACTGCGGGACTCTCTGATGATGAAGTGGTCGATGCCACTGAGGTACAGATCTCGTTCGGGCCCTCCGATGTCACGATCGTGGACTGGGACGCCGCCTTCGTGCTCGACCCCGACCCCGAGGATGTACGCGCGGTCCTGGAATCCGCCAACGTGCAGCTGCTGGAGATGCGATGGCTCGACCTGCAGCTCGATGCCGCCATCGAACGTTCCTATCATCTGCTTCGGCGCACGATCGGGTGGCGTGCCTTCATGCCTGGCGCGCCGGGCGACGACCTCCGTCAGGTCGCCGAGCTCCAGCTGGAGAGCGCCGTCCTGGTGGAGCGGGTCACCAACGCACTCAAGGTCTTCGGCGAAGCGTACCAGACGCGGATCTATCGGCTGGCGTCACGCCGCTTCCAGCTGGCCGAGCTGGATGCGAGCATCACGCGCAAACTGAGCACGATCGAGAGCATCTATCAAAAGCTCTCCGACCGGGCCGGCACCGTCCGGATGGAAACGCTCGAGTGGGTCGTGATCATCCTGATCGCAATGGAGATCGTCATCAGCCTGGGATGGCACTGATTCGACATGCCTCCGCTCTCACGCTGGCTTATCAAGGGCGGACTCTGCGCATTGGTGCTGGGGCTGCTGCTGGAGTTGCTCCTCGTCCGACCCGGTGATCTCTGGCCCACCTTGCCCGACGCCGCGCTGCATCTCGGCGCCATTCACCTGCTCACCGTCGGCTGGCTGCTGCAGGTCATGGTGGGTGTCGCCTTCTGGATGTTTCCCCGACATCCGACGACGCCACCGCGGGGACCCGTCTGGATGGGGTGGTGGGCATTCGGGCTGCTG
>JBDTMI010000039.1:0-30543 GCA_039934355.1 Gemmatimonadales bacterium
GGCGATTGGGCGATTGGGCGATTGGGCGATTGGGCGATTGGGCGATTGGGCGATTTCCCGCATTTTCTCGCTCTGGTCAGGGCCCGGCTCAGTTCGATCTTTGTCTCATGAACTCCCCTGCCCTGCCCGTGGGCGGCCCGCGGCTGCTCGACCGGTTTGACGAGGCCATTGCGTTGCGGCACTACAGCGGCCGGACGGCCCAGGCCTATCGCCGATGGATTGTGCGATATGTGCGGTTCCATGGGATGCGCCACCCGCTGGAACTGGGTGGCGCCGAGGTGACGGCGTTCTTGAGCTGGCTGGCGCAGCGGCGGAAGGTCAGTGCCTCGACGCAGACCCAGGCGTTGTCGGCGTTGCTCTTCCTCTATAGGCAGGTCCTGGGGGTGGATCTGCCGTGGATGACGGCAGTCGTGCGGGCGCCGGCGCGGCCGCGGTTGCCGGTCGTGCTGACGCGGGAGGAGGTGCGGGCGGTGGTGGGGCGGTTGGAGGGGACTGACCGGCTGGTCGCCCTGCTGTTGTATGGAAGTGGGTTGCGGCTGCTGGAGGCGCTGGCGCTTCGGGTCAAGGATGTGGATTTCGGGCAGAGTCAGATCGTGGTGCGCGGGGGGAAGGGCGACAAGGACCGGGTCACGATGTTGCCGCAGGCGGTGCGGGCGGAGTTGCGGCGGCACCTGGCGGATGGGGCGGTGTTGCATGCCGCGGCGCGGGAGCCGAGGCGGCATCATCTGCATCCGAGCGGGGTGCAGCGGGCGGTGACGGCGGCGGTGCGGCGGTCAGGGATCGGGAAGCGGGCGACCTGTCACAGCTTCCGGCATTCGTTTGCGACCCATCTGCTGGAGGACGGGTATGATATCCGGACGGTGCAGGAGCTGCTGGGTCATTACGATGTGAGCACGACGATGGTGTACACGCATGTGCTGAATCGGGGGGCATTTGGCGTGCGGAGCCCGGCGGACCGGGTGTAGGGGCTGGAGGCGGGTGGGGTGATTGGGGCGCCGCGATGTGATGGGTGAGGAGTGGGTGACCGTCGGGTGGGCGGTTCGAGCTATTTCGAGCGTGTCGTCGCGCCGCTTGTCCGTTCCGCGTTTTACGGTACCTTGGCATCTACGCGCCGATCCAGAGATATCTGGTGAGGGTTGGGGGGGATGCGGTGGATATTGGCGCGCCGCGGTTCCACAGATGTATCTGCGTCTTCGCCGGCCGCCGGGCGGGGTGGTGCGGGTGAAGTAATAGTTAGGCCCCACACATGCACCCATGAGCCGCGACGCGCTCCTACTCGGGGTACTCCATTCACTGCGAACCGCAGAGCAGCGGTTCCTTGAGGCTTGCACGCTCTACAACAGTGGCCACTTTAGTGGCACCGTCTTGCTAGCCATTCTAGGGCAGGAGGAGCTTGGGCGCGCCGGCTTGCTCCTCGCCCGCTACGACGACGCCAGCCCGACTGACGACTTCAGGCAGGTTGATTTGCGAGTGGATTCTTCTCACATTGAACGGCTCGCAGCAGGGCGGGCCGCCATGTGGATTCAAACGCCTAAGGCCATCACGGCCGGGCTCGCTGATGCCCGTGACGCAGGAGATAAAGAAGAGGAAGAACGGCTTTACACATTGCTTCACGGATCGGCGCTGAAGAGAGCGAAGCGGGAACCTTCTGACCTGCAACGCACCCGTGAGGAAGTACAGTACGTCGAGCCAACTTCGGCCGCTTCGTGGAGCTCTCCATGGCTCATGAATCAAGCCGAGGCGTATGGTTTGCTGCACACGGCCATCTTTCACCTTACTGTTGCTTGGCAGGGCATGGCTGAGCGTCACGACTTGATGGCCGTGTGGGCTACAATGCAAGACAAGCCTACGGTGCCGCCGTACTTTCCTCGGTGCGTTGCTCCACAACGTGGGGCCTAACAAGCGCATGAAGCTGGCAAAGCGCGCATGGCCCGTCGTACACTCACGGTTCTATCTCCGCGCTTCGCAGCTTATGCGCGGGCGTTAGGCGGCGTCGCTTCCTATATTACTCGCATGAACATGACTCGACTGGCCCTGACTGTGAAGCGCGTGCTGCGATGTCACGCATGGGTCGTGACCCTCCTCGTGCCGCTCACGCTCGCCGCTCCCTGCGCCGGGCAGACTCCCTGGCAGCCAGCACCGGGCCTCACCGAGGTGCCCATATGGCCCAGTGCGTCCCCCAACGCGCGGCCACTCGGCAAGCCCGAGGTGGCTGGTACCGTGGTCGACAGTGCGGGTCGACCGCGCCCGGTCGCCGGCAGGCCTTGGGTCTACGTCGACCGGGTTTCCCGACCGACGCTGACGGTCTACTTACCCAGAGGCGGCAACACCGGCGCCGCGGTGGTCGTATTTCCCGGCGGCGGTTACAACGTGCTGGCCATCGACCTCGAGGGCACCGAGGCGTGTGACTGGCTCACCTCCCGAGGAATTACCTGCGTCTTATTGAAGTATCGGGTGCCGTGCGTAAAGACCGGCCCCTATCGGGATTGTCTTGCGGCGCTGCAAGACGCCCAACGGACCCTGGGACTGGTGCGCCTCCACGCCCAGGAATGGCATGTCGATCCACGCAAGATCGGAGTGCTGGGTTTTTCAGCCGGCGGCCACATGGTGGCCGCCTTGAGCACCCATTTTGCCAAGCGGCTCTATCCGGCCGTGGACTCGGCCGACAAGCTGAGTTGCCGCCCCGATTTCGCGGTGGCGCTCTATCCCGGCCATCTGGCGGTCCCCGAGCGAGGATTCGCGCTGAACCCTGATATTCGGGTGACCCGTCAGACACCGCCGACCTTTCTGCTGCAGGCGGAGGACGATCCGGTCGATCCGGTGGAGAATTCGCTGGTCTACTATTCGGCGCTCAAGAAGGCGGGAGTTCCGGCCGAACTGCATGTGTACGTGAAGGGCGGGCATGCGTTCGGGTTACGTCGTACGGCGTCGCCGATCACGGCATGGCCGGATTTGATGGAGGCGTGGCTCGGAGCGATTGGGGTGATTTCGAAGTAGGCCGTTGCTTGCAGCCGAGGGTGTGGTGCTACTCCCGAACAAGCCCATGAAGCTGGCAGGCTCGGCCCAGCTGCTGGTGTGCAGGCCGGACCACCATCCGGTTCAAGGCCAGCTTGCCATCGCGCGCCTGCGCCTGCGGCTTATGTGGGGACGTTCGGCATCAGTCATGTTGCATTCTGGCGGTGCCCGTCCAGCTGCACTTCAAGAGGAGGCCGATGGATCTCGCCCCCGTCCATGTCGCCATGGCAATCCTGGTCGGACTCGGCGCAACCCTTGTTATCGACCTCTGGGCGCTCTTGCTTCGCCGTGGCTTCAATATTCCTTCCCTGAGCATGTGCTTGCTGGGACGCTGGCTGCTTCAGGTGCCAAAGGGAACCTTCATGCATCGCAGCATCGCGCAAACACCGCCGGGCTCCCGTGAGTGCACCATCGGTTGGATCGCGCATTACCTCATCGGGGCGACGTTCGCCCTGATCTTTGCGGTCCTCACTTCGGGAAGCTGGCTTGAGCGGCCGACGATCATGCCCGCGCTCATCTTCGGAGTCGTAACTACTCTCGTGCCGTTGTTCGTGATGCAGCCGGCGCTCGGCCTCGGGGTGGCGGCCTCACAGACCCCGCATCCGAACCAGGCCCGCGTGAAAAGCTTGGCCACGCACACAATATTTGGTCTTGGTCTCTACCTCTGGGCGTCGCTCCTCAGTCATTTCGTGTTTCCGGCGTAGCGCTTGTGGAGGGTGCGAGCCCTGCTCCATTGACGTGTGCACTGATGTGTGAAGTCAAGTGTGAAGTGCAACGCTCCCCGCGGTAGTGCGGGTCGGGGCGATCACGTAAGCGACGCATAACACTCCTCCGGGGTGCGATAGTCGTGGCGCTTGCGGGGGCGGGCATTCAGGGCCCGGGCGATGCGGGTACAGTCCTGCGGGGTGACGCCGGCCATGCTTTGCCCTTTGATGCGGCGTGGCGAAGTAGAAGGTGGTGCCGGTCGCCCGCTCGATACGCGCGTGGTCGTGGAACTCGGTGCCGTTATCGGCGGTGATGGTGCGGACCGGTTGGCGCTCGCGGTGAATGAGCTGGATGGCGCGCCGGGTGACCTCCGCCGTGGTCCGCGCCGCGAGCTTCCCGAGGAGCAGGTAGCCGGTCTTCCGCTCGACGAGGCTCAGGACGCAGTGCCGGTCGTCGGTGCCCAGGATCGTGTCGACTTCCCAGTGCCCGCCCTCGCGGCGGGTCTCGATCGACACCGGCCGCGCGCTGATCGGGCGCTTGCCCGCCATGCGGCCCCGGCGCTCATACGAGCCGTAGCGCTTCCGGCGGAGCTTGGGAGTCCCGCGGAGATGGGTGTGCAGCACGCCGCCGCGCCGCTTGTCGGCCCAGACGTACCGATAGATCGTCTCGTGACTGATGTGCCGCTCGCCGGTCTGCCGCAGCACCGCCGCGATCTGCTCGGGACTCCACTTCAGGGCCAGGCGCGCCGTGACGCGGGCAAACGCCGTAGGTGTGAAGCGATCGTGCCTCCGGCTGCGCCAGCGCCGCGCACCTGACCGGGCCTGCGCAAAGGCGGGGCGATAGCCCCCATCGGGGCGGGTGTTCCGGGCGAGCTCGCGACCGATGGTGCTGCGATGCCGCCCCAGCGCCCGGGCGATATCCGCGGGCCCGAGCCCCAGGCCCCGCAACACGCCCAGCGTATATCTTTCGTCTGCGGTGATCCGTGAGTACATGGGGCCCTTCGTTCTCTTGGAGGAGATCAGAAGGATACCCGACTGGCAGGTCACCGTACTCATTTCGCCGACAGCTGTTGCACTTAGTTTATGAATCCGCGCCGCCTAACAAGCGCATGAAGCTGGCATAGCGCGGACGGCTGGGCCGTCACTTCGAGAACCGTGGACCGCGCTTTGCAGCTGCTGCGCGGGCGATAGACCGCTGATGCGTTTCTCCGGCGGCCTGCCTGCAGGAGCCCGGCCCGCCGATCGTTGGCCCCATGCCCTCCCGCTGGAAAGGATCCATATGGTCCCTGTACCGTTTAGCCTCCGGGTTTCCGGCAAGGATCTCAGCGCGGCCGATACGGTGGCGTGGACCACGTTCCGGCTCGTGGGGCTCCTAGTATGCGAGGCCAATGCGCTCCGGATCCAGTGGAGCGGCACCGGCCTCCTTGACGCCGTGACCGGGCTTGCGGTCCGTTCCGAGATCGTTCCGATTCCCCCCGAGACCCTCCTCGTTCCATTGGCACAGATCTGTTCCGTGCAGCTAGTGGGCGGCTGGTGGCGCCCGCGGCTGGAGATGATAGCCAATGACCTTGACACCTTCCGTTCGGTCCCCGGTGCGGAGGGGGCACACATCCGCTTCTGGCTCGCCCGCCGGGATCGTCCCCTCGCCAAGCGGGTAATGACCGAGGTACACCTAGCGGCACGCGCCAGTTCCCTGTTGCCATCAAGTGGCCCGTCTACCGCGTTACAGGCCACGACACCGCCCAACGGCGCGGTCTAACAAACGCGCGCACCAGACGTGGTGCCGTAACGCTAGCTCGTGCGAGTGGTCCACCTTGCTGTTGCCGTCACTCCTCCCCCTCGCACGCGACCTGCTAGCGCATTGTCAGTGTCCCGAGTACCCTGTAAATGCCCCCGAGGCTTCATCTCCAGGAGAACACCATGCGTCCACGGTCACTTGCATTCCTCGCCTCGCTGGCGGCACTCGTCGGCTGTTACCATGCCACAATAGACACCGGCGCTAAACCGTCGACCACGGTCATCGAGAAGCACTGGGCTTCGGGGTGGATCTTTGGGCTGGTACCCCCAAAGACTGTTGAAACCGCCGCCAAATGCCCCAACGGCGTCGCAAAGGTAGAGACCCAACTCAGTTTTGTGAATCAGTTGGTGAGTTTCTTGACGCTGAGCATTTACACCCCAATGGATATTCGGGTGACCTGTGCGGAGGGCTCAGCCGCATCCATGTCCTTCCACATTCCCCTGGCCGCGCCGGCTGGGACATGGCAGTTGGTGATGGCCGAGGCGGCAAGGCAGGCAGCGACGTCGGATGCGGCCGTCTACGTTCAGGTCACTAACTAGCTTTATAGCAACCTACCCACCGCATGAAGCTGGCAAAGCCCAGCCGCCCATCCGTGTTGCTTCGAGCCCAGACTGGCTGGGCTTTGCAGCTTATGCGCGGGCGTTGGACCGATCCTACCCGGTACCCAAATGTTAGCGTTTCGACCGATACAACTGCTTGCCGCACTGTTCATCGGAGGTTGTCGCCCTGCTCTCCCCGATCAGGACGTCGCCGCCAGTGGCGCTCGCGATTCGGTGCTGGCCACCATGGCGCGCTATATGGTCGCCGCCAGGAGTGTTGACGCCGCCGGAATGGCCGCCTTCTTCGACTCGGATGGGGTACTCTTTGAGCCGGGCATTCTCCCGGTCCACTCGCCCGATTCTATTCTCGCGTTTCTGTCCTCCTTCCCGGGGGTGCGTGTCGACTCCGCCACGGCGGTTGCGGACACCGTCGAGGTCTTCGGACAAACGGCATTCTTGTGGGGATCGTACTTCGAGCGACTCGCCTTCCCGGGACAACCCTTGAGCGAGCAAGAGGGCCACTTTGTCATCGAGTGGGTGACAGGCCCACACGGTGAATGGCTCATCCGTCGGTACTACCGGATTCCCTTGCCGGGGACCAAGTTGGGGCCGCCCCCAAACTGAAGCATGCGCATCCACGGGCGAATGCCGCCAGGCAGCGGTCTACCAAGCGCATGCGCCAAACGTGGCGCGGCCAGGCCCTTGTTGGGAGAACAGATCGGCCCCGCTTTAACGGACCGGTCCCTTTTTCGTGTCGCGCCACGCAGGTGATGCGCGGGCGTTAGCCGGCAGGCACAGCCATCCCGCCTCCACCCATCTTCATCGTGCTGTCCTTTCCGGAGACGTCGCCCGTCATGCCAGTTTCGCTCTCGTTACCAGCTCTCATGGTCGCCTGCCTCTCTATCTTGGTTCGCGGCGTCTCCATAGCCTCAGCACAATCGGAACGAGAGGCTCGGATCGGTACTCTCCATGTGAAGGCTCCGGTGGGATACCACTTGGGGGTGGACTCGGAGCGCGGCATGATCGGCGTGTTTCAGGATTCGGTGAGAGGAGGACCGGCGCCGGACAGGAATCGCCGCGGGTTCCAGCTCGGCCTCGGCATGTTTGCCCGACTGCAAGAGCGGTGCGCGACGGCCCGCACGTGTCGGTCCTCCCAGCGTGCTGGACTCTCCTGCATCGCCGCGCCGACGACCGCCCTATCAGCCCGCGCGGACTCCGGGCTCACGGCGATCGTCTGCCAACGGCCGGGTGATTCGACCATTGCCTTCTTCATGGGCGATACAACGGGGTTCGCGACGTTCTTCGATACGTTTGTGCTCCAGACACTGCGCCCCATCCATTAGCCACATTGCCACTCATCCGAGCACCGTCATGAGCCCGTCCTTTGTCAGCTGCCAGCTAACCACCGCATGAAGCTGTCCAAGCGCGCCACATTCAGCCTGCCGGACCAGCACAAGTGAGCCGCGCTTGGCAGCTTATGCGGGGGCGTTAGGCCGCATCCATCGGGAGGGGTCGCGGTGATCACCAAGATCGCGAACATCAAGGCTCTCATCGCCCGTGGCCGCCTCGAGCCCGAGGCTGTGTTTCCCACACTCAGGACAATGGCAGGCAGCGCTCAGTGGCAAACGCGAGAGGTCGCCGCCACGGCCCTGGTCCAGATCGGCAAGCACCATCCAGCGGCTCTCCTGCGGGTGGCTCGTCGCTGGGCCAAGGCTAGTGATTTGAATGTCCGACGAGCGGCGAGCGAGGGGCTGCGGGGGGTCGTGAAGCAAGATCCGCGCGCGGTCCGTCCGATCCTCGAGACGCTCCGGACAGACCCTGAGTTGTATGTCAAGAAGTCCGTTGCTAACGTGTTACGCAACGCGAGCGACAAGCACCCGGAGTTCGTACTCGGAGTGTGTCGCCAGTGGGCACGATCCCGCAATCCACACACCCGCTGGATCGTCAAGGACGGCTTGCGGAAGCTCAGGGTCTCACGGTCCCGCGAAGTGGCAGACATCCTAGCAGTGTTTAAGGGTGCGGTGTGAATTCAAGTGTGAAGTGCGACGCTCCCCGCGGTAGTGCGGTTCGGGACGATCACGTAAGCGACGCATAACACTCCTCTGGGGTGCGATAGTCGTGGCGCCTGCCGGGGCGGGCATTCAGGGCCCGGGCGATGCGGGTACAGTCCTGCTGTGTGACGCCGGCCATGCTTTGCCCTTTCGGGAGATACTGGCGTAGTAAGCCGTTGGTGTTTTCGTTGGTGCCGCGCTCCCAGGCATGATGCAGCGTGGCGAAGTAGAAGGTGGTGCCTGTCGCCCGCTCGATGCGCGCGTAGTCGTGGAACTCGGTGCCGTTATCGGCGGTGATGGTGCGGACCGGTTGGCGCTCGCGGTGAATGAGTTGGATGGCGCGCTGGGTGACCTCCGCCGTGGTGCGCGCGGCAAGCTTGCCGAGCACCAGATAGCCGGATTGCCGCTCGACGAGACTCAGCACGCAGTGCCGATCGCCGGTCCCCAGGACGGTATCGACTTCCCAGTGCCCGCCCTCCCGACGCGTCGCGATGGAGGCGGGCCGCTCCGCAATGGGGCGTTTGCCTGCCATGCGGCCCCGTCGCTCATAGGACCCGTAGCACTTCCGGCGGAGCTTGAGGGTCCCGCGGTGATGGGTATGCAGGATGCCCCCGCGCCGCTTGTCGGCCCAGATGTAGCGATAGATCGTTTCGTGACTGATCCGGAGCTCGCCTGACTGGCGGAGCACCGAGGCGATCTGCTCCGGGCTCCACTTGAGCGCCAGGCACGCGGTCACGAGGGCAAACTCTACGGGCGTGAAGCGATCGTGGCTGCGACAGCGCCACCGTCGCGCCCCGGCCCGCGCCTGTGCAAAGGCGGGGCGATAGCCCCCGTCAGGACGGGTGTTCCGCGCGAGTTCCCGCCCAATGGTGCTGCGGTGGCGGCCCAGCGCCCGAGCAATGTCCGCGGGGCGGAGCCCCAGTCGCCGGAGCAAGCCGAGGGTATATCTTTCGTCCGCGGTGATCTGTGAGTACATGGGGCCGTTCTTTCTCTTGGAGGAGATCGGAAGGATACCCGACTGGCAGGTCACCGTACTCTTTCCGTTTGCTGTTGCACTTAGTTTATGAAGCCGCGACCCGTTTTCGGCGCATGAAGCTGCCACACCGCGGCCGGGCTTGATGTAAGGTCCAGATCACTGACCCGCGCTTTGCAGCTTCTGTGCAGTCGATAGCCGCCCAACGGGTACCGCCACTGCCCGCTCATTCGGAGCCCCGACTATGCGAGCCCTCACCGTCGCTGTTATGCTCCTGACGGCCTCCCCCCGGCTCGCTGCGCAGACCCCCGCGCCGGCCGCCCTCGAGTGGTGGAGCGAAGACTCGGCCCGCGTCGCCTTCGTCATCGCCCATGGCCAGGCGCGGCACTACCCCCAAGCCGTTATCTGGTCTCCCACGGACTCGCTCGACCCCGCGTGGCTCAGCAGTTTCGAAGATTCGCTGAATACCAGTCTGGCGGCGCTCCGACGCCTGATCGGCGGCCCCTACGCCTGGCAGCGCATCGGTATCCGGCCGGTCGTGTATTTCTTCAGCCCGGGCCGGTTCATTTCCCACGCCACGGGGCAGGACACCGTCTTCATTGCCCTCCGCCACATCCAGCGGGGCTGGGCGCCCTTCCTGCACGAAGCCGCCCATGAGCTCCTGTCGCCCCCGGCCCCGTTCTTCCCTTTTGAGTACTCCGATACCATCGCGGGGGAAGCCTTGGCGGCCCGCTTTCCCTTCTGGCTCAATGAGGGGCTGCCCGACTATCTCGCCCAAGTCATTGTGCAACAAACCGGCTTTCGCGAGGGCGATGTCTTCGAAGTTGGTGGCCTGGCCCACGTCGATAGCACCTGTCGGGTCCGGCTGTCCGGCCACCGGCGCCGTCCCGAGATCGCCGCCAAGCTGGGCAGCGTCGGTCGCCTGGAGGCCCTGTATACGACCGACCGGGAGGCGGTGGCCCCGACCTTCTATGCGTGCAGTCAGTCGTTCACCAAGTTTGTGGCGGGAAAGATCGGCGTGGCCGCCATCGTCGGCTTGTTCCCCAAGATCACGGATGGCTCGTGGCTAGTGGCCCTCGAGCGCGGGGCCGGCGCGCCCCTGCCCGCCCTGCGCCGGGAATGGCTTGCCGCGCTCAACGTCCCCGACGACTGGCCCGAGTAACGGGCGGCGAACCAGCCCATGACGCTGTCACAGCGCGGCCAAGTTGGCTGTACCTGCTAGTTCCGTGAGCCGCGCTCTGCAGCTTTTGCGCAGTCGTTTGCCGCCACCAGAGGTCGCGAATGCTCCCCGTTCAGCATCTGGGCTTAACCAACGCACTCGCTGTCCTTGCCCCACTTCAACGGCAGGACACGGAAGTTCGGCTTCGAGTTGGATTGGCCAACGGCTCAGTGCTCGATGGCACCCTACTCTCAGCTTCTGCAGACCACCTTGCCCTGCGACTTCCCCAAGCCCAGGCCCGGTACATTCCGATGGTCGAGATCCGTTCGGTGCATCAAGCCGTGCGGCGCCCGGTCCGGGAACTCGCGCTCCTGACCGTCGCGATCCTTGGGGCGACCGCTGCCGTCGTTGCGATGGCCCAGGTCCCACTGCTGCGGGCTCACATGCCGAGAGCAGTAAGCATCCTGATTGTCTTCGGAGCCGCGCTGGCATCGCTCGTCGTCGCCAAGACTGGCCTGCGTGATTGGATGTCAGGGTGGAAGACCCTCTTCGATAGCCACGAGCACTAGGCAGGGCCCTGTGCTGGTCCTGCGGACCGGAGTTGTTTTTGTCAGCCATGGTGCCTCGAGTGGGGATGGCCCCGTGTTGGCTAGTCCCGGGTGCGCGGCGTTTTACCAGCCCACGAGGCTTTCAAGGCACGGCGCACTTAGGGACGTTCTCGTGCTAGTCAATCAGCCCGCGCCGCTGCGCGTGGGTCACTGCTTCGAGGCGGTTGTGGGTGCGGAGCTTCTGATTAATGTGATGCAGGTGATTGCGAAGCGTTTGCGGTGAGATACTCAGCTGCTTCGCAATGGTCGCGGCGTTCGCGCCTTCGGCAAAATGCTTGAGGATGCGACGCTCATGCTCGGACAGAGGCTCGACCGGCGCATGGTGAGGGTCATCGGTCAGCGCGACGACTCGCCGGGCGGCCTCCACCATCCGGTTGATCAGCGTCTGGTTACGGCGTCGCTGATCGACGTCGCGGGCCAACCGCGCAAAGAGCCGACGCCCGGTCCGCTGGTTGTCGAAGACGATCGTAGAAACGTTGACCCACATCCGGTCCCCGGTCTTGGTGCGCACCTCCAAGTCGCAGTGCGGGACCCCGCCAGATGTTCCCTCACGGTGGCGAATGGGCGCCTCCGCCCCACCCGCTAACGCCTCAGTGTCGAGTACATCGCGGGCGTCGAGCACCTCATCGATGCTCCGGCCAAGGACTTCGTCCGCCTGATAGCCGAACAGCTTTTCAGCGGCTCGGTTCCAGGAGCAGATCTCGCCGGCTTTCGTGACCGTCCACGCGGCGTCGGACGTATGTTCGAGTAACGCGAACAACTCTGCTTCGAGCATCTCTCCCTCGGCAATCGTCTCTCATAGAGTCTACCCCTCCCTTTTCGGGAGCGCCATGCCGCGCGTGGGACGAGTGCCCCTGCAGACGGTACAAACAGTTCATTGCCGCCTTCCCAGCGCCGTACGATCATCGTACACGCAACACAGCCGCGTCAGAAGCGCGCGCTGCCGGACCTGACAATCCCAATCGGGCTGGAGGTGCGGCCTGGCCCACCAGAAGGAGCGGAACAACATGAGATCAATGCGCCTGGCCAGCAGCCTGGCTGTGCTCGCAGGCCTTCTTACTGTGCCCACCATGGCCTGGGCACAAAACGATTGGCCTACCTACGGCGGGAATGCATGGAACCAGCGGTGGTCCAGCCTGAAGCAGATCAGCACGGTCAACGTTGATCGGCTGGTCCCCCGCATGGTATTGCAGACCAACGTCAGCCGACCTGGCTCGTTCGAGAACAGCCCGATCGTTACGGGCGGAATGATGTACGTAACGACCGCCTACAACGAAGCCACGATCGCATATGACCTGACCAGTGGGAAGCAGGTGTGGCGCTACGAATACAAATCCGGTACGACCATCGTCTGCTGTGGGCCGGTCAACCGTGGCGTTGCGGTGGGCCATGGATTGGTGTTCGAGGGCACGCTGGATGCGCACCTCATCGCGCTGGACTCGAAAACCGGCGAGCTCAGGTGGGATATCGACGTGGCGGATGCGGCGTCCGGCTACTCGATCACACCCGCGCCCCTCGTTGTTGGTGACAAGGTAATCGTTGGCGTCTCGGGCGGAGAGTACGGGATCCGCGGCTATGTCACGGCGTACGATGCCATGACAGGAACCCAGGCCTGGCGCTGGTATTCGATCCCGGCGCCGAAGGGTGATCCAACATTCGATGAAAAGGCGCCGAACGGCTGGTGGGGTACCTGGGCGACGAAAGCCGAGGATCACGACCTGCATCGGGATATCGCGAAGGAAAAGGCCGATAGCGCCAAGTACGCCGACGCGTGGCGGCAGGGTGGTGGTGGTGTATGGACCACACCGGCATACGACAAGGATCTCAACTCGCTCTTCGTTGTGGTCGGCAATCCATCGCCAGACCTGGATGGGAGCGTCCGCCCCGGCGACAACCTCTATACGGACGCCATCGTGGCCATCGATGCCACCACCGGCAAGACCAAGTGGCATTATCAGACGGTCCCGCACGATGTCTGGGACCTCGACGCCACATCGCCAGCGGCCGTCACCATGCTGGGCGGGAGGAAAGTCGTCGTCCATGCCGGGAAGACCGGCTGGGTCTACGTCGTCGACGCGGCCACGGGCAAACTGGTGCGCAAGAGCGAGAACTTCGTCCCACAGGAGAACATGTTCGCGCTGCCGAGCGAGAAAGGGACCCGGATGCTCCCGGGCGCCAATGGCGGTTCGGAGTGGTCGCCCATCGCCATCGATCCGACTCTGAACTACGCGTTCGTGGCCGGCCTGCACCAGCCGATGAACTACATCACCCACACCGCACCCTATGAAAAGGGTCGACTCTGGCTCGGCTCCGCGTTCGTCGCCATTCCCGGTGAGGACCAGTACGGTCTCTACTCCGCCGTGGACCTCAAGACCGGCAAGATCGCCTGGCAGAACAAGCTGCCACAACCGATGATGGGCGGCTCGCTCGCGACGGCCGGCGGACTCGTCTTTACCGGTGAAGGCAATGGAAACTTCAATGCCTATGACTCGAAATCCGGCAAACTGCTCTGGCAATTCAATGCAGGCGCGGGATGCAATGCGGCTCCGATGAGCTTCATCCACAACGGTGAGCAGTTCATCGCCGTCGCCTGCGGCGGCAACTTCCAGTTGAACTACCCGCTGGGGGATGCCGTGCTGGTGTTCGGTGTTCCCAAGCGTTGGACCCCGTGACCGGTGGTGCACCTCGGAGGCCGGCACTTCCAGCCAGCGGCCAAGCCTGACCGGCCTCACCCGTGAGTGGGCGAGACCGGACGACAGTCAACATTCACAACTGGAGGTCGTTCACATGAAGCACACCACTTTTGGAGCGCTGGGCGCCGGGCTCGGCCTGTGCCTCCTGCTCACCGCCCCACAGACGGCCGCCGCGCAGCGCACCGCGCCGCCTGGCGGCGAGTACAGGAAGGTCAGCACGCTTGTGGCCCTTCCTGATTTCCTGCCCGGACTCGGCACGCTGTACGTCGATCCCGCCACGCTGCCCGCGGGGCCGTTTCTCGCCTACGATCATCAAGGGAAGCTGGTAAGCTCGATCTTCATGATTCCGCTCAGCGAGATGAACGCCCACAAGGCGTTTACTGATCTGAAGGTTGCCAAGGAGCGGGTCGATCACGTGGACATCGTGTTCAATGCCGGCCATCCGGGCGTGGCAGAGCCGCATTACCACGTGATTTTGTGGTACGTGTCGGCGCAGGCCGAGGCCACGCTGGTCAAATGACCTCGCCGTCTCGTCGCGAGTTCCTCAGGGCTGGGGGGCTCGCGCTCGCCGGCCTGGGGTTCGCGCCAAGTCGAGAGACCGTCAACGCCACGATGCGGGGGGCGCGGTCCCATTCGGCTACTGGTCCTGAGCTGATAGAAATGCGGAGCGACTCGCTCGGCTCCCGGGTCTGGTTCGACCCGGTCGGCCTCTTTGTGGTGCCGGGCACGACGGTACGCTGGATCGTGCGCGACAACGTGCACACGACGACCGCCTATCACCCCCGCAACGATCATCACTCCCTCCGCATTCCCGAACAGGCGCTTCCGTGGGACTCGGGGTTCCTGGTTCATCCCGGAGATCACTTCGATGTCACGCTCACCGAACCCGGGGTCTATGACTACTACTGCATGCCGCATGAAGCCTCGGGGATGGTTGGACGACTCGTGGTTGGGGAGCCGGGTGGACCGGGTACCCTGGCGTTCGATTACTGGGATGGCGCGCCAGGAACGGCAACGTGGCGCTCCGTCCCCGAAGCGGCTCGAAGGACCTTCCCGGGTGTCGCACGGATCCTAGCCGAGCGTCGGGTGCATCCGGACGCCGCGTCGCGGTGAGACGGTCGAGGTTGGCACGTGCGATATCCGTCGGACGATGCCTGCAGGTTGGTATGAGCTCGGGTGGACGAGTGTCAATCAGATGGGGGGTGGCAGAAATGATGGCGGGCTTTGGTATTGCTCTTGAGGCTGCGAGGGAGCGCTGGTCAACTCCCGCACAACGGGCGTTCGCGAGCATGGTCATGCTTGGGATCGCCTCCCTATCTTACCCAGAACCGATGAGCGCCCAGGAATCGAGGATCGATCCGGCCTGGGTAAGCTTCGATACGACTGTCAGGGCGGCTCGCTTTCAATTAATCGCCGGACTCACGGGGCTGAACGGAGCCCTCAACTTCAACGGGTTTCGCGACGGTGAACTCACCCTGGTTCTCCCAGTCGGGTGGAAGACGGAAATCGATTTCCGCAACCATGACGGGATGTTGTCGCACAGTGCCGAGGTGATCTCTTCGCAAACACCAGTGCCGTCGCAGTCAGTCGATCCTGCCATCCCCCGTGCCTTCACGGTCAAGCTCGACTCAGGCCTTCCTCCAGAGGCGACCGACCAGATGCGCTTCACGGCGGAACCCCCTGGGGAATATCTGATCTTCTGCGGCGTCCCGGGGCACGGGCTTGGCGGGATGTGGATCCGGCTCAGGGTGAGTGCGACAGCAACGACGCCGGGGTTGGTCCTCACCCCGGCGCAGGGCCCAAGCTGAGATACAGAGGAGTTCCCGCGCCAGAATCGAGGCCATGATCGTGGATCAGCGCGCATTCGCAAACGGACACCTGCTCGGCCAGGTGCAACGGAGGTCAGGACATGAGTGACACGCCTGCAGCGCCAACCGGTCCGGACTTTGTTCGTGGCCTTCCCCTTTCGACCATCCCCGATGGCGGGATGGTTGCCGGACACGTGCACGGGAATGCTGTGCTGGTCGCGAGACGTGGCGACGAGGTCTTCGCTATCGGTGCGCACTGCACTCACTACAGCGCCCCGCTGATCGATGGGGTGCTCGTAGGAGATACCGTCCGCTGTCCCTGGCACCACGCCTGCTTCAGCCTCCGCACTGGCGAGGCACTCGCCGCGCCGGCACTGAGCGGTGTGACACCCTGGCAGGTGGAGCAGCGTGACGGCATGTGCTACGTGACCCACGAAATGATTTCACCGATAGCGAGGCCCGTACGCCACAGGGTATCAGGCTCGCGGCGGGGCGATACGCCCGCCCCCACCTCCGTGGTCATCGTGGGCGCCGGCGGGGCCGGCAATGCCGCCGCAGAGATGTTACGTCGCGAAGGCTATACCGGGCGTGTGGCACTGATTGGCGCTGAAGGTGCTGTGCCATATGACCGGCCAAACCTCTCCAAAGACTTTCTGGCAGGCACCGCCTCGGAGGAGTGGATCCCACTGCGCTCCGCTGAGTTCTACAAACAGCACGAGATCGACCTGCTGTCTGGCCGACGGGTTTCAGGGATGGATATCCCCGGCAGGCGAGTTACCCTGGATGACGGCAGCGCGCACGAGTTCGGGGCATTGCTCCTCGCGACTGGTGCCGAGCCAATCCGGCTGCCCGCCACCGTCGACGACGGTCGACGGGTGCATTACCTGCGGACGTTTGACGACAGTCGAGCCATCATTGCCGCGGCGGCCGGAGCTCATCGTGCGGTCGTGATCGGCGCGGGGTTCCTCGGCCTCGAGGTGGCAGCCTCGCTCCGCACCCGGGGCCTTGAGGTGCACGTCGTGGGATCGGAGCGGCTCCCGCTGGAGCGGGTGCTCGGGCACGAATGCGGCGACTTCGTGCGCGGCATCCATGCAGAGCATGGCGTCATATTCCATCTCCAGCGCACCGCCATCAGGGTCGATGCGGAGTCGGTCACGCTGGACAATGGCGAGCGCATTGAAGCTGAGCTGGTAGTCGCTGGCATCGGTGTGCGTCCTAACGACGCCCTGGCGGTTCAAGCCGGTATTCCGGTATCGAAGGGTATCCTGGTCAACCAATACCTTGAGACCACGATACCGGGGATATATGCGGCTGGAGACGTCGCCAGATATCCTGATGCACGCGGTGGCGGCCACATCCGGGTGGAGCACTGGGTGGTCGCCGAGCGACAAGGACAGACCGCTGCCCGGAACATCCTCGGCCACCGCGCGCCATTCACGTCGATACCGTTTTTCTGGAGCCAGCACTACGACGCCACTATTTCCTACGTGGGTCACGCCGAGCACTGGGACGAGGTGGCGATCTCCGGCAGCCTCGAGCGACGTGACTGCACGATCGCGTACCGATCGGAGGGCCGCACACTGGCCGTCGCGACGATCGGACGGGACCGAGTCAGCCTGACCGCCGAGTTGTTCATGGAACGCGAGGACTGGGAGTCGCTTGCAACCCTGACCTCCGCCCGGTGAGTGAAGCCAGCACCACTATCACCGTCACCGGGAACCGTGCGTTCATCCCGTCTTGCCTGGGTGAAGGCGTCGTGCCAGGTAGGTGCTCAGCGCCACCGCGTTGTTATGCAAGGTCTCGCGTGAGCTGAAGATCAGAGTGACCCGACCCCTCTGGGCGGCCCGGAGCAACGGCTCGAGCGACGCTTTATGCCGGCTGAGCTCCCTGAAGTATCGGCGCTTAAACTGCGGCCACTTCTTCGGATCGTGGCCGAACCACTTTCGCAGCGCGGGACTCGGTGCCACGTCCTTGAGCCACCCATCAAGCTTGAGCCGTGTCTTCCTGACGCCCCGCGGCCACAGCCGCTCCACCAGGAACCGCGGGCCGTCGTCAGGGCTGGCGGAGTCGTAGGCCCGCTTGAGCGTGATCATTGGTTCACGATCATGACCCGCGTGGTTTCCGACGCAGGGTCATCCTGCCGAGCGGCGCGTTCCCTCCGGCTTGGATTCGTCACTTGCCGCTCCTTACCGGCTCGCGTCGCGCTGCCGGGTGATCGCTGCCCGGTACCGTGCGGAACGCCACCGAGAGCCGATGCCACCCATTGATACCGATCAGCGCCATCGTCACATCTACAAGCTGCCGTTCGGTGAAGTGCTGCCGGGCCTGCTGGTACAGTTCGTCCGAAACCGAAGACCGAGCCAGGAGCGTGACGGCCTCGGTCCACGCGAGCGCCGCGCGTTCACGTTCCGTGAGGAAGGGCGTTTCGTGCCAGACCGGCAGGGCGTAGAGCCGCTGCTCGCACTCCCCACCGGGCGCAACCTTCCCGTAAGCAATCCGTTCTTTCATGCTGGTCTCCTATCTGCCGGCTTCGGCATTCGCTGATTCCGTCGGAGATAGGCGAACTCTGGTTCGAGAGGAGTGTCCGCCAGGCAGTCGATGTCATGTGTCCTTCAAGCTGCAGGCCTCCGTCGCTCTCGACACGGCCGCTTGGGCCCTCTCCTTGGCCAGCAAGCGCATGAGGTCCGCGACACGCTGCCGCTCCAGATTCTGTCCGGCCTTGCCGATGGGCGTCCTGAGAGTGGCCGAGGCAAAGGGCTCCGTGAGCGTCGTGAACTTCGCAAATGCGCCCTCCCAGGACATCGGCTGGGTGAAAAAGCCGCGATAGTCCCGGGTCTCTCGGCGGCGCCTATGGCGTAGCCCAGTGCATCGAGGACTCCAATCTTGAGCTGTTGGCGAGCGGTGTCAGAGATGTCCTCGTACCTCGCCCGCACGACAAAATCCGCCAACAGTTCCACATCGGTCATCTACACCTCGCCAGGATGGTGACATTAGATGTGGCATTTCGGGGTCCGAGGGCAATGACACCTCTGTACCGGACCATTCAACAATTGTTCAAGCGAGGATAGCCCGTCAGATCAACCAGCGGTGCATCGCCCGCCTGGCGCGCAGGGCGGCCCGGAAGCGCTTGGGGTGCCCAGATCCGGTTGTGCACTTTGCGCCGCAGTCAGGAGCGCTCGAGCGTCCTCCGACGGTTGTCCCTTCGACAAAACGCCCCCCTATATAGATGTTCCCCGTTCCGGTACGATTGTCATCTTGGCACCAGCGGCAAGACGTGCAAGTTTCCGGTATGGGGACAGGGATGAGTACGAGGCACATGAGGCCGAGGCATGACGGACAGAGCGCGAAACCTGGTGGTAGGATGAGTGAACGGGAGGGTACCAATGCCTAGCGACCACCCAATCCCGGAGCTCTGGGTGTGGGCGGAGTACTATTGCCCCTGGTGCTACCTGACGTCCGTACGCCTGCAGGGGGTTCTGCCAGAGTATGAGGGCCGGATCAAGCTGCGCCTCCGGGCGTTCCCGCTGGAGGTGCCGCGCGGCGACCCGGCGCCGCGGGACATCCTGGAGCAGGAGTGGTGGCTCGCCGCACTCCAGGAACCGGACGCCCCCTTCGCACCGTACCCGGGCGACGATTGGCCCACGACCACGCTTCCGGCTTTCGACGCCGTGTGGGCAGCATCGCGCCAAGCGCCATCCACTGGAATGGATTTCGATCTCCGGGTACGGCGGGCGTTCTTCAGTGAAGGCCGCAACATCGGCCGGCATCAAGTGCTGTGCGAGATCGCCGCTGAGGCCGGTCTCGATATGCGCGCGTTCGAGCGCGACTCCGCCAGCCCGGCGGCGCGGGCGGCCGTACTCGAGGAAGGCCGCATCGGGCGGGAGCTCTTCCATGTCCGCGGCACGCCAACCGTCATGCGTTCGGACGGCACGCGACTCCACCTGCCGATCGCCTTTCCGACCCTGCGGAATCGGAAAATCGTAGGGGTATCCACTCTGCCCTGTTGTGGGGACGGATGCCTCGACGCGACCCGAGCCCTGTTCGCGCGGGCTCTCGAAGCCCCCGCGGCACCTGAAAGCGCCTGAAGCAAGCCGTGCCATACTCACGCGGTGTAGTCTCGTCCGGACCGGCAGGGTATTCCGTGCCGGACAGGCGCTTCCACCTTCGTGGCGTACCCTGACCGTTTTCATGACCGCGAAGCCACCGGACGCCCACGACTTGTGTACCAACGCCATCCGGGCCCTGGCGATCGACACAATGGCACACGTGCCCTGGACCCGGCATCTCCGTCATCATCCACAGAATCCGACCTGGACAGAGCGCGATTGGGCGCCCCGGCCAAGCGGGATAGTGCCAGGTGCAGGCGGAGAACGCGGACGGCCACACGTCACCCGAGTGCTTGCTGGAGGGATACAATGCAGGTCGGAATGATCGGGCTCGGGCGAATGGGAAGCAATCTGGTGCGCCGCCTCATGCGAGACGGGCACCAGTGCGTAGTTCACGATGTGTCGGCCGAGGCAGTGCACGCCATGGCGGGAGAGGGCGCGACCGCGGCGGCCTCGCTCACCGACTTCGCGACTGAACTCACCCGGCCACGGGTCGCCTGGCTCATGGTTCCAGCTGCCTCGGTAGACGGGGTGTTGGAAGCGTTGATCCCGGTCCTCGACGCGGGGGACATCGTGGTCGATGGGGGAAACTCCTTCTACCGCGACGACCGGGTTCGCGCCAAGCGTCTCGCCGTACGAGGACTCCACTACGTGGATTGCGGTACCAGCGGCGGAGTTGTCGGGCTCGAGCGCGGCTATTGCCTGATGATCGGGGGTGAGCCTGGCATCGTCGCGCACCTCGATTCAGTCTTCGCGTCGCTCGCGCCGGGTATCGGATCGCTGCCGCGGACACCCGGCCGGGAGCGACCAGGAGGCACTGCTGAGCAGGGCTATCTGCACTGTGGTTCGCACGGGGCCGGTCACTTTGTGAAGATGGTCCACAATGGGATCGAATACGGCCTCATGGCGGCTTATGCCGAGGGATTGAACATCCTGAAACACGCGAACGTGGGTACCGTGACGCCGGCTCCCGATGCCGAGACCACGCCGCTTCGGCACCCGGAATACTATCAGTACGATTTCGATCTGGCGGCCATCAGCGCGGTCTGGCGCCGTGGCAGCGTGATCTCCTCATGGCTGCTCGATCTGACGGCCGCAGCGCTCGCGAGCGATCCGGCGCTCGCGAGGTTCACCGGCCGGGTTTCCGATTCGGGGGAGGGCCGGTGGACGCTTGAGGCCGCAATCGAGGAGGCGGTGCCGGCTCACGTCCTCTCCGCGGCACTCCTTGAGCGGTTCAGTTCGCGCGGCGGAGACGACTTCCAGAATCGGATGCTGTCTGCCATGCGACTGGGTTTCGGTGGCCACCTCGAAAAGGAGGTGATCTCGTGACTTCGACGGGCTCCGACGCGCTGGTGTTCTTCGGGGCGTCAGGCGACCTGGCCTACAAGAAAATCTTCCCTGCCCTTCTCGCGCTGGCGCGGCGGGGTCAACTGGAGATGCCGGTAATCGGTGTGGCCCGGTCGGGCTGGACCACGGAACAGTTGCGGGCGCGAGCCCGGGACAGCGTGGAACACCACGGCACCGCCGACCCCGCTGCCTGGGCGAAGCTCTCGGCCAGGCTCGTGTCCGTGGACGGTGACTATCGCGACTCCGCCACCTTCACGGCCCTGCGAGCGGCGCTCGGTCATGCAGCACACCCGCTGTATTACCTGGCGATCCCGCCCGATATGTTCGAGACGGTGGCCGCGGGACTGGGACAATCGGGATGCACCCAAGGCGCGCGAATCGTCGTCGAGAAACCTTTCGGGCGAGATGCCACCTCCGCTCGGGCACTCAACGCCACGCTCCACAAGGTGTTCGACGAGTCGAATATCTTTCGCATCGACCACTTCCTTGGCAAGGAGTCGGTGCAGAACCTGCTGGTCGTTCGCTTCGCCAACACCTTTCTCGAACCGATCTGGAACAACCACTACATCAACAGCGTGCAGATCACTATGGCGGAGCGCTTCGGCGTCGAAGGCCGCGGCCGGTTCTACGAGGAGGCCGGTGCCATCCGGGACGTCATCCAGAACCACCTGCTGCAAATCGTCGGGTTCCTCGCCATGGACCCGCCCGCGCTCACGGTCCGCGAATCCGTCCGGGATGAACAGTCGAAGGTGTTCCGCATGATCCGCCCCCTCAGCCCTGCCGATCTGGTGCGGGGCCAGTTTCAGGGATACCGCGCGGAGCAGGGTGTGGCTCCTACCTCGAACGTGGAGACTTTTGCGGCGGTGCGGCTCTTCGTGGACTCGTGGCGCTGGGAGGGCGTGCCATTCTTCATCCGCGCTGGCAAGGCGCTCGCGACGACTGCCACCGAGGTGATGGTACGGTTCAGGAAGCCGCCGCTCAGCACGCTGGCCCCGGGCGAGAGGAACTATGTGCGCTTCCGCCTGAGTCCTGAGGTGACGATCGCGATAGGCGCCCGGGTCAAACGCCCCGGGGAGGAGATGATGTCCGAAGCGGCCGAATTCATGATCGCGCACCACCCACACGGCGACGAGATGGAACCCTACGAGCGACTGCTGGGCGATGCGCTTGATGGCAACGCGACCTTGTTCGCCCGGGAAGACGGGGTGGAGGCGGCCTGGGCGATCGTCCAGCCAGTGCTCGGCAACGTGGCACCGGCGCACGAGTATGCGCCTGGAACCTGGGGGCCGCGCGAGGCGGAGCGCCTCACCGCGGGCGTGGGTGGGTGGCATGACCCGTCGGTCACCACGTGAACCGGCGCCTTGGTGCAAACAAGGCGATTCTGGTAATCGATGTCGGCGGCACCCACGTCAAGCTGTTGGCGACCGGGCATCGCAAGCGGCGCGAGTTCCGGTCCGGGGCGGGAATGACCGCCGGGCAGATGGTGGAAGCGGTCACCGCGATGACGGCAGACTGGAAGTACGACACCGTGACCATCGGCTACCCCGGGCCGATCCGGTGCGGGCGCCCCGTCGCCGAGCCGCATAATCTCGGTCCCGGTTGGATCGCGTTCGACTTCACCAAAGCGTTCGGCCGTCCGGTCAGGATGATCAACGACGCGGCGATGCAGGCGCTCGGTGATTACCGCGGCGGGCCCATGCTGTTCCTGGGCCTCGGCACGGGCCTGGGCTCGGCGCTCATCCTCGACGGAGTACTGGTGCCGCTGGAACTCGCGCACCTGCCATACAAGAAGGGTCGGACCTATGAGGAGTTCCTGGGGCTGCGCGGGCTGAAGCGCCTGGGCCGGAGCCAGTGGGAGAAATGCGTGTGGGACGTGGTGGCACTGTTCAAGGCGGCGCTGCAGGTTGACGAGGTCGTGCTGGGTGGTGGTAACGCCCTGCGGTTGAAGGCACTGCCCCCGGGCAGTCGACGGGGCGAGAACAGTCGTGCGTTCGTCGGCGGATTCCGGCTTTGGGATGCCCTCCGGCATCCCCCGCGGTCACGATGACCAGCGCGGCAAACGTACCGGGCAGCCCGGATGACCCCGGCGTACAGGCCGTGGCCGCACGCGCAGTCGAGCTGATTACCGACGGTGCGCGTGTGGGACTTGGCTCGGGCCGGGCTGCGTCCGCGTTCATCACACAACTGGGCGATCGGGTGCGGCAGGGTCTCCAGGTCACTGCCGTGCCGACTTCCGTGGTTTCGGCGCGTCTCGCCCACGCGGCCGGCATTCCCCTCATCGAGCTGGGCGAGGAGTGGGAACTCGACCTCACGGTCGATGGCGCCGACGAGGTCGCACCCAACCTCGACCTGCTGAAGGGACGGGGTGGGGCGATGGTGCGGGAGCGCATCGTGGCCGCTGCCTCGAAGCGCCTGGTCATTCTCGTTGGGCGGGAGAAACTGGTTCGTGTGCTCGGTGAGCATGGCCCCCTCCCGATCGAGGTGATTCCGTTTGCGGTCGGCCCCGTGGTGCGAATGCTGAAGGGGCTCGGACTCACCCCAGTCGTACGGATGCAATCCGGCCTCCGGCTCATGAGCGAGAACGGCAATGTCACTCTCGATAGCATCCTTCCGGCGCCGACCGGTGACCGGTGTATGCTGGGCGATCTCGCGGCCGCCATCCTCGCCCTTCCCGGCGTGGTGGATGTGGGCCTCGTCCTCGACACGGCGGAGCGCGTGCTGGTGGGCCACCCGGATGGCCGGGTCGAGACGCTGATGCGGGGAGACCCCTGAGGGTATGACCGCGCCGCCGACCCTCCACCTCTTCCCGGCCAGTGACACGCTCGCCACCGGGGCGGTAGACGTCTTCGCGTCGGCCGCCGATGCCGCCATTCGAGCCTCAGGGCGCTTCATCGTGGCCCTGGCTGGTGGCACCACCCCGACGAGCCGATACGCCCCGCTCGCGACCGCGCCTTACGTCGCACGGGTGCAGTGGCCACTGGTCCCAGTTTTCTGGGGCAATGAGCGTTGGGTGGAGCCCGCCAATCCAGCGTCGCAGAGGAGAATCTCATGAAGGCGACCCAACGGCTGCATCAGGCCGGCCAGAGCCTCTGGCTCGATAATATCTCCCGCGGACTCCTTGCCAGTGGGGGGCTCGAACGCTACCGCAACGACTTTGCGATCACCGGGCTGACCTCCAATCCAACGATCTTCGATCATGCCATCAGGAACGGCACCGACTACGATGCCGCGATCCGTCAGGAGGCAGACCGTGGCCTGTCTGGCGAGGCGCTGTTTTTCCAACTGGCGCTCGACGACCTGACCCGTGCGGCCGACCTGTTCCGCCCGATCCATGAGCTGACCAACGGCGGCGATGGCTGGGTCTCACTCGAGGTATCGCCCGTGCTGGCCGACCGTGCCGCCGACAGCGTCGCAGCCGCGCAGGATCTGCATCGACGGGCTGGCAGGCCCAATCTCTTCGTCAAGATCCCCGGCACGTCGGCCGGTGTCCTGGCCATCGAAGAGGCGATCTTCGCCGGGGTGCCAATCAACGTCACGCTCCTGTTCTCCTGCGAGCAGTACCTCGCCGCGGCGGAGGCATACCTCCGCGGTATCGAACGACGAGTGGCGGCCGGCCTTAACCCCAAGGTCCACTCCGTTGCTTCGTTGTTCGTGAGCCGGTGGGACGTCGCCGTGGCGGGACGAGTCCCGGCGGTCCTCCATAACCGGCTCGGCATCGCGATGGCCGGGCGGACGTACAAGGCTTACCGGGACCTGCTCGCCTCGGATCGCTGGCTCCGGCTGCTCAACGCGGGGGCATGCTCGCAGCGGCTGCTCTGGGCTAGTACCGGCACCAAGGACCCCAAGGCCTCGGACCTGCTTTACGTGGAGGCGCTCGCGGCCCCGCACACCATCAACACTATCCCGGAGAAGACCCTCCAGGCGTTCGCCGACCACGGCGACATTGGTGCCATGCTCCCGCCGGATGGCGGACATGCCGAGTCGGTGCTCGAATCCTTCGTTCGGGCGAATATCGACCTGACCGCCGTCGCGAACGACCTGCAGCGGGAAGGGGTGGCGGCCTTCATTCAGTCGTGGAACGATCTTCTGGCGTGCCTGGCTGAGAAGCGCGCTGCCCTGGTCCCGGACCGGGCACGAAGCCGGCCGTGACGCACCGCCACGGATGATCGAGGAGTTCGGACCCAATCCACCCCTTCCATCCCGTCACGGGGGAGTGATACCGCATGGCTGTCCTCCGCACTGAACACCCGGCTTTTGGCCATCCCGGCATCGAGCCGCGCTGGACGCGCAGCGCAAAGGAAGCGGTGGGCACGGCGTACTCTGCCTCGAGCCTCGTCTGGTTCACCGTCTCTCGCGGGATTCTGAACGAGGTGTACTACCCGACGGTCGATCGGCCCCAGATCCGCGATCTCCAGTACCTGATCACCGATGGAGCAACGTTCTTCCATGACGAGCGACGCCACCTCAGGGGCACGCGGGAGTACCTGGGGGCCCACGCGCTGGGTGTCCGGATCACAAACACGGATCCCGCGGGGCGGTACCAGATCCAGAAGCAGATCATTGCGGATCCCCATCTACCGTGCATCCTGGTCCACACTCGGCTGGAAGCGGAACCGCAGTTCCGGCAGAGGCTAAAGCTCTTCGCGCTCCTGGCACCGCACCTCGAGGGGGGCGGCTGGGGGAACAGCGGCTACGTCGCGGTGCAGAGTGGACGGGAGACGCTAGTGGCGAAAAAGGGCCAGACGTGGCTCGCGCTCGGGGCGACGATTCCGTTCCTCCGCCGGTCGTGCGGGTACGTGGGCCGTTCCGACGGGTGGACCGACCTGGCGGACAACTACCAGCTCGACTGGCAGTTCGACTCGGCCGAGAACGGCAATATCGCGCTGACTGGAGAGCTGGATCTTACGCAGAGCACGGAATTTGTTCTCGGACTCGCCTTTGGTGACTCGCTCCATCACGCACTCACCACGCTCTCCCAGTCGCTCGGCTACCCCTTCTCGGAGCACAAGCGGCGCTTCGTCCGGCAATGGGCCCGTGCGTGCCGCAAAGTGGAGCCACTGGCAGGCCAATCGGGCGACGGCGGCCGGTTGTACCAGGTGAGCCACAGCTTGTTGCTCGCCCACGAGGACAAGACCTACCCCGGGGCGACCATCGCGTCGCTCTCCATTCCCTGGGGCGCGGTGAAAGGAGATACCGATCTGGGCGGCTATCACCTCGTCTGGACGCGCGACATGGTGAATGCCGCCACCGGGCTCCTCGCCTCGGGAAACACCGATGAGCCGCTCCGAGCCCTCATCTACCTGGCCTGCTCGCAACGCAGCGATGGCGGGTTCTACCAGAACTTCTGGATTGACGGGGAGCCGTACTGGCAGGGCGTCCAGCTCGATGAGGTTGCGTTCCCTATTGTGCTCGCCTGGCGGCTCCGGGAAGCGAAGGCGCTCCGAGATTTTGATCCCTACCCGATGGTGCTCCGCGCGGCGGGATATCTCATCCGGGAAGGTCCGGCGACGCCACAGGAGCGCTGGGAGGAGAATAGCGGCCTGTCACCGGCCACTCTGGCGGCAATCATTGCCGGCCTCACCTGCGCCGCCGGGTTTGCCACGGACCGTGGAGATCAAGTGACAGCCCAGTTCATTCAGGAGTACGCTGACTTCCTCGAGCGCCATGTGGAGGCCTGGACCGTCACCACCGAGGGCTCCCTTGTCCCTGGATTCCCCCGCCACTTTATCCGCTTGTGCCCCACCGACCCGGCAGACCCAGCCCCCGATGAGGATCCAAACCGCGGGCTGCTCCCACTGGCGAACCAGCCACCAAACGCGCGCTGCGCGTTCCCGGCGAAGGACGTCGTGGACGCGGGCTTTCTGGAGCTGGTGCGCTACGGCATCCGTAAGGCGGGCGACCCGCTGATCGAGGATTCGCTTCACGTGGTAGACGCGGTGCTCAAGGTCGAGACTCCGCTTGGCCCGTGCTGGCATCGCTACAACCATGACGGCTACGGCCAGCAGGCCAACGGCGCCCCGTTCGAGGGCTGGGGGAAAGGCCGCGCCTGGCCGCTACTCACAGGGGAGCGAGGCCATTACGAACTTGCCGCGGGACGCGACGTGCGGCCGTTCATCAAGGCCATGGAGGGATTCGCGGGTACCACGGGGCTTCTGCCGGAGCAGATCTGGGACGAACCCGACCGGCCGGAGTTCTTCATGCGCTTGGGTCACCCCACCGGTTCGGCCATGCCTCTGGTCTGGGCTCATGCGGAGTACATCAAACTGCTGCGATCGGCACGTGATGGCGTGGTCTTCGACCAGATCCCAGCCGTGGTCGCGCGTTATCAGCGCCAGTGTCGGCGGGCCCCCCGGCCGATCGACTTCTGGCAATTCAATCACCGCCTCCGAGCGGTCCGGCCCGGGTCGACGCTTCGCATCCTCGCCCGCGTCCCTTTCAGGCTCCATTGGACGGACAACGAGTGGCAGGAGGTACACGACTCGCCCTCCGCCTCGACAGCGCTGGGCAGCACATCCGTCGATATCGTGGTGCCAGCGGACCAGGTGGCGCCGCTCAAGTTCACCTTTTTCTGGACCGAGTCAGGGCGCTGGGAAGGAGGCGACTTTGCGGTCGCGATTTTGGGATAGGTTCGCTCGCCGCCGATGAGCTCAGAGCTGAGCGCGGAGCGCATGACGCTGTGGTGCGCATTGGGGGCCGGCCGCATCGGAGGAACTGCACCAGGCCACGTACCGGCACCAGGTTTTCAAACATGCCCCTGACCGTATGGACCGTGGGACATTCGACGCGCTCACTCCGCGACTTCCTGACCGTCCTCGCACCATACGGCATCGAGGCGGTCGCCGATGTTCGGCGCTTTCCCGGTTCGCGCCGTCAGCCACAGTACAACAAGCCCAGCCTCGATGCCTCGCTCCGCGCTGTCGGGATCGACTACCTCTCTATTCCCGCCCTGGGCGGTCGCCGCCAGCGGACCACCGGCGTATCGGGCAGTGCCTGGAGACATCCCGCCTTTCAGGGCTACGCCGACCACCTCGCCACCGAGGAATTCGCCTCGGGTCTGTTCGAACTCCTGATGCTGGCAAGTGGCCTCCGGACCGCGGTCATGTGCGCCGAAGTGCTCTGGTGGCGCTGCCACCGGCGCCTGATCGCCGATGTGCTGGTGTCGCAGGGCGTAGAGGTCATCCATATAATGGATGCGGGTAAGGTGCAGGCGCATCGACTGATCGCGCCCGCGCGCCTGGTGCGTGGCAGGCTGACCTATGCTCCAGCGCGCCGGGTCCGCTGAGGAACCGTTGCCACTGGGGCCAAACCCAAAGCCGCCCTGGCTTCTAACCGTGCCAGCAACAGGTGGTAGTACAGCATGCCGCGGTCCGGGCCAAGACGCTGCAGTGCTCCGTCGAGGTCGACCGGCTCGGATCCGCCGACCAGGGCCAGGTTGCGTGCCACGCTTGAATCGTTCGCCGGAAATACGTCAAGCCGACCGGTCCCGCGGATCAGGATGACGGTGGCCGTCCACGGGCCGATTCCCTTGATCCGCTGAAGCAGGGCGGCAGCGTCGGCACTCGGCAGGAGTTCGAAGCGAGTCGGGTCGAACGCAGCCGTGTCCAAGGCGTCACCAACCCGCCGCAGGGTGGCCAGCTTGCCGGCACTCAGCCCGGCCACACGCAACACGCCATCTGCGGCACCTCGAAACCGCGCGGCGCTCGGGAAGTGGTAGAGTTGCACTCCGTCGCGCTTCACCGGCGCGCCCAGGGCAACCGTCAGGCGACCCATGATGGCGCTTGCCGCCGCCAGGCTGACCTGCTGGAAGACGATCGCATTGACACACGCCTCCCACAACGTGGGATAGCGGGGCGGCCTGACGCCACTCATTCGATGCACGAGGGGGTGGAGCCAGGCAATCGACGCCGCTGAGGCGTAAAACCTGGTGAGGTCTTTTTCCACACCGAGCATCCGCCGCACCAGCGCGAGCAGCCGAGGGTGTTCGCGTGGATCGGCCTCGATCCCAATGGTCAGCGATTCGGGGCTCGGCTGTCGGACCCGAACGACCACCCCGTCAGCCGGGTCACCGAGCAACCGGAGGTAGGTTCCGTCGGAGGTGAGCACATCCACCAGGTTGGTCGCCAACCGCCGGAGTACATTGACGGTGAGATCGAGCCGGTACGGCGGCGCCACGCGAAGGGAGTAACTGTGACCAGCAAGCGCTTCAAGCGGGGGGATCACGTGAGCTGGAATTCGGAAGCGGGACGGGTCCGCGGCCGGATCACCAGGGTCATCACAACCAGGATCACATTCAAGGGATACACCGTTCATGCCAGCAAGGAGGAACCCCAATACCAGATCAAGAGCGACACAACCGCTCATATCGCGATGCACAAGGGGTCGGCGCTGAGAAAGCTCGCTGACTGAGCACCGCCCCATTGTGACAACCGCCGGCCCGACTCCCTCTACCGCTGCGCCCGCTCGATCCTGCCACACGCGATCGGCAGCGTGACGTGAGCCGGAATCGGGCCAAGCGAGGCGACCGATGCCGCGAGCCTGGTGGCCGAAGGGACGCCATGAATAAAAATGACGCGGTGGTCGAGAGCGATCTGGGTGCCTCCGAAGGCCTTCCCGAATGCCGCGTCCAGGGCCTTGAGCGAGACGACCTGATGGTACTCGTAGGTACCACCGGCCGAGGCGGTGGGATAGGTCCCGTGCGCCACGTCCATGCCGGCCGGATCCAGATCAAAGGGCACCATCGTCGTCCCGGAGAACGGTTCAGTCTCGATCAGGTCGATGATGCCTTCGCGGTTCGCGTCCGCCGCCTGGGTCGGACAGGATGCGGCACGGCCGTCGGCAAAGCCGTGGAAGTGCTGCCAGTGTACGATGCCGGGCGAGGCGTCCTTCACCTTGATGCTGATTGTCAGGCTGTCACCGTGAACGACCAGTCGGGCTTCGCCCGCCGCCTTGCCCCCGGCCTCCTTGCTGTTCATCGCGTGAAGCTGAGCGACATAGACCCCGTCCTGGGCCGCCACTGGCACGGCGAGCAGACCTGCGGCGGCAGCCATGACCAGCGCCGCTGATAGTTGTGTGTTCATGTGAGACTTCCCTTCTGGTTGGATACGTTGCTGCCAGCCACTGCCTTCACTGGGGTTCACCTCCGGCCTTCTTCACCCGCACGACCCACGTCTCCGGACCGTTCTCGAGATAGTCGAAGGCAAAGGCAGCGTCCCCGCGGGTGGCCCGCAGCGCGTAGTACATGCACTTCGGGTCGTGGTCCACGGTGAGCTCCAGCGTCTGCCGTGGCGTGAGCCCCTCGTACGCGTTCATGATCAGGTCGAACCGATCCCTGGGCTCGACCGGACGGACATCCAGTTGCACCGTGTCGTTCATCGCACCCTCCGTTCACTTCACCATCTTGGAAATCTCGACCCGCCATACTGCCGGTCCCTGCTCGAGATATTCCCAGCCGAACTGACCCGCATGCTCGTACTCGAACTGGTAGCGCAGCGGTTTCGGATCATGGTCGTTCAGCAGCACGAACGACCCGCCCGGCTCCAGCGCGGCAAAGGTCTGGAAGATTGTGGGATGCTTTTCCCGGGGCGGAATCACCCGGACATCCAGGGTATGCTGAGTGGCCATGATCGTACCTCTCCTGTGTTGTATCGTTCCCGCTCACGCCCGTGCGGCACGGCGGATGAATACCCGGACCAGATTCGGGCCCTGCTCTCGCACTTCGTAGGTGAAGCCCCGCTCCAGCAGC
>JBDTMI010000040.1:0-30407 GCA_039934355.1 Gemmatimonadales bacterium
AGCTGGTCCGGGTTCATCTCCCCCAGGCCCTTGTAGCGCTGGATGTTGACGTTGCCCTTGCCCTCGCCGTTGGACAACCGCTTCACGTACTCCTCACGTTCCTTTTCGTCGTACGCGTAGAACTCATCCTTGCCGCGCGCCACCCGGTAGAGCGGTGGCTGGGCAATATAGATGAAGCCCGCGTCGATGAGCTCCGGCATCTGCCGGAAGAAGAAAGTGAGCAGCAGCGTCCGGATGTGAGCGCCATCCACGTCCGCGTCGGTCATGATGATGATCTTGTGGTAGCGCGTGTCCTCGAGACTGAAGTCGTCGCGCACTCCGGCGCCGATCGCCGTGATCATCGACCGGATCTCTTCATTGGACAGAATCTTGTCGATCCGGGCCCGCTCCACATTGAGGATCTTGCCGCGCAGCGGGAGAATCGCCTGGAACTGGCGGTCCCGGCCCTGCTTGGCGCTGCCACCGGCCGAGTCCCCCTCCACCAGATACAGCTCGCAGAGCGCGGGGTCGTCGAGGGAACAGTCCGCCAGCTTGCCCGGCAGCACCGCGCCCTCGAGCCCCGACTTCTTCCGCACCAGATCGCGCGCCTTGCGGGCCGCCTCGCGGGCCCGCGCGGCGCTCACCGCCTTTTCGATGACCGCGCGGCCCACCGCCGGCTTTTCATCGAGGAACATGCGGAGCTGCTCGTAGACCACCTGCTTGACGATGCCTTCGACTTCGCCGTTGCCCAGCTTGGTCTTGGTCTGCCCCTCGAATTGCGGCTCACGGACCTTGCAGTGCAGCACGCAGGTGAGCCCCTCGCGGATGTCGTCGCCGGTGAGGCTGAAGTCTTCCTTCTTGAGCGACCCCTGCTGCTTGGCGAACTCGTTGATCGCCCGGGTCAGTGCCGCCCGGAAGCCGGTGAGGTGGGTGCCGCCCTCGTGGGTGTTGATGTTGTTGACGAACGTAAAGGTGTTCTCGTTGTAGCCGTCCTCGTACTGGATGGCGAGATCCACCTCAACGTCGTCCTTCGTGATGGTGAAGTTGATCGGCTTGGGGTGCAACACCTTCTTGTTGCGGTTGAGCCACTCGACGAACTGGATCAGTCCACCCTTCGCAAAGAACACCTCGGTCCTGGGCTCGTCTGGGCGCTCGTCCGTCAGCGAGATCGAGACGCCCTTGTTCAGGAAGGCCAGTTGGCGCAGCCGGTCCGCCAGCGTGGACCAGCTGTACTCCAGCACCGTGAAAATCTCGGGATCCGGCTTGAAGCGCACGTAGGTGCCGGTCTTGCTCGCCTTGTCCAGCTTTTCCAGCTTCTTGACCGTCTGCCCCCGGACGAACGCCATCCGCCACCGGAACCCGTCGCGCCGGACGATCACTTCAGTCGTTTCCGACAGCGCATTCACGACCGAGACGCCCACACCGTGCAGGCCCCCCGAGACTTTGTAGTTGGACTTGTCGAATTTGCCGCCGGCGTGCAGCACCGTGAGGGCCACTTCGACGGCCGGGAGCTTCTCGGTCGGGTGCATCTCGACCGGAATGCCGCGCCCGTTGTCCTCGACCGAGATCGAGTTGTCCTTGTGGATGATGACCTTGATCTCGTCGCAGTAGCCCGCCAGCGCCTCATCGATCGAGTTGTCCACCACCTCGTAGGCCAGGTGGTGCAGCCCGACCTCGCCGGTGGAGCCGATGTACATGCTGGGACGCTTGCGGACCGCTTCGAGGCCCTTCAGGACCTGGATCGATCCCGCGTCGTAATGCTGCTCATCACCGTTGCCGCTTGATTCCTTGGCCATAGGCTCCGATTCGTCGTTGGCACGCGCCCTCGCGCGCGCTTCCCACCCGCCGCTCCCCGCACTCCCGCTGTTGTCGTGCTGTGCCCTTACGGTCCCGCGCGCCGCCGATCAGTGCTGCCCCCGGCCAGCCAGCGGATGGCCGTGATCCGTCCGGTTCGACCGGTGTTCAGCCGTGCGAGGATCTGCGGCGTCATCAGGGACAACTCACTGGCCCATGCCGCGGTGCTGACCCGGATCCGCAGGACGCCATCGGCGGATACCGCTTCGGGTGTGGTGGCCGCCGCGATCTGTGGCCCGACCAGCTCGGCCCACTCCTCCAGGACCCCGGCCCGTCCGATCCGCCGCGCCAGCCCGGCCGAGCGCAGGTACCCCTGCAGCGCCTCCGCCAGACTGGTCGGTTTGGCTTCACGCGGCTGGTAGGCCCGGTTGCGCGCCTTCGTCATGCGGTCGTGATCCTTCCCTGATCCACCCGCCAGACTGGGAGCGCCAGTCCCGCCGGGAGCTCTTCCACCCGGGGCGCAGTGAGGAACACTTGCGGGGATCGCCCGCCGAACAGCCGCCGCGCCAGGCGCTCCTGCCGCTCGCCGTCCAGCTCGGCGAAGACGTCGTCGAGCAGGAGCGCCGGGGTGGACTCTGCCGTCAGCTCAATGGTTTCCAGCTCCAGCAGTTTGAGCGCGATCGCCGCGCTCCGGTGTTGCCCCGTCGATCCGTAGTCCCGCAACAGCCGGCCGCCGAGCAGCAGGTCGAGGTCATCGCGATGCGGGCCGATGGTGGTCATCCGCCGGGCCAGATCCCGTGGCGCCGCGCTAGCCAGCCGCGCCGGCCACGCCGACACCTCTGCCAGCGCTTCGTTTCCGGCGTACCGCAGCCCCGCCTCCGCACTGTGTTCGCCCAGCGCAATGAGCGAGGCACTGAAGGCCTCGCCCACCGAGGCAACCCATTGCAGGCGCCGGGCGACCACCAGCGCGCCGGCCTGGGCCAGCGGGCCATCAAACGCCGCCGCGAGCTCAGCCCGCCCGCCCCGGAGCGCCGCGTTCCGTTGCTTGAGGGCCGCCCGGTACCGGATCAGCGCCGTGAAGTAGGCCGGATCCGCCAGCGCGAGGGTCCGATCGAGGTACAGTCGCCGACCACTCGCGGCTCCCGAGGCGAGCCGGACATCCTCCGGCGCGAACACCACCGCCAGCCAGACGCCAGCCGCCTCCACCACCCGGGTGACAGCACCCTGATCCAGTGTCAATTGCTTCTTGCGCCCCGCGACCCGGAAAGTGAGTCCCACCTGGCGTTCGCGGCCCTGCCGCACGAAGTCGAGCCCGACGTGGAATCCCGCCTCGGAAAACCGCACCACCTCAGCGTCGAGCGCGGTACGGAACGAACGGAACAACACTGGATACGCGATCGCTTCCAGCAGGCTGGTCTTGCCCTGGCCGTTCGCGCCCAGGAGCACGACGCCCTGCTCGGGGCAACTCAGGGAGCCATCGGCGAGGTTGCGGAAGCCGCGAATGGTAAGGCGGGCCAGCCGCACTACTGCACCGTGACCTGGCGAGTCGCGGTATCACCCCGTTGGCCCAGTGCATCCGTCCCGAACACTCGTACCGTGATCGTCTGGCCCGACAACCCGGAGGTCGTGAGCGGCAACCCGAATCGAAAGCTGGTGCCGGCATGGACGGCCGGCTGGAAGCTGGTCGCCCCGCCCACGGTCTCGAAGTAGAGCGTGTCGATCCCGTCAGGATCGGTCGAGATCCCGCTGACAAATTGCGCGGGGCCCGGCGACACCGTCGTATCCTGCCCCGGATCGTCAATCACGGTCACCGGGCCGTCGCCAACCGGTCCAGGCCCCGTGCCCGGAAATGCAAACCGGTCCCGGGTGCTGCAGGCAGCGCTGGAGCCGGCGAGAAGCAGGGCGGCGAGGCACTCCACAGTCCGGACGCGCCGGGTGAAAACCTGCGGGAACATCGGGGAAAAATAGCCGCACCGCGAGGAGAGTTGCAGGGATCAGTTGCCTCGGAACTCCGGGGTGCGCTTGGCTAGAAACGCGGCCATGCCCTCCTGCATGTCGGCGGTGCTCGAGAGCAGCCCGAAGTGGTTCGCCTCGAGCAGCAACGCCTCCGCCTGGCCCATTTCGAACCCCGCATCCACCGCCTCCAGCACGGCGGCCACGGCCAGCGGACCCTGCGACAGGATGGTCCGGAGCAGTCGTTCGGTCTCGCCCAGGAGCGCGTCGGCCGGCACCACCCGGTTGACCAGGCCGATTCTCCAGGCCTCCTCCGCGCCAATCATCTCGGCCGACAACAGCATCTCAAGCGCTCGGCCCCGGCCAACCAGGCGGGGCAGCCGCACCGTCCCTCCGTAGCCCGGACCGATGCCGAGTTTGACCTCTGGCTGCCCGAAACGAGCGGTGGTGCTCGCAATCCTGAGATGGCACGCCATGGCCAGCTCGCAGCCCCCGCCAAGGCAGAAGCCATTGATCGCGGCGACCACCGGCTTTCGCATCGCCTCAAACCGACGGAACACCGCCTGTCCCATCAGCGAGCGACGCTTCCCCTCCATCGGGCTCTGGGAGGCCAGCTCGCCGATATCTGCCCCGGCCACGAACGCCTTCGGGCCAGCCCCGGTCAGGATGACGCCGCGCACCAGGGGATCTGCCGCCAGCGCGTCCGCCGCCTCCCCCAGCTCGCGAATGACCGTCTCGTTCAGCGCGTTGAGTTTGTCGGACCGGTTGACCGTGAGCGTCGCAACACCGTCTGAGCGGCCCAGGAGGAGCGTGGAGTAGGTCATCGGGATCAGTCCGGGTTGGGGGCGTTTGTGATGGGGCGCCGTGCCGGAATTGTAGTGAGGAACGATGTAGCTCGCAGGCCACGGCGTGTGGGGTGATCACCGGACGGTCGCTGTAGTCAGGAGCCCAGCCGCCGGCCTCGAAAGGCGACTTCTGGCATGAATCTCGGCATTTTTATCACGACTGATGTAATGAATCGCGACAGCAGAAATGTCTAATATTATGCTATAACTAGTTGATAATAAATAAGTTACGTTGACAAACTGACATGTTGCTGTTCGATATTTACAATTTATTTGTTGGTCACGGCACCGGAGTTGCCCATGGATTGGGTAGAGGCTCACGATTCTTCCCGGAGATGACGACATGCTGCGCTCAGCTCGCTCGCTTCGCCTGCTTTCATTGACGATCGTGCTCGCCGGCCTGGTCAGCTGCGCCTCCTACGAGTCGCCTACCGCACCCGCGGCTGCGGCGCTGCAGCTGCCGATCGTGACCCCTCTGCTGAACGGGCTCCTGGCCTGTCGTCCGCAACCCTACGCGATCACCCGCCAGACCGTCGGTTCAGCCGGCGGCACCATTCGCGTTGGCGGCCACACCCTGGTCATCCCATCGGGCGCCCTGCGGCAGCCGGTGCTGATCACGGCGGAAGCGCCGGGAGATGCGGTTGCGTCCGTCAGATTCCAGCCCGAGGGACTGCAGTTCGCCCGCAGCGCACGCCTGACGCTCGATTACTCGGCTTGCCCCGGTGCCCGACTCCAGTTAGGCAAGCACATCGCCTACACCACCGAGAATCTGCGGATTCTCAACCTTTTGCTGTCGCTGGACGATATTCTGGGCATGCGGGTGAGCGGCAACCTGGACCACTTCTCACGATACGCGGTCGCCTGGTAGCCACTCGAAACCGTGCCGCGGTGACGGGAGGACGGGAGGCGGGGGGCGACGCGGAACACCGCGCTCTCCGCCGCCCGGCGCTTGCTCGGTGGAGAGATTCCCGGATGCGCTGGATCGAGGACGCCTTGGACGTGGACCGTACGGAATCATGACTTTCCCCGGAGTTCGACACGATGTCTCGTCCGCCGCGAGTTCTTCGCCTGCAGTCGCCCACGGCAGGGGCCCGGACTGCCGACGTGCCGCCGGTATCGCCGGATGCCTCGGCCTGATCCGGTGACCAGTCCTCGGCGGGACCGCGGCGGCATGACGGGGAGGCGGGGGTCGCGGGAAGCCGCGGCCTCCGCAGCCGAGTGTCTGGCCGAGGGGAAGGTACACGAGCGGGCTGGCCGGATGCCGGAAGGGCTCGCCTCCTATCAGGCGGCCATTCGCCTCGCGGAGCAGAGCCGGGATCTCGCGGTGCTGGCGGAGGCGCTTCGCCGCGTCAGCGTCGTGCATCACCAGCGGGACGAACCGGAACAGGCCGTGGCGCTGTGTCGCCGCAGCTACGAGACCGCGCTGCTGCTCGAGGATTCCGGACTGGCCGCCGAGGCCCTGAACACCCAGGGGGGGATGGAGTTCGAGCGCGGTCGCATGCCCGAGGCCCGTCAGCTGCTGGAGCAGGCGCTGTCACTGGGGGGCAGCCGGATGGATTTGCGGAGTCGGGTCGAGCAGAACCTCGGAATCATGGCCACGATCCAGGGCGATCATTCCGCGGCACTGGCGCATTACACCTCGTCACTCGAAGCCTGCCGGGCGGGAGGTGACGATAAGGGTTGCGCCATCGCCTATCACAACCTCGGCATGATCAGCGCCGACCGCGGGGAGTGGGCCGACGCGGACCGCTTCTACGAGTCCAGTCGGCAGATCGCCGAACGCATCGGTGAAGTCCACCTCAAGGGTCTCTGCCTGCTCAACCATGCCGAGGTCCATACGATGCGGGAGCAGTTCGTGGAGGCGCGCGACAACGCCGAAGCGGCCCTTGCGATCTTCGACAGCCTGGATTCCCGGATGGACAAGGCGGACGCCTATCGCGTCCTGGGCGTGATCTATCGCGAGACGGGCCGTCACGCGCTGGGGGAGGCGCGGCTCCGTGCCGCCATCGACATGTCGGTCCAGACCGGCTCGGTGCTGAGTGAGGCGGAGGCTTCACGCGAGCTGGCCAGGCTCTACCAGCGCATGAGCCGGAATCAGGAAGCGCTCACGCTGCTGAACGGTGCCTACCGGCTGTTCCGCCGGCTGGACGCGCACCTCGACCTGGTGGATGTGGAATCCAAGGTCACGGATCTCGAGGGCACGTTCCTCGCCGTGGTGCGTGACTGGGGGCAGTCGATCGAATCAGCGGATAGCTACACCTTTGGTCATTGCGGTCGAGTTGCCGAGTACGCCCAGGCTGTCGCGGAGGCGCTCGGCCTCAACGACACCGCCCTGACGACGATCCGGCTGGGAGCGTATCTCCACGACCTGGGCAAAGTGAAGGTGCCGCACGAAGTGCTCAGCAAGCCCGGGCGACTGACGGACGCGGAGTTCACGATCATCAAGCAGCACCCGGTGTGGGGCGTTGAAATGCTCGCGGCCATCGACTTCCCCTGGGACATCAAGCCGATCATCCGCTCGCATCATGAGAAGTACGACGGGACCGGGTATCCAGACCAGCTGGCGGGCGATGCGATCCCCATCGCCGCGCAGATCATCGGTATCGTGGATGTCTACGACGCGCTGACCACGACGCGGAGCTACCGCCCGGCGATGGCCCACGAAGTCGCGCTGGAGACAATGCACGGGATGGCGAACAGCTGGCGCCCTGACGTCTTTGCGGCCTTCATGGGATCGATTGCCGTCTCCCACGCCGCCGTGCCGCAGACCGCCTGACCTTTCCGTCGGCGACGTCGTACATTCGTGCATGGCCCCTACCACTCCGCTCCACATCGGCTGGACCCCCGACCGTACCATTCGCATCCTCGATCAGACGTGCCTCCCCGGCGAGGAACGCTACCTCGAGATCGCCTCCGTTCCGGCGATGGCCGAGGCGATCGGCATGCTCAGGGTGCGGGGCGCGCCCTTGATCGGTGTGGCGGCCGCGATGGGGGCGACGCTGGTGGCGCGACCGCGTGCCGGTGAGACTCCGGGTCGTCTCACGGATCTCTCGGCGATCCTTGCCGGTTGCGATCACCTGGAGGCGGCGCGACCGACGGCGGTGAATCTGCCCTGGGCGATGCGTCGCATGCGAAATGTCGCGCGGGCGGGGCAGGCGGCCGGTCGCGACCTGTACGCCGTGCTGCTCGCGGAGGCGAACACGATCTGGGCGGAGGATCGGGCGATGTGTCAATTGATCGGCGAGGCGGGTCTGCCGCTGCTCGCCGACGGCTCAACCGTTCTGACGCACTGCAATGCGGGGTCCCTCGCGACCGGTGGTATCGGTACCGCCCTCGCGCCAGTCTACCTGGCGCACGCCGCCGGGCGTCGCATTGCGGTGGTGGCGGGTGAAACCCGGCCACTGCTGCAGGGCGGTCGGCTGACCGCATGGGAGCTCACCCGCGCCGGAGTCCCGTGTACCGTGATCACGGATGGCATGGTGTCGAGTCGCCTGCGGAAAGGCGACGTGACCTGCGTGATCGTCGGGGCGGACCGCATCGCGCGCAACGGTGATGTCGCCAACAAGATTGGCACCTACGGCGTCGCGCTGGCCGCGCGGACCCACGGGGTGCCGTTCTACGTCGCCGCTCCGCGCACCACCTTCGATTTCGCCACGGAGAACGGCGCGGCGATTCCAATCGAAGAGCGCGAGGAAGATGAGGTGCGGAGGCCCTGGGGTGCCGCCGCCGCGGCAATGGTGCCGGAGGCCGCGGACGTCTGGAATCCCGCATTCGACGTGACACCAGCTGCATTGATCCGCGGCTATATCACCGATGCGGGATTGCTGACGCTGGCCCAGCTGGGACGGCTGGAGTCCACGCCCTGATGCCATCCATCCTCGCCCTCGATCAGGGCACCACCGGTTCGACCGCGCTGGTCATCCATCAGGACGGACGTGTGCTGGGCCGCGGCTATCGCGAGTTCACCCAGTATTTCCCGGAGCCCGGCCGGGTGGAGCACGATGCGGAGGAAATCCTCCGCGTCACCCTCGACGCGGGGCGGGAGGCCATCGCCGCCGCCGGCGAGGTTCCCACCGGGCTCGGCATTACCAACCAGCGTGAGACCGTTGTGCTGTGGGATCGCCGCACCCTGGCACCGGTCGGTCCGGCCATCGTCTGGCAGGATCGTCGGACCAGTGAGCGCTGCCGGGAGTTGCGGGCGCTGGGTCGAGAAGCCGATATCCGCGCGACGACCGGTCTGGTGCTCGATCCCTATTTCTCCGCCACCAAGCTCGAATGGATGCTGCGCGACTCTGCCCTCCGTACCCGCGCGGAGCGCGGGGAACTGGCGGCGGGAACCATCGACAGCTGGCTGGTCGCCCGGTTCACCGGCGGCCGGGTGCATGTGACCGACCACACCAACGCGTCCCGCACGATGCTCTACGGGCTCGCAGCCCGTGACTGGGACGAGGCGCTGATGCGGCTGTTCGGCGTGCCTCGGGCAGTGCTCCCCACAATCGTCTCCTCTTCCGGTGTGGTGGGAGAGACCGACCAGTCCTGCTTCGGTCGCCCTATCCCGATCTCCGGGCTGGCCGGGGATCAGCAATCGGCCCTCTTCGGACAGGGCTGTGTCGCGCCCGGCCTCGCGAAGAACACGTACGGCACGGGCGCCTTTCTCCTGGCGTATACCGGCCAGGCGATCCCGCACTCGAAGCGCGGCCTGCTCGTCACCGCGGCCTGCGGTCCCCGTGGCGAGCCGGCCTATGCGCTCGAGGGAAGCGTGTTCATCGCGGGCGCAGCGGTGCAGTGGCTGCGCGACGGACTGGGCATCATCACCACGGCCGGTGAGACGGAGGCGATGGCCCGAAGCGTCACCGACACCGGTGGCGTCTACTTCGTCCCGGCCTTCGTCGGCCTCGGCTCGCCGCACTGGGAGCCCGAGGCGCGCGGCACCATTGTCGGGCTCACCCGGGGAACCACGCGTGCGCACCTGGTGCGCGCCGCGCTGGAGGCCATGGCCTTTTCCACCGGCGACCTGTTGTCCGCCATGATCGAGGATGCGGCCCTCAAGCTCACGACCCTGCGGGTCGATGGCGGCGCAGCCGCCAACAACTGGATGATGCAGCTGCAGGCTGACCTGTTAGGCGTCCCGGTCGAACGACCTGACAACATCGAGAGCACGGCGCTCGGCGCCGCGGCGCTGGCGGGGCTCGCGCTGGGGGTGTGGCCGACCGTGGACGCGTTCCTCGCCGGGCGACAGTTCACCCGGTTCGATCCGGTCTCCGGGGCGGGCGAGCGCGAGGCGCACTGGCGGGGGTGGCGCCGGGCCGTGGGCGCCACGCTTGCCTGGGCCCGGACATCAAGCTGACGGGAGAGCCGGGGCAGGACCCGCCGCCGCTCGCTCCTCAGGAGGGCGGGGACACCTGATCCGGGCCGGGACTGATCGACAGCCGGCCGGTCATTTCATCAAGCGCGACTTCGACCTCGTCCAATGAATCGTCCGTCAGCCGATAGCCCACGAAACTGGCGCGGCCCACCCGCGCGACCCCCACCGCCTGCCCGTCCGGCCCGTGCAGCCGCGCGATTCCTCCTACAGCGCCGAGGGCCGGCACGTCGTGCAGCGCGCAGGGCCCGGCCGCCGGCAGCCTCGTCTCCTCCCGGGAAGAATTCAGCCGCAGCAACTGGAGGAGCGCGGTCAGGGTGGGCTGTGCCACGCGACGTCCGGGGTGCAGAGTCGATGGGACCCACATCGCTCGCAGTTCTCTCGTGCCTTCATCTGCCATGCTGTCCTCGCCGCTCCAGGGGGTTAGAAACGCCAGCTCAGGCTGCTGTAGAGCTGTGTGGTCGTGAGGTCGGGTGACCGTTCCCGCTGTCCCGAGAGCGACAGATACCAGGCTCGCGCGATACTGACGTCGAGATCGCCCCCGAACCAGGTGATGTTGCGGTGGCTCGGATCCGCCAGTGGCGAGTGCTCGTTGCGCAAGCCGCCGTTCAGGTCGAGGTGGACCGCCTGCCATGGATCCACGCCAATCCGTCCCGTGAATATCCTCCCATCGAGGGTAGCATTCCGGTACTGCGTGGCTCGGCCGGTGAAGCTGAGATGGAGCGGTGTCATTCGGTCGAGGCCGAAGGTGCCGGTGTACGCGGTGGCGGAGCCGGAGGTACCGCCATCGGAGAACCGCACATCGCCGGAGAGCCGTACCCGTCGACCGATCAGCGAGAGGCCACTCCAGACGCCCTTGCGATAGGCATCGTCGAACGACGTCGCGGGATCGACGGCGTCGCGGTAGAGCCGGACGCTGCGCCGGTTGTCGTAGGCGACATTCAGCGCCAGCCACCGTGCGGGCCGGAGCGAGGTGCTGAGGTAGGTGCTGGTCGGGCTGATCGCCGGCTCACCCTGCTGCACCTTCCACGGGCGGTAGTAGTCCATCTCCTGCAGCCCATACACGGAAAGTGCCCGGGTGTTGAAGCTGGTCTGGAGAAAGGCGAACTCCCGGTTGGCCTTTCCCGAGCTGTACGACCCGACGCCACCCGTCGTGATCGACCAGGGACTGCCGCTGCCGGTGGCACTATGCAGCTGGAAATAGCCGCCGAAATCCTGCACTTCTCGCGAGTAGCCCAGGTTGGCCGGCGCCGGTTCGGTGCCGCCGAAGGCGCCCACCGTGAGGTGGGATCCCCCCACCTCGACCAGCCCGCCGTCGAACAGACTCACCGACGTGACCGCGGTGAGGTATTGGCGGCCAACGGCGAGGCGGAATCCCGATCCCGGCTGATTCCAGAACAGCGCCGCCTGATACAGGCGGGTATGTCCATCCACCGTGCTCGTGCCATTGGTGCTACTGCTGGTGGTCCGGCGTGTCCGCACGTCGATGGCCAGGCCGAGTGGTGTTCCGGCGACACCAAGGCCGTCGAAACGCAGGTCGACCGACGGCTGGTGGAAGCCCCCGCTGCCCGGCGATTCCTGCGCGACGAGATAACGGGCACCGATCCGGCCATGAATGCCCGGGCCCGACAGGCGATGCCGCGTCGGCCGGCGGCTGCTGGCCACCCCGGTCGTCGGCGTTATTGTGGCCGGGAGCGAAGGCAGATAATGGATCAGGTCGCCGACGCTGACATCCGCGGTGCCCCGAACCAGTTCGCACGCCGCCTGATGGGAGGAGAGAAAGGCGACGCGCAACGTCGCCGCGACCGAGTCATGCCGGATGACCGATACGTTCTGTCCCTCGACCAGCCCGTCGGCGCGTCCCGCGGTGATGTAGATCGAGCTGCCGGTCAGGTAGACGACGTTGGCGCTGCGGACCGCGATCGTATCCTGCGCCGCCAGCGGTGCGACCGGCAGCAGGAGTCCGAGCAGCAGGTGGAATACGCTGCCGCTGAGGGCCCTGGGGGCCCCCGCCGCGCGGTGCGGCAGCGGTGTCCTGGACGGTGCACTCACCATGGTCGTACTCTCCCCCGCAATGGTCAATCGCAACTGCCACGGTTCAGGAAGGTGCAGGACGGCGGGTGATGGTGATTGCTGCACGTCGACTGCGCGAAATTGGTGGTGTTGTGACACTGAGTGCAGACCCCGCGCGAGTTCTCGTGATTCAGCGAGAACATCGTGTGATACTGGTTGGAGAGCGTGACGCCGGCGTCCCAGGCTTGGGTGTTGGCCGACCCCGAATGGCAGGTCGTACAGGTCTGGGGCCAGCCATACTGCAGATGGTTCGGGCTCACCGCCGAGGTGTAATCCGCCAGATGGCACGACTGGCACACGGTCGCCGTACCCCGGTACACTCCGTTGATGTGGCAGCTGGCGCACGGGGCAGTGGTGTGCATTCCCGTCAGGCGGAAGGCCGTGGTGGCGTGGCTGAACGACGACGGAATCCAGACCGTCGTCGTATGGCACGGCGTGCAGCTCGCCGGGAAGGACGGAAGTGTATGCTTCGGCGTCACCACCGAGTTGTAGTCGGTCTGGTGGCAGCTCACGCAGCTGGTCGGCTTGCCGGCATAAACGCCATCGGCGTGACACTGGGTACAGGTCGAGGCCCGGTGCGCCCCGGTCAGGGGGAACTGGGTCGCGTTATGGTCGAACGCCGCGCCCACCCAGGTCGTGGTGGTATGGCAGCTCAGGCAGGTTGTCGGATACGACGGCGGCGTGTGCCTGGGGTTCGCGGCCGTGGTGTAGTCGGTCTGGTGGCAGCTCACGCAAGTGGTCGGCTTCCCGGCGTAGACGCCATCGGCGTGACACTGGGCGCAGGTTGATGCGCGGTGCGCACCGGTCAGGGGGAATTGGCTCGCGCTGTGGTCGAAGGCTGTGGTCCACGAGTTCGTGGCGTGGCAGGTGGCGCAGTCGGTACCGAAGCCGGCGGTGCTGTGTTTCGGTGTGGCCGTCTGGTCGTAATCGGCCTGGTGGCACGCGGCGCACTGGTTCGGGGTGCCCTGATACCGGTTCCCCGCGTGGCACTGGAGGCACCCCGTCGCCCGATGGGCGCCGGTGAGCGGGAAACTGCTGGCATCGTGGTTGAACCGGCCCCGGCCCCAGATGGTCGACGTGTGGCAGTTCACGCAATCCCGCGAGAAGCCGCCGGCGAGGTGATCCGGCGACTTGGCCGCGACGAAATCCTGCTGGTGACAACTCACGCACTCCGCTCCGCGAGAGACGAATTGCTGCCGTCCCTGGCCCGTCGGCGTGTGGCACGCCGTACAGTCGACCGCGAGGTGCGCGCCCTCGAGAGGGAACCGGCTGGTCTGATGGGCCTTCAGCATGGCGCTGCGATCGAGGAAGCTCCGCGGGGTGTGACAGCTCGAGCAGTCGACGCCCAACTCCCCGCGGTGTACATCCTTGTGGCAACTGGCGCAGGTGGAGCTGGTGCCCTTGAAGTCGAGCGTCTGGTGACAGGCGCGGCAGGACGCGGTGGCGTGCGCCCCCTGGAGTGTGAAGCCGAGCTTGCCGTGGTCGAAGGATTTGGCGATCCGCACCGGACTCCAGGCGTCCGCCCGGTGGCAGGTCGTGCAGTGCACGCTGAGCGTGCCGTGCGGGGAACTGGTCCGATCCTGTGCCTCGAGCGCACGCACCGAGAGCAGCAGGGCGACCGCGAGCCAGCGCAACAAACACTTCATCGCGTGACCTTTCCGGTGTGACACGACTCGCAGCGATCGGAGAGCGGGCGGAAGAGCAACCCGCGCGGTGTGCCGGAACGAAGGTCGGTCGCATGGCAGCGTGCGCACGGCACCCGCTCATGCGCACCCTTCAGCGAGAACTTCGCATCGCGGTTGTGATCGAAGTGCGCCGCCGGGGCAAACCCGGCGACATCGTGGCACGCGTCGCACCGGCCGCGATCGGCGCGACCGTCAAGCTGGTCGCCATGCGGGGTCGCGTGGCAGTCGCTGCAGCGGGTTTTCGCCTGAAGCGACAGGGCCGGGAGCGCCGCCAGGCGCACCAGGGCCGTGGTCCGCTCGCGTCTCGAGCCAAGCCCCTCGTGACAAGCGACGCAGGTGGTGGCCCGGTGCGCGCCCTCCAGCGGGAAGACGGTCCCCCGATGTCGCGCGACATCCATGCTCGACGGCCGGAAACTCCGGGCCTCATGACAATCGCTGCAAGTCAGCGCGGCCACGCTGTCATGCGCCGTGGCGAAGCGGCCCCGGTGGACATCCTGGTGGCACTGGGCGCACTGGGTCTCCGGAATGCGGAACAGCAGCTTCACCTTGCCGGTGGAGACTGTGGTGCTGACGGGCGGCAACCCCGGGCGATCGGTGGCGTGGCAGGCCTTGCAGCTGACGGCCGCGTGGCGGGCCGTGAGTGGCAGACGTGTTGTGGCATGTGCCGCGCCATCGAAGGTGCTTGGCAGCCAGCCCTTCACGGTGTGACAGGTGGCGCACTCTCCACGATCCGCACGGGTGGCGAACTGGGTGCCGTGATCATCGGCGTGACAGCTCCGGCAGGTCGTGGCAACGGGACGGAGGACAACCTGCGCGGTGCCCCAGCGCGTCGTGGCGGCGGTGCCGGCCTCCTTGGTGTGGCAGGCACCGCACGCCGTCGTGCGGTGTTTGCCCTCCAGGGGGAACTTCGAGTTCCCGTGCTGCGTCACGGTGAAGCTGGCGGGCACAAACCCGGCGACGGTGTGGCAGCTGGCGCAGTCCACCCGCTGGCCGGCTAGCGTGGCGCTGCCCTTGTGCGCGTCTGCGTGGCAGGAGGTGCAGGCCGCAAATGCGGGCTTCTTTTCCACTGCGGTCCCGAAGTCCTGGTGACAGGCCGCGCAGCGGACGGTGGCATGCTTGCCCGTGAGCGGATACCTGGTCCGCTGGTGGTCGAACCGTTTCCGGTCAACGATGCGGAAGCCGCGGGTCGTATGACAACTAGCGCAATCGCCACCCAGCCCGCCGTGGTGCGGGTCGGCATGGCAGGAGGCGCACGTCGTCGCGGGGACCGGCCGGTACACCGGAACAAGTTGACCGGCGGCATTGCGCTTCGGTGCCAGCCGGGCCGAGAGGTGGCACATGTCGCAGGCCACCTCGCGGTGTTTGTCGGTGAGCGGGTAGCTCGTCGTGTCATGCTGAAAGCCGGGGGTGGTCGTCCACTTGCCGGCGTCGTGACAGGTGGTGCAGGACTCGCCGAGCGCCCCGCGGTGCTCATCCTCATGGCACGAGGTGCAGTCCGCCTTCAGACCGATCCATGCCGGCCCCGTACCCGCTGGAGCCAGGCGTGTCACGCTGGCGTCCTGGAGCTTCGATGAATGGCAGTCGGCGCACCGCGTGGTCGCATGCGACCGCTCCAACGTCCAGCCGGTCCGGGCATGATCGAAGCGATCCCGATTCCCATCCGGCCACTTCACCAGGTCGAAATCCACGCCGGCGTGATCGGGGTGGCAACTGGCACAGCGCTCCGCCTTGACTGCCGGCGACGCGTGGTAACCCCGCCGCTGCTGCTGCGCCCAGCCGATCTCCTTGTGACAGCTGACACACTGAGCGTTCATGGCATCCTTGCCGGCGCCATGGCACTGGGTGCAGTTCCGCGCACCCTCCAGCGTCTGGTGCGCGCGCGACAGCGGGCCGGGGGAAATCTGCGCCGCCAGCCGGCGGGCACCGAGGACAGGGAGGAGGAGCATCAGGAGGATGCCAAGCCGGCGCCGCACACTTACCAGAACCACGTGGCGCCCATCGCCACGACGACGCCGACATGGACCAGCACGGCCACGAGCGCCGCAATCGCGAACGGGCGGTGGGCGACGTGCCAGAACCGGAAAATCCGACGGGAGGCCTCCAGCATTCGTGCCTGCTGGGTGAGCGACATCTCGCGCCGGGCCAGCGAGAGCACCCGATTCACCTGACGCCGGTCGGGCTTCGTCGCCCCCGGCTGCTCGGCACAGCACCGCCGGAGCGCACGGGCGGAGCGCCAGCGGGCTCGGTCGTCCCGCGCCATGCGCGCCAGCGTCTGCCACAGGTTCAGCCCATCGCAGGGCGACGGATCGGACTGAAGGAGTGACTCCACCTGGGCGATGGGAAGTCTCGTCGCTGTCGCGATGTCCGAAACCAGTCCCCGGCGCTCCGCAGCGATCTCCTCCGCGCTCAGTTCCAGGCCGCTCGCGCTGCGCGGAATGTGGACATAGAGGTAGCGACCGACGACGCCGCTCAGGACCACCACCATCATCGACCAGTAACCCAGTCCGATCACTCCCTCGAATCGCCACGAGGCATGAATGGCTGCGATGACGGGCACGGTCAGCGCGGTGGCAATGTGGACGTCCAGCCATTTGGAGATCATCCCCGTCCACGCCAGCCAGCGAAACTTCTTGCGTAGCGGATAGAGCCAGAGAAAGAAGAAGATCAGGAGTGAAACGATGCCGGCGGTCTGTCCCACAAAGCCTGAGGGCCGGAGCCACGCATGCAGCGGCGAGCGGACCTGCTCAGCGGCGGGGGCCAGGTAGTACCCACTGCCGGCGAGCGAGCCCGCGAGCAGCAGGGCCACGAAGAGGCCAACGCCCTGCAGCGAGACGCCTTTCGGGCGCGGCGCGGCGCCCGCCGTGCTGCCCTGCAGCACCGGCATTTCGGCCGTGGTGCGACGGGGGCCGGCACGGATCGTGGTGACGCCACCGGTGGACGCGCGCGGTCGCTGGGGGGTCGTAGGTGCGAAGGACATGGTCACCGCAGTTGGCGTCGTCAATGAATGAGAGATGAACCCACGTGCGAGGCCGCGGGCGCTTCGAACATGGCAAGATCACAGCCCACCACATCACGTTCCGGAATGCATGAATGTCATCCGGCACAACCCCTGCACACAGCAAGATCCGTAACCGTACGGTGGTTGGTAACTCGCACTTGTCTAACTGGTTGCCACGGTGGCGACTGCACCACAGTGTGATTCACCTCACCCCATTCACCAACTGGTCTGAATCGTTCCAGCTGGTCCAGACCATTCCAGTCAGATGAACGCCATCTCGTTCTTGTCCACCGACGGACTGCCCATGGAAAGTCTCGCGATCTACATCGGCTTCGGCCTGATCCTGTTGCTGGCCCTGCGCTCGCACCTGCGCACCTTCCAGCGCAAGGAGCGCGCGGCACGGGTGTCCGCCGCCCAGGCAGGGCTGGACATCAGTGCCGGGCCACGAGCCCAGCACCCGCACATCGACACCACTTGGTGCATCGGTTGTGGAGCCTGCGTCGATGCCTGCCCCGAGGGAGATGTTCTCATGGTACTCGGCGGAAAAGCGGCGCTGGTGCGGGGGGAGAAATGCATCGGTCACGGGCTCTGCGCCGACGCCTGTCCGGTCGGCGCGATCGAGATCGTCATGGCCCCCCCCAGCATGACGGCCGAGTTGCCGGCGCTCACCAGCGAGCTGGAGAGCACGCTGCCAAACCTGTTTATCGCGGGAGAACTCGGCGGGCTGGCCCTGATCAAGAATGCGGTGAATCAGGGGCGGGACTGCGTGGATCTCATTGCCGGCCGGCTGCGCGGCGTGGGGCGCCCGCGCCACGGCGCCGTGCTCGACCTGTGCATCGTCGGGGCGGGACCGGCGGGGCTCAGCGCCTCGCTGCGGGCCATCGAGCGCAAACTGTCGTTCATCACGCTGGAAGCGGAATCCCTGGGTGGCACCGTCGCCAAGTATCCCCGGCAGAAGGTTGTGATGACCAGCCCGGTCGAGTTCCCGCTCCACGGAAAGTTTTCGAAGCTCGAGATCGGCAAGGAGGAGCTGCTTGCCTTCTGGCAGAAGGCGGTCGGCCGGGCCGGCCTGACGATCCGCACCGGCGAGCCGGTGGAGACCGTTCGGCGGGATCCCGACAATGCCTTCACCATCACGACGGCCCAGGGGAGCTACCGCGCGCTGGCCGTGATTCTCGCGATTGGTCGGCGCGGCACCCCGCGAAAGCTCGGAGTAGCCGGTGAGGATCTGCCTAAGGTGATGTACAGCCTGCTTGATGCCGAGTCGTACGGCGGAAAGGAGATTCTCGTCGTGGGCGGTGGCGATAGTGCGGTCGAGGCGGCGCTGGGCCTGGCGTTTCAGCCGGGGAACCGGGTCACGCTGTCGTACCGGAAGGGCTCATTCTCCCGTCTCAAGGACCGGAACGAGAAGAAGCTTCAGACCCAGATGAGAACGGGGGCGCTCACCGTCCTGTTCAATTCGGAGCCGGTGGAGATCCGGGAGGGGCAGGTCGTGCTCGAGGTCGGCGGCGCGACCCGGACCATCCAGAACGACTTCGTGTGGATTTTCGCGGGCGGGACCTCGCCGAACGCCTTACTGGAACGGATCGGCGTCGGGCTGGGTCGTCAGGACCTGCAGGGTCAGGCGGTGGAGGCAATCGCCTCACTCGAGGTGGCCTGACGCACCCCGGTCGTTGCCGATCACCAGCTTGGCCGCCGTCTCATCCATCTCGATATGGACCTCGGCCAGCCCGGATTCGTCCATCCGATAGCCGACGAAACTGCGCCGCCCGACACGCGCCACGGCGAGGGGTGCCTCTCCCGGCGCCTCGATCCGCGCCACCCCCCCGATTTCGGAGAGGCCCGGCAGGGCTGCCAGCTCGACGGCACTTGGATCGTCCACATCCGGCGCGGCGTGCACTCCGATGGCCGGGTCGGTGCTGCCTCCACCCAGCAGGGCATTGAGCGCGGAAAGTGTTGGCCGGGCCACTTTTCGTTCATGATTAAAAAGGGAATGGACCCAGGAGACCCGGGGCGGCGGGGCTGGTTGCTCGTCGGTCATCTTGATCCTCCCATCCAGTCGATTCAGGCCAGGGCGGCGTGGTGGTCCGGGGAAGCTCGAAGGTACACGATCGTTCGAAGATAGCCCTCCCCGGCGCACGGGGCGCTATATTGAATATGCACCACGTCACCCATGGAGCGTACCATGAAAGCCGGTCAGAAGTTCTTGCTGGGCGCGGGAGTAATCGTTGTCAGTGTCGGGCTGTTGATGGCCCAGGGGGTCAAGCAGTTCGGACAGTACTCCCTCAAGCCCTCGGAGCTGGCAGAGCGGATCGCGAAAGATCCGAGCCTGCACGGCACCGGGCTCAAGATGGAAGCCAAGGTCGTTCCCGGCACGATCAAGCGTGATGTCGCGACCCAGACGATCGAGTTCATGGTCACCGATGGCAAGCAATCCTATCCGGTGAGCTATCGCGGCCTGGCGCCCGATACCTTCACGGATCAGCAAGAGATCGAGGTCGTGGTGGAGGGCCGGCTCGGACAGGATGGTGTCTTCCATGCAACAACGCTGCTGGCCAAGTGCGGTTCGCGCTATGAGAAGAAGTACAAAGAGGCCGCTCCCACGGTGTGAGCATGGTGGGTGGGAACGCGATCAGGGGGTGAGTTCCGAGAGGAACTCACCCCCTGATCGCGTTCCCTTCGCGACCGCCGCCTAGTTGCCTCCGGGAATCGTCCGCCCATGGCACGCCGCACAGGTCTGGGGGTTCTTCCTCCGCAGCCGTGCGGCGTCGAATCCCGGCCCGTGGGGGTTGAACCGGCGGGTCTGAGCCGAGTGGCAGGTGAGGCAGTCCCGCTCGGTGTGACAGGTGACGCAGCTCTCCAGTCCCCGCCGGGCCGCTGCACCATGGCTGAGGAGGAATGTCCCGCCCACTTCATGGTAGTTGCCCTGCAGTAGCCCCCCCGATGAGGTCAATCCCGACTGGGCATGACAGGTGGTGCAGAACGCGGCAGGATTGTGGCACTCACTGCAGTCCGCCTGCCGGTTGTACGCCGCGCTCGGATGGCGGGAGAGGAACCCCGCCTGGTGATAGCCGTTGGCGGTGCCCGGGTTCGGTCGGTGACATTCGAGGCACTCCGAGCGGGCGTGGCAGCCGCTGCACGTCGCCGCGGTCGCCCTGGCGAGCGGGCCGTGCCGTTCGGCGAAATCGGCGCCATGCGTCTCGGGTTTTTCCCGGTGGATCACGGCGCCGATCCCGCGGCTGACCGAGGCCCGGGGGAGCGCGGCGACGACGGCGGGATTGGACCGATGACAGGAGATGCAACTCTCCTGGGTATGACAGGTGGCACACGTCGCATTGCGGGCGCGGCTCTGGCCGCCGTGACGGGCTTGGAACCGCATGTCGGCGTGGCTCTGCGGCGCCTTGAGCGTCGCCTTAATGGCCAGCGAACGAGGGTCCGAGGCCAGGGCTTGAATCGTCGGGGTCTCCGGTGCGTTCACGTGACATTGGCTGCAGAACTCCCGTGCATGGCAGGTCGCGCAGCTGGTTGCGACCCCCGGGTGGTGCGTGTCAGCAGCCGCGGGCCGGGCCAGCTGTCCGTGCCCCCCGCTCCCGAAGCCCGGAATCTTGTGTGAGGCGGGGGCGGGAAATGCGGCGACCCGTTCACGCGTCAGCCCCGGTGCCTCCGGCAATGAACGATGGCAGGTCGCGCAGGCCGTATCCGGCGCTTCGAGGTGGGCGACTCTCACGCCGTGACAGCTCAGGCAGCGTGGCAACTCTCCCCGCGAGACCTGCATCCACGGCGCGCCCTCGGCGGCATGGCACGAGGCACACGCGAGCGAAGAGTCGGCAGCGCTCCCGGCCCTGAGGGCGCGGCCGTGCTCGGCATGGGTGAATCGCAGCAGGGTCGGTCGCGGGGCCGGTGGCTGCCAAGTGACGGACTTCTCGATCTTTCCGTCGTGACAGGACGCGCAGCCGGTCGGATTGGGCCACAGCGCCTGGGTCGGCGCCGCGGCACCGGGGTGACAACTCTGGCACAGGGGAAAGAGCTTGCGATGGGTACTGTGGTCAAAGCGATCGCTGGACGACTGCGCCGGGAGCAATCCAACGGCGACAACGAGCAGCAACGCGATCAGCCGCAGCGCACGGGGGATCATCGTGCACCTCCGCGCCGGATGGCTGGCGGCAACGGCAGATGATCCGCACCCGACCCCAGCAACCAGGAGATTCCTGCCGTCAGTCGGGTCTGATTCCAGCTGAACGCCGCCGCGTCAGGCCGATCGCGGTCCTCGATGTACTGGATGGCGCCAGCGGAGAATCGAAGACGGTCCCCGGCCTGGAGGTCCGCCTGGCCACCGAACCAGCTAAGCCGGCTGGTGGTGAACCGGAACTCGAGGGGGCGGGAGAGGTGTCCCCCTTCGGCGCGCAGGCTGAGCGACCTGGTGGGCCGCCAACTAGCCGATGCATCCCAGCCGACGGAAGAGGCGCCAGGTCCGAACTCGGCTCGATAATTCAGCCCGAGATACCATCCGGCCGCCGGGGTGACTCCGGCACCAGAGCTCCAGCGCCAGCCCGCGTCCTCGCTCTGCTGCAGCGGAACATCCGCGGCGCTGGGACTGTACCAGTACCGTTCGCCCTCTGCGTGCAGGTCGAGCCAGCGGCTGGGTGAGACTCGTCCCGACGCCTGTACGGCGGTGTATCCCACCGGACTGAAGACGCCCCAGATGGTCCACAGGTCGAAGTAGGGCTGGTAGCGTCGCACGCCGCCTGCGGCACTCCAGCGGGCCCGGCTGTAGCGCAACTCGGCGTCCGAAGTGCCGAACTCCCCGCGTGCGATGTCATACTCGGAGCCGGCGTTGAGCTGCCATCCCCGGGCAGGTCGGAGCGTTGCACTGAGGGCGGCACGTTCCGACACGAAATTCCGCGTCTCGCGATCGACCTCGCGCTGATACTCAAGGCGTGTTTCCAGCGCCTCGGTCTGCCACCAGACTTCGCCCCCGGCCACCAGTTCCCGCTGGCGGGGCTGAAATTCATCGAGGGGGTTCAGCGCTGGGCTCGTGACCGGAAGCGCCGTACCACGTGCCAGACCGAAGCCGGCGTAGACCGAGCCTCCCACGCCGTGATCGGCATTGCGGAGCGTGACCATGCCGCCATCGAACCCGGTATAGCCCAGTCGGCCGCGCTCGGTCTGCCGGCCCGCGCGTCCCGTGAGCCAGGCATTGGCATACTCGACGTAGCCCTCGAACAGTTGCAGGGCGGGGTTGGTGCCGGGCCAGACGTCGGCATTGCCCAGGTCAATGTTGAGGCGACCATTCGCATGCAGGCTCAACCCGCGCACGCCGAAGCCCCAGGCGGTCATGTCCGCACCGGTCACCATCGGACCGCCATGGCGCTGAAGGCCAGGACGATAGAACTCACAGTGGATGCTGCCGGGAGCACAACTGACGGCAAAGCCGTCCGCGGTCTCGAGGCCGCCATTCGGTCCGGCCACGACAGTGGTGGCCAGCACACTGTCCAGCCGGACGCCCCGATACGCCACACTCTGCAGCCGGGTGTCGAGTCGGAGGAGAAAGTCCTGGGCAGTGAGCTGGCGAGTCAGCACGAGCGCGGTGAGGGCAAGCAGCGATGCGGATCTCATGGCGTGACACCCGTGCCGTGCAGCACTGACTCGAGTTCCACCGGAGCCCGCAGGAAGTGGCAGGTGGTGCACTCCGCGGGCGCATGGTGATCGACCTCCGGTGTGTGGCAGGTCAGGCAGAAGCTCCGCGTCGGGCTCAATGCCACAATCCGCGCCGGCGTGTGACAGGCATCGCAGCGGGTGTGGGCCACGACCGGCCGCGCATGGGCCGGGGTGATGGCGTCGGTACGATGGCACGTCGCACAATCCCGGCCGGCCTGGTGGTGGCTATCGTGGCAACCCTGACAGGTGACCGTGCTGTCCGACGGGGCCAGTGACACGGCTGTCGTATGACAGGCGGTACAGGCCAGCGTATCGTGGCGTTCGTGAGAGAAGGCCACGGGCCGCGCGCGCGGGGCATGCTGGGGAATCGTGACGCTGACGGACACCTCCAGTGTCGTGGCCAGGTCCAGTCCGGTATGGCACTCCGCGCACCGGCTTCGCTGCGGCGCCTGATGGTGACAGATCTGGCAGCCGCGCGGGGCCTCAAAGGTCAACCCGCCATGCCCCGTGGCTGAGGCATGGCAGGTGAGACAGGCAAGTCGCTGGTGACGGTCGTGGGAGAAGGTATCACTCGGTTGGCGGGGAAGGAGGCTGATCGGGGGTGGAGGATCGGGATCCGGTGGCGCATCTCCCTTCACCTTGTTCGGCCGCTCCCTCGCGGGAGGCGGCGGTGCCATCGACTGCAGCGCCTTCAACGTATCGAACGGCGCTGGAGGGTTCAGCCGCGGCCCGTTGGGTCGGGCGCGGACCGCATTGTGGCAGCCGGTGCAGTCGCTCGCATCCACTCGTGCCGCATGCGGACTGTGACAGGTGACGCAGGTCTCCGCGACGTTGCGGTGCTGCACGCCGGTGTGAAACGGTTCCTTCCGCCAGTCCGCGTGACAGCCGGCGGTGGTGCAACTCTTCCTGGCCTCCGCCGGTGTCTTCTGCACGTGGGGATTGTGACAGGTTCCACAACTACCGTTGTGTGGATCCCGCGCGGCGTCGAAGTCCGGCAGCCGCTTCTTCATCTCGTGGCAGCTGAAGCACTGTCGCAGCGCGGGGCGCAGCGTCCCGGCGGCAGAATCCCGGGTCGCGAGCAGCGGGACCTCGGCGGTGAAGTTGTGACAGGCGACGCAGTGAAACTCGCCCTGCGTGGCCATCTTGCCGAGGACGATGTGCGTGGTGCTTTCCTCATGGCAGCCCGACTGTCCGCAGGTCTGGCTCACGGGCACGAATCGATGCGCCGTTTGCGCATGGCAGGTCAGGCATTCGACCTTGCCCTTGAGCGCCGAGGAGTCGGATTCGAGATGGGTACGATGTCCGGCCGTCGCGGCGATGGCCTGCCAGGACTCCTTCGCTTCTCCCGTCACATGGCACTGCTCACACACGGCGCGCGGTACCTTGGCGTGCGCGGGGATCTCCTTGTCGCGCACGCCGGACATCCAGAAGAGCATCTTGACCGCTTCTTTCACCGGCTTGAGGGGGTGACAGCTGTGGCAGCTCAGGCTGTCATGTTTCCCCTCCATCCGGTTCACCAGCGTGTAATTGCCGGTGTCGGACTCCACCCAGGCCTGTCCGCTGGCGACGAAGATGTGGCAACCATTGCAGAATCGGCGATCGGTCTCGACAAACTCATAGCTCTTGAATCCGAGCCCAGCGGCAACCAGCACCGCGGTCGTGGCGAGCCCGACGAGCACGAGCTTCACGCCCGAGCTCCGGCTGCGCAGCCAGCCGAAGGCGGCGCGGCGCCGGGGCCAGCACCAGCGGACCAGGAAGAAGGCCACGACGGCGGCGAGGATCGCGCCGCCCCACATGATCCAGGGAGCCTGCTGGAAGATGAACTGGATGACCGGAGTGATCCGGTCGCCCAGCAGCGTGTTATCGACGAGTGAGTCGACCGGATGAATGGGCATGGCCCTCGCCCCGGTGGTGTCCTGGGAGAGGGCGAGAGGGACGAAACCGACCCCGGCGAGAAGAACCTCGCCGGGGCGGGTGACGCATCGTGACCTCGACGCGGGGTTCAGTGAACGAGACTGATCAGCGGTGACTGCTGAGCTGCGTCCCGAGCCGGGCTGCATCGGGGTTCATGACGACCTTGCTCATCGCGGGTGCGAGCCGGAGCTGTCCACTGCGCACCGAGTTCTGAATCGCGGCCATGATCGGGGCCGGTGGGGCCGGCAGGAAGGTGCCGTAGGTCGCCAGCAGGTCCGCGATGGAAGCCTGAAGCAGGGCGCGGTAGAGGAAAGGATTGTGCACCCCGTGAGACCCGTCCGGATGGCTGGCCAGTGCCTCGGCCGTCAGCTGGGTGTTAAAGAGCGCACCCTTGGCCCCCGTCAGCGTCGTGCTGAAGGGTGGGTTGGTGAAGTCGAGATCGTTCGGCGCATTCAGCAGGATCTTCGGCAGGTACCCCGAGTCGGTCGGAAACGCATCCAGAGCCGCGTTGCCGTTCACATCCCTCCACAAGATATCGATGTACCCGTTCTTCTCGGTTTCGAACTGGGTCAGCCGCTGGACGGCGATTGCCTCGGTGGCGTGGCACCCCGACGTGGTGCACGAGGCCCAGGAGCGGCTCGGCGCATCGAAGGCACAGGCGTTGGTGTAGGTGGTGTCCACGACCGGCGGAGACTTCTGCTGCAGGCAGGGCAGCGGGTGGAAGCTGTGGCCGCTGAAGGTGATCGAATTTCCGGCGGAGTCCACGCCGGTCAGCTTGTTCACGTGGCAGCCGGCGCAGAGCCGGGGATTGGCGGTCGAGCCGTGGCTCGCCAGGATCGTCGTGGTGTCATAGCTGCTGCCCGGGGCAAAGTATCCCGCCGTTCCGAACAGGACCGGACCCTGCGCGCCATGCGGCCCGCGGAAGCCCGAGGGGGTCGCATCGCCCTGCCGGTTGTGGCATTTGGTGCAGAGGTTTTGCTCCAGGACCGGGGTGTCGATGGCGTAGCGGAGCTGCCCCGGCAACGGCAGGCCATTCGCGTCCTTTGCCGTGCCGTGCGGATCGTGACAGACGACGCAGTTCTGCGGCAGCAGCGTCGCGGTCCCGAATTCCTTGTAGTTGGTGGTCACGCCCCAAGCCAGCAGTGCCCCTTTCCCCTCGTGGCAGGGCTGACAACTGGGATTCGGCGCTGCATGCGTGTTGAGCTGCCCATGTCGTGACGAGAGCCACTCCTTGAGGTAGCTGTGATGCCGGGCTGGACCGTTGTCGGTGTGACAGGCGCCGCAGCTGGAGTTCACCGCGGCCGCCGTATCCGCCACCGGAGTGCTCGGGTAGATGTCGGCGCTGGCCAGTGGCCGGTTGGCGATCACCGTCGGATTCTGCACATGGGTGAACCCCGGGCCGTGGCAGCTCTCGCACTGCACGTCGTGGTACGCCGTGCTCTTCACCGAGTCCTGTCCGACCACCGCAAACGGCTGATTGCCGCGGGAGTTGACGCTGTGACAGCCTTCGCAGGAGGCATTGGCGAAGCCGCTGGCCTGCAGATCGCCCCACGCGGTGGCGTGCTTGGTCTGGACCCAGTCGCCCTGCTGCCCAACGTGGCAGTTGCCGCAGGTGGTCTGCTGGTCCGCCGTCGTGAAATAGCCGAGGAAGCCGCTGGCCGCATCGGGCGGGTCATTGAAGGGGGGGCGGTCGCGGAAAACGGTGTCGGTACACGATGCAAGGAGGGCCACCGCAGACATGCCTGCGAGGAAGTGGCACAGGCGGCGGGTCAGGCTGGGATGCGTAGTCATAGTCGCGTTGGGCGAGGGCGGGGTCAACGAATCTGGCACTACAGTAATAGTACGAGAGGAAAGGGCAAGACAATTTCTGGTGAGCTTTCCTTCATGGAAATGCGCACCTAACGCTGGACAGCGCTTCTCAATCCTTGGATTGACAGCCGGCATGGAGCGGGAAATCCTCTGCGGGCCTGGTGGCCGAGCCGGTTCAGGCATTGTTCAGGTTCGCCGGTGTGACTGTTGTGGCGGGCAAGGTGGCGATACTTTCCTTTCTGTCGCTGGGAGCCGCTGTTCCCGCGCATGTCTCCTCGACATTCCTCAAAGCTGCGAGTGCCTCTGTGACAGCGGTCAACTGCCCCTCCTGCGGAAATCTGGCCGCTGGCAAGTTCTGCCGTCACTGCGGCACCACCCTGACGGCCGCCTCAGGCTGTGGTCGCTGCGGTGCTCCTCTGGTGTCCGGCGCGCGCTTCTGCGCCCAGTGCGGGACGTCCGCCACGGCGACGACGGCGGGCGCTGGACGCAACGAACGCCTGACCTGGTTTCTCGCCGGTGGCGGTGTGGTGGCCTTCGCTGGGGCGGTCGCGTTACTCCTGAGCCGTGACCGTCCGCCGGTGGTGACGGATGCTGCCGCGACCACCAACGCGCCGTTTGCCTCCGGCGCCATTCCCGGCGACGGGACGCCGCCGGACATCAGTAACATGAGTCCGCGGGAGCGGTTCGATCGCCTCTTCAACCGGATCATGCGCGCGGCGGAGTCGGGCGATGAAGCGACGGTGACGACGTTCGCCCCGATGGCGTTATCGGCCTTCCAGATGCTCGACACCGTCGATATCGACGCCCGGTATCATGCAGCACTGATCCAGTTGCACACCGGCGATGTGCCCGGAGCGGCGGCGCAGGGAGACACGATTCTGAAGGAACAGCCGGGACACCTGTTCGGGTACATTGTAAAGGGAACGATCGCGAGGTTTCAAAAGAATCAACCCGCGCTCGACGTCGCCTACGCCGCGTTCCTGAAACACTATGACGTCGAGTCCGCCGCCAAGCGGCCGGAGTACGCGGAGCATCAGCGGGCCGTGGATGATTTTCTCGCGGCCGCGCGCGCAGCCAACGGAGGAGCGGCACGATGACATTACTGGGGAATTTCGCGCTGTGGACGGCGCTGCTCGTGGGCGTATGGACCGCTGTAGTCGGGTTCTCGGGGCGCTGGCATGGCCGACCGGGCCTGACGGTGAGCGTGACCCGAAGCGTGTACGCGCTGTTCGGCGTCATGCTGGTCGCGGCGGCCTCGCTCTGGGCCGGGCTGATCAACCACGACTTCAATATCGAATATGTCGCCAGCTACACCTCGCGGAATCTGCCGGGCTACTTCATCGTCTCCGCCTTCTGGGCGGGGCAGAAGGGCTCGCTGCTGTTCTGGGCGGTAGTGCTGTCGAGCTTCGCGGCGCTGGCCCAGTGGCTGACGTCGGCCCGCTACCGCGCCCTGCTGCCATATGTCGCGGCGGTGACCAGCTCGGTGGTGGTCTTCTTCCTCGCAGTGATGATCTTTGCCGCCAATCCGTTCTCGCGGCTGCCGTTCACTCCACCCGACGGCAACGGACTCAATCCGCAGCTGCAGAACATCGGCATGGTCATCCACCCGCCGATGCTCTACCTCGGCTACATCAGTATCACGATTCCCTTCGCCTTTGCGGTGGCGGCGCTCCTTTCCCGCCGCCTCGACACCGGGTGGATCCAGGCGATCCGCAAGTGGACGATCATGAGCTGGCTGTTCCTGTCCATCGGCATCACCCTGGGGATGTGGTGGGCCTACGTGGAGCTGGGCTGGGGGGGCTACTGGGCCTGGGATCCGGTGGAGAACGCCAGCCTGCTGCCCTGGCTCACGATGTCGGCGTTCCTCCACTCGGTCATGATCCAGGAGAAGCGCGGCATGCTGAAGCGGTGGAACATGGGGCTGATCTTCGGCTCCTTCCTGCTCAGCATCTTCGGCACGTTCATCACACGATCCGGCGTGATCGCCAGCGTGCACAGCTTTACCCAGTCCAACGTGGGCTATTTCTTCCTCGCCTTCCTGCTGGGCACCTGCATCCTGTCCTACACCCTGCTCTATACCCGGTGGGACCGGCTGGAGGCGGACGTCCAGCTCGAGAGCATGCTGAGTCGCGAAGCGGCGTTCCTCTTCAATAATCTGCTTTTCGTCGGCATCGCCTTCTCGGTGCTGTGGGGCACGCTCTTCCCGATCCTGTCGGAGGCGGTGCGGGGGACCAAGATTTCGGTTGGGCCGCCGTTCTTCAACAAGGTGAACGTGCCGCTGGGGCTGGCCCTCCTGCTGCTCACCGGCATCGGGCCGCTCATCGCCTGGCGCAAGGCCTCCGCAGCCAACCTCAGACGGCAGTTCACCTGGCCGGTGATCAGCGGGATCACGGTGGTCGTCGTCTTGCTCGCTTTCGGGGTGCGGGGACTGGCACCGATGATGTGCTTCGGTCTCGGGGGGTTTGTGGCCGGCACGCTCAGCCAGGAATTCTTCCGCGGCACCGGGGCGCGGCACCGGATGTACGAGGAGAGCTATCCGGTCGCCTTTGCCCGCCTCGTCGCCCGCAACCGGCGGCGCTACGGCGGGTACATCGTGCACGCCGGGATGGTGATCTACTTCGCCGCCTTTGCCGGGATGTATTTCCGGGTGGAACAGGAGGCGACGCTCAAGCCCGGTGAGTCCACCGAAGTGCGCAGTGCCTTCGGCCACGTGTTCCGCTTCACCCACCTTGGCGTGTCGCAATTCGAACAACTGAACCGCGTGGTCACCCAGGCTTCGGTGCAGGTCACCAGGGACGGCAAGCCGCTCGGCGTCGTCAACTCCGAAAAGCGGCAGCACTTTTCGGAGCCGGCGCCCGGAGTGCGGCAGAAGTCCTTCGAGCCCTCCACCGAAGTGGGGATCCGGAGCACGCTGCAGGAGGATCTCTACATCGTGTACGCCGGCTCGGTCGCCGGCACCGAGGAGGCGGTCTATCGCTTCACCCTCAATCCCCTCGTCATCTGGGTGTGGATCGGCGGCGTGGTGCTGGTGATCGGCGGGCTCATCACGATGTGGCCGGGCGGTACGGTCGCGGGCGCCCCCCAGCGGGCGCAGCCCGGCTACGAGGTGCAGCTCGCCGGCTCCGGAGTGGCCGAATGATGCTCGGACGCCGTGCGCTGCTGGGCCGGTTCGGTGGTGCGCTGTTGCTGCCGGGGTTCCTCGCGGCACAGCAGGAGGGGCAGTTTCCTGGCGACGCTGCCACCGGCGCGCTGCGGGACCCTGCTGCGGCGGGTGCCTCGCGAGCGCCAGTGACGGCGCGGGACAACGACGCCTTTGTCCGGAGGGTGGAGGAACGACTCCACTGTACGTGCGGCTGCACGCTGGACATCTACACCTGCCGCACCACCGACTTCACCTGCACCTACTCGCCGAATCTGCACAAGGAAGTGCTCGCCCTCCAGGACGGCGGCAAGAATGCCGACGAGATCGTGGCGGCGTTCGTGGAGAAGTACGGGGAGAAAGTCCTCATGGCCCCGAAGCCGGAGGGCTTCAACGTCGCCGGCTACGTGCTGCCGACGATCGTGGTGCTGATGGCCGCTGGCATCATGGTGGTGCTACTGCGCCGCCGGATCCGCATCACGGCGGTGGCCGCCGCGACGAGGGGTCCGGCGGGTGTCGCAGCCGACACAGTCGTGGTCCCGTCCGCTTCGCCGGATGAGCTGGCGCGCCTGGAACGTGAACTCAAGAGTCTCGACGTATGATGACCATGGAAGTGATCGCAGCGGCGCTCGTGGCGCTGGCGGTGGTGGCGGTGATCAGTGGCCCGCTCGCGCACGGCAGCCTCGTCCAGGAGACAGGGGTCGATGATCCGGAGGAGATGGACGACACCCCCAAGGGCATCGCGCTCGCGGCCCTGCGGGAGATCGAGTTCGACAAGGCGACGGGCAAGCTGTCCGATGATGACTACGCCAGCCTCAAGGCGAAGTACACCGCGGAGGCACTGACCGTTCTGCGTAACGAGGCGGTGGCGCCGCCGAATCCGGCCGCGAGTGGAATGGCGCCGGAGCTGGATCCGGTGGAAGGACTGATTGCGCAGCGAGTCCGCCAGATCACGGGACAGGCAGTCAAGTGTCCCGCCTGCGGCCCGCGGCCGGAAAGCGACGCCATCTTCTGCTCCAGCTGTGGCCGCTCGCTCACCATGGGTGGATGCGCCGGCTGCGGCGCTCCGCTGGTGCCGGGGAGTCACTTCTGCGAGTCGTGTGGTGTCGCGGTCGGAGCGTAGGGGCGGGTGTAGGGGCGGGTGTAGGGGCGGGTCTTAGACCCGCCCGTACAATCCCGCCCCTGCATGACCCGCCCG
>JBDTMI010000041.1:0-30294 GCA_039934355.1 Gemmatimonadales bacterium
TTGGGCGAGTGGGCGGTTGGGCGATTAGCGGCAGAAGGTCAAGCCAATGGCCAACGGCTGACGACTGACGGCCATCGGCTCCCCTCAGCTTCCCCCTGCCTCCACCGCAATCACCTGCCCCAGCTTGCGGCTCAGCATCATCCGCGCATCGTCCCGCTCGCCCGCGGTGCGGTAGATCGCGAACAGTGTCGAACCGGAGCCCGTCATCCGGCACATCAGCGGATGGGTCCCGGCCAGCGCTTCAAAGGCCGCTTTCAGCGCAGGCAGCCGACCGAACAGCGCGAACTCGAAGTCATTTCCCGCCAGTCGCCCGATACTCCCCCAGCCCTGCAGCGCATCGAGGTCGAGGGCCACAGCGCCTCGCTTGCCGGCGCTTTGCCAGGCCGCGTCCACCTGACGGTAGGCGTCCGGCGTGCTGACCGAGACCGGTGGAATCAGGAGCAGCGCGGGTGCCGCCGGCAGGGGGGGCAGCCGCAGCATCCGCTCCCCGTGTCCCCAGGCAAGGGCGAGTCCGCCGCCGCTGGCAAAAAACGGAACGTCGCTCCCCAGCCGGGCCGCGAACTGGAGCAGCTCGGCGCGCGGCACGGCGTTGCTGGCAAGCTGATTGACCGCCATCAGGGCCGCCGCGGCATCACTGGAACCGCCGCCGAGTCCACCGCGGACGGGAATGTGCTTGCGCAGGGTGAGGTGCGCGCCAAACGACCGCCCCGTCGCCTCGAGCACCATCCGCGCGGCGCGCACCGCCAGGTTCGCGTCGGCCGGACCACAGTCGGCACCTTCGACCGTCAGGGAGACATCGGCACCCTCCCGTCGCTCGACGACAAGTTCGTCGGCCAGGCTGATGCGACAGAATAGCGTTTCGATGCCATGAAAGCCGTCGGCTTCGCGCGCCAGCACCCGGAGGAACAGGTTCAGCTTGGCGTGGGCGGCGACCTGCACCGGGCCGCTCACTCCGGAGCGTGCCCCATCTGCCGAAGTCCCAGCCCGGTGCGCGCCACCGACCAGGCGCCGAGCAGCGTGATGGGAAAGAACGTCGTGATGTGGTAGGTGAGCGCGTAGGTCAGCGCGAGACTCCTGGGAATGCCGTACAGGCCGAGCACGAGGATGATCGGTGCCTCGAAGAGCCCGACGAAACCCGGCGCGGCGGGAACCGCGACTCCGAACATGATCAGCCCCTGCATCACCAGCGTGCCGGAGGGGTCGATGTTGATTCCGAACGCCGGGAGCATGCTGTAGAAAGCCAGGGCGTTGACGCCCCAGACGGCGAACGAGAGGCCGATCACACCGGCGAAACGGCTGGGCGAGCGGAGCACCGAAAGCCCCATGCGGATGCCTTCGACGATGCCGACCAGTCTTGCGGCGAGGGAGGTCGATGGGATCAGCCGGGTGATGATCCGCTCGGTGACCATCGGAAAGGCCACCACCAGCGCCCCCGCGATCAGTCCGCCGATCGCCACGATGCTGGCACCGATCACGATCCGCTGGATGGCGACGCCGCCCACGACGGTGTCGGCGGGGATCCTGGCTCCGAGCAGACCGATGGCGAGCAGCGCGATCACCGTGAGAGCGTCAAACAACCGCTCGACGCCGACTGACGCGAGCGCCGCCGTGAACCGGACGCCGGTCAGCTTCGAGGCGGCATAGGTTCGTACCACTTCACCCATCCGGAAGGGCAGGACATTGTTGGCCATGAACCCCATCGCCAGGGCGTGCCAGAGCGGGAGCCGGGGCAGTTTCGAGCCGTCGGGCGCCCGCAGCAGGAGTTCCCAGCGGAACAGCCGGATCACGAAGGTCGTAGTCGCGAGCACCACACCGACGACGATGGGGCCTAAACGGGCGGTCCGGATGTTGGTGACGATGTCGGCCCAGTTGGTCCCGCGAAACGACCAGTAGAGCAGGGCGGCGGAGATGCCGATGCCGACGAACGTCTGCCAGATGGGAGCGCGACGCGATGGGGTGGAGCTGGTCAATGGAGGGGCCGGAGGGGAGATCAGTGCGTGAGGGCGAGCTCGACAAGATCGTACAGTTCATCCACCATGGGGATCACCACGTCGGGCAGGGTATTGGCGGCCAGGGCCAGCCGTAGTTCGCGACGAACTTCCTGGGCCCGCTCGCGAGCGGCGTGGCCCCGATAGCAGAGTTCCTCGATATCGACCACGGCGTGCTCGAGCATCGAGACCGGTTCCGGCTCCGATTCGGGAATCGCGACGGGGGAGGCGAAGGTGACCACCTCGACCGTTTCAATCACCTCGACCGTATCGATTACCTCGACTGATTCGACCACCGCGACCGTCTCGAGAGTCGCAACCAGATCGGCTTCGTCGGCAGCCATCGGATCGAGACCCGCGACCAGTGCTTCGTAGCGGTTCCAGCTTGCGGCCAGATCCCAACCAGCGTCGTCCACCTGCGCGGCCGGCACCGGCACCTTCAGTGGAGCCGGCGCGGCGGCGACGGGTTCGAGGTCGGTATCCGGGGCCAGGGACTCGATCGGGACGACGTCGTCCTCGTCGTCCGGCAGATCCAGCATCACCCCCGGCTCCTCGGCGAGTGACTCGATCGGGACGATCACGTCCTCGGCCGGGGGCGCGATGGCCGGCGCGACGGCGGGAGCACCCAGCATGTCGAGCCCGGCAATCACGCCGTCGAACGCCCCGGCCAACGTGGCGATGTCGGTGGCTTCAGAATAGCCGCGCAGCAGGGCGCCGGCATCACGGATGAGACCGGCAAAGCGGGAAGGGTCCGCGGCGGCGGCGCGGCGGGTCACCGCACCACGGGACGAGCTGGCAAAGGCGCTCACGGCGACATCGAGGCCGGTGGGAAGACCATTGCTGAGGGTGCGCAGGTCGGTGAGCAACACATGGAATCGAAGGTCGCGCTGTGCGTCCGCCGTGGCCTCGGCGATCTCATCGGCGGTCTGGCAGAGATGCTCTCCGCGAGAAACGATGGCGGCGGCGCCGAACGCGGCGGCGACCGGGCCGCGCGGTGCCACGCCCAGCTGGACGATGCCATCCTCGCCCCCAAAAAAGAGACTCTCGATTGGCACGACGGGTGTGGTGTCCGCGACCGGCGCGAGCAGGAGTGTCGCGAAACGGCGGAACTCCGGGGCGTCGGGATCGGGGCGGCCCCGATCCGCGATATCCCGCGCCCCTCGCCCCAATGCGAGCGCAGCGGCACCCAGCCGTTCTCCGCCATCCGACGGTGTGAGGTCCAGGCGACCGACCGCGCTCAGGGTCTCTTCGATGCCATCCAGCAGATCGGGAAGGGGCGGGTAGTCGGCCAGCGCCGCCAGTCCCCGCAGCGGCTGCATCCGCCGAAGCACCGCGGTCAGGAGGTCGCTGCCCGCCTGGCCCGCAGTGAGCGACCGTGCCGCCTGGTCAATGGCGCTGCCCAGCGCCGCCGACTCTCTCGCGAGGAAGGCGCGAACACCGGTTTCATTCGGCGCCGGTGCGGCCGCCGGGGCACTCCTGGCGCCACCTCCGGCACTGCTCTCAAGCTGCAGCGCGAGTCGTTCCGCGCGGGCGGTGTCTTCCGGCGTCCACTCACGGACTCGCGCGACCAGCGTACGGAGGGTCCCGATGGCCTCGCGAGTGAGGGGACCGACATCGTGTTCCCAGTGGCGCTGGCCGTCGCGATAGGAACGCACCATGTGTTCAAGTCCGCTGGCCGAGCGGGCAATCGCCGGCTGGTTGGCCATGAGGGCGCTGCCGCGCAGGGCGCGGGTGAACCGGACCAGCTCGTCGGCCCCGGGCGCGACCGGCGCCCCAGCCAGGGTGGCCAGTCGATCGAGGTACTCCCCCGCCTCGAGAATGAAGAAATCGTCGACGCCGAGCGGTTGGGTCATGCGTGCCGGTGGAGGAATCGGTGGTTGCTGCTGGAAACTAGTCTAGGTCGCGCCGGGGCCCCGGTCAAATCGTGCCGCGGGTGGCGTCGATCAGGTGTCGCATCTCGGCGACCGCGCGCTCCATCCCGATCATCGTCGCGCGGCTCACAATGCTGTGTCCGATATTCAGCTCTTCTACCTCGGGAATTGCCGCGACCGGCCCCACGTTCCGTCGGGTCAGACCGTGCCCGACATGCACCGCCACACCGGCTTGCCGCGCCTCTCGCGCAGCAGCTCGCAACTCGTCCAGTGCACCGCCGGCATCGGGCCAGGCGTTCGCGTAGCGCCCGGTGTGGAATTCCACCGCCGGTACGCCGAGGTCCACGGACTGGCGCACCCGTTCGGGGGTCGGATCGACAAACACGCTCACCCGGATCCCGAGTTCGGTCAGTCGCCGAATGGTGGTGCGGAGCCGGACCGGGTCATGGGTGAGGTCGAGGCCGCCCTCGGTGGTGATCTCCTCGCGGCGCTCCGGCACCAGCGTGGCCTGGAAGGGGCGGAGCCGGCAGGTGAATTCGAGGATGTCCTGGCTCATTGCCAGCTCGAGATTGAGTACCGTCCCCACGCTCCGGGCCAGTCGCACGATGTCATCGTCCTGAATGTGGCGACGATCTTCCCGCAGGTGGGCAGTGATGCCGTCGGCACCGGCGGCCTCCGCGAGACCGGCGGCCTCGACCGGATCGGGCTCATCGGTGCGACGCGCCTGCCGTACGGTCGCGATGTGATCGATGTTGACGTAGAGTCGCGCACGGTGCATTGCCCGGTCCCAAGCCTCTAGGTAAGTTGACAGCTCGTTCGTCCCGGAACAGCAGGAGGAACTCGTGGTGCTGCGTCGTGGCTCATTCGTGCTGCTGTTTCTCGCCGCGTGCGGAGGCGGCCAGGCGTCGTCGGCCGCGCCGGCGGATCTTGCCACCACGGGGGAAGGCGCGGTGCGCGCCTTTCTCCAGGCTGTCGCCGACAGCAATATCACCCGGATGGCGCGCTACTGGGGTTCCTCCAACGGGCCCGCCGCCAGCACCGGACAGCCTGCGGGCTACGAGCAGCGGCTGACCATTACCCAGCTGTTTCTCCGGAACTCGCCGTACAAGATCATGAGCACCGATCCGGTGACCGGAGATCTCAAGCGACTGCAGGTGAATCTCAGCTTTGATCGTACCGACAACGACGGCTCCACCTGCATTCGCACCGCACCCTTCACCGTGGTCAACACCGGGAAGACGGGGTGGATCGTCACATCGGTCGATCTGACGCTGGTGGGCACGCCGGGCCACGCCTGCAACGCTCCCCGGCGGCCGACCTGACGAGTGGCACTACTCCGTCAGCTCGATGAGGATCCCCGCCGTGCTTTTCGGATGCACGAATGCGATCCGATGTCCCCCGGCCCCCCGTCGCGGCACGTCATCCACCAGCCGGTACCCGGCCGCGCGGCAGGCGAGCAATGCGGCATCGAGATCGGGGACGCGGTAGCAGACATGATGGATGCCGGGTCCGCGGCGGGAGAGGAATTTCGCGATCGGACTTTCGGGGGACTGTGGCTCCAGCAACTCGACCTCGGAATGGCCGAACGACAATGAGACGATCCTCGCTCCGTCCGCGGTCTCGGGCGGGCCGGGAGTGAGGTGCAGCACATCACGGTAGAATGGCAGCGCCGCCTCGATGTTCTCGACGGCGATACCGATGTGGGCGATGACCGGGTGTGAGATCACGGAGTACCGGGCGGCCGGAACGTTGGCCGCTCCCTGTGGCAGTGAACAGCATTCACAGACGCGGCGGACGCCGCGCTTGGGCAAGATATCTTGAAAGGATCGGCTCCGCATGGCCAGCAGTAATGTCGTACACGTCACCGACGGCAGCTTCTCGTCCGAGATCGAACAGGCCAAGGGGCTCGCGGTTGTGGATTTCTGGGCCGTCTGGTGCGGCCCCTGCCAGGCGATTGCTCCGGTGATCGACCAGTTGGCAGATCAATATGCCGGCAAGATCAAGGTTGCCAAGCTCGACACCGACTCGAACCAGGGCACCGCCGTCCGTTTCAACGTGCGCTCCATCCCGACGATCATGCTCTTCAAGGATGGCAAGCATGTCGATACGGTGATCGGAGCCGATCCGCGGATCAAGACCATCCTCGAAGGCAAGATCACGCAGCACTTGGGGTAACCAGCGGGCTAAGGGAAACGGGAAAGGGGAAAGGGATGACTGCCCCTTTCCCCTTTCCCTTTTGCCCCATCCTCTGGCGTCTCGTCCCCCGGTCCCCGCCCGCCCTTACCTTATATCCATGGCTGCCACCCTCTTTGTCGTCGCGACACCGCTTGGGCACCTGGGGGATCTCTCCCACCGGGTGATCGAGACGCTGCGGCAGGTCCCGGTGGTCGCCGCCGAGGACACCCGACGGATTCGGGGGCTGCTCTCGCACCTCGATGCCCATCCGCCCCAGGTCCTGAGCTTCCACGCCCATTCGCCCGAGCGGCGTCAGGATGTGTTGCTCGAGTTGCTGGCCGAGGGAAAGGACGTGGCCCTCGTCACCGATGCTGGGACCCCTGGGATCAGCGACCCGGGGCCATCGCTCGTGGCCGCGGTGCGCCGCGCGGGCCATACCGTCGTCCCTGTCCCCGGACCGAGTGCCGTCACCGTGGCCCTCTCCGCCTGCGGGCTTCCGGCCGACCGCTACCTCTTTCTCGGTTTCCTGCCCCGCAAAGGACGGGAACGGGAACAGCTGCTCCGGACCGCAGCCGAGGCGCCGTGGACGGTGGTGCTGTTTGAATCACCGCATCGACTCGGAGGACTGTTGGCGGATCTGGTGCTGCTGGCCGGCGCCGATCGCGTCGTCGTCGTGGCGCGGGAACTGACCAAACTGCACGAAGAGATCCGCAGCGGAACACTGGGCGAGCTGGCGCCGTACTACGAGGGGTCGCCTCCCCGTGGGGAGATTACGGTGGTGCTCGAGGGCCGCGGCGACGTCCCCGAACCGGTGGTGGATGTGGTGGACGCCACGAATCGTGCGATGGGGCTTCTTGCCACCGGGCTGACTCGCAAGGAAGTGGTGCATCGCCTGATCGCGGAAACGGGAATGCCGCGCAACGAAGCCTATCGGATCGTCACCGCACTCGCATGAATCACCGCGTGCTCCTCTACCTCCCGCTCACTCTGCTGCTCGCGGCATCGCTGCCGGCCCAGCGGGCGGCGCCGGTCGCGACGATGACGATCGGGCGGCTGCACTACGATGGTGGAGGCGACTGGTACGCCAATCCTTCGAGTCTGCCCAACCTGCTCCAGGCCATCGCGAGTCGGACGCTGCTTCGGGTCAGCCCCCGGGAGAAGGTGGTTCAGCTCGCCGATGACGACCTGTGGAGCGTCACCTATCTCCATATGACCGGCCATGGAAACGTGCGCTTCAGCGATGCTGAGCTGTCGACGCTGCGGCGGTGGCTGCTGGCAGGCGGCTTCCTGCACGCGAGCGACAACTACGGCATGGATGAATCCTTCCGCCGGGAAATGGCGCGGCTCTTCCCCGATCGCCCGCTGGAAGAGGTTCCCCTGACGCACCCGGTCTACCGCCTGGTCTACGACTTCCCCAAGGGTCTCCCCAAGATTCACGAGCACGATGGGAAGCCGGCCCAGGGCTTCGGCATTTTCATCGATGGCAGGCTCGCCGTGTTCTACGACTATCAGTGCGACCTCGGCGACGGCTGGGAAGACGCGGAAGTGCATCACGATTCGGCCGAGAAGCATGAGGCCGCGCTCAGGATGGGCGTGAATCTCTTCGCGTACGCCGTCGGCTACGGTGGTGGGCCGTGAGCCGGACTGGCGGCCTGCTGCAGGCTTTCCTTGGCGCATTCCGCCGGCTCAACTTGCTGGCATGGGCATGCGGCGCGCTCGGTGCGCTCGGACTGCTGTTCGGTGGGGCCGCATGGGGGGCCCGGCTCGGCTGGTTCGACCAGCCGTATTGGGTACTGGTCACCTGGATGCTCGGCCTGTTAGGCGCGAGTGCCGTTGGCCTGCTGTACTACCGAGGGCAGCTCCGACTCTCGGCGCCGTGGCTGGCGCGCGAGCTCGAAACGCTCGGATTCAGGCGCGGGGCGTTGGGAGGATTGCTCGAGGCGCCGGTCGCCGGCACGAGCCAGCTCCTGCTGGACGTTGCCGATCAGTGCCAGGCGGCTGTCCTCTCGGCGGAGGCCCCGCCGCTTCTCGGCCAGCTCACGCTTCCATTCCGCCGCCGCGCGGTGCAGGGCGGCGCGACCCTGCTTGCCGGCGCCGCGGTGCTGCTCTCGGCCCGGCCGACCCATGGCCTGCCCGCGCTCCTGTGGCATCCGGTCGAAGCCTGGTCCGCGACGGTCGCGCCGCTCACCGTGCTGCTTTCCGCCGAGGAAGTGAATCGCGGTGGCTCCGTCGAAGTCCACGCCAGCGCCCGCGGCCGGAGTCATGCAATCCTCTGGGTGCGCGCCCCGGGCGAGGCCTGGCAGGGAACCGGCCTCGCGCTCGATTCACTCGGACGCGCCCGCACCACACTTGGTCCTTTGGAAAGCGACCTCTTCGTCCGGCTGACCAGTGGCGGTCAGAGCTCCGACACGCTGCAGGTGCGGGTTCGCCTGCCGGCATTCCTGGGTACACTCACCGTGACCGCGCGCTACCCGCGATATCTCACACTTGAAGACGAGCCGGTGCCGACTGACGGCGATACCGTCATCGTCCCCGAAGGCACCATCCTCGAAACGATCGGCGAGGCCACGACCAGTCTCGACTCGGCGTCGTGGCAGGCTGGTGCGAGCCGCGCCGCGCTGAGCACTGACGGCAACCGGTTCCGCGGACGATTCACGCCGGTGGGCAGCCGGGAGTGGACACTGACGCTGGCCACCACCGGCGATGTTCCACTTGCGGGCGACACGATTCGCGTTCCGATTCGCACCGTCGCCGACAGCGCGCCGGCGGTGGATGTGCCGGTGCCTGGCGACGACAGCATTATCCCGATCACGCTTCGTGTTCCCCTTGTCATCGATGCCCAGGATGATCACGGCCTCAGCCGCGTCACGGTCGAGAGCCGACGCATCTCGCGCCTGGGCTTCGAGGACCCCGCCCGGCTGGAGACCGTTGCCCTGCCAGGCTCGTCGCCGGATCGCGTCGTGCTGCCGTGGCAGCTCGACCTCAACGGCCGCGGGCTCGTCCCGGGCGACTCGGTGCGGTTCGTGGTGCGCGCGGTGGACAATGCGCCGGCGCCGCATACCGGGCGCTCCCGGGAGTACGCGCTGCGACTGCCGACGTTGAGCGAAGTGCGCGAGGCGGCCCGGCAGACCACCGCCGAAATCGGCCGGCGACTGGATAGCATTGCCGAGTCCAGCCGCAAGCTGGAACGGCAGACCGAGGATCTGGCGCAGGAGCGTCCGCGCCAGGGCGCCCAGCAGAATGGGGGCTCGGAGGAATCGCTGAGCTTCGAGAATGCCAAGCGCGCCGAGGCGGCGGCGGCGGCCGAGCAGGAACTGCAGAAACAGCTGGAGCAGACTCAGGAGATGATCGAATCGCTGCGGCAAAATGCGGAGGCGGCGGGTCTCAGCGATCCGGCGTGGCAGGCGCGCCTGGAGGAGGTCCAGAAGCAACTGGAGCATGCCATGACGCCGGAGTTGCGGGAGCGCCTGGCTGAGTTGCAGCAGGCTTTGAAGGATCTCGACCCGGAACGCACCCGCGAGGCGCTCGACAAGCTGGCCGAGGCCCAGCAACAGATGCGCGAGGCGCTGGAACAGAGCCGCGAACTCTTTCGACGCGCGGCGCTCGAAGGCGACATGGCGAACCTGCAGGCTGAGGCAAGGGACCTGGCCCAGGCGGAACGGCAGTGGACCCAGCAGGTGCCGGCGATCGACACCGCGCGTGCTGCCCGGGAGCAGGAGCGGCTGGCGCAGCGCGCCGATTCGCTCGGCAGCGCGCTGGAACAACTCGCCCAGGACCTCGGCGCGGACAATGCGGAGCAGCAGGAGGCCATGGCGCAAGCGGCCGGGCAGGCCCGGCAGGCCGCGCAGAAGATGCAGCAGGCGGGCCAGAGCGCGAGTCAGGGCAAGCGACCCCAGGCCCAGCAGCAGGGCGAGGAAGCGTCGAAGCAGCTGGAGCCGCTGAGCGACCAGCTCGCGGAGCAGCGCGATGCAATGGCCGAACGGATGCGAGACGAGGTCATGACGGCGCTCGATCAGGCACTGGGGGATATCGGCCGCCTGGCGGAGCGCCAGCTTGCCGTCAGTGAGTCGATGCGTCGGGGCGACACCTCTCCGCAGGTGCGGGCGGAACAGGGCGCCATCGAGGAAGGAGTCGAGCGGGTACTGGAGCAGACCCGGGAAACCGCGGGGAAGAACGCACTGGTCTCCAATCAGTCGAGTGTGGCCCTCGCGACCGGGCGCGACAAGATGCGTCAGGCGCGTGAGGCGCTGGCGAATGCCGCCCCCAACTCGCGCGAGGCGGGACGACAGTCGGGCGAGGCGGTCGATGCGCTCAATGCCGCCGCGTATACCCTGCTGCGGAGCCGGGGCCAGGTGGAGGGCTCCGGCTCGGGGTCCGGGATGCAGGAGGCGATGGAGCAGATGGCCCAGATGGCGGCACAACAGGGGCAGATGGGTCAGCAATCGGGCGGACTCCTGCCGATGATGGGCCAGGGCGGAAGCGCCATGCAGGAGCAGCTTCGTCAGTTAGGCGCTCAGCAGCGGGCCCTGGCGCAGCAGCTCGACCGGATGCGGGCCGGCGGACAGATTCCCGGCGCGGCCGACATGGCGCAGGAGGCGAAGGACCTGGCCCGATCGCTGGAAGCGGGACGGCTCGACCGCCAGACCGTGGAGCGGCAGGAGAAGCTCTTCCGGCGCATGCTGGATGCGGGACGGACGCTGCAGGGCGAGGAGAAAGACGAGAAGCAGGAACGACAGAGCACCGCCGGAAACGAGGACAGCCTGCGCCTGCCACCGGCGCTGCGCAGCCGCCGCGACCAGGGTGATGCCCTGCGACGGGTCCCGTCGTGGGAGGAGCTGCAGCAACTCACGCCCGACGAACGGCGGCAGGTGATTGAGTATTTCCGGCGGCTGGCAGAACGTGGGGGGAACGGGGAAGCGGGAACGGGGAACGGGGCTGAGGTGCAGCCACGATGACCCCGCGTCTCAGGCTCTTCCCGTTCCCTGTTCCCCGTTCTCTTTTCCCATTCCTGGCAGTCGTGGTTCCCACGATGTTGTCCGCCCAGGACCCGCTGTCGCGCGCTTTCGACTTGGAGCGCCGGGGCAGTTTTGCGCAGGCGGCGGAGATCTATCGGGGCGTGCTGCAGCAGTCCCCGGGCGAAGTAACGGCGCTGCTTGGCCTCGAGCGGTCATTGACGCCCATCAATCGCCTGGCCGAGTTGCTGCCCGCGGTCCGGGCGGCAATCGCGGCCAATCCCTCCGCCGCGCCGATCTACAGTATCGGACTCCGCGCCTACTCCGCCGCGAACCTGCTCGACAGCCTGCCGCACCTCGTGGACCTCTGGGCCCTGGCCGAGCCCGGCGAGGAGTCGCCCTATCGCGAATGGGCGGCGTCGGCGCTCCAGCGGCGCGACCGGCCCATGGCGCGGCGGGCCTACCAGGCGGGGCGGGACCGCCTTGGCAAACCCGACGCACTCGCCGCGGAGATGGCCCAGCTCGCCTCGGCGGAGGAGGATTGGCCGACCGCGACGCGGGAGTGGGTGCGCGCCGTCCGTCAGCTGCAGGGCTATCGGTCCTCCGCGACGACGGTCCTGGCGAACGCGCCGGTCGCTGCCCGGCCCGTGGTGCTCTCGACGCTCGCGAAGGAGCCCGGCCCCGAAGCCGCGCGCATCGCCGTGGACCTGCGAGCGCGCTGGGGTGACCCGGTGGGCGCCTTCGAGACACTGCTCGGCATCCTGCCCACGCCACTGCCGCAGCAGCTCGATGTGCTCCAGGGGTTTTTGGAACTCACCCGGTTGGATGGCAGTGCGATCTACCAGCTGGCGCAAGCCCGCACCCTTGAGGCGCTGGCTGATCGCTGGACCAACCCGCCTCAACGAGCTCGGTTTCGGCTCGATGCGGCGCGGGCGTACGCCGCAGCCGGACAGCCGGAGCCGGCGCGCAAGGTGCTGGGTCAGATCGCCGCTGATCCAGGCAGCGGCCCCGCAGTGGCGGCGGGAGCGACCACGACGCTGATCGAGCTGCTGGTACGCGATGGCAAGGCCGATGAAGCCGCCGCACAGCTTGAGAAATACCGCAGCACGGTGCCGGTCGATGACTACCTCCGCCTGCGACGGGCGGTCGCGCTTCGATGGGCCCAGTCGGGCGCCCTCGAGCGCGCCGACCAGATGCTGGCCGCCGACTCCACCATCGAGGCGCTCGCCGTGCGGGGCCGGATCCGCCTCTACGCCGGCGATATCAAGGGTGCATCCGACTACTGGCGTCAGGCGGGCCCGTTCGCGGGAACCCGCGAGGAGGCGACGGATCGCTCGATCTGGCTCGCGCTGCTGCAGCCCATCCAGCCCGACACCCTCGTGGCCTTTGGCCAGGCGCTGCAGCTGCTCGATCGGGGCGATACGCTCAAGGCCGCCCAATCCTTCGAGCGGATCGCCGCGGGCCTGCCGCCCGGGGCGGGGGGCGCCGACCTGCATCTCCTTGCCGGTCGACTGCAAGCGGCCACCGGGCGGGCCACGGACGCCGAGCGGCTGTTTCGCGCGGCGATGGTGAAGGAGATGCCCGGCACCGCCGCGGCCGCGCTCCTCGAACTTGGACGGCTGCAGCTTGCGACCGACCGCCGGGCGGAGGCAACGCAGACCCTGGAGGAAATGATCCTCACGTATCCCACCAGTGCCCTCGTACCTCAGGCCCGCCGGCTGCTGGACCAGACCCGTAACGCTGTGCCGCGCACGTGAAGCGGCGCGACCTGTTCCGCGCTTCGTCCGCAACACTCCTGGCGCTGGGTGCCCCGGCGGCCCTGGTACGGTGGGGCACCTGGCCGGGGTGGCTGGAGCTCAGCGATCGCGCGAATACGCCGTGGCTCCTGCTGCCGATGGACGATGGCCAGTCGGATCACCTCAAAGCATACGGCGTCACCTTCCGCGTGCTGCAGCGCGGGGGGCGGGCGGAATGGTTTCTCAATCATCGCGGCGGGTCGTTCCTGGTGCCCGGCGACCAGGTCACCGTCCGGGATGCCGCGCTCGCGGGCGTCAGCTCCGAGCCGGTGACCGAGGCGCAGTTGATCGACCTGCGCGCGCAGCTCAAGCAGGGCAACACCGACGCGGTGCCACTGGAGAAGCCGCCCAAGGTGGCGGTGTATGCTCCGCCCAATGCGTCGCCGTGGGATGATGCCGTCACCATGGTGCTCAACTACGCCGGTATCGAATTCGACAAGGTGTGGGACACCGAGGTGGGCAGTCAGGGGCTGAAGAAATACGACTGGTTGCACCTGCACCACGAGGATTTCACCGGGCAATATTCCAAGTTCTTCCTGAACTACGCCGGGGCGCCGTGGCTGGCCGACATGGTCCAGCAGAATCAGCGGGTGGCCAAAGCGCTGGGCTACCCCAATGTGCCGGCGTTAAAGAAGGCGATGGCCAATGAGATCCGGGCGTTTGTCGAACGAGGCGGCTTCCTCTTTGCGATGTGCACCGCGACGGAGACGCTGGACCTGGCACTGGCGGCGACGGGCGTCGATATCGCGGCGGCCTACGCCGACGGTACGCCGATCGACCCCGAGGCGGCGCGCAAGCTCGACTGGACCCGCACGCTCGCGTTCAAGGATGCGCAGCTCGAGCTATCGCCCAATGTGCCGGCATTTTCGGATATCGACGGGCACCAGGTGAACAGCCTGGACCGGCGGCAGCAGCTGGGGGCGTTCAAGCTGTTCAACTTCAGCGCGACGATCGACCCGGTACCGACGATGCTGGTACAGAATCATCGTGATGTGATTCCAGATTTCTACGGGCTGACCACCTCCTTCACCAAGCGAACGCTCAAGCCTTCGGTCACCATCCTGGCGGATGAACCAGGCGCGGCCTGGGCCAAGTACATCCATGGCGAACTGGGGCAGGGGACTTGGACTTTCTACGGCGGCCACGACCCGGAAGACCCACAACACCAGATTGGCGATCCGCCGACCGACCTCTCGCTGCACCCGCACTCGCCGGGCTATCGGCTGATCCTGAACAACGTGCTCTTCCCCGCGGCCAAGAAGCGTGAACTCAAGACCTGAACGAGCAGCGCTCGGCCCGAAGCAACACCGTAGTTACCTTTCGCCCTCCCCGACCCGGCAGACCGCGCCACCGTGATCGCTCCCGCCTCCCGGATCTCCCCCGACCTGCAGCAGCTCCTCGCCCGCGAGATCAGCGGGGCGGGTGGCCGGGAGGTGTCGTTCGTGGCCCAGGTCGGGGACGATGGGCGACTGACCGGGGCCCGAGCGGTGGCGCGCGGCACCGTCGACCGGGTCCTGGCGCTGCCCGGGGTCGCCTCTCGCGGCGAAATGCTCTTGCACAACCACCCGAGCGGCCTGCTGGAGCCGTCGATGGCCGACCTATCCGTCGCGGCCCGGCTCCACGACGGCGGGATCGGTTTTGGCATCCTGAACAACGACGCGAGCGAACTCTACGTCGTCGTCGAAGTACCCCACGACCGGCGCGAGAAGCGTCTCGATGTGCTGGATGTCGTGGCGCAGCTTGGCGAGGACGGCGCCGTCGCCCGCCAACTCGGCCAGTATGAGGATCGGCCCAGTCAGCGAGACATGGCGGCGCACATCGCCGACGCCTACAACGATGGCGGCGTGCTGTTGCTGGAGGCCGGCACCGGTGTCGGCAAGTCATTCGCGTATCTGGTGCCCGCCCTCGCCTGGGCCAAGGCCAACGGGGAACGCACGGTCATCAGCACCAATACCATCAACTTGCAGGAACAGCTCGTCGGCAAGGACTTGCCGATGCTGCGTGATGCCCTCGGTACTGCGGAACATCAACCGACATTCGCGCTGCTCAAGGGATGGAGGAACTATCTCTGCCTGGCGCGGCTGCACCAGGCGGTGGCGGGGCAGCGCTCCCTGCTCGAACCGGACAAGTACGACGAGCTCCAGTCGATCGCCGTATGGGCCGGCCGCACCAGCGACGGCACCCTCGCTGATCTCGGCGTTACTCCCAGTCCTGAAGTGTGGGACGAAGTGAGCGCCGAGGCAGACCTCTGTCCGCGACTCCAGTGTCCGCATTTCGACGGCTGCTTTCTCTTCGCCGCCCGGCGACAGGCGGCCGAGGCCGATGTGGTGGTGGTGAACCATCATCTGCTGGCGGCGGACCTGCAGGTACGGCGCTCGTCGGAAAACTGGAAGGAGGCGGCGGTGCTGCCGCCGTACGATCGACTGATTCTCGACGAGGCCCACCACCTCGAGGACGTCGCCGCCTCGCACCTCGGCGCGCAGGTGACCAGCCGGGGTATCCGGCGCCTGCTGGGTCGGTTCGAGCGCAATGGCCGTGGCCTCCTGCCGACGCTCGCGGCGGACCTCACCGCTGCCGGCGATCTGCTGAGCCGGGCGAGCCTCGACCTGCTGCGCGAACGGCTGATGCCCGCGGTCGCCGATGGCCGCCGCGGTGCGGATCAGCTGCTGCTCCGCCTCCACGAGCGGCTGGGAAAGGAGCCGGGTGGTGTCCTGCGACTGGTGGACAGCTTCAAGGACGACGCGGTCTGGACCGAGGGGTTGTCGCGCGAACTGGACTTCGCGCTTGGTTCGTTTCGCGCCATACGGGATTACGTCGAAACAATCGCCGACCGTATGGCCGGCAGCGAAGTGAGCGACCGGCGGGTGCAGCTGCTCGGTGAATTGCGCGGGGTCATGCGGCGGCTGGAGACGGTCTCGGATGGCCTGAACCAGGCCCTCAGGCCGGCGGCGGGCGGCCCACCCACCGTGCGCTGGCTCCAGCGATCGGGGACCAAGGGCCAGCAGCTCGCCCTGGCCGCGGTACCGCTGGATCTCGCCCCGTTGTTGCGCGAGATGATCTTCGATCGACTCAAGACCGTCACCCTCACCAGCGCGACCCTCGCTGCCAGCGGCGAATTCGAGTTTCTCGAGTCCCGACTGGGGCTCGGTATTCCTCCGAATCCGGTGACGGTCAAGACGATTCTGCCGTCGCCGTTCGTGTACGCCGAGCAGTGCATCTTCGGCATTCCCAACGACATTCCCGATCCCCGCGAGGATGAGCCGGGTCATGCGGCGGCAGTGGTGCAGGTGGTCCACGATCTTGCCTGTGCCGCCGATGGCGGGATGTTTGTGCTCTTCACCAGCCACACCGCCCTGCGGCGGGCGGCGGTGGAGTTACGCGGCACGGTCGGGGAGCGCTGGCCGATCCTGGTGCAGGGCGAGGCGCCACGGGACGTACTGCTGCGCCGGTTTCGCGAGCTGGGCCGGGCCATCCTGCTGGGGACCGACTCGTTCTGGGAGGGGGTCGATGTACCGGGGCGCGCGCTCCGGTCGCTGGTGCTCACGAAGCTACCTTTCAAGGTGCCGTCCGAACCGCTCACCGCTGCGCGCCTCGAGCGCCTCGCCGATGCGGGCGACGATGGCTTCATGCACTACCTGTTGCCGCACGCGGCCCTCAAGCTCAAACAGGGGTTCGGTCGGCTGATCCGCACCCGTACCGACCTCGGCGCGGTGGTCCTTCTCGACAAGCGGGTCGTCACCAAACGGTACGGACCGCTGGTGCTGAGTGGCCTGCCACGGGCCGAGCGAGTGATTGGACCGTGGAGCGAGGTGCGCACCCGCATAGAGGATTTCTTCGCTCGTCACGGCATCGGAGCCAGCGTATGACCACGATTCGTCCGGGGAAGATCATCGGGGTGGGCCGGAACTACCGGGCGCATGCGGAAGAACTCGGCAACGCGATGCCCGCGCAGCCGATCATCTTCATCAAGCCGATCTCGGCGGTGATCGATCCCGGGGTGCCGATCGTGCTGCCGGCGATGTCGCAGAAGGTCGAGCAGGAGGCGGAGATCGGTGTGGTGGTGCTCCAACGTCTGCACCACCTCTCGGTGGAGCAGGCGGAGCGGGTCCGGATCGGCATCACCTGCGTCAACGACGTAACCGCGCGGGATCTGCAGAAGGTCGACGGTCAGTGGGGCCGGGCGAAGGGTTTCGACACCTTCTGTCCCATTGGTCCGCGCGTCGTCGAAGGGCTCGACTGGCGCGCGCTTGAGATCATCGGCCGGGTGAATGGGCGGGAAGTGCAGCGGGGGAAGTCGAGCGACATGGCGTTCTCGATTCCGGTCCTGCTCAGCTTCATTTCCCAGGTGATGACGCTCGAGCCGGGGGACCTGATTGCCACCGGGACGCCAGCCGGCACGACGGTGCTCGCCTCAGGGGATATCGTCGAGGTGGAGATCCCCGGTGTCGGCATTCTTCGAAATCCGGTCGCGTGAATACCATGACGCAGCTCTCCGCCCGTCTCGACCTGCTGCCGGGCTATCCGCTCGCGAGCCTCCCCGGCCGCAAGCGGGAATTGCTCGCCGCCGGCGTGGACCTGATCGATCTCGGAGCGGGCGACGCCGACTACCCGCCGCCCGCCGAGGTAATCGCGCGAATGCAGCGGTCGGCCGCCGAGACGCGCTTCAGCAAATATGGCTTCCAGCAGGGACTCGGCGAGTACCGCCGCGCCACCTGCGACTGGATGCAGCGCCGCTTCGGGAACACCTTTGATCCGACCACCGAAGTCCTGCCGCTCCTCGGAAGCAAGGAGGGACTGTCGCACTTTCCGCTCGCCATCACCAATCCCGGCGATCTCGTCATCTGCCCTGAGCCAGGATATCAGGCCTACCTCGGCGGCACCATCCTGGCCGGCGCCGAGGCGCTGCGCTATCCGCTGACGCCGCGGACCAGGTTCCTGGTCGATCTCGATGAACTGCCGGACGCGACGCTGCGGCGGGCCAAGCTGCTCTTCCTCAACTATCCGAACAATCCCACGGCGGCAATCGCGCCGATGGACTACCTCGAGCGCACGGTGGCGACCTGCCGGCGCTTTGGCATCGTCGTGGCCTACGACAACCCGTATTGCGACCTGACCTACGACGGTTATCGCGCGCCGAGCATCTTTGAAGTTCCCGGCGCCCGTGAGGTCGCCGTGGAATTCTTCTCCCTCAGCAAGAGTTTTTCGATGACCGGGTGGCGCATTGGCTGGGCCGCTGGAGCCAGCCGGTTCATCACGGCGCTGACGAGGGTCAAGTCCTACGTCGATACCGGGCCATGGCTCGCCATACAGGATGCGGCGGCCTACACCCTCGACAATGCCGAGCGACTCCTCCCGCCAAACGTGGCGGAGTTGACGGCGAGGCGCGACGCGGGCGTGGACGCACTGCGTGCCGCGGGCTTCAGTGTCGAGTCACCCCGGGCCGCGATGTACCTCTGGATTCCGCTGCCAGCGGGGCTCCCGTCGGCGGCGTTCGCGCATCGGGCACTGGAACATGAGGGCGTGATCGTGCTGCCCGGCAGCGCCTTCGGCGCCGGAGGTGAAGGATATTTTCGTGTGGCCCTCACCGTCGGGCCCGAGCGACTGCGCCAAGGCATCGCTCGGCTGGGGCGGAGTCTGAGCAACTGTATTGCGACAGGGCCGGCCGGGCATGTGGCCTGATCGACCGCACCGGGGAGAGCGTCGTGGCCGGCTGCTCGCGCTGCTGGTCAGCCTCGGTGCGCATGCGCTGCTCTTTCTGGTCGTGATCACCGGCTGGCTCCCCACTGTCCCGCCGCTGACGCGGTCCATGATCGTCGTACCGCGATTGCCGCAACAGGAGCGCACCGTCGTCATCCCGCTGTTCCGGCCAAAGGTGGAGCAGGGTGCTGGAGCACTGCCGCGATCGCGCCCACCGGAAAACCCACTACCAATCGACACCGTCACACCGCGCGAGCCGGAGCCCGAGATCGTGCTGCGTCCCGACAGTGTCGTCCCGAATCGGGGGCCCGCCGGACGGATGACGCCCGGAGCGGGCGATGGGCGCCTCTGGGTGCGACCGCTGCCGGTGCCGCCGCAGGAGCTTGCCCGTCGGCTCAGCAAGACTCATGTCGAGCTGGTCGACAGCGCGGTGACCGCTATCGTCCAGGGCTATCTCGATTCCATCGCGCGTGAACCCGGTGCCGACCAGGTGCAGTTGCCGGACTGGACTACGACGGTGGAGGGTCGCAAGTTCGGGCTCGACAGTCGCAACATCTACATTGCAGGCCTCAAGATTCCCGCCATCGTGCTGGCGCTGCTGCCGCTTCCCCAGGCAGGGAATCAGCAACGGGCGCTCGATCATACCGGTCAGTGGATCGCCGACGATCTGCGCCGTGCCGCCGAGCGGGCCAACACGCTGGATGAATTCAAGCGCGCGGTGCAGGATCTGCGGCAGCAGAAGAAGGAAGCCAGGGCGCTTGAGCGGGCCCAGCGCGAACAGCCGGACAGCAGCCAGTCGCACCGCTGACCACCACCGGGAGCAGATCGATCATGGTATCGGTCATCAACCTCGCCGAAAAATTCGGCCGATTCCACGACCAGTGGAGCCCCAAGATCGTGGCGGACGTCAATGACGCCCAGGTGAAGCTGGCCAAGGTGCGGGGCGAATTCGTCTGGCACGCCCACGCCGACGAGGACGAGCTGTTCCTTGTCGTACAGGGGACGCTGCGGATCCAGCTGCGCGACGGCGAGATCACGATCCGTCCCGGGGAGTTCGCCGTGATCCCGAAGGGCGTGGAGCATCGCCCCGTGGCCGAGGAAGAAGTCCATCTGGTCCTGGTCGAGCCGCGCGCCACGCGCCACACCGGCGAAGTCATCGATCCCCGAACCGTCACCACCTACGAACGCATCTGAACCCGGCACCGCAGTGCCGATGGGAGCCGTACCCGCATGAAGCTGGTAGATACCGATGAAACCGTCGTCGTCGTCACGGGTTCCGACATCCGCTCAGAGGAGCGGGACCGACCAACCGCGTATCGACTCAAGGAGGAGATCGATCAGCGGAGTGACGGGCAGGTGTTCCGTCGCGCGGTCGTGGTGGGCGACGCCTGGTACATGCAGAACCGGATCTTCCACCTCAATCCGACGATCGCGGTGGGTGGTCCGGGGGTCAACGGCGTCGCCGCCGGCTTTTCTCAGAACGTCCCGGTGAGCTGGAGTCAGGATCAGCGGGCGTATGTCCAGACGGATTTCGACGCCGATCCGAAGCGGGCCGTGCTGTGGGGGGTTGATGCTGAGAGTACGATGGTCGCGGTGCAGGCGTTCGTGTCACAGGGATTTCTGGATGACCTGTTGCGGCGGATCTGGCGGTTTCGGGATGGGGTGCTGGTGTAGCTATCGCCCATCGCGTTACGGGGGCGAGAGCGATCCATCGTCCCCGATCCGCGCGCCGGTCTCGGGAAAATCCAACTGTGTCACCCGTCTCAGCAGCTCGACCGCCGTCCCGGCCGGATCGGGTTGCGGTCCCACCTGCGGCACCTGCAGCAGTGGCGGCAGACGACCGGTGACGAAGTGGCCATCGCCGTCGAGGTCGAGCAGCAGCAGGCTGGTGATGCCCAACGGTCCGTCGAGGTTGAAGCCGCGGTAGGTGAGAAAGTTCCCCAGGCTGTAGACGATCGGCCGGCCGCGGTAGAACTCGACCCCGCGCAGCACGTGCGGCCCGTGCCCCACCACCGCATCCGCGCCCGCGTCGATCACCATTCGGGCGAACCCCCGCAGGTTCCCCCGCGGTTCCTTCCCCAGGAATTCCGGTCCCGCACCGGTCCGGATCGCGGCCGCACCCTCCGTGCCGCCGTGAAAGGTGACGATCAGCACATCCACCAGCGGCCGGACCGAATCCACGATCGCCGCACTATGGGCCAGGTCGAGCAGGTTGTAGGCGTGCGGGTAGGTCGTGAAGCCCACCACCCCGACCAGCATCATCACGCCATCCCGCACCACCGGCGTGATCGCCACCTCCTCCAGCGGACCATACGGCGTCATGCCCAGCTCGCGAATGGTCGCCTCCGTGTGGCGGCGCGCATCGAGCCCGTAATCGTTAGCGTGGTTGTTGGCGAGATTCAGGTGGGTGAAGCCGGCCTCGCGAAAACGCGGCGCCAGCCAGGTCGGGCTGGCGAAGGCATAGCAGCGAGTGGACCGTGGTGCGCACTTGGTCGACTCGCCGGAATCAGAGAGCACCCCTTCGAAGTTGCCGATGACGAGATCACCGCGGAGCAGGGAGTCCACACCGGCGAAGAGCCCTCGCCCGCTGTCCGGCGGGATGCCGTCGGGGAGGGTGCGCGTGCCGAGGTTGATGTCGCCGGTGAAGACGAGGTGCAGGGGAAAGGTGCCGTGGACGACGCCCTGGGCCCGAGCTGGCAGTGGTGTGAGAACGCAGCCAAGGATCAGGAGCCCCACCGGTGCGCGACGACGAAGCGCGCGAAACACGCGCTCAGGGAGTCGGCTCACGGCGTCAGGACGCTGCGGCGCGGATGCGGGCCAGACTCTCGTCCCGGCCGATGACAGCCAGCAACTCATTCACCGGTTCCGAGACGGTTCCGCCAGTGAGGGCCACGCGCACCGGTTGCATCAGGTCGCCCAGCTTCTTTCCCTCACGCTCGGCGAGCGCCTTGACGGTAAGTTCGAGGTCGGCGGGAGTCCACTGCGCCGGAGCGAGCGCGGACAGCGCCGCATGGGAGGAAAGGAGATTGGTGCTGAAGGCCGCGCCCAGCTTCATCGCGAGTTGTATCCCCTTGGCGTCACGCACCACTCGGCTCCGGTCCAGCCGAACGGCCACCTGCGTCGCGATATCGAGCAGCGTCCGGGAGCGGGTCTTCACTGCGTCAATCAGGGGCACGAGGTCCCGGCCCATCGGGTCGACTCCCATCTCGCGCAGGTGGACCTGTACCGGCTCGAGCAGCTCTGCCGCGGGCCGCGCCGAGAGGTACTGCCCGTTCATCCACTCCAGTTTGGCGACGTCGAAGACCGCCGCCTTCTTCTGGATGCCCCCGAGCGAAAAGAGGTCGATCATCTCCGCTTCGGGCAGAATCTCCCGGTCGCCACCCGGGGACCAGCCGAGGAGCGCGAGGAAGTTCCGCATGGCGAGGGGCAGGATGCCCTGGTGCTGGTAGTCGCCCACCGCGGTGGCGCCGTGCCGTTTGGAGAGCTTCTTCCCGTCGGTGCCGAGAATCATCGGCACATGCGCGAAGATCGGCGTCGGTTTCTCCATGGCGCGGTACAGCGCGATCTGTTTCGGCGTATTGGAAATGTGGTCATCGCCGCGGATGACGTGCGTGACGGCCATCTCGATGTCGTCCGAGACGACCGCGAGATTGTAGATCGGCGTGCCATCGCTGCGCAGGATGATGAAGTCGTCGAGGTCGTGGCCCTGGAAGCTGATTCGGCCATGAACCGCATCGTCCCAGGCAATCTCGCCATCCACCATGCGGACCCGGATGCTCGACGGGTCGCCCCGGCCGACACGAGTCGCGACCTCTTCGGCGGCGAGCCGACCGCAGCGACCGTCGTACCGGAAACTCGACCCCGCCTTCACCGCCGCCTGGCGCGCGACTTCGAGCTCCTCCCGGGTGCAGAAGCAACGATAGGCCTTGTCCTGAGCGAGCAATGCCTCGGCGTCGGCCTTGTGCCGGCCGCCATTCTGCGCCTGGAAGAAGGGTCCCTCATCGAAGGTGATCCCGAGCCACTTGAGCCCATCGAGGATGACCTGGGTATGGGCCTCGGTGCTGCGTTCCTGATCGGTGTCTTCGATCCGGAGGATGAAGATGCCGCCCGTCTTCCTGGCGTAGAGCCAGTTGAGCAAGGCGGTGCGCGCACCGCCCACGTGGAGATAGCCGGTTGGTGAGGGGGCGAATCGGACGCGGGGGGGCATAGGCGAGACAATCGGTGGCAGGTGAGTGTGGCAGCGGGCAGCGGGGTCCGGAAATCAGGAAGGGGACCGCGTCAGGCCGGTCCCCTGCCACCTGCCACCTGAACGCCGTCACCTCGAACGGAGCGGGAGGGATTCGAACCCTCGATAGAGCTTTTCAACCCTATGCCGGTTTAGCAAACCGGTGCCTTGAGCCACTCGGCCACCGCTCCAGCGAGCCGCATTCTAGCCGTCCTGTTGCGCCCCGACAAGGCTCGGGAGACTGCCCCCGCCGCACACCTCCACTCGGGGACCGGGGTCTCACGGCCCGGAATACTGTGCGCCGGGTTACCGCCTCGATGCTCGCATCTGCCGATAGTACGAGACATGCCAGCCACCCCCCTCCATCCCACCTGCGTGCTCCTCCTTGCGCTGCTCGCCTGCTCGGCGAACGCCGGCGCGCCGGCCGGACCCGGCGGGCCGCCCCCAGCTGATCCCGACCTCGGTCCGGGCGCGAGCCTGCACGGCAGGCGACCCTTTCCCGACAACAGCCCCTGGAACACGCCGATTGATCAGGCGCCGGTTGCTGCCAACTCGGGGCTCCTCATTGCCAGCATGGGGGTGACCACCACGCTGCATCCCGATTTCGGCGCGGACTATCTTGGCGGGCCCTTCGGCATTCCCTACGTGGTGATTGATCACCGCACCACCGACGTCCCGGTCAGCTTCGACTACGCTGACGAGAGCGACCCGGGGCCGTATCCCATTCCGCGAGGCGCGCCGATCGAGGGGGGCAGTACCGCCAGCGGGGACCGTCATGTGCTGGTCGTGGATCACGAGGGGTGGATGCTGTACGAGTTGTTCAGTGCCTACCCTGCAACCAGTTCGTGGCAGGCGGGATCCGGCGCGATCTTCGATCTCAACAGCAACGCCCTGCGACCGGCGGGCTGGACATCGGCCGATGCCGCCGGTCTCCCGATTTTTCCCGGGCTGGTGCGCTATGATGAGGTGGTGGAGCAGGGGGAAATTCTCCATGCCCTCCGGTTCACGGCGCGATTCACCCGTCGCGCCTACCTGAGTCCGGCCCGCCACTACGCCAGCAGCGACACCAGCTCCTCACGTCCGCCAATGGGCCTGCGAGTCCGGCTCAAGGCGGGAGTGGACATCAGCGGCTATCCCGCATCGGCGCGGGTGATTCTGCAGGCGCTCAAGACCTACGGGATGATTCTGGCCGACAACGGGAGTGACTGGTTCCTGAGCGGCGCACCCGATGCCCGTTGGGATGACGCGGAACTCAATACGTTGAAGCAGTTGCGAGGCGGGGATTTCGAAGTCGTGCAGGGGGGAACGCTGACCGCCCCGTAAGCGCCCGCCCGCAGGCCGGCGCCGGCGAGGCGTGATGTGTCAGGCGACGACCGCAGCCGGCACCGTCGCGAGCGCCCGGTCGAGGGCGCGCGACAGATCCTGGATCAAATCCTCCGTGGCTTCGATGCCGACGGACAGACGGAGGAGGCCGTCGGTGATGCCGGCCGCGGCCTGCTGCTCCGGAGTCATGGAGGCATGCGTCATCGTCGCCGGATGGGCGACCAGCGATTCCACCCCGCCGAGTGACTCCGCCAGGGTGAAGCAGCGAAGCCCGTCGAGGAATGCCGGGATGGTGGTCTCGCCTCCCTCCAGCTCAAAACTCACCATCGCTCCGAAGCCATCCTGCTGCCGCGCCGCCAGGGCGTGGCCGGGGTGATCGGGCAGTCCGGGGTAGTGCACCGCCGACACCGCCGGATGCCGGGCGAGCAGGCTCGCGACCGCGGCGGCATTCTCGAGATGCGAGCGCATCCGCGGATGCAGCGTGCGGATGCCGCGCAGCGTGAGATAGGCGTCGAAGGGCGACCCGGTGAGGCCGAGCACGTTGGCGAGCGCCGCCAGCTCGTCGGCCAGTGCCTGCTCCCGCGCGATCACCGCCCCGCCGACCACATCGCTGTGACCATTGAGATACTTGGTCGTGGAGTGCACCACCAGGTCGGCTCCGCGGGTGAGCGGGCGCTGGAGCACTGGCGAAAGAAAGGTGTTGTCGACCACGAGCAGTGCGCCGGCCTGACGCGACAGCGATGCCGCCAGGGCGAGGTCGGTGATCCGCAGGAGGGGGTTGCTCGGTGTCTCGACCCAGAGCATCCGCGCCGGCCGGTCGAGCGCCGCGATGAGCTCGGCAGGATCGCTTTGATTGATGTACTCGACGCCGAAGTGTCCGGCTCCGGCAAGGGTATCCAGCAGCCGACGGGTGCCACCATAGCAATCGTGCGGCGCCACGAGGCGATCGGTGGGCTTCAGCAGATGGAGCACCAGCAGGACGGCGGAGAGGCCGGTCGACGTCACCACGGCACCGGCACCCTCCTCGAGCTCGGAGAGCGCTTCGCCCAGGGTATCCCGCGTCGGGTTGGCCGTGCGGCTGTAGTCGTACGTCCGCTTGGCCTTGAAGCCGGTAAAGGAATAGGTCGACGAGAGGTAGATCGGCGGGATGACCGCACCGTGCTGGCGGTCGGTGGCGACGCCGACGCGCACGGCACGGGTCGCAGGTTCCTGATCGCGGTGACTCATGTTACGACCGCCGGGAAGGCGGTGCAGGGGAGACAGTGCATCGGCGGACCTCCTGGAAATGAAAAAAGCCCCACGAACGGGCCGCCGGGCGCGCGTTTTAGCATTTATTTAACGTGGCTGCAATAGGCGGCAAATGACCACGAACACTTCAATTGTGAAGTCAACGTACAGCACGACTCCGGCTTCGTCAAGCGCCCCGAGGGTGCCGAGGTGTACGCAACGGCGTGGGTGAGATTCGAACTCACGGAACCCTTTCGGGTTCGGCGGTTTTCAAGACCGCTGCCTTAAACCACTCGGCCACCACGCCTGCAATAGCCTCCTGCGGAGACGCGGGAAATTAGGCGACGCCCCCCTCCCGCGCTATCGGCCCGATCCCGGCCATGCAACCCTTGGCCGTCGCACCGCATCTCAGCAGCGTTGGTGCGCAGGCCGCTGGTCCGCCGTCTCTCATATTGGTCCACGTCGCAATTCGAGACTCCGCACCCGGCGAAACCTTCCGGGTGGGCCCAGCGTGCTTGGTTGCGGGCGCTCGCCCTGTCCCGCAGATTGCCCATGGTTAGGCCGTTTCGACTCCCGCACCGCGCACCAGCACAGGTCCTTCATAGGAAGGGGAACCCATGGGTTTCCTCAAATCACGCAATTTCCTCATCGGGGCTGCGGTGGTACTCGTGGCCGTGCCGGGCGCCTGGCTCTTCGCCCGGGACAAGGAAGATGGCGGTACTGCCGTCACGGCACGGGTCCGGCGGGGCGAGTTCCGGGTCACCGTGACCACCTCCGGTGAACTGCGGGCCCGCAAGTTCGTCCAGATCACCGCCCCACCTGGCGCCCAGCAGGCCGAAATCTATCAGATGAAGATCTCCACCATCGTGCCCGAAGGGACGATCGTGAAGGAAGGCGAAGTCGTGGCGGAGCTGGACCGCTCGACGCTGGCGTCGAAGATCGCCGAGGTGACATTGGCGCTGCAGAAGGCGGAGGCGGTGTACGAGCAGGCCAGCCTGGACTCGACGCTCAACCTCTCCAAGGCCCGCGAAGAGATCCGCAGCATGGAGCTGGGGCTCGAGGAGAAGCGGCTGGCCAAGGAGCAGGCCGCCTACGAAGCACCCACGGTCAGGCGCCAGGCGGAAATCGATCTCGAAAAAGCCGAGCGCGCGCTGGCCCAGGCAAAGCTCGATTACACCACCAAGACCGAGCAGGCCCAGGCTAAGATGCGGGAGGTCGGGGCCGACCTCAACCGGCAGCGCAATCAGCTCCAGGTGGTCCAGGACGTGATGCAGGGATTCACGGTGCGGGCTCCCGCCCCCGGCATGGTGATTTACGTCAAGGAATGGAATGGCCGGAAGCGGACGACGGGATCGCAGGTGAACGCCTGGGACCCGGGAGTTGCCACGTTGCCGGACCTCACCCAGATGGAGTCTGTCACCTACGTCAACGAGATCGACGTCCGGAAGATCGCCGTGGGACAGCCGGTCTCGATCACGCTCGATTCCGATCCGAGCAAGAAACTCCGCGGCACGGTGACCGGTGTCGCGAACGTGGGCGAGCAGCGACCGAATACCGACGCGAAGGTGTTCGAGGTGAAAGTCGAGGTGCTCCAGTCCGACACCACGCTGCGACCCGGGATGACCACCGCCAACGGCATCGAGACGCATCTCTCGCCTGACGCGCTCTACCTCCCGTTCGAGGCGGTCAGCAGCGAGGCCGGCGTTCCGTTCGTCTACCGGCAGGAGGGTTCCCACCTGACCAAGCAGGAGGTGGTGACCGGGGCGATGAACGACGACGAGGTGATCGTCGAGCAGGGTCTGGCGGAGAACGATCTCGTACTCCTCGCTCCACCCAGCAACCGGGACCAGCTCAAGCTCGTGCGCCTGCCAGGTTCAACCGCCGGGACGCCGGTCGGCGGCGATACCGCCCGTTCGACAACACCCCTTCCTCCGACTCCGCCCGCGAGCAAAGCACCGTCTCCAGCGGCCCCCGCCGGCGCCGCACCGGGACGGAGCTGAGTCGGTGCCCCTGGATCGGGAAGCCCTGGCGCGACTGAGCCGGGATGTGGTGTCGCACGGCGGATTCGCGCTGCGCACGGCGTTCGAAGCGGTGCAGCACAACCGGCTCCGCGCCTCGCTCACCTCCCTCGGCATCCTGTTCGGTGTCGCCTCGGTGATCGCGATGCTCGCCATCGGGAAGGGGGCCGAGCAGGAAATCCTGGAGCAGATGCGGCTGCTCGGGTCGAACAATGTGATCATCACCCCGCTGGTGGCACAGAAGGAAGGGACGGCCAAGGAGGAGCCGGACAAGCAGGTCAAGAAGTTTTCCCCCGGCCTCACCTACGCCGACGCCCAGGCGATCGCCCGCACCATCCCTGCCGTCGAGGTGACCAGCGCCGAGATCGTTCTCAACACCTCGCTCACCCGCGAAGGGCTGCGCCGCTCCGGCAAGGTGCTCGGGGTCGACACGGCGTACTTCCGGCTGACCAACCTGAGCCTGGTGGAGGGGGCCTGGTTTACCCCCCAGCAAGTAATGCGAGGACTGCCCGTCGCCATCATTGGTCACGGGGTACGGACCCGGTTCTTCACGACCGAGGATCCGATCGGGAAGCCGCTCAAGGTCGGGGAGACATGGGTGACCGTGATCGGTGTGCTGGCCGACCGGCGGGTCACGGCGGAAGCCGTCACCCGGCTGGGTATCCGTGATGCGAGTATGGACGTCTTCGTGCCGGTGCACACAATGCTGCTGCGGTTTCGCGACCGGGCCCAGCTCACCCAGCGCGATATCGAGGAGGCGGCACGGGCCGGCCGCTTCACCGCGAATGGGGATGATAACGAGACGGATGACCAGCGTGAAGAACGGACTAACCGCAATCAGCTCGACCGGATCATTGTCCGGGTGGCCGACGCCCGACAGGTCCCGGGTGTCGCCGACGTCGCGCAACGGATGCTCTCGCGGCGGCACAATGCGGTGGTCGATTTCGAGATCGCGATCCCGGAGCTGTTGCTGAAGCAGGAGCAGCGCACCAAGACGATTTTCAACGTCGTGCTCGGCGCCATCGCCTCGATCTCGCTTGTCGTGGGCGGGATCGGGATTATGAACATCATGCTGGCGTCGGTGCTGGAGCGGATCCGGGAAATCGGAGTGCGCCGCGCGATGGGCGCCACGCAGAAGGAAATCCTCTTCCAGTTCCTGGCGGAAGCGACGCTGATCAGCGTTGCCGGCGGTGTGGCGGGCATCCTCCTCGGCGTCGGGCTCAGCGCCGTAATCGAGCGGGCGGCCGGGGTGCGGACCAGCGTCTCGTCCCTTTCCGTCATCATCGCATTCGGGGTGTCCTTCGCCGTCGGCATCGTGTTCGGCATCGTGCCGGCGCACCGGGCGGCGCAGCAGGACCCGGTCTCCTGCCTCCGCTACGAGTGAACCCCATGTTGATCCGCACCTGCCGGTTGGCCGGGTTGGTCGCGCTCCTGGTTCAGGCCCGGCCGCTCAGGGCGCAGACGCCGCTTACGCTGCCTGAGGCGATCCGCCTGGCTCAGTCGCAGGGGTATCGCGCCCGTGCCGCTCTTGCTGCCCGCGATGCCGCGCGATACACCGATCGGGTCTTCTACTCCCGACTCATGCCGCAGCTCTCCCTTGGCGGGACCGTTCCGTCCTATAACCGCTCGATTATCCAGGTCCTCCAGCCGGACGGGAGCACGGTCTTCCGGCCACAGGACCAGCTCAGCAGCTCGCTCACCGCGACGGTTTCCCAGTCGCTGCCGGTCACCGGGGGCGACTTTTTCATCTCGTCCTCCCTCGCGCGTCTCTCGGTCAGCGGCCAGCAGACGCTGCGCACCTGGTCCTCCACGCCGGTCTCGGTGGGTCTGCGTCAGCCGATCTTTCGCCCCAACCTTCGCGGCTGGGACCGCCGGGAGCAGCCGGTGCGAGCCGAACTGGCGGAGCGCCAGTATCGCGAAGCACGCGAGGAGATCGCGCTGGTGACGACCAATCTCTTCTTCGATGCCTACTCCGCGCGGGTGGAGTTCGACAACGCGACCAAGAACGCCGCCGTCAACGATACGCTCTATACCCTGAACAAGGGGCGGTTCGCAGTGGGCCGAATCGGTGAAGACGACCTGCTGCAGAGCGAACTGGCTCTCCTGCGGGCGCGGGCCTCCGCCGATGGGGCGCGTCTGGACCTGGAGCGCACGCTCGCCGCGCTGCGGCTGGCACTCAATCTGCCGCTGGCCACCCGGGTTGAGATCATCGCGCCAACCGACGTGCCGCAATTCGAACCCGATACCGCGTGGGCGGTCACGGAGGCGCTCCAGAACCGCGCCTTTGCCAGCGAGGCGGAGCTGCAGGCCGTACAGGCGCGACGGCGGGTTACCGAAGCGAAGCTCAACAATGGCATGGGCGCCACCGTGGAGGCGAGCTACGGCTTCAACGCGACCGGTCCGGGCGTGAATGCCGCCTACCAGAACTTGCTGGAGGCCCGCCAGTTCACCCTCTCGGTGCAGGTGCCGCTCATTCAGTGGGGCGCACGGAAGGAAGCCATCCAGGCGGCCGAGGCGGATCGCGAGCGGATCGTGAATACGACGAGGTCGAGTCTGGAGGAGATGGCGCAGGATGCACACTTCATCGCGCTGGAGCTGCCGCAGGCGCGACGGAATCTGTCGCTTTCGGCCAAGGCGGATACGGTGGCAGGCCGCCGGTTCGACGTCGCCTACAACCGCTATGTGATCGGCCGGATCGCGATCGACAACCTCTACCTGGCCCAGTCGGAGAAGAACGGTGCCGTCACCCAGTACGTGCAGGCACTGCGGGGCTACTGGACCGCGCACTATCGGTTGCGCCTGGTGACGTTGTTCGATTTCGAGGCGGGGCAGGAGATCAGGTAGCCGTCAGCTATCCGATATCCCTCGTCAATCAACGGCCGGTGGCCATTTGCCATTTGCCATTTGCCGTTGACCGTTGGCGATCGTGTGGCACCCAGCGCCCACCTCGTCCTCCCCAACTCCCCGTCTCCCTTCTCCCTTCTCCCTTCTCCCTTCTCCCTTCTCCCTTCTCCCTTCTCCC
>JBDTMI010000042.1:0-29807 GCA_039934355.1 Gemmatimonadales bacterium
TACGGGCGGGTCTGTACGGGCGGGTCTGTACGGGCGGGTCTGTACGGGCGGGTCTAAGACCCGCCCCTACACTACGGACCCGCCCCTACCGAACCCCGCGGCATTTTCTCTCCCGCCACGCATTTTCTGGCGCCGCCCGACGAACCCCGGGCTGGTATCCTCCGCGGATGACCACCCCCGATTGTGCCGCGCCCGCCACCGACCGCCCCCGAGAACGGCTGTGGCGACTTGGGGCCGGTGCGTTGACGTCCACCGAACTTGTCGCCATCCTGCTAGGCACCGGCGGTGGCGGACACTCAGCCGGCGCACTCGCGCTGCAGTTGCTCCAACGGGGCGACGGCACCATGCGGGGGCTGGCGGCCCGGCCTCCGGCGGAGTTGACCCGCACCCGGGGCATCGGCCCGGCCAAGGCCGCCCGCCTGCTCGCCGCCTTCGAAGTGGCGACGCGCCTGCTGCAGGAACAGCGCCCGGTCCTCCCGCTGATCCGGGACCCGGCGGATGTGGCGGCGTTGCTGGGTCCGCGGCTGCGGGACCTCGCGGTGGAGGAGTTTCACGTGCTCGCGCTGGACAGCCAGAGCCGGGTGCGGCGGGATGTGCTGGTGACCCGCGGACTGCTGAATAGCGCGCTGGTGCATCCACGGGAGGTGTTTCGCGCCGCCATCGCGGAGGCGGCCGCCGGAATCATCGTGGTGCACAATCATCCGAGCGGCGACCCGACGCCGTCGCCGGAGGATCAGGCGGTGACCCGCCAGCTGGTGGAGGCCGGACGCCTCCTTGACCTGCCGGTGTACGATCATGTGATCGTCGCTGGCGACCGATTCCTGAGCTTCGTAACCGCGGGATTGCTGTGACTGGAACGCTGCCCGACATCGCCCCGGAATTTCGCACGCTGCTCGAGAACCACCGTGACCGGTTGGATCTCGACCAGATTGATCGTGCGCTGCGGTTCAGCGCCTCGGCCCACCGCGGCCAGAAGCGCGTGTCCGGCGAAGACTTCATCCACCACTCGATCGCCGTCGCCCGTACCCTCGTGGAGCAGCAGCTCGACACCACCTCGGTGGTCGCCGCGCTGCTGCACGATGTCGTCGAGGATTCCGATATCCGGACCGAGGACATCGCGCGCGAATTCGGGGTGGAGGTCGCCGGGATTGTCGACGGGCTCACCAAGATCGCCAGCCTCACCTTCCGCTCCACGGCAGAGCAGCAGGTCGAGAATTACCGCAAGCTGCTGCTGTCGATCGCCAAGGACGCCCGGGTCATCATCATCAAGCTGGCCGATCGGCTGCACAACATGCGGACGCTTGATCCGCTCTCGCCGGAGAAGCGGGAACGCATCGCCATGGAAACCCGCGAGATCTACGCGCCCCTGGCCCATCGCTTCGGCATGGCCGGCATCAAGGCCGAGCTCGAGGACCTGACCTTCAAGTATCTCGAGCCGGAGGACTACAAGGCGCTCTCGCTGCAGGTTTCCTCCAAGCGGGCCGAGCGGGAACAGTCGATTCTCAAGCTCAAGATTCCGCTGGAGCACGAGCTCAAGCGGGCCGGCCTCGAGGGCGTGGATGTGACCGGCCGGCCCAAGCATCTCTGGTCGATCTATCAGAAGATGAAGCGGCGCAACAAGCCGTTCGACGAGATCTACGATCTCATGGCCGTGCGCGTGATGGTCAAGAATGTGCAGGAGTGCTATCACGTGCTGGGCGTGATCCACCACAACTGGACTCCGTTGCAGGAACGGATCAAGGACTACATCGCGAGTCCCAAGTCCAACGCGTACCAGTCGCTCCACACAACGATCTTCGGGCCCGGCGGCCATCTCTTCGAAGTCCAGATCCGAACGATGGAGATGCACCGGACGGCGGAGTACGGCATCGCGGCGCACTGGCTCTACAAGTCCGATCCCAAGAGCCGGGGCATCGAGGAGCACTTCAGCTGGTTCCGTCAGCTGCTCGAGCTGCAGCAGGACGCCCACTCGCCCGAGGAATTTCTCGAATTTCTCAAGGTCGACCTGTTCCAGGACGAGATCTTTGTCTTCACGCCCAAGGGGGATGTCAAGCAGCTGCCCAAGGGTGCGACCCCGATCGACCTCGCGTTCATGGTCCACACCGACGTCGGGTACCGCTGCCAGGGTGCCAAGGTGAACGGCCGGATCGCGCCGCTGCATCGGGAGCTGAAGAACGGCGACACGGTGGAGATCTTCACCGGTCCGAGTCCGCGGCCCAGCCGGGACTGGCTGGCCCACGTGAAGACGGCCCGCGCCCGGCACAAGATCAAGGCGTGGATCCGGCACCAGGAGGACGAGGAGTCCCAGGTCCTCGGCCGCGACCTCCTCGCCCGGGAAACCAAGCGTCGTCGCCTCACCGGGCCGGAGCCGGACCATCTGAAGCGCGCCGCCGAGTTGTTGGGCCTCGCCGATGGCCGCTTGCTGGAGGCCGCGCTGGGCCGGGGCGACGTCACGATCATGCAGGCCATGCGCGCGCTCTACCCCGATGTGCCGGCCGACGACCTGCAGGAGCAGAAGCCCGGCGTCATCGGCCGCGTAATCGATCGCATCCGGCTCGGCAGCGGGATCAAGATTCAGGGCCTCTCCGGATTGATGGTTCGCTACGCCCAGTGCTGCCAGCCCGTGCCGGGAGATCAGGTCGTGGGGTACGTTACCCAGGGACGCGGAATCTCGATTCACCGGGCCGATTGCCCCAACCTGCTCACCCTCTCCGGCGAAGGGCGCCGGGTCGAGATCGACTGGCAGGAAGTGAAGGGCGAGGCCTTTGCCGTGCGCCTGGCGGTCAGCGGTGAGGATCGTCGTGGGCTCTACGCCGATGTCATGCAGGCGATCAGTCAGAGCGGAACCAATGTGAAGGCCGCCGAATTGAGCACCCGCGACGGCACGGTGTTCAGCACGATCGTCGTGGAGGTCGACAACCGCATTCACCTCGCCAAAGTCATCAAGGTCATCCGCAAGGTGCGGGGGATCACCGACGTCGAACGCCGTGAGGCCTCCGGCGGACATTGAACCGCGCGCTGTTACACGGACTCATCTTGCCCGCCGCGCGGCGACCGATATCCTAGCTCTCCATTCCGCCTACCCGACGAGTCCCATGCCTGCCAGCTGGCTCCTCAAGACTGAGCCGAAGACGTACAGCTTCGACCGCCTCCTCCAGGAAGGCCGCACCACGTGGGACGGGGTGCATAACAACCTCGCGCTCCAGCACCTCCGGGCCATGAAAGCGGGGGACCGGTTGCTGATCTACCACTCCGGTGCCGAAAAGGCCGTGGTGGGGACCGGCAAGGTGGTGAAGGCGGCCTATCAGGACCCCACCCAGGAAGATCCCCGGGTCGTCGTCGTCGATATCTCGGGCGACACCCGGTTGCCGACGCCGGTGACGCTGGCGACACTGAAAGCGGAGTCCGAGTTGAAGGAGTTCCCCCTCATCCGCATGACCCGACTCTCGGTGATGCCGGTGCCGGCGGAGGTGTGGAAACGGATCGTCGCCCTGGGGGGAGCAAAGGCGCAGGGGTAGACCCCGAATATTTCCCGGCAGGGGTATTATATTGGTTCCATGACCAGCACCACCTTTCAGGTTGTCGCTCCCTTCGAACCCGCCGGCGACCAGCCCCGCGCCATCGCCCAGCTGACCGAGGGGCTGAAGCGCGGTGACAAGTACCAGACGCTGCTTGGCGTCACCGGGTCGGGCAAGACGATGACCCTGGCGCACGCGATCGCCAATTACGGCAAGCCGACCCTCATTCTCTCCCACAACAAGACCCTGGCCGCCCAGCTGTATGGGGAGATGCGCCAGTTCCTGCCGCACAACGCCGTCGAGTATTTCGTCTCGTACTACGACTACTACCAGCCCGAGGCCTACGTCCCCTCCACCGACGTGTATATCGAGAAGGACGCCTCGATCAACGCCGACATCGAAAGCCTGCGCCTCCGGGCGACCTCCAGCCTCATGGAACGCGAGGACGTCGTGATCGTCGCGACGGTCAGCGCGATCTACGGTCTCGGCGACCCGGTGGAGTACCGCAAGCTGCTGGTGACCGCGGTGCGCGGCGAGTCGCCCGGGCGCGACGCCCTGCTCGGCGAGCTGGTGCGGATCCAGTACACGCGCAATGATGTCGCGTTCGATCAGGGCACCTTCCGGGTGCGGGGCGACACGGTCGAGATCTTTCCCGCCTACGCCGAACAGGCGCTGCGGGTGGAGTTCTGGGGCGACACGATCGAGCGGATCACCAAGATCGATCCTCTCACCGGCAACGCGATCGCCACCCTGGATCGCTGCGCCATCTATCCCGCCAAGCACTTCGTGACCCAGCGGGCGACGATCGAGCGGGGCGTGGCGCTGATCCGCGCCGAGCTTGCCGAGCGCCTGACGGAGTTGCGGAGCACCGGGAAGCTGCTGGAGGCGCAACGCCTCGAATCTCGTACCACGTTCGATATCGAAATGATGATGGAGGTCGGGACCTGCGCCGGCATCGAGAATTACAGCCGGCCGCTGAGTGGCCGGCGGGAAGGCGAGCGGCCCGGGTGCCTGCTGGACTACTTCCCGCCCGACTTCCTCGTCGTCGCGGACGAGTCGCATGTGACGCTGCCGCAGATCGGCGGGATGTTCAACGGCGACCGGGCCCGCAAGACGACGCTGGTCGAATACGGCTTCCGCCTCCCATCGGCGCTCGACAACCGGCCGCTGCATTTCGATGAATTCCTGGGCATCGTCCCGCAGATGCTCGCCGTGTCCGCGACGCCCGGGGAGTATGAGCTGGGGCTCTCCGCCGGCCATGTCGTCGAGCAGATCATCCGGCCGACCGGCCTGGTGGATCCCGAGGTCCAGGTCCGGCCGGTGAAGGGGCAGGTGGATGACCTGCTGGCCGAGATCAGGGAACGGGTCGGGAAGCGTGAGCGCGTCCTGGTCACGACGCTGACCAAGCGGATGTCCGAAGACCTGACCGACTATCTGCAGCAGACCGGCGTGCGGGTGCGCTATCTCCACTCCGATATCGACGCGATCGAGCGGATGGAGATCCTGCGCGGCTTGCGGCTGGGCGACTTTGACGTCCTGGTGGGGATCAACCTGCTCCGCGAAGGGCTCGACTTGCCCGAGGTGTCGCTGGTGGCGATCCTCGACGCGGATCAGGAGGGGTTCCTCCGCTCGGATCGCTCGCTGATTCAGACGGTGGGACGCGCTGCCCGTCACGTGAACGGCAAGGCGATTCTCTACGCGGACCGCGTCACCGGGAGCATGGAGCGGGCGCTGAAGGAGATGGACCGCCGACGTGACATTCAGCTGGCCTGGAACAAGGTCCATGGCATCACGCCCCGCTCGATCATCAAGTCGCTGGAGGAGGTCCGGCTCACCACCCGCGTCGCCGATGCGCGTACCGAAAAGGTGCAGAAGAAGGATGAGCGCCTGGTCGAGCTCGACTTCCGCGATCCGGCCAAGCGGGCCCAGACCATCGCGGCGCTCGAGCGCCAGATGCGCGAGGCCGCGGCCAACCTGGAGTTTGAGGTCGCCGCAATGCTGCGGGATCAGGTGAATGAACTGCGCGCATTGGACGCGCCGGACGTGACGCGGGCGGAGGGCGGGACCAGCCGGCCGGCCGCCGCCGGACGCGGGCGCTTCCGCAAACGCGCCTGATGCAACGGCTGGACGAGGCACAGCTCCGGGTCGCCGGAGAAACGCTCGGCCGGGAGTTGCCATCCGGGTCGGTCGTCGCGCTGGAGGGCGAGCTCGGCGCCGGCAAGACGACCTTCGCCCAGGCGGTGGTGCGCGGGCTCGGCGTCGGGGAGCCGGTGACCAGCCCGAGCTACGGCCTGGTCCACCGCTACGTGGGCCCGCGCGGAGTGGTCTTTCACCTGGACTGCTATCGCTTGCGCCAACCGGAGGAAGCCGCCGATCTCGACTTCGAGGGGATGCTCGCCGAGGGCGATGTACTCCTGGTCGAGTGGCCGGAACGGGCCGGCGCGTGGCTCCCGACACCGACCCGGCGCTTCCGGCTGGTCCACCTGCCGGACGCCGGCCAACGCGGGCTGGAGGAGATCGCCTGATGTGGCTCGCGCTGGATACGGCGACGGATCAGGCGTCGGTGGCGGTGGGGGGGCCGGGCTGGTGTGCCGCGGAGGAGACGATCATCGGGGCCCGGCGCCATGCCGTGGCACTGCTGCCGGCCATCCAGGGTGTACTCGCCCGCGCCGCGGGGGGCCTCGCTTCGATCGAGGGGATCATTCTGGCAGACGGGCCAGGCAGCTTCACCGGGCTGCGCGTGGGCGCCGCCGTCGCCAAGGCGCTAGTGCGGGGTCGATCCGTGCGGCTCTGGTGTGCGCCGTCGCTGCTCGCTGTTGCCCGCGTCGCGGGCGGGGACGAGACCGGGACCATCCTTGCGGTCAGCGATGCCCTGCGTGGAGCGCTGTACGCCGCGGCCTACCGCTTCCGGCCCGGAGTCATCGAGACCATACTGGAGCCGACGGTCGTGCCTGTTGGCGAGGTGCTCGCGAGAGTGCCGTCCCCTGCCCGCATCGTCGGGCCGGCGGCGGCGGTGCTCGGGGGAACAACCGTCTGGCCGCGGGCGAGTGCGCTGCTGTCGATCGTCGGCGTTGCTGGAGGGGCATATGCGGTGACGGACCCGGCGGGATGGGAGCCAGTCTACGGCCGTCCGGCGGAAGCGCAGGTGCAATGGGAGCGGACTCATGGACGAGCTCTTGACCATCCGGTCGGCCGGGCTGGCTGACGCGGAACGCCTGGTTCCACTGGAGCGCCGGTGTTTCAGCGACCCGTGGAGCGCCCTCGGCTTCGGCGAGCTCCTGGCCGGTCCCTTCGGATTCGGCCTCGTGGCGGAGCAGGGACGCACCACCACCGGCTACCTGATTGGTCGGGCCATCGCCGGCGAAGGTGAAATCCTCAATCTCGCCGTGGCGCCGGAGAGTCGTCGGCTCGGCGTTGGCAGGCGGCTGCTGGAGTCGGCGCTGCAGCTGCTGGTTGGTCGAGGGGCGCATCAGGTGTTCCTCGAGGTCCGGGCGAGCAATACGGCGGCGCAGGCGATGTATTTGCGCCGAGGATTCCTTGAGCTGGGCCGGCGGAGGGCTTACTATCGCCACCCGGTGGAGGATGCCATCGTCCTCCGGCTCGGTCTTTCCTCGGTGCAGCATTCCGCCCCTGCTGCGGTAAATTCGGGTTAGTCCGCCGGCGCGCCCTCGCGCTATGCTGGCGTCCGGTGTCCATCAGTTGTTTGAGTCTTACCGCTACCAGTCGTGGAGGTTTCCGTGAGTCGCAGCCTCAACAAGGTGATCCTGATCGGCAATCTGGGGCAGGATCCCGAAGTGAAGAGCATCGCCAATGGTGGTCGCGTCGCCAACTTCAGCGTGGCCACAGGCCGGCAGTGGACCGGACCGGGAGGAGACAAGCAGGAGAAGACCGAGTGGCATCGGATCGTCGCCTGGAACGGCAAGACCGGCACCGGCCTGGCCGACATCGTCGAGAAGTATTGCAAGAAGGGCGACAAGATCTACGTCGAGGGCCGCATCGACTACCGCTCGTGGCAGGACAAGGATGGGCAGACCCGCTACACGACCGAGATTGTCGCCACCGAGATCCTGCTGCTCGGCGGCAAGGGGCAGGGTGGCGGGGACAGCGCAGGGTACGCGCCGGCCAAGGCGGCGGCAGGTGCGTCTCCGGCCAAGAAGGAGGGCAAGCCCGGCAAGGAGTCGTTCGATGACTTCCCCGAGGCACTCGACACCGAGGATGACGATCTGCCCTTCTGAGTGATCCCGCGCGTCGCCGCCGGCCCCTCCCGGGGACCGGCGGCGAGTGCTCACCCGTCCGTCATCAGACTGTCACCCGAATTACCAGACGGGGAAATCCCGGGTCGCCATCGTGTGGTCACCCTCACCGGGAGATCCCGATGTTCGAGACCCTGCTGGAATCCGGTCGCCGCCGTTCGCTCCCAAGCCGCCAGGCGGCGGTGTCTTTCACCCTGCACGCCAGCGCGTTGATCGGTGCGGTCGCTCTGAGCCACCCGCCGTCGCGCGTGGGCAGACCCCTCGTGCGACCGGTCGAGCCGATCGTAGTATTCACCGAGGCGGCGACGCCCGTGGTCCCCGGCATCGCAGTGGGATCGCGTGGCGTGAGTATTCCGGTCGCTCCACTGCTGCTCTCCTCGGAACCTGCCGCGGCTCCAGCTGTGCTGCCTGTCACAACTGTCGCTCTCCCTGGGGCCGATATCAATGTCCCAGCCCCGGACCTGCGCGCGCTCTTCGGGATCGATCAGCGCCTTCGAATTGAATCGCCATCGGTCGCTCGCGAATCGGAGACGCCTCCGGAACTGGTGCTCGCCGTCCGGCCGGTCTATCCCGAGTTCCTGCGCTGGTCCGGCGTGACGGGACAGGTAGTGGTCGAGTTTGTGGTGGACAGCACCGGTCGGTTGCTGGAGTCGTCCCTCCGAATCGTGAGCGCCGACCATCCGGGGTTTGTGGGGCCGGCCCGTATGGCGCTGCGGCAAAGCTGCTTTCGTCCCGGGCGAGTCGGGGGAGCTGCTGTTCCGGTCTGGGTGCGACAGACGGTGCGATTCGAGCTGGACCGCGCCGGGAGTTGAATTCTCCCCCTGGTTGCTCGCGATCCGGTGTGACCACGATCACCGGAGCCAAGACAATCCGGGGCTTGTACTTAGGAACCCAAGTCTCATGTACTCTCTGAGTGGCGCACTGGAGAGCAGTGTCGTATATTGATTTAACTCATGCTCCCAGACGAGGGTACCGCGATGAACCGATCCGCCTGGAACCGCCTGGCGGTCCTGATGGCCGCGATTGCGCTTCCCATCGGCCTGCAGGCCCAAACCGCTCGCCCCGAGGCCCACACCGTTCGCCCCGGCGATACGCTGTGGGACCTGTCGCGGCAGTATCTGGGCGATCCGTTATTGTGGCCCGAGATTTATCGGTTGAATACCAACGTCGTGGAAGATCCGCACTGGATCTATCCTGGCGAGGTACTGCGGCTCGCCGCCGGTGCGGATATCAGCGCGGTCCCGGGCGCCGACACCCCGCCGCCAGCGGTCGAGGCGGACAATTCGATGGCGGCCGCTGAGCCTGCGCCGGCTGACGAAGCGGCCATGGCGGACCAACCCGCTGCGGCCGGTCTCGCCGAGCCCCAGATCGGCGATGTCGTGCTGGATGAAGAGCCCTCGAGTTCCCGTGATGATGTCGATCTCACGCCACTGGTCGGACGGAGCAAGCGGATCACCAGTTCCGGGCCGTCACTCGAATTGTCACTCGCCCAGGCCTATCGGCCAATCCGCCGCAGCGAGTTCTTCAGTTCCGGTTTCCTCTCAGAGGGCCGGGCGTTGCCGCTCGGGAGGGTGCTCGGTCGCGTCACGCCGCTCCAGATCGAGGCCATGACCATCGCGTCTCCAGCGATGCCGCACACTCAGGTGGCAGTGGTGCCGCCCGCCGGGGCCCAGTATCAAGTGGGCGATACCTTGCTCACCGTCGTGCGGGCCCGGGCCATCGACGGGTACGGTGACGTGATCATTCCAACCGGACTCCTGCGCGTGGTTGACAACAGCCGTCCCGAAGTCCTCGCGGAGGTCCTCTCCATCTATGGTCCGATCCGCAACGGGCAACAGGTGCTTCCAGCCGAGCGGTTTGTCGATCCGGGCAATTCGCGGGCGGTGCCCATCTCCGATGGCGTCACCGGCGCGGTCGTCGGGCAGCGCGACCAACAGCCGCTCACCGGACCGCAGGATGTGCTCTTCCTCAACCGCGGCCGGGCCGATGGTGTCGCCCTGGGTGATGTCTTCGAGCTGCGCCAGCGACCGAGAAACCGGCCCGAAGCGGCGGCGACGATCGACGAGCCGATGGCCACCGTCCAGGTGGTCCACGTCAGCGAGCGCACCAGCACGGCCCGCGTGGTCCGGGTGGTTCAGCCGGACGTTTCCGCGGGAACGGAGGCACGTCAGGTCGCCAAGCTTCCCTCGTAAAACCGTCCCGTCCGGGCGCCGTCTCCGCGGTGGAGGCGGCACCCGACGCTGCGGACCCGCACCGCTAGGCGCCTTCCATCCGTGATGCCCCGCAGCGACGCCCGGGACCATTCGACTGCCATGATCGGCCCCGCCTCGGGGCGGACCGCGTCGCCTCCTGATCCTTTCACTCCGGTGTCTTCCTGATGCTGCAGGCCAGTAATGCGATCCCCACTTCGTCGTGGGATCTGGTCGTTCACTCCAGTGCCGAAACCAAGGTGGTGCTGGCGATCACGATCGTCTTTTCCCTGGTCGCATGGTTTATCATCGGCCTCAAGTGGTGGCAGTTTCAACGGGCGCGACGCCAGGCCAACCGGTTCTTCGGTGAACTGGAGCGGACCACCCGGCTGAAGGACGCCTATCACGCGGTGATGAAGCTGCCACCATCGCCCTATGTCCGGCTGTTCCGCGAGGGTTTCAACTTCATCAACGAGCTGAAGCCCCACCTCGTGCGGCCCGACGGCCAGATCGGCACGCTGTCCATCACCCAGCTCGAAGCGCTCAAGATGGTGCTGGGGAAGGAAGTGGCCGCAGAGCGGGACCTCATGGCGCGATCCCTCTCCTGGCTCGCCAGCGTCGGTTCGATCGGCCCGCTGCTCGGGCTCCTCGGCACAGTGCTCGGTGTGATGGATGCGTTCCTCGGGATCGCGTCGGGCGGATCGGGCAATCTCAGCGCGGTCGCCCCCGGTGTGGCGGAAGCACTGATCACCACGGTCGCGGGGCTGGCGACCGCCATCCCCGCCGTCATCGGCTACAACATCTTCGCTAACCGGATCGGGCTTTTCGCCGGCGAGCTTGAGGGGTTTGCCATGGAGCTGATCGGCACCATGGCGCGCGAGGGGCTGATCTAGCATGCTCGGCCGACTCGGTGGGGGCGGGGGGCTGCGGGGGCATGGCGAGTTGCCGCTGAACGCGGACATCAACGTCACGTCGCTGGTCGATATCGCCTTCGTGCTGCTCATCATCTTCATGATGGTCGCGCCGATCATGCAGGGCGGCGTTGATGTGCGGCTCCCCAAGGCTGAGGCGCGGCCCATCACCGCCAAGGATGGCGTGGTGGTGAGCGTCGATGCCGAGGGACGGATCTTCATCGATGAGACTCGTGTGGCAGCGGCCGAATTCCGTGCGACCTTCGGAGCCCTGGTACAGCGGCGGAAGCCGTCGGGGGTCTACCTCCGGGCTGACAGACGCGTGCCATACGGAGAGGTCGTCCGAGTCCTGGCGGTGATTCGGGCATCTGGGGTCAACGATGTGGGCCTTGTGGCCGAGGAGGAGGAGCGACCGTGATCTCCCGGGCCAGGCAGCGGCGCGAAACGGCGTCGATCGCGGCGGGACTCACCGGAACGGTGGTCATCCACGCCACGGCCGGCCTGCTGCTCTGGGCGACCGTCCGTCCCATCGAAGTCGGCCCGCAGGTCTATGCCGTGGAACTTGTCGCGGCGCCCGCCCCGGCCCCTGCGGTGAAGCCTGCGCCGGAAGCTGTCCCCCGACCGCCGGCGGCGGAGCCAGCCCCGAACAAGCCGGACCCCAAGCCTCCGGCCCCGACGCCCAAGCCTCCGGCCCCGACGCCCAAGCCCCAGGCGAAGACGGAGCCGACCCCGCGTTCAACCCCGCGTAGCACACCGCTGCCCGGCGAGACGCCGAGCACGGGAACAGACGCCGTCTCGGTGAGCCTGCCCGGTCTCGCGTTCCCGTACCCGGAGTACCTTCGTACCATCGTGCAGGAGGTCTACCGCCGGTGGGAGCGGCCGGGCGGCAACGCCGCGCTGCGGGCCGAGGTGAGTTTCCTCATCCAGCGCGACGGCAGCGTGCACGAGATCCGCCTCGTGCGGCCCTCGGGCAACTTTTCATTTGATCTGTCGGCCCAGGGCGCCATCGAGGCCGCCGGGGCCTCCCGCGCCTTCGGCGCGCTGCCAGACGGCTGGCAGGGCGATGTTCTGCCGGTTTCCTTCTACTTTACGCCGCGTACCCAATGAGTCTCTTGCAGCTTACTTCGCTCCGCCGTGCCGCGCCGCTCCTCCTGGCGCTGGCCGCCCCGCTCGCCTCCATGGCCGCGCAGGATTCCCTGTCGCCCCCGGATGGGGTGCGGGTCGGCATCGACTATCGTCCGGGAGTGCGCCCCACGGTCGTTGTGCTTCCGGGGCGGGGCCTCGATTCCGCCCGCGCCATCCTGACGCGGGACCTCGACTACAGCGATCGCTTCGACGTGATTGCCCTCGGCCCGCAGGACAGCAGCGCCGCCGCGGCCAACGCCGGCGGCCGGACGGTCAATTACGGATTGTTCCGCACCCTCGGGGCGGAGTTCGCGGTGGAACTCGCACCCGACGGGGTGGGGACCGCGGTGCGAGTGCACGATATCACGACCGGGACGGTGCGCCACGAGGAACGCTTTGCCCTGCCGGCGGCATTCGACGTCAACTTCCGCATGGCGGTGCACCGGGCGTCCGATGAGGTGGTCCGATGGATCACGGGCACACCGGGTGCCGCGGCGTCCCAGTTGCTCTTTCTGGTCGATCGAAAACTCTACCGGGTCGATAGCGACGGGGCGGGGACGAGCCAGCTGTCCGCACCGGGCGAGGAGATCCTCTCGCCGGTCTGGAGTCCCGATGGGAGTCGGATTGCCTTCACCCGTTTTGGTGCGGGGATCGGCAGCATCATGGTCCAGACGCTCGCGTCGGGTCAGCGCATCACCGTCTCGGGGACGACCAGCGCCCTGAACATCACGCCGGCCTTCTCGCCGGATGGGCGGACGCTGGCGTTCGCCCGCTCGAGCGAGGACGGGACGGACATCTACGCTGCGGATGTGGTGCAGAACTGCTGCGTGCAGCGGTTGACCGTGGGGAGATACTCCGATAATCTTTCGCCGACGTACTCACCCGATGGACGTCGGCTGGCGTTCGTCTCGTCCCGGGCTGGCTTGCCGCAGGTGTACGTGATGGCCGCTGATGGTACCGATCAGGAATTGCTCGCCCCGTTCGATTTCGGGGCCACCGGCAACTCTAGTGCGCCGGAGTGGTCGCCCGATGGCGCCTCGGTCATCTTTCACCGGGATATCAATCGGTCGCAGCAGGTGTTTGTGCTCGATGTCGCAACCCGTCGAATCCGGCAGCTCAGTTCCGCGGGGCGGAACGAGGATCCGACCTGGGCCCCCGATGGCCGCCACATCGCCTTCGTTTCGGATCGCAGTGGCCGGAAGCAGTTGTGGGTCATCGATATGCTCACGGGCCGGATCCGGCAGCTCACCTTTGTCGGCCAGGTTCGACTCCCCGCGTGGTCCCGTCGTCTGGCGGGCCCCGTCACTAGTACCAACTGACGTCTCTCGGAGGTCCGATGCGTGCTCAATCCCGCTGGCTCCTGCTCGCCCTTGCCACTGCCCTCAGCACTGCCTGTGGAGGCAAGAAGGCGCCGGAGCAGCCCGCGCCCCAGCCGACCGCGCCCGAGCCGACGGCTCCGGCGCCGCAGCCCACTCCTCCTGCCCCCGCTCCGGCGGCGCCCGCGTCTGACGACGGCTCCGCTGCAGCGGCTGCGGCAGCGCGCACGACTGCGGCCGTCCTCGCCGAGGTGGGCACGGTCGTGCATTTCGATTTGGACCAGTCGGACATCCGAAGCGAGGATCGCGCACTGCTGGATCGCAAGGCGGCGCTCCTGACGGCGAACTCCGGTCTCCGGCTCCGCATCAGCGGGCATGCCGACGAGCGCGGCGCGGATGAGTACAATCTTGCGCTCGGCAATCGGCGCGCGGCATCGGTCAAGACATATCTCGGGAACAAGGGCATTGCCGCGTCCCGGCTGGAAGTCGTCTCCTACGGTGAGGAGCGCCCGCTTGCGCCTGGGCACGACGAGGACAGCTGGTTCCAGAACCGTCGCGCCGAGTTTGAAGTAACGGCCGGTGGCTCGAACCTGCGCCTCCCCTGATGCGCGGCTTCCGGTCGCCCGCGGCCTGGCTGTGCCTGCTCGCCCTTGGAGGATGTGCCTCCAAGGGCGACTTGCGCCGGGTGGAGGATCAGCTGCTCCTCAGCCGGGGTGAGCAGCGGCGCAGCGATTCGGCCCGCGCCGAACAGTTGACCCAGGTGGTGAAGGGGCAACAGCGCATCATGGATTCGCTCGGCGCGATCGGGCGGGGGCTGGGCATTCTCGATCAGCAATTTCAGGGTATGCGGGGCGATGTCGCCAACGACCTGGTGAGCATCCAGCAGCAGCTGGTCCAGGTGCAGGCGCTCACCGGCCAGAGCCAGCAGCGGCTCACCGAATTGCAGACGCAGGTCGAGGCACGCAGCGAACAGCTCAGCACGCTCCCTGCCGTGGTCGACACCGGCGCACCGCCCTCGGCGGCCCCGGTCGGGAACGCACCCTCGGCTGAGCAGATTTATTCGACTTCATTGCAGCAGCTCCGCCGCGGTAGTCCCAGCACCGCGCGGATGGGGTTTCGGGAACTTCTCCGGCTCTACCCGACCCACGCGCGCGTGCCGGACGCGACGTATTTCGTCGGTGAGACCTACGCCGCCGAGTCCCCCGATTCCGCCACGCTGTACTACGGGAAGGTGGTCGAGGGTTTCCCGCAATCTCCCCGCGCGGCAAGCGCCCTCTACAAGCTGGGGCTTCTGGCGGAACGGCGGAAGGATCTCGAGGGCGCGCGCGGCTTCTACCAGCGTGTCGTCCGCGATTATGCCCGGTCCGACGAAGCGGCCCTCGCCCGCGATCGCCTGAAGACGCTCGGCCGGTAGGCCGGCGTCGGGTGGTGTCATGACCGGCTCCGGCGCGGAGATGCCCTTCCTCGAGCACCTCGAGGAACTCCGCGCCCGTCTGGTCCGCGTTGTCACCGTGCTCATCGTCGGGTGCCTGGTCGGCTACTGGGTAGTCCAGCATTTCCAGCTGGTCAGCCTGCTGGCTGCGCCGATCGCTCCCTACCTCAAAGTCACCGGCGGCAAGCTCACGGTTACGAGCCCCACTGAGCCGGTGATGATCGTCCTCAAGCTGGCGCTCGTCGTCGGCATCGTTCTCACCTCGCCCGTCATCATCTACCAGATCTGGGCCTTCATGGCGCCCGCGCTGTACGCGCGGGAGCGGCGGGTCATCATCCCGGCGCTCATCGCCGGGACCGGCCTGTTCCTGGGCGGAGCGGCGTTCGGCTATATGGTCCTGCTGCCGCAGAGTCTCCCGATCCTCTTCAGCTTCCAGTCGGAAGGGCTCGCGATCCTCATCACGTATGAGAAATACTTCGGCTTCGTCCTGCAGATCGTCCTGGCCATGGGGCTGGCCTTCGAAATTCCGCTGATCATCATGCTGCTGACCGCGCTCGGCGTGGTGACGCCAGCGGTCTTGAACCGGTTTCGCCGCTTCGCGATCGTGCTGTCCTGTGTCGCCGGTGCGCTGCTCTCGCCCGGTACCGATGTGCTGTCGATGATCCTGATGACGATTCCGATCCTGCTGCTCTACGAAATCGGTTTTGTGGGCGCCTGGCTCATTCACCGGGGGAAGCTCCGCCACGCTGCGGCGACGGCGGCAATGGTCCTGGTGGCGCTTTTGCTCGGGAGCGTGACGCTGTCCGCCCAGCAGCCGGACACGCTGGCGAGGAAGAAGCCGCCGACGAAGAAGCCGTTCCTATCCATCCCGGTCGCCGATACCCTCCGCGCCCGGGGAGATACCGGGGCGGCCGACTCCCTCAAGCCCCGGCCGGGTCAGGCGGTCGACACCGCGACCGCCCGGCGCCTCGGATTGCCTACCGCCCCGCGGCACCCTTTTGCCGCGGACGATTCGGTCCTCACTGAACTCCTGGCGCGGCCGGGATACCAGAGCACCAGGTTTCGCTCCGATTCTGCCATCGTGTTCGCCGAGCAGCGCCGATTGCTGCTCCGGGGCGAGGCCTCCACCCGCCGGGGCGAGACGACGCTGGAGGCGGATTCGATTGCCTATCAGGAGTCAAGCTGCCTGATCCGGGCGAATGGAGACCCAGCGCTGTTCGACAAGGAGACGGTACTTTCGGGGTTTGGCGGTATCCGCTACAACACCTGCATCAAGCGCGGCATTGTCTCGGACGCATTGACCAGCTTCAAGCAGGGCAGTACCGACTGGTTTCTGCGCGGAAACCTGGCCCAGGACTCGAGCGGAAGCCGGTTGTACGCCTCCGAGGGCGAAATCACCAGCTGCGACCTGCCCGAACCTCATTACCACTTCAGTGCCCGTGAAGTGAAGTGGATCTCAAGGACGGTCATGGTCGCCCGGCCGGCGGTGCTCTACATCCGCGACGTCCCGATTCTCTGGCTGCCGTTCATCTTTCAGGACGCACGGCCCGGCCGGCGCTCAGGCATTCTGATTCCCCGCTTCGGGCTGAACGATATCGTCCGCCAGAATCCGGGGTACAACAGGCAGGTGACGAATGTCGGCTATTACTGGGCGCCCAACGAGTATTTCGACCTGACCGGGAAGCTCGACTGGTACGCCAACCGGTATGTGCAATACGGGGTGGCTGGTCAGTACCGGGTGCTGAATCGATTCCTGAGCGGGGCATTCGGATATTCGCGGACGGCGGAGAGTGGGGGCGGGCGATCCACCAACCTGCGGTGGGATCACCGGCAGAATTTCAATCTCTCGACGTCGCTGAACCTCAGCATCAACTACACCAGCAGCGGGACCATCCAGCGGCGCAACGCCATCGACCCGCTTCAGTCCACCCAGCAGATCACCAGCTCCGCCAATTTCTCCAAGCGCTACACCTGGGGCACGATCACGCTGGGCGGCAACCGGCGCCAAAGCCTGTCGGACAAGAGCGTCACCATGCAGTTGCCGTCCTTCTCGGTGTCCCCCAAGCCGATCGATGTCGCGCGCGACGTCACCTGGTCGCCGGCGCTGACGGTGAACAACAACATCGAGAGCAACTTTCCCATCACCGGTGGTCTGCTGGTTGCCCTCCCCGGCGGAGGGCTCGACACAGTCGCGGCCTCCCGCGACCGGCGAACCACCACGGTCAGCTTCGACACCCCGATCCGGTTCGGCGGATTCAGCTGGCGAAACAGTTTCAACTATTCCGATTTCAAGTCGACCGGGATCTCCACCAGTTCCATCAAGGTACCCGATCCCACGACACCGGATCCGACCGACTCGATCACGCTGAGTCAGGTGGCCGTCGGCGACTTCCAGACCGATCTCGATTGGAACACCGGGATCAATCTGCCAACCATCTTCAGTCGCAGCTTCAAGCTCCAGCCGAGCGTGGGGATCGTGAATTCCACATCGGGTGCGTTCCTGGTACGGAGCCCCGGATCGGGCGGCAACTGGGTGCGGCAGGGCAAGCGATTCAATTTCGGTGTATCCGCATCTCCGACGTTCTTCGGGTTCTTCCCCGGCTTCGGTCCGATTCAGCGGTTTCGCCACAGCATCTCGCCACTCATCAGCTACAGCTACAGCCCGGCCGCGAGCATTCCGCGCGACTATGCCCAGGCCATCGCGGCACCGGGACAGGTCATCCGGCTGCGGAGCGATCCGTCCCAGCTGCTGAGCATCGGCCTGTCACAGAATTTCGAGGGGAAGGCGCGCAAGGCCACCAGCGATACGTCGTCGACCGACAACGCCCGGAAATTTCGCGTCCTGGGGATTCAGACCAGCTCCATCCAGTACGACTTCGAACGGGCCAAGCAGCCGGGACTCACCGGGTGGCGGACCGACGCGCTGACGAACAGCTTCCAGAGCGACCTCCTACCCGGTTTCAGCCTGAGCCTGACCCATGATCTCTGGCGCGGGCCGGTGGGGACCGATTCTGCGCACTTTTCCCCGTTCCTCCAGTCGGTGACCACTGGGTTTGCCATCTCGGGTTCGACGGTCCACTCCCTCCTCAGCCTCGTGGGACTCGGTGGCAAACAACAGGATTCGACCAAAGCCGGAGAACCGCCCCCGCCCAACTACGTCGCCGGGCAGAGTCGCAACGGCCGCCGGTCCTCCTTTGACGGCTACGGCGCCGATCAGACCATCGGGCTCGCGACCAATCATCGCTTTACCGCCAACTTCAATTACAGCCTTACCCGGCAACGGGCTGAGCCCGGCATCCTGAACCCGGAGACCCGGCAGAGCCTGGGTTTCAGCACCAATTTTTCGCCCACGCCGTTCTGGACTGTCTCCTGGTCCACCCAGTACAACATCACTGACCGGAAATTCGAGTCCCAAGTCGTCCGCCTCGAGCGTGTACTGCACGAGTGGCGCGCCGGCTTCAACTTCGTTCGCAATCCGAACGGCAACTTCGCGTTCTTCTTCTCGGTCTACCTTTCCGACCTGCCAGACCTGAAGTTTGACTACAATCAGACGTCGATCGAGCGCTGAGTGCCCACCGTCCCAGAGGACGGTCGGGCTCCGAAAAACGTCCTCTGGAGGGGGCACTCGCTCGGAGCGTTTTTCCTAAGTATCTGTCCTGCAATCGGTTACCGTCTGACGCTGCGGTGGCATCGGGTATGCTTCTCCCCGAGGCATTCCCCAAATGGAGTTCGTGATGCGTCAGTCCTTGCTAGTCCTCGGCACCGTCGCCGCGCTCGGCGGTTGCAGCAACGGTTACGGTGTCGGCGGCTCCGTCCTGGTCAGTCCCCCCACAAATCTCAGCTACGTTGTCGATCCCGCCGCGGGTGGCACCGCCCCGACCGGCGTCCTGCTGCACTGGGACCTCGACAATGATGCGAATCTGGCGGTCTGGCACGTCTATTCGCGCGCATCGGCAACGAACTCCTACGTACTCCGCGGGTCGACGACATCCAACAGTTTTCATGACGAAGGCGTGCCCCACCTGCAGTACTTCGTGACGGCGGAGGACATCGACGGGAACGAGACGGGTGGGAGCAATGTCGTGACGGTCGACGAACGCCTCGCCCTGGACCAGCCGACCACGCTCACCAGTACATCACTGAACGGCGCGATCGCGCTGACCTGGACTGACAACGCCTATCTGGCGGATCCGGCCGGCTTCTCCATCTACCGGGTCTACAGCGCGTCCTACAACCTCGATACCGGCATCTGCGGCACCACGTGGGTGCTGGAAGGGACGACGGTCGCCCCGGAGTTCATCTCGAGTGCTCTGACCAACGGCCTGCCGCGCTGCTTTGGAGTTTCCGCGCAAAGCATCGAGGGGTTCGAGAGCCTCTGGTCTCCGATTCGGGCGGACACGCCGCGCCCCGACGCGCATAACGTCGTGGTCTACGCGCGGCAGGCGCAGGATGCGGGCAGCGGATTCCGTTTCTGGCTGGACCAGAACGGCAGCGGGCTGGTCGATGCCGGGGAGCTGGGTCTGGTGCAGTCAGGCTCCTCGAGCCTGGATGATTTCTCGGTGGAGCGGGACGGGACCGGCGCCCTGTTCCTCACTCCGGTTCGGAGCGGGACCGGAGTGTCGGTCTATGGCACCGCCCCCGTCGCTGACCTGACCGGAATCGACTATGCCCCGAACATCCCCTACGGGACTGGGGGCATCGAAGCGCTACCGGGCTGGGGTTACGTCTTCGAGTCAGACGGGGGCGATGGGTTCGCCCGATACGGGGCGGTGCGCGTCTCACATGTCGGACAGAATTTCCTGATCCTCGACTGGTCGTTCCAGACTGACCCGGGGAACCCCGAGCTGCTCCGACAGGGCAGGTAACTCTCCGGGTCGCATCGGGAGCGGGGAAGGGGCGATTTGCCGCTTCCCCGTTTTTCTGTTCCCCTCCGTCGGGCTCTCCCACCCATCTTACCCCAGCCTCCACCGACCGATAGGTTCTCCCAGACCACCGAACTGCTCCCTCGTCCGACCTGAGCGCAACTGTCCACGGTGTCGGGACACCGGGGGCTTGGCGCCGACCTGGCCAGTTCCTATGGGGGGCGAGTCGTGGCTCCAGCGTTCCCGGGTCGGCGACGTTTCACCACTAAAGGGCCCCTCTCGACCCCGGCGCGCAGGCGAGCGCCGGGGGCGCCTGTTACCTCCCCGGTTTACCTTGCTCCCGGTACCGGCCTGCCGGTATCTTGTAAGTTGAGGCCCCGCTTGAGTCTTCACCCTCTCACCGGCCCAGCTGGATGAACTTCGAGAAGCTCAAGGAAACCGCCCGCAAGTACGAGCAGAAAGAGGAGTGGCGGAAGGCCATCGAGGTCTACCTCCAGGCGGTCCGTGAGTTTGAGGCCGGGAATGATCCCGTCCCTGATCTCTCGGTCTACAACCGGGTGGGAGACCTCTACCTCAAGGCCAACGAGCCCGGCGCGGCCGTCCAGGCCTACGAGCGCGCCGCCGATCTCTACGGCGAGCAGGGTTTCTACAACAACGCCATTGCCCTCTGCGGCAAGATCCTCAGGGTGAATCCAGGCCGGATTCAGACCTACCTGAAGCTCGCCCACCTGCATGCCCGCAAGAATGTTGTCATCGAAGCCAAGAAGAACCTGCTGGAATATCTCGAGCGCATGAACGCGCTCAATCAGCTCGATGATGCGTTCAAGTCGGTGAAGGATTTTGCGGATCAGTTCCCCGGCAACAAGGAGATTCGCCTGATGCTCTCCGAGCTGCTGCGGGCGTCCTCCCGGAATGCGGAGGCGCGGGAGCAGCTCGAGAAGCTGGCGAGCGATCTGGAGGCCAGGGGCGACACCATCGGTGCGCGGAAGACGCTGATGCGCCTCCAGGCGCTCGACGCCGAGGAAACCACCACGGCTCCGGAGAGCACCAAGCCCGCGGCCGGCCCCAGGCCCCGTTCGGGCGACCTGGTCTTTCTCGACACCGGCTCTGAGCTTCCTCGCGCTCCGGCGAGATCGGGTCCGGGATCGCGGAAGACCCGCGCGGTTGTGATTCCACCGCAGCCCGCGCCACCGACGCCCCCCCCGGCCTCCCCCCCGCTCGTGAGCGTCGACGCATCCGCCGCCCCGCCGAGGCCAACAGCGAGCGTACCCCTGGAGATCGAGAAGTCGCACCAGGAGGACACGCCGCTGGATCTGCATTCACTGCAGATGATCAGTGATGAGGGCCAGCTGGAGGCAACCGCTTCGGGAGAAGTGGTCCGCGCCCTCGGGTTCGAGCCGACGCAGGATGAGGCGCCGGAGGATGTGCAGGTGCAGCCGCTGGACGGGCTCGAGCTGGATCAGCCAGCCGCGGAGGGGCCCGACCTGATCGCGGCAGGGCAAGGGCTCGACCTGGAGCGTGCGAGCGAGCCCGACTCCACCGTCTACGCCTCGCTGCTGGAGGATGATGGCGCGGGTGCGGGTCCGGTTGACGCGGCGGTGGACCTGGTGGCGATCGACGCCGTCTTCGAAGCGGCGGCAACCGATGATGAACTCCCGCGCGAATCGCTCGGGCTTGAACTCCTGACCACCGACGTGGGCGAAGGCGAGGCCCTCGAGTTCGAGGATTCCCCGGTCGACGACGAGGCCACCGTCACGTACCTCGACATTGATGCGCCAGCCGAGCCCTCGATTACCGACCTCGAAGACCGAGTGCTGGACGATCCGGAGGATCCCGAGGCTCACCGGGCGCTCGGCGAGGCCTTGATCGCCGTCGGTGAACAACTCCGTGGTCAGGAGGAGCTTGAACTCGCCCTGGCGGGATATGAGTCGCGGGAGGATTGGATCCATGCCGGCGACCTCATTCAGGAGCTGATCCGGCTCGATCCCAACGGCGTGCGCTATCACCAGAAGCGGGTGGAGATTTCCTTCCGCGGTGGCGACCGGACCCGATTGATCGAGGCTTACGTCGAACTGGCGGATGCGCTGCTGCGCGTGGGAGCGCTCGACAAGGCCCTGTCGGTCTATCGACGCGTGGCGGAGCATGATCCCGGCAACCGCCGCGTCCTGGCGGCCCTCGACGCGCTCGCCCCGCTCGACGAAGCGATGGGGCCGCCCATCTCCCCCGCGCCGGCATCTCAGGCACCGCCTGCCGTCCTCGACGAAGTTGCGGACGATGCCGATTCGGCGGTCGAGGCAATGTTCGGTGCCCCGGAGCCGGCCCCGGTTCCGACCAAGCGCCCCTCGCGGAAGACCAACGCCACGCCCCGTCCGGCAGAGCCCGAGCCCGAGGTCGCCGACGGCACGTTCGTCGACCTCGGCGCCTTCATTCTTGACGACGATCACGTCATGGACCCCCGGATGCGGGTTGGGAGTGAGGAGCAGACGGGGGACGAGCAGAAGGACTTCAACGACATGCTGTCGCAGTTCAAGCGCGGGATCGACGAGAACATCGATGCCGATGACTACCAGGCGCACTACGATCTCGGCGTCGCGTTCAAGGAGATGGGGCTCCTGGACGAGGCCATCTCGGAATTCCAGAAGTCGTTGCGGGCGCCCGAAGGGCGCCTCAAGACCTCCGAGGCACTGGGGAGTGCGTTCTTCGAGAAGGGACAGTTCGCCATCGCCGAAGCCATCCTCCGCCGGGCCGTGGAGAGCCTGGGGGCTACGGACGATTCGCAGATCGGGCTGCTGTATTGGCTCGGGCGTTCGCAGGAGGCGCAGGGCAAGGCCGGGCCGGCAATCACCAACTTCGAACGCGTGCTGGCGGTGGACATCGGATTCCAGGACACCAACGCCCGGATGACCCGGCTGGCGGCGGGGCGCCCGGCGTGACCTCGCCGGCCGCGGGTGTCACGCTGGTATCGCTGCAGGCATCGGTCAAGCCGCGTCTGGTCACGGTGCAGGACGAATTGCGCCGCATCATCCAGAGCGATTTCGGGCTGATTGCGGAGGTGAACAGTCACCTCCTGCAGATGCAGGGGAAGATGTTCCGCCCGACGTTGCTGCTGCTGGCCGAAGAGGCCTCCGGTGCGCCGGACAGCCGGGCCGAGACCCACGCCGCGGTGGTGGAGCTAATCCATCTCGCGACCCTGGTCCACGATGATTCGGTGGATCACTCGGTACTGCGGCGGGGCATGCCCACCATCAACGCCCTGTTCAGTCACCAGGTCTCGGTGATCATGGGCGACTATCTCTATTCCCGGGCTGTGGTCGAACTCACCCGACTGGGCGACATCGAGCCGTTGCGCGTATTGTCGCGCGTGACCAACGAAATGACCGTCGGCGAGATGCGGCAGCTTCTCGCGCATGAGCCCCTGGCCTTTTCCGAGGATGAATACGACCTGCTCATCCGGGCGAAAACTGCCTCCCTGCTGTCCGGCGCCTGCGAGGTCGGGGCGCTCCGGGCGGGATCGCGCGAGCGCGACGCGCTGCGCCATTTCGGCGAGGCCGTCGGCATGGCATTCCAGATCGTGGATGACCTGCTCGACTATACCGAGGAAGAAGCGGTGACCGGCAAACCTTCCGGCAATGACCTGCGAGAACACAAGGTCACGCTGCCCCTCATCTATGCGCTGCCGCGGCTCTCACCCGTTGCTCGGCGCGAGGTCGCTGCCCTGATGGCCGCACCGGAACCGACGGACAGCCAGATCGGGCGGGTGATCGGTCTGGTCGGGGATGCGGGCGGTCTGGACTACGCCCGGGAACGGGCCAATCGGCTCGCGGCACAGGCGGATCAGGAGCTGGATGCGCTGCCGGCGAGTCACGCCCGCGAGACCCTGCGGGACAGCATCACCTATGTGCTGGACCGGCGTCGCTGATGGCGACCGGCCCGCGTCGCCCCGGTTTTTATGTCGGTGTGCTGCTCACCGGATTCATCTTCGGCGGCTTCCTCAATGCCCTGGTCAAGGCGGTGATGCCCGACAGTGTCGCCCGCCAGGTGTTTACCTTTACTGCCAGCGCGAGCGCGGGCCCCGTGTCGCTCAACCTGCTAGTGTTCAGTCTGACGCTGGGGCCGTTTGCGGTGAACGTCTCACCGCTCGCGATACTGGGCGTGATCATCGCGTACTTGATCGCACGCACTCTCTTTTAGCGGGGGTCTGACATGTTCGGCAACCTGGGTCTCCCGGAGATCCTGCTCATTCTGGTGGTGGTGCTGCTGGTCTTCGGGGCCAAGCGCCTGCCGGAAATCGGGGCCTCGTTTGGCAAAGGTATTCGTGAATTCAAGCGCAGCATCAACGACGCCACCGATGCGGTGGGGGGCGGGGATGCCGGCGGGCCGGCGAATCGGCAGCTCGACAATCGCCAGCTCGATAACCGCACCACGACGCCACCGGCGTCCAGCGGGGATCCGAAGCGCCTCTCGCAGTAACAGACGAGCCGGAGCGATGGCTCGCAGCCGCGAGTCGGTAAACGAAAGGGGCTCCCTGGAATCTCCCAGAGAGCCCCTCGTCGCGTGCGGCCCAGCGCGTGTCAGCTGCCCCGACCAGTGGCCGGCGTTGCGTCGGCCTGAGCCTCGGTCCGGAAGATGTCCGCACGGTGGTCAACGATCTTGGCTGTGGCGGTGATAGCCTCGAGGTAACTGCGGGCCCGATCCTGGCGCGCCAGCCTGATCTGCTGGACCCGGTAGTCGTCGATTCCCTTGGCGAAGGCCGCCGAGTCGGCGGGTACATGGGTGATGACCCGCAGCACATACATCCCCTCCGGGGTTTCGATGAGTCCGCTGGTCTTGCCGGGCGCGAGGCCGAAAGCGGTGCCGACGACCTTGGCGCTGGGGAAGGGAGGATTCACCCGCGAGAACGCCGGAAATTCCTGGTGCGGCAGTCCGAGCGCCGTTGCCGCCTGAGTCAGCGTGCTGCCTTCACGAACCCGCTTCAGGAGGTTCTCCCCGACCTTGCGGGTGCCCTCCACTTTCAATGCGTTGCGGGCCGCGCCGGCGACCGCCCCCTTGATCTTGTCAAACGGGGGTACGCCTTCCGGTTGGAGGCTGTCGAGGCGGAAGAGGAAATCGGCGTACGACAGTTCAATGATTTCCCCGGTCTCGCCCGGCTTGGCGCGGAAGGCCCAGACACCCGCGTCGGGGATCACCTGCACACCGATCTGTGCGCGGGAGCCCTGTTGCAACGGGAGTGCGTGGCCAATCCGCAAGCCGAGGCTGCGGGCGGCGGAGTCGAGGGCCGCGGGGTCCAGTTTGTCGGCGGCCAATCCCTCAAGAGTGTCGGCGCGGGCATCGAGCCAGTCTCGGTGTGCCCCGGCAATCTCGATGGGGACAAGGATGTGCCGGGCCCGCACTTTTCCGCCGGAGCGGCTCTCGACCTTGATGAGGTGATAACCGAACTCGGAGAGCACCGGTTCCGACACCGTCCCGATCGGGAGGGCGAAGGCGGCCCGCTCGAAGGCCGGATCCATGGTGCCCTTCCCGAAGTCGCCGAGGTCGCCGCCCTTGGCGCCGGAGACGGAGTCGGATGACTCCCGCTTCGCGACTTCATCAAACGGAGCGCCGTCGAGGATCTCCTTGCGCAGCACCAGGGCGCGGTCGTGTGCCACGACGGAATCGCTGTGGTCCGCGGCGCGCACCAGTTCGACATAACTGAGGTAGGCCGTGGCCGGGCGCTTGAACTCGCTCTGGTGGGCATCGAAATACTTCCGGACATCGGCATCGCCGATGGGCACGGCGGAATCAGGGACGACACTGCGGGACAGCAGGGCGGCGACCTCGATCGTCACCTTTTCGTTGGCGTCCTTCCAGTTCTGCCACAGCCCAGCGTCGGAGATGTAGACATCGGCGGTGACGACGCGCAGCAGTTTCGACTGGCGCATCTGCTCGGCGTACTGCGCCTCGAGGATCGGGATCACCTGCGCCGCGGCACTGGAGCGGAGCCAGCGCTGATACTTCGCCACGTCGAACTGGCCGTCCGTCTGGAATTCTGCCTGCTGGAGCAGCTCCGAGGGCGGGCTCTGCTGGATCGCCTCGGCAATTTCGTCGGGGCCGACGGTGATGCCGCGCTCGGTGTATTCCTTCTCCAGCGACTGCTGCCGGACCAATTCTTCCCACACCGCCTTGCGGGCCTCTTCCACCTCTTCCGCGCTGAGTGAGTGACCGGCCTGGCGTTGCCGGCGCTCGGTCTCCTGCTGGACCATCGCCTGGTACTGGCGCAGCTGAATGTGGACGCCGTTAATCGTGCCCACGGTGCTCCGCGACCCTCCGGTGACCTGGCTCCAGTCGACGCTGGTGATGACGAAGACGAGCATCAGGACGGCGAAAATGCTGGCGGCGACTTTACCCGCCATGCTGCGGAAGGCTTGCATCATAGAGAATGGCCCTGCCTCTGGGTGGTCCGGCGGCAAAAAGAGGGCTAAGTGTAAGCCGGGCAAGGGGGAATCTCAAGCGCGAAGGCGGGGGGCCCGGTTGACAGTGCCGCCGGGGACCACTAATCTTTGTTCAATCCCCACAACAACTTACGCCTAGAGCACGGGATGCCACCAAACAGCGAAATCGAGAAGCTCGAGCGCCGCTGGAAGGACAATCCCAAAGGGACGGTTTTCGCCCCTTATGCGGAGGTTCTTCGCAAAAACGGCGACGTCTCACTGGCCATCGAGGTCCTGCGTCAGGGGCTCGAACTCCACCCCGACCACATCCCGGGCAACATTGTGCTGGGGCGGTGCCAGCTCGACATGGGCGAGGACGGTCCCGCCGAGGCGGCGTTCACGCATGTGCTCGATCTCGATGTCGAGAACGTGATTGCCCTCAAGGCGCTGGGCGACATCACGGAACGGCAGGGCAGGCTGATGGAGGCGTCGAACTGGCTCGAGCGGCTGATCTCGGTTGATCCCAGTAACGACGAAGCTCGCGACCAACTCGCACGCGTGCTCGCCATGCGGGAATCAGCGGCGGCCGCAATCACCCGGCCGGTCGAAGTCTTGGCCCGTCCCGAGCCTGCCAGCGAAGCGCCGCTTCCCCCGCCGGTCCCCGTGATTCAGCCCGCGACGCCGAGCGTGCTGATGTCGGAAGCAGGCAGCGGACAAATCATCGAGGAGGCGCTGTCGGACGACGCCGCAATCGAGTCCGCCTTCGAGGCCTTTGGCCCGCCGTCACCGGTGGCCCCCACCCCCACTCCGTCCACGGTCGCGGAGGCCGATGATCGAACCGTCCCCACCATTCCGGTGTTCAGCCGCCCGCCCACCGTGTTGCCCCCGCTGGAAGTTGAGCCGGCGGAACTGAACCTTGCCGAGGCTGTCGCGGACATTGAACCGGCACCACTCGAGGCCTTCGAGCCCGACGTACCGTTCATCGTTCCCGCGCGGGAGATGCTGATCGAGCCCGTCGAAACCGTCACGATGCCGTCGGCGGAGACGCCGGCGGCCGAGGAGTTCGCCTACCGCACCGAGGAAGTCGCACCGATCGAGCTGCGCCCCTCCGGCGTTACCGAGTTTCAGGAGCCCGAATACAGCGACGCGCTGCTCGATACTGCCCCCGGCGTCTCGGAATTCCAGGTGCCGGACGACAGTGCCGCGCTGCTCGGCCTGACGCCCGGCACGTCGGAATTCCAGATGCCCAACGCGTCCGAGGAGCTGACCCTCTCTTCGGCGGGAGCCGCGGAGTTTCAGCCGCCGAGTGGGGTGGATCAGTTGCTCGATGCCAATTCAACCGGCGGCTCCGAATTTCAGCCGCCCAACGGTGTGGACGCAATGCTCGCTGGCGCCAGCGCGCTGGAGCCGGACGAGGAAGTTCACACGCCGGAGGCGGAAGCTGCCCCCCCGCCCGCGCCGCCACCGACACCGAAACCCTGGGGTGGCGGAGTCGTCACCAGCGGTTTCGCGGCCATCACGCTGATGCCGACGGAGGAGATGTCAACCGGGTCGCCGGATGACGATGCTCCCCCGGTGGTCCCCCTGTCGGAGGCGGTGACGGCGTTCCTCCCGCCCATCCGGACCGAGCCGGAGGTGGAACCGGTACCCGCGCCCGAAACGCCGGCTACACAATCCGATACCGGCGAAGTGGTCGAGGAGAGCATCGCGGCTGTCCCTGAAGCCGTGCTCGCCGAGATGTCCAGCGAAGCCAGCATGGTGGAGTTGGTCGAGGTGGAACCCGATTCATTCTCCAGTGATCCGCTGGAGGATGCACCGGTTTCGGAAGGGTCAGCGGAGCCGGCCGGGACCCAGGCCCCCCCGGCCTCGGAGCTACGACTGATATTTCCGGATGATGCCGGCGAGGTCGAGGCGCCGCGAGTGCGCCGCATCTCGCTGGAGCCCGTACTTCCCGCGCGGGGCGCGATGGAAGCCGCGTCGGCGGAGCCCGAACCGGTGCTGACCGAGACGATGGCCGAACTCTACGCGCGGCAGGGGCACATCCCGGAGGCGCTCGCGGTGTATCGCCGGTTGGTGGAGCGGCACCCGGATGATGGACGGCTTGCGGACCGGGTCCGAGCCCTGGAAGCGATGGACCACACCGGCGCGCGCCGGCTGTCCTACATCGCGATGGACACCGGTGGGGAATCGGTGGAATCGTTTTTCCGCGCCCTGGTCGATGCCCGTCCGATGGGCGCCGGTCGCAGCGTACCCGCCCCGGTGGAATCCGATGACGGCAGCGGGGCGCCGACACGGCCAGCGAGCGGCCCGCTGTCATTGAGCGCCATCTTCGGTGAGGAAGCCGCTGTGGCCAAACCGCCAGCCGACTCCTTGCCCACCCCGGGTGGGACCGATGCTTTCTCTTTTGACCAGTTCTTCGGCGGACCGACTCCCGGTCCCGGCGGAGCCTCACACCCGCGCACCACCGGCCCCGGCGGCGAGGACCTCGACCAGTTTCAGCACTGGCTGAAGAGCCTGAAGCGCTGATGCGCATTGCGGTGCTCAACGGCCCGAATCTGAACCTGCTCGGCACCCGCGAACCCGAGGTCTACGGCTCGACGACGCTGGCCGAGTTGGAGCAGCAGGTCCGGGCCGAGGCGGCCCGCCTCAACGTGACGCTGACCTGGCACCAGACGAATCACGAAGGCGATTTCGTCGACGCGGTCCAGGGGCTGCGGGGCCAGGTTGACGGCGCCCTCGTGAACGCGGCCGCATTCACCCACACCAGTCTCGCGATTCGGGATGCCTTCCTCGCCGTGAAGGTTCCCTTCGTGGAAGTGCATCTCTCGAACATCTTCGCCCGTGAAGCGGAGCGGCGGCACTCCCGGCTGGCGGATCTCGCGCTCGGTATCGTGGCCGGTTTCGGGCCAGCCGGATATACGCTGGCCCTGAACGCGCTGGTGACACGGCTCAGTGGCGGCTGACCGCCGGCTGACGCGGCAGGTGGCGCTGCGGGACCGGTTGCTCGCGCTGGGTCTCGATGCACTACTGGTACAGTCGCTGCCCAACATCCGCTACCTGACGGGCTTCACCGGCTCTTCCGCCCTGCTGCTGATTCGTGCGACGGATGCCGTCCTGATCACCGACTTCCGGTACGCCGGCCAGGCGCCGCAGGAGGCGGGGAGTGCGGCGCGAGTCGAGATCGACCAGGTCAATGTGTGGGACCGCCTCAAGCGGGTGCTGGCTGAGCATGCGGGCGGCATCACAGGGTTCGAGGCCCATATCGCGACGGTGCGGGACCGGGAGCGGTTGGAGGGACTCGGGGTGCACCGGTGGGAGGGGTCCAGCGAGCTGGTCGAGCGACTGCGAATGGTGAAGGATGCCGGCGAGATCGCCGCGATCCGCGCCGCCGCCGAACTGGCCCAGGCGGCGCTCGCCGAGTTTCTGCCGACCGTTCGCGTGGCGGAGACGGAATTCAGCCTTGCCGCCCGGCTGGAGGCGGCGCTCCGGGTCCGGGGAAGCGAGTGGCATCCGTTTCCTACGATCGTGGCCTCCGGTGCCCGCAGCGCCCTCCCGCATGCCCACACCAGCGCCCGCGCGGTGGGGCGGGGCGAGTGGCTGTTGCTTGACTTCGGTGCGCAGGTGGACGGATACTGTGCCGACCTCACCCGGACCGTGGTGGTGGGGGGCCGGGCCGATGAACGGCAGCGCGCCGTGTACGAGGTCGTGCAGCAGGCCCAGCGGCGCGCCATCGAGCATCTGCATTCGGGCCTGACCGGGCGGGAAGCCGATGGGCTGGCCCGCGAGGTGATCAC